>CAZUXD010000022.1:0-64022 GCA_964624455.1 uncultured Actinomycetes bacterium | reverse complement strand
CCTTTCCATTCTGCGGATCTCCGACGAAGTGGAGACCGAGCAGAACGCGGCGCTGGCTCGGCGGCGCGCGGGGCGGGACAACTCCGTGGTCGGGCGGCTGATCGGCGAGATGACCGACACCGCGCGCGGTGATGGCAACCTGATCGAGCCGATGCTCCGCGCGGTCCGGGCCGAGGCCACCCTCGGCGAGATCTGCCGCGCGCTGGGCGAGGTGTGGGGGGGCTACACCGAGCCGGCGCGCATCTGACACCCCGGTGCGGCGGCGCCGTGCGGGTCGCGCCACCTTGGGGGCGTTGTCGGTGCCCGGTCGTACGGTTCGTTCCGAGAAGACGGACGCAACCGAACCGAGGCCATCATGACGCAGCCGACCCTGTCCCATGCCCTGCCATCCGACGAGCCGTTGCCCGGTGTCTCGGACGAGGCCTGGTACCGCCGAACCATCGTGGGGTTCGACCTGGAGACGACCGGCACGGACCCCACCGAGGCCCGCATCGTGACCGCGGCGCTGGTCTATCACCGGGGCGACGGCGCGATCGGCCCGGAATCTCGTCATTGGCTGGTCGATCCGGGCATCCCAATCCCCGCCGCGGCGACCGCTGTGCACGGCATCACCACCGAACACGCCCGCGAGTTCGGTGCACCGGCCGAGATCGCCGTATCGCAGATCATCGATGCACTCGACGAGGTATGGCTCGCCGGGCTGCCGATGGTCGTCTTCAACGCGGCGTACGACCTGACGGTGGTGGCGGCGGGCGCAGCCAGGCATGGCCTGGCCGAGCTTCCCGCTCGGCCGGGATGGCCCGCCGCCTGCATCATCGATCCGCTGGTGATCGACCGGGAGGTGGACCGTTACCGGCGCGGCAAGCGCACCCTGCAGGCCGCGGCCACGCACTACCGGGTGCCCGCCGAACATGCCCATTCGGCCGACGGCGATGCGGTGTCCGCGTGCCTGCTGGCCCGGGCCATCGCCGCGGACCACCCCGTGATCGGGAATTCGCACCCGGTGATGCTGCACGCGGCGCAGGCGCGCTGGGCCGGCGGCTGGGCCGCACGATTCGAGGCATACCTCAGGTCCCGCGGCGAGGCGGGCGCCGTCATCGACGGGCGGTGGCCGTTGCGGGCGCCGTGAGGGCGGCGGCGCTGCGTGTGAGAATGGGGGCATGGCTCGACCGGACCCGAGAACCCAGGCGGCGCAGGCCGCGATGTCCGCCACGTTCGCCCGCGCGGTGGATCTGTCCGGGCTGCGGAACCGCACTGCCGCCGGCGACTCCGCAGGCGGCGACGGCCAGGCCGGCGGAAGCAGCGATTCGCCCTACATCGTCGACGTCACCGACGCGACGTTCAACCAGGTGCTGCAGGCGTCCAACCAGGTGCTGGTGGTGGTCGACCTGTGGGCCACCTGGTGCGGGCCGTGCAAGCAACTCTCGCCGGTCCTGGAAAGGCTCGCCGTCGCCGGGCAGGGAACTTGGATCCTGGCCAAGGTCGACGTGGACGCCAATCCGCAGATCGCACAGGCCTTCGGCGTGCAGTCCATCCCGACCGTGGTGGCCATCGCCGGTGGGCAGCCGGTGGAGGCGTTCGCCGGGGCGCAGCCGGAACCGCAGGTGCGCGCGTGGATCACTTCCCTGATAGACGCCCTGCGGGACAAGCTCCCGGGCATCAAGGCGGCCGAGGAAGCCGCCGGGCCGGTGGAGCCCGAACCGGAGGACCCCCGAATGGCGCAGGCCCGGGAGGCCACCGACCGCGGCGACCACGAAGCGGCGGCGCAGGCATACCGGGACGTCCTGGTGGCCGAACCCGACAGCGCCGAGGCGCAAGCCGGCTTGGCCTGGGCGGAGTTCTTCGGCCGCGCCGCTGCCGCGCCGGCGGATGCCGTAGCCGTGAGCGATGCAAACCCGGCGGACGTGGGTGCCGCGGCCGCCGCGGCGGACGTGGACGTCGCCGAGGGCCGAACGGCGCAAGGCTTCGAGCGGCTGATCACCGCGGTCAGGATGACGATCGATCCGGACCGCGCACGAGCGAGGGAGCACCTGCTGGGCCTGTTCACCTTGTTCCCGCCCGACGATCCGCAGGTCGTGACTGCACGGCGGACGCTCGCCGCGGCGCTGTTCTGACCGAAAGCAGCGGCGCGATCCGAGCGCAACGAGGGCGTCGCCGCCTCGGCCGCCTCGGCCGCCCCGGAGCCACGGATCTCCAGTCCGGCCGTACCGCGCGAGCAGGGCGCCGCTCGTCCGGGCCCGACGACACTGTGCAGAAAAGTGCGGCAAATCGGGCGTACATCGGTACATTTCGCAACACTGTCCTGGCGGCCGGCGGCCGGCGGCCGGCGGCCGGCGGCCCGGCCGGGGCCGGCCCCCGCTTCGTGGACCCGGGGATCGCGTCGGGAGGCGCACCGGCCCGTCGAGGCACTCCGCCGACCCGCCGTCACCCGCAGGCGTTCAGCCCGCCCCGGAAGCCGTCCGCATAACCGGCGGCCTGCGCGAAGGTCGCGCCCGGCTGGGCGCGGAGCGCGGCAAGCCCCTCATCGGCATCGCCCGGCCACGACCCGAGCGCGCCGGCCGGCGCGTGCCCGAAGACCGATGCCACCCAGGCGCCCGCGAAGCACGCCGCGGCGACCGCGCGGCCGGTGTCGTTGCGCGAGCTGGGCGGGGCGGCCGTCGGGTGCTCGGCGGGCGGTTGCGCCTGCGCCCACTGCCGGCCGCTGGTCAGCGCCGCAACCGTGGCCTGCGCGAATTGCCCGTAGGCCGCCACGGCGGCCAGCCGAGCCGCATCCGGCGCCGCCGGAGCGCCATCCGGCAGCGCAGGAGCGCCATCGGGCGCTACCCCGGCGCTGCCGGCCATCCGGGCGATGGAGCCGTCGGCCGCCGCGAGCACGGCCCCGGTATCGGGGTAGCGCGGCACGTCGAGGGCTGCCGCGCCGCCCGGCGGAAGCGGTACCCGGCCGAGCGTCGGATGCAGCGACGCGAGCGCCATGTCTCGGCACGCGCCGGCGCCGTTGCGATACCCGGTCAGCACCGATGTCAGCCGGTCCAGGCTCAACCCATGGGCGGTGGGGCCACCGGGCTTCACCGTCACGGGGTCGGCGAAGTCGACGAGCGGGCCCACCGCAGCGGTCATGGAGGCGCCGCCGAAATGGATGTGCGCGGCGTTCCCCGCCGCCACCCAGGCCAGGAATGCGCCGGCGTCGCAGTCACCCTGCGCCTCGATGAGCAGCGAGGGATAGCGATCCGGGTCGGCGGTCCGGCTCTGCGGCGTCGGGCCCACCCGCGCCTGGATCGCATGCCCGAACTCGTGCGCGAACGCCCCCACCAGACCCGGAGTGCCGTACCGCTGGAGCAGCACCGGCACCAGCGCGGCGGAGTCGTAGACGATCCCGTCGTTGACCGGGCAGTAGAAGGCGTTCCCGACCAATTGCCGCAATCGGGCCACGCACGGGGCGGAGCCGTCCGGGGCGGTCGAATCGACCGCGGTCAGGCCCCCGCGCAGCGGGGTGAAATCGGCGCCGGCGATTCTCGGCAGGGTCGTTGCCCAGAACGTCTCCAGATCGGCGATGACCGCCGCGACGAGATGCTCCTGCGCGGAACTGTCGAGGGCCGGCGCGGCGTCCGGGACCCGCCGGATCGCCACCGCAACGTCGCCGACGTCGATCCGCTGCGACGCGAGGGGAAACCCCGCCGCCACCGCCGTCAGGGACCCGCGTCGCAGCCCCACCGCGGCGACCGTCCCGGCCGTGACGGCGAGCACGCCGACGATCGCCGCAAGCGCCAGCAGCACCCGGCCGGTGCTGGGCGGGGCCGCCGTCAGGCGGTGCCGGCCGGGACGAGCCATACCGCGCCCAGCGGCGGCAGCGTCAATTCGGCGGACGCCGGCCGACCGTGCATCGCCTCGTCGGTCGCGTGCACCGTGCCGAGGTTGCCCACCCCGGATCCGCCGTAGGCCGCGGCGTCGGTGTTGAGAACCTCTCGCCACGTTCCGGCGTGCGGCAGGCCGACGCGGTAGCCGTAATGCGGAAGCGCCGCGAAGTTGGTCACGCACGCGAGCACCGATCCGTCGCGACCCCACCGCAGGAAGGCGAACACGTTGCCGTCCCGGTCGTTGGCGTCGATCCAGCCGAAGCCCGCCGGCGTGAAGTCCTGCGTGTACAGCGCCGGGCTGGCCCGGTAGACACGGTTGAGATCGCCGACGAGATCGCTGATTCCGGCGTGCAGCGGTTCGTCCGCGAGTCGCCATGGCACCTCGGTGGACTCGTCCCACTCGCCCGGGTTGCCCAGCTCACCGCCCATGAACAGCAGTTGCTTGCCCGGATGCGCCCACATGAACGCGAAGTAGGCGCGCAAGGTGGCGGCCTTGCGCCAGTCGTCGCCCGGAATCCGCCCCCATAGAGATCCCTTGCCGTGCACCACTTCGTCATGCGACAGCGGCAGCACGAACTGCTCCGAGTACGCGTACATCATCGCGAACGTCATGTCGTTGTGGTGCCAGGACCGGTGCACCGGATCCCGCCCGATGTAGGAGAGCGTGTCGTGCATCCAGCCCATGTTCCACTTCAGGCCGAACCCCAGCCCGCCCAGGTGTGTCGGCCGGGTCACGCCCGGCCATGCGGTGGACTCTTCGGCGATCATCACGGCGCCGGGGACGCGCTTTCCCACCGTGGCGGTGGTCTCCTTGAGGAACGAGACGGCGTCGAGATTCTCGTTGCCGCCGAATGCGTTCGGCTCCCACTGCCCGGGACCGCGCGAGTAGTCCAGGTACAACATCGACGCGACCGCGTCGACCCGTAGCCCGTCCAGGTGGAATTCCTCCAGCCAGAACAGCGCATTGGCGACCAGGAAGTTGCGCACCTCGGGGCGTCCGAAGTCGAAGACGTAGGTTCCCCAGTCCGGCTGTTCGCCGCGGCGTGGGTCGGCATGCTCGTACAGCGCCGTACCGTCGAAACGGGCCAGCGCCCAGGAATCCCGGGGGAAGTGGGCGGGAACCCAGTCGAGGATGACGCCGTAACCGTGCCGGTGCAACGTATCCACCAGATGACGGAAATCGTCCGGGGTACCCAGCCGGGCATCGGTTGCGTAGTACGAGGTCACCTGGTAGCCCCACGAGCCGCCGAACGGGTGGCCGGCCAGCGGCAGGAACTCCACGTGGGTGAAGCCGGTCCGGTCCAGGTGGGCGACGAGCGCATCGGCCAGTCCGCGGTAGTCCAGGCCGTGCCGCCAGGAGCCCGCGTGCACCTCGTAGATGGACATCGGCCGATCCGCCCAGCCGGTGTCCGCCCGGGCGGCCATCCACGCCGCGTCGTGCCAGGTGTGCCCCGCCGAGGTCACCACCGACGCCGTCGCCGGCGGCACTTCGGTGGAGAAGGCCACCGGGTCGGCCTTTTCCCTCCATACCCCGTCGCGCCCGAGAATCTGGTACTTGTAACGGGTTCCGGCGCCGACCCCGGGTACGAACAGCTCCCAGACGCCGGAGGAGCCCATCATCCGCATGGGCGTGCCCGCCCCGGTCCAGTAGTCGAAGTCGCCCGAGACGCGCACCCCGCGTGCGTTCGGTGCCCAGACGGCGAACGAGGTTCCGTTGACGTCGCCGGCCGGGGTCGAGAAGCTCCGCGGGTGCGCGCCGAGCACCTGCCAGAGTCGCTCGTGCCGGCCCTCGCCGATCAGGTGTTGATCGATCGCACCGACCGTAGGCAGCCAGCGATACGGATCGTCCACCTCGTAACCGGAGTCCGGGCCGTACTTGACTCGAAGCCGGTAGTCGCCGACGTCGTTCGGCACGGTGACGGCGAAGATGCCGCCATGCACGTGCTCCATCGCGGTCTCGGTGCCGCCGGCCAGCAGGGTGACGCCCGTCGCGTGGTGCCGAAGGGTCCGGATGACGGTAGAGCCGTCGTCCTGCGGATGGCGCCCGAGAATGGCGTGCGGGTCCCGGGTGTCGCCGCCGATCACCTTTTCGTAGTCGTCGATCGTGATTGCGGGCGTGACGGCAGGGCCGGGACCGTTGGGCGTCGATGACGAAACTTCCGGGGCGGCGCCCAGATCGGTGCTTCCGGCCTCTTCTCGGTCGCCGGCGGGCGAAGCGCCCGGGTCGGGCGTGCCCGGGGCGGCCTCGCGGCCGGCGCGGGGAGCGCGCTTGCGCCGCCCGGGGGCGCGCCCCGGACGCGAGTCCTTCGGACTCGGGGCGTCGTTGGCGGAGGTCATCCTCTTTCGCTCCTCTCCAGGCGTTCTGCTTCTCGTTGCACGGCACGGCATCTCGCGGCGTGTCCGACGCCGTTGCCCGCCTCAGCCGGTGGCGGTCAACTCCGCCACCGCCGCCAGGGGGATCTGCTCCCAGTGCGGCCGATGACCGTGTTCGTATCCGACCTCGTACACGGCCTTGGCGAGTTCGAACGCGCCGAGCAGCGGCGCGTTCTCCCGCGGGTCGAACCCGGCGACGGCTGCGTACCCGTCGCAGAATGCCGACCGGTTGCGCTGCGCCCACTCCGCCGCGCGGTAGTTGTGTTGCGCGTCGGACGCCACCGTGATGAACGGCTGGTGCGCGGCGTAGTCGAACGATCGGAGCATGCCCGCCACGTCCCGCAGCGGCGACTGCATGCGCCGGCGGGTCGCGACCGGCCGGGATGGCTCGCCCTCGAAGTCGATCAAGGCCCAGCCGCCCAGGGTGCGAAGCGCCTGGCCGAGATGCAGGTCTCCGTGAATGCGCTGGATGGGCTCCGGTCGCGCCGCGGCCGCGATCCTTGCCCGCTGGTACGCGCGGTGGATGGCTGGGACGTACTCGGCGAGTTGCGGCACCCGGCCGGCCAGCCGTTCGGCGCGTTCGGCCATGTCGGCCAGGGCCGACCCCATGCTGTCGGGAGGCAGGGTGCTGCTGCCGAACGCCCGCACCAGGTCCCGGTGCACCGCCGCGACCGCCTCGCCCAATCGGTGGGACTCCGCAGCGAAGTCGCCCCCGACCTCGTCGGCGTGCAGATCCCCCTCGGCCATCAGATCGCGCACGCTTGCGGTGGCCATCGCCCACCCGTCCGCGCTGTTGGCGAAGTATCGCGTGGCCAGTCCCAGCGTGGTGGGGACGGTGTCGACCACGCCGACCAGCTCGCCCAATGGCTCGGCGACGTGTTCGCACCCGACCGCGTGCAGGGCGCGATGGATCTCCGCGTCCGGGTTGGTTCCCGCGGTCAGCCGCCGGAACATCTTCAGGATCACCGTGTCCCCGTACACGATCGACGTGTTCGACTGCTCGGCAGTGATCACCAAACCGGGTGCGGACGAGTCGATCTCGGCGCCCGGCTCGGCAACCGCGGTGACGCTGCCCAGGCTGCCCCCCTCGGCGAGCGCGGCGAGCAGCAGCGCCGTGAACTCGTGGTCGTGCAACGCGTCGTAGCAGATGCTGTCCCCGACGGTGCCGATGATGGCGTGCCCCATCCGCTCGGGGGGATCGGCACGCCAGCCCAGCAGCACCTGATAGGTCGCCCGCCCGGTCGAGGTGTCGGCGGCGACCAGCACCAACTCCACCGCAAGCCCGCCCTCGGTCGTCACCATGGCGGTCCGCTCGACCAGCGACGTGCCGGACGCCTGCCCCGCGGTTCCGGCGAACCAGCGTTGCGCGGGGAGCCATTCGGCCAGCACCGCCAGCACGGCCTCCGCGTCGCCCGGGGGTGACCGGTCCGGCTCCAGGCTGGATTCAGGCGCGTCGGGGCTCATCCGAGCGAGTCACCTCCGGAGTCGTCGAGAAGCTCGAACCAGTAGAAGCCGTGGCCCGGCAGGGTCAGCAGGTAAGGAAGTTCCCCGATCGGGGGGAACGGATTCCCGCCGGTCAGCTCGATCGGCACCGAGCCGATGAACCGCCGCAGGTCCAACTCGACCGGCTGGGGGAACCGGGAGAGGTTGTTCACGCACAGCACCCTGTCCGGTCGCGTCGATCCGTCGGCATCTTCGTCCGGTTCGCGGCCGCACTCCAACACGAAGGAGAGCACGGTCGGATTCGATCCGCCGAGGTCGGCCAAGGTCCCCACCGCGAAGGCCGGATGCCGGCGGCGGACCTCCAGAATCCGCCGGGTCCAGTTCAGCAATGAGGCCGTGGCGTTCATCTGCGCCTCGACGTTGACGGTTTGGTACCCGTAGACCGGGTCCATGATGACCGGCAGGTACAGCCGTCCCGGATCGGAACGGGAGAACCCGGCGTTGCGGTCGGGGGACCACTGCATCGGCGTACGAACGCCGTCGCGGTCGCCGAGCCAGATGTTGTCGCCCATGCCGATCTCGTCGCCGTAGTACAGCACGGGCGAGCCGGGGAGGGAGAGCAGCAGCCCGGTGAACAGTTCCTGCGCCTTGCGGTCGCCCTCCAGCAGCGGCGCCAGCCGGCGGCGGATGCCGATGTTCGCCTTCATCCGCGGGTCCGTGGCGTACTCCGCCCACATGTAGTCCCGGTCCTCGTCCGAGACCATCTCCAGCGTCAACTCGTCATGGTTTCGCAGGAAGATGCCCCACTGCCCCGACGACGGGATCGGCGGTGTCTGGGCAAGGATCTCCGAGACCGGAAAACGCGACTCCCGTCGTGCGGCCATGAAAATGCGTGGCATCAAGGGGAAGTGGAAACACATATGGCATTCGTCACCGCCGACTGCCAGGTCCCCGAAATACTCGACCACGTCGGCCGGCCACTGATTGGCCTCGGCGAGCATCACGGCGTGCGGGTAATCCGCGTCCAGGATCGCCCGGCACCGTTTCAGGAAGGCGTGCGTCTCCGGCAGGTTTTCGCAATTCGTGCCCGCCCGCTCGTACAGGTAGGGCACCGCGTCCAGCCGGAAACCGTCGATGCCGAGGTCCAGCCAGAAGCGCATCACATCGATCATAGCCTCGGCCACGGCAGGGTTGTCGTAGTTCAGGTCGGGCTGATGGGAGAAGAAGCGGTGCCAGAAGTATTGCCCGCGTACCGGATCGAAGGTCCAGTTGCTCGGCTCGGTGTCCACGAAGATGATGCGCGCGTCGGGATATCCCGTGTCGTCATCGGCCCAGACGTAGTAGTCGCCGTACGGTCCGGCCGGGTCGCTGCGGGATGCCTGGAACCACGGGTGCTGGTCCGAGGTGTGGTTCATCACCAGGTCGGTGATCACTCGGATACCACGGGCGTGCGCCTCGTGCAGCAGCGCCACGAAGTCGTTGACCGTGCCGTATTCCGGTAGCACCGCACGGAAGTCGGATATGTCGTATCCGCCGTCCCGAAGCGGCGACGAGTAGAACGGCGGCAACCACAGGCAGTCCACGCCGAGCCAGGCGAGGTAGTCGAGCTTGTCGGTGAGCCCGCGCAGATCGCCGGTCCCGTCGGCGTTGGAATCGGCGAACGCCCGGACGAGGACCTCGTAGAAGACCGCGTGCTTGTACCAGCCGGGCGCCGGCGGAAGCGGCTGGGCGCGAGGGAAATCCGCCGCCGCCGGCTCCGTGGTGCCCGGCTGCCCGGGCTCGGGGGGCGGTCGATCCGCTCCACGATCCGCCGGCGCGGAGCGGCGGGGCAAGGCCGCCGAGCCGCGCGTGGCCGGAGCGGGGCTGGTGCTTGGGACCATGCTGACCCTTCCGGTAGCCGGCAGCTCAGCCAATGCGCTGCACGTGCAGGATGTGCGCGGCCCGAATGGCCGGTTCCAGCCCGATCATGGTCCGTCGCCCGAAGTGGAAACGCTCGCCGGAGAGCAGGTCGACCACGTCGAAACGATCGGTCCAGTCCAACCCGAGCGCGGGCATCCACAGTTCGGTCCGGCCCCAGTGCTCTCCGTGCGGATCGAGCGCCACCACCACCAGCACGGTGTCGCCGGTCCGTTGGTCCCGGCGCGAGAAGCACAGCATGTTGTCGTTGTCGATCTGGTGGAACCACAACCCCTTCATCTGCTGCAGCGCGCGGTGTTCGCGGCGGATGAGGTTCAGGCGGGTCAGCAGCGGCTCCAGCGACCGGCCGTTGGCCAGCGCGGACTGGAAGTCCCGCGGGCGCAACTGGTACTTCTCCGAGTTCAGGTACTCCTCGCTGTCCGGGCGGACCGGCTCGTCCTCGAAGAGCTCGAAACCGGAATAGACGCCCCAGTTCGGCGCCAGCGTGGCCGCCAACACCGCTCGGATGGCGAACATCGGCGGTCCGCCGTAGGCCAGCGACGCGTGCAGGATGTCGGGGGTGTTGACGAAGAAGTTGGGACGCATGTAATCGGAGGCCCCGACGAGTTCGACGAGGTAGTCGGTGAGCTCCGCCTTTTCGGTACGCCAGGTGAAGTAGGTGTACGACTGGCTGAAGCCGACCTTGGCCAGGGTGTGCATCATGGCCGGCCTGGTGAACGCCTCCGCCAGGAAGATCACTTCCGGGTTGCTGGCACGGACCTCTCCGATGAGCCATTGCCAGAAGGGGACCGGCTTGGTGTGGGGGTTGTCCACCCGGAAGATCGTCACCCCATGTTCGACCCAGTACCGGACGATGCGCAGCACCTCGCCGTACAGGCCCGCCGGATCGTGATCGAAGTTCAGCGGATAGATGTCCTGATATCGCTTCGGCGGGTTCTCCGCGTACGCGATCGACCCGTCCGGACGGGTGCTGAACCACTCCGGGTGCTCGGTGACCCAGGGGTGGTCGGGCGCGCACTGCAATGCGAGGTCCAGCGCCACCGACATGCCCAGCTCGGTGGCCCGGCCCACGAACGCGTCGAAGTCGTCGATGGTGCCGAGGTCCGGGTGGACGGCATCGTGGCCACCCGCCGCGGATCCGATGGCCCACGGGGAGCCGACGTCGTCGGGCTCGGCCGTCTCCGCGTTGTTCCGGCCCTTGCGGGCGATGTGGCCGATCGGGTGGATGGGCGGCAGGTACACGACGTCGAACCCCATGCGGGCGATGCGTGGTAGTTCGCCGGCCGCGTCACGGAAGGTGCCATGCCGCAGCGGCGCGCCGTCGACGGCCACCTCCGCGCCCGCGGAACGCGGGAAGAACTCGTACCAGGCGCTGAACTCCGCCAGCGGGCGGTCCACCCATATGCGGTATGCGTCGGAGCGGGTGACGAGTTCCCGGATCGGTTCCGCGACCAGGACCGACCACACGTCGGCAGATAGCGCCGGCCCGATCCGCTCGGCAAGCGACCGCGCCGGGTCGGCGAGCGCCGATGCCGCCGACCTGATCGTCGGCGCATAGCGGTTGCCGGGCCGGCGGGCGATCCGGGCCAGCAGTGCCGCGCCGTGCGCCAGGTCGTTGGCCATCTCTTCGGCGCTCTGGCCGGCGGCGTACTTGGCCTCCACCGCACCTCGCCAGGTGCCCAGCGGATCGCCCCACGCCTCGATCTGCAGCGTCCACATCCCCATCCGATCGGGCACCACCTGGGCATGGAACCGGTCGAGGCCGGCCGCGCCCGGGGCCATCCGGAGCAGGGGAGCGGGGCTCCGCCGGCCGGTCGTGCGGATCCCCGGGCGATTCGGCGGCGTGAAGAGCACGTTGGCGCCGACTGCCTCATGGCCGTCCCGGAACACGGTGGCGGCCACGTCGATGACCCCGCCCACGAACGCGGATGCCGGGAACCGGCCGCAGTCGACGGAGGGCTTCACGTCGGTGATCGGGATGCGTCCTACCACGTCGCCAACGTACCCGGGGGCGGCTCCGGGACGCAGGCCGCGGACGCCTCTGCCAGGGGCGCGGCGCCGGGCCACCAGGTCCGGCGCCGAAAGGCGCGCCCACCACGCCCGCGGTCCTGCGCGGCCCCAAGGCTCCCGAGGCTCCCGAGGCTCCCAAGGCTCCAAGGCTCCCAAGGCCCAGCCTGGTCGACCCCCCGGGCGTGGATCCAAGCCGCTCGCCGGTGGCCTCGTCATCCCGGAGCCTCGTCATCCCGGAGCCTCGTCATCCCGGAGCCTCGTCGTCCCTGGGAGCCTCGTCATCCCCGGTAGGCTCGCCATCGCCAGGAGCCATGGGCGCGTCGCGCGGCGCGGGACGACACACCGTCTCGGCCAGTTCGGCGCGAACACCCCGGCGAGGTAGCGTGCCCTCAGTCGGAAAGGTGGTCCGCTCCTCGCGTTCGGACCATCGGTGACGGCCGCGCCGTGCCGCAATCACGGCTGGCCGGGCACCGTTCCAGCACGCATGTGAAGCGATATCACCTGCTTCGGCGAATCGCGGCCCGGCGCCGAGCAGGTCAGCGAAGGACACGGGCCCCGACCACGAAGTTGGCTTGTTGGTGAAGGCATATCGTTCGCTGACCGTACGACCGCAGCCGCCGAGGGCGCTGGCGCCGCTGGAGCGGCTGATCCGCAATCTGCGGTGGACGTGGCATCCGGCCACTCAGGATCTCTTCGAACAGATCGACCCGAACGCCTGGCGCGCGGTCGGGCGCGACCCGCTCAAGTTGCTCGGCGCGGTGCCCGCCCGCCGGCTGGAGGAACTCGCCGCAGACCAGCAGTTCCTGGACCGCATGCACGAATTGGACGACGAATTGGTCCAGTACCTGCAGGCGCCCAACTGGTACTCGCACCGCCGGGACGCGACCGGCGAGCACGGCTCCTTCCCGGACGCCATCGCTTACTTCTCCATGGAGTTCGGGATCTCCGACGTGCTGCCGAACTTCTCCGGTGGGCTGGGGGTGCTGGCCGGGGATCACCTGAAGTCCGCCTCCGACCTCGGTGTGCCGATGGTCGCGGTCGGCCTGTTCTACCGGTTCGGCTACTTCTCCCAGACGCTCTCCCCGGAGGGATGGCAGCAGGAGGTGTACTCCGCGCACGACCCCCACTCGCTGATCATGGAGCCGGCCACGGGGCGCGACGGCGAACCGCTGCGGATCGGCGTCGACCTGCCCGGGGGCCGCACGCTGCACGCGCGGGTCTGGCTGGTGCACGTGGGGCGGGTGCCGCTGCTGCTACTGGACTCGGACATCGAGATCAATGACGACGGTCTGCGGCAGACCACCGACCGGCTGTACGGCGGCGATCAGGACCATCGGATCCGGCAGGAGATCCTGCTGGGCATCGGCGGGATGCGCGCGGTCCGGGCCTACTGCGACGCCACCGGTTTCCCGACGCCGGAGGTGTTCCACATGAACGAGGGGCACGCGGGGTTCTCCGGGTTGGAGCGGATACGGGCGTTGGTCTCCGAGCAGGGCCTGGCGGTGCCGGAGGCGCTGGCGGTGGTCCGGGCGAGCACCGTGTTCACCACGCACACCCCGGTTCCGGCGGGCATCGACCGCTTCCCGGTGGATCTGGTGCGGCACTACCTCCACGGCGACGCCGGCGGAATTTCCGGCTTGCTGCCCGGGATCCCGGCCGAGGAGGTGATCATGCTGGGTGCGGAGGACGACCCGGGCCGGTTCAACATGGCGCACCTGGGGCTGCGCTTGGCGGAGCGGGCCAACGGCGTGGCCAAGCTCCACGGCGCCGTGTCCCGCCGGATGTTCGCACCGCTGTACCCCGGTTTCGACGCCGACGAGGTGCCGATCGGGTCGGTGACCAACGGCGTGCACCTGGCGACGTGGCAGGACGGCGGGATGCGTCCGATCGCGGAGCGCCTCGCCGACTCCGCGGACCTCGACTCCGCGGACGCCTGGCCGCGCGTCGACCAGGTGGATCGCGCCTGGTTGTGGCAGGAGCGGTGCCGACTTCGCGGCCGGCTCGTCGACATGGCCCGGGAGTCCCTGCGGGAATCATGGCGGCACCGGGGCATGACCGTCGCGGAACTCGGCTGGATCGATTCCGTACTGGACCCCGGCGTCCTCACCATCGGGTTCGCCCGCCGCGTGTCGACCTACAAGCGGCTGACGCTGATGCTGCGCGACGTGGACCGCCTCAAGTCGATACTGCTGCATCCCGACCGGCCGGTTCAGATCGTCGTCGCCGGGAAGGCCCACCCGGCCGACGACGGCGGCAAACGCTTCATGCAGCAGATGGTGACGTTCACCGACGACCCGGACATCCGGCACCGCATGGTGTTCCTGCCGAACTACTCCATGTCGATGGCATCGGTGCTGTGCGCCGGAGCGGATGTCTGGCTGAACAACCCGATCCGACCGCAGGAGGCGTCCGGCACGTCGGGAATGAAGGCCGCCCTCAACGGCGTGCTGAACTTGTCGATCTCGGACGGCTGGTGGGATGAACTCTACGACGGGCACAACGGTTGGGTGATCCCCAGCGTCGGCGTCCACGACGAGGATCGCCGGGACGATCTGGAGGCGGCGGCGCTGTACGACCTGCTGGAGGGGCACGTGGCGCCGCTGTTCTATGACCGGCCCGGCCAGGACCGGCCGGACGGGTGGGTGGATGCCGTTCGCCACACCCTGAGCTACTTGGGGCCGCGGGTGCAGGCGACCCGCATGGTGCGCGAGTACGTGACCGACTACTACGCGCCGGCCACCGGCAAGGCCCGCGCCATGACGCAGGACTTCACCGTCGCGAAGGAATTCGCCTCGTGGCAGGAACGGGTCCGATCCGCGTGGCCGGGCATCCGGATCCTCGGGGTGGACGTGTCCGGGATCGACACCGAGCCCGCGCTCGGACACACCATGATGGTGCGGGCGTACGTGGACCTGGCCGGGCTGACCGAACAGGACGTCGAAGTGCAGACCGTCATCGGCGAACTCGGCGCCGGACAGCAACTCCAAGAAGTCACCACCGCCCCGATGCAGTACGTCGGGAACGGCGACGGCTACCGCTTCCAGGGCGAGGTCCTGCTGGACCGGGCCGGCGCGTTGGGATACACCGTGCGGGTATTGCCCGCGCATCCGCTGCTGGCGAGCCCCGCGGAGATGGGGTTGGTGACGACGCCCCAGGACTGACCGGTTCTCCGCGCTGTGCCGGTTTCTTCGCATTCGTGCCACTTTCGTGGATTCGCGCCCCAAATTGGTGGCGCAGATCGGTGCCAGGGCGCGGATCGGAAACCGGAGGGGCGGATCGGCGGCCGGGTCAGGGTCCTTCGGTCGTCCGGTGCGCGCGGAGCAGCCAGAGCGTTCGCCCGGGAATCGTCATCGCCATTCCGCCCGACACCGGTGAGGGGTCCGCCGGCGCGCCCGTGACCGTCGCTGTGTCGATCACCGGCGTGTAGGCCTCGCCGTACGGGGGCCCGGGCAGGACGATCTCGGCGTCGTCCGGGTCGGCGTGCAGCACCACCAACCAGGAGTCGTCCACCAGCGGTTCGCCTCGCGGGCCGTGTCCGCGCACGTCGTTCCCGTCGAACCACAGCGCCAAAGTCTGCCGGTCCCGGTCGAACCAGTCGGCGTCGGTCATCGGCGCGCCGGACGGCGAGAACCACCGGATGTCCGGGACGCCGTCGCCGGTCATGGGGGAGCGGCCGGAGAAGAACTCCCCCTGATGCAGGGCCG
The DNA here is from genome assembly GCA_964624455.1 of uncultured Actinomycetes bacterium. Taxonomy (GTDB): domain Bacteria; phylum Actinomycetota; class Actinomycetes; order Mycobacteriales; family Nakamurellaceae; genus Nakamurella. Next base: position 48,721 of record CAZUXD010000022.1, on the reverse strand, counting down.
GCGCCCCGGCTCGAACCTCCAGCACCCGACGGAAGAATTCCAGCATGGATGCGGCCGGCCCGGCCGGATCGTCAAGGGCCGCCCAGTCGAGCCACACCAGCGGCGAATCGACGCAGTACGCGTTGTTGTTGCCGCCCTGGGTGCGCCACAACTCGTCCCCGGCGCAGACCATCGGTGTGCCGGTCGCGAGCAGCAGCGTCGCCGCCAGGTTCCGGGCCTGCCGGGTGCGCATCGCGACGATCTCCGGCTCGACCGGGTCGCCGAGGGTCCCGTCGCCCTCCCGGCCGTAGCCGCAGCTGCGGTTGTCGTCGGTGCCGTCGCTGCCGCCCTGGCCGTTTGCCTCGTTGTGCTTGCGCGAGTACGAGACCACGTCACGCAACGTGAAACCGTCGTGGGCGGTGACGAAGTTGACCGACGCCCACGGCCGGCGAGGTCCGCCGAACACGTCCTCGGAACCGGAGAGCCGGTAGGCGAGGTCCCGCACCCCGGGCGTGCCGCGCCAGAAGTCCCGTACGGTCCCCCGGAACCGGTCGTTCCATTCGGCCCAGGTCCCGCGAAACCGGCCCAAGACATAGCCCTCGGCGGTCGCGTCCCACGGCTCCGCGATGATCTTCCGCTCCCGCAGCAACGGATCGGCCTCGATCGCGGTCAACAGGGCCGAACCGGGGTCGAACGCGCCGCCACCGGGGCGGCCCAGAACGGGCGCCAGATCGAAGCGGAAGCCGTCCACGCCCAGCTCCCCGGCCCAGTACCGCAGGGAGTCCGTGACCATCCGGATCACCGGCAGCGGGCCGGCGTCGACGGTGTTGCCGGTGCCGGTCAGATCCCGCCCGTCGAGGTAGTAGGTGCGCGGCGAGAAGCCCCGCCAGGACAGGCTGATCGGCTGCGTCGGGCCACCCTCGCAGGTGTGGTTGAAGACCACGTCGAGGATCACCTCGATGCCCGCCGCATGCAGCGCGTCCACCATGGCCACGAACTCGGCGAGTTCGGCGCCGGGACGGCTGGCGTAGCCCGGGTGCGGGGCGAAGTAGCCGAGCGTGGAGTAGCCCCAGTAGTTGGGCCGGCCGGCGGCGGCCAGCAACGGCTCGGCGGCATGCGCGTGCACCGGCAGCAGTTCCAGGGCGGTGACGCGAAGCGAGGCGAGGTGCTCGATCACCGCCGGATGGGCCACACCGGCGTAGCTGCCCCGCAGCTGCGGCGGGATCTGCGGGTGGGCCATCGTCAGGCCGCGCACGTGCGCCTCGTAGATGACGGTGTGTTCCCACGGCACATCCGGGCGGGGCACCGTGGTTCGCACCGGCGCCGTCACCACGCCGAGCGGCACCTTGCCGGCAGTGTCCGCGCCGGGGGTGGCGGCCGCCGCGAGGTCGTATTCGGCGGTGTCCACCCGGCGGGCGTACGGGTCCAGCAGGATCTTCGCCGGGTCGGTGGCCGACACCCGGTAGCCGTAGCGCTGCCCTGCCCGCACGCCGGGAACCAGGGTGTGCCACACCCCGAAGGTCTGCTCGGTCATCACGATGGCGCGCTCGGCGCCGAGCGCGTCCACCAGGCACAACTGCACGGCGCCGCCCCCGTCACCGCCGGGGTAGCCGTCCGCGACCACCGCGAAGTTCGTCCCATCGGGCGTGACGGTGGCGCCCAGCGGGAACGGGGAGCCGGGGAAGGGGCTGGCCGGACGAAACGGGCCCGCTGCCTTGGCGTGCGAAGCGGAACTCCCGGGCGGAGAACCCGGCGCTCGCAGCCGATCGCCGTCCGCTCCGCGTGGTGCCACGACTGCAGATTGTTGCCGGTCCGTTTGGTGCGGTTCGCCACACCCCCGGCAGTTGCCGCGCCCGGACGGACCGATGGGCAACAATGACCTGCGTGACCATGTCCATCCGGCCCGCGCCAGATGCCGTGCTGCACCTGTGGGAGGTGACGGTGCGGCGCGGCCCGGCCGTGCTGTTGGATGCGGTGTCGGTGCAGGTGCTGGCCGACGAGCGTTGGGTGGTCCTCGGGCCGAACGGCGCGGGCAAGTCCACGCTGATGTCGATCGCCGCCGGGCTGATCCATCCGACCTCGGGCCGGGCCCACGTGCTGGGCGAGCGGCTGGGCGCGGTGAACATCGCCGAACTGCGCACGCGCATCGGCCTGACGACGTCCGCGCTGGCCGCCCGCGTCCCAGCCCAGGAGATCGTCCGGGACGTCGTGCTGTCGGCCGGGTACGGGGTGATGGGCCGGTGGCGCGAGGCCTACGACGACCTCGATTTCGCCCGTGCCGAGGAACTGATCGAGGCGATGGGGGTCTCCGCGCTGGCCGACCGGCGGTTCGGCGTGCTCTCCGAGGGGGAACGCAAGCGGGTGCTGGCGGCGCGGGCGCTGATGACGGACCCGGAGTTGCTGCTGATGGACGAGCCCGCCGCGGGCCTGGACCTCGCCGGCCGGGAGGACCTGCTCGCCCGGTTGTCGACCCTGGCGCTGGATCCGGCCGCGCCGGCAACGGTCCTGGTCACGCACCATGTGGAGGAGATCCCGGCGGAGTTCAGCCACGTTCTCCTGCTGCGCGGGGGGCGTGTGATCGCCGCCGGCCCGATCGAGCTGACCCTCACGGACGAGGTGCTCTCGGACACGTTCGGCATGCCGCTGCAGCTGCAATCGCGCCGCGGCCGGTACTTCGCGTACGCGGCGCAGCGCTGACGAGGCTCCGGCGCCCGCACCCCGCCGGCGCCCGGCCTATCCTTCAGGCAGCGCCGGCGACCGCGGCGCGAGAATCCGGCACCTTGCCCGATTCGTCGATGCTTCGCGCCGGTGCCGGGGCGGGAGCCCGGTGCGGCCATCCGGTACCCGCACCCCGCCGGCACGGCACGCACCCTGGAGGCGAGTGATGACCAATTCCCCGACGCCGGCCCTGGTGCACACCGAACGCGACGGCGCGATCGGCATCATCCGTCTGGACCGGCCGCCGGTGAACGCGATCAACAGCCAGATGCACGGCGAGCTCGAGGCCGCGGCCCATGCGCTGGATTCCGACCGCAGCGTTCGCGCGGTTGTGGTGCACGGCGGGCCGAAGGCGTTCGCCGGCGGCGCGGACATCAAGGAGATGGCCGGCCTCGGCCCGGCCGAGATCGCGATCTTCGGAGCGGGCCTGACCCGGGCGCTGGATGCGATCGCCCGGATCCGCACCCCGGTGGTCGCGGCGGTCACCGGCTACGCGCTCGGCGGCGGCTTCGAGCTTGCGCTGGCCGCCGACTTCCGGATCGTTGCCGACGACGCGCGGCTGGGCGTTCCGGAGATCACCCTCGGCGTGATTCCCGGTGCCGGTGGGACCCAGCGCCTTCCCCGGCTGGTCGGTACCGCCGTGGCCAAGCGGATGATCTTTACCGGGCAGCCGGTCCGGGGGGCGGAGGCGGTGCGGCTGGGCATCGCGGAGGAGGCGGTACCGGCCGAGCGGGTGCTGGAGCGCGCAATGGCGTTCGCCGGCCAGCTCGCGGGCGGCGCGACCGCCGCGCTGGCCGCGGCCAAGCGGTGCATCGACGACGGGATGGACACCGATCTCGCGACCGGGCTGCGCATCGAGTCGGCTGCCTTCGCCGGCCTGTTCGCGACCGAGGACCAGAAGGCCGGGATGACGAGCTTCCTGCGGTTCGGCCCCGGCAAGGCGACCTTCGCCGGACGCTGAGCGCGGCGGCCAGCGGCCGGTCCGCGGCCCCGGTCGCCGCGCAGCGCCGCATGCCACCACGGGGTTGCAGGCCACAACGAGGGCGGGACACCGATGGCGTACCAGTTCACCCCCGACGACGTCGCCTTCCTGATCTCCACCACCGGTGACGAGGCCCTGGCGAACGCGCAGAACCTGCCGCTGGACGGTGCGTCCCTGATCGGCGACCTCACCCGGCTGCGGCGCACCGCGGGCCAGTTCGCCTCGGCCGTGGCGGAAACAGTGCGATTGCGGCGCGCTGCGGCCCGGCGCTGGGGCGGCGTCCGAGCCGCCGATCCGGCTGCCCGCCGGACCGTCGGCCCGGTGGCGGGGCCGTCCGCCCCGGTGTCCGGCGCACCAGCGGGCGCCGGGGGTGCACGGTTGCACCAGGTCCTACCCGCCGCAACGTTCGAATCGTGGCTGTTGACGGACCAGGCGTTGCAGCAGGCGCCGCCCCCCGCGGTCGCTGCCCACCGCGCCGCCCGGATCGCGCGGTGGGTCGCCGACCACGGGTCGGGGGTGCACGACGTCACCTGTTCCGTCGCCGCCGACCTGGCGGCGACGCAGCTCGCCGGCATCTTCGCGGTCGGATCCGACCTCGACCCGGTGCGCCTCGTCATGGCCCGGCACAACCTGGCACGAACCGGCCTGCCCGCCCGGCTGGTGCGCGCGGACGCGCGCACCGCCGTCACCCGCGGCCTGCTGCGATACGCCGATCCGGCCCGTCGGGACGTCACCGGGCGGCGGATCACGTCGGCCGACACCATCCCGTCGGTCGGGGAACTCGACGACGCGGAACCGGCGCACCTCGCGGTGCTGCGGCTACCGCCCGGCATCGACTACCGGGCGCTGGGCCGGCCCGGCGAGATCGAGATCGTCTCGTGGAACGGGCGGGTGCGGGAGGCGGTCGCCTGGCCGCCGGAACTGGCCACCGTCGCCCGGCGCGCGACGGTGCTGGCCGGCGACGCGATCGTCGAGCAGTTCACCGACGAGGAGCCGGACGACGTGCCCGTCACCGCCCACGGCGCCTACCTGGTCGACCCCGATCCGGCGGTGGTTCGCGCCCACCTGGTACGGCAGTACGCCGCCCGGCACGACCTGACCCTGCTCGACCCGCACCTGGCCTACCTGACCGGGCCCACGGCGCCACCGGGCGTCCGCTCCTTCGAGATCGTCGAGGCCGCCAGGTATTCCGAGTCGACCGTCCGCGGCTGGGTACGGCGGGACCGCGTCGGCACGCTGGAGATCAAACAGCGCGGGACGCCCGTCATCCCGGACGAGTTGCGCCGGCGGCTACGTCCGTCGGGCGCCCGGAGCGTCGCACGGACCCTGGTCATCGCCCGGATCGGCCAGGCGGCCCATGCGTTCTGGTGCCGGGCGCGACCGGCCGGCGATGCACCGGGCCCGACAGCATACGGTCGGTGACGTGACCGAGCCGAACCCGCCCGCGGCGGGCGCGCCGATCCGCCCGGACACCGGCGGCCCGGCCCGGGCCCAGCGCTGCAGGCCTATGGAGGTGCCTGGAGACGGGCCCGCAGGCGAACTCGCAGAAGGGCCCGGAGACGGGCCCCGAGACGAAAGCCCCGGCACGCGCCCTGCGACCGCGCCGGCGCGCCCGGATCGGGCCGTGCCCCCCGACCTCCCCAGGCCCCCCGACCTCCCCAGGCCCCCCGAACTCCCCAGGCCCCCCGAACTCCCCAGGCCCCCCGAACTCCCCACGCCCCCCGGGCCCGCCGGGCACCGCGAGCCCCCCGGGCGCCGCCCGCGCCGCGCGCGCAGCCCGTTCAACGTCCGTGGCGTCGCGCTCATCTCCGCCGCCCACCTCACCGACGACCTCTACCAGGGCGTGGTCCCGGCGCTGCTGCCGTTCCTGGTCGCCGAGCGGCACTACAGCTACGCCGCGGTGTCCGGTATCACCCTGGCCGCGACGGTGCTGTCGTCGGTGGCGCAACCCGCATTCGGGGTGTGGACCGACCGGCGCTCCCGGCGATGGATGGTCCCGTCCGGCATGCTGCTGGCGGCGATCGGCGTGGCGCTCGTCGGATTGATGCCGAACTACCTGCTCACCTGGCTGGTGGTCGCGGCGTCGGGTCTGGGCGTCGCCGCATTCCATCCGGAGGCGGCGCGGGCCGCCCGGCAGGCCGCCGGCTCCAGCAACACCGGGATGAGCATCTTCGCGCTCGGCGGCAACGCCGGGTTTGCGCTCGGCTCGCTCATCGCCACCCCGGTGCTGTTGTGGGCGGGGTTGCGCGGCACACCGCTGCTGGTACTGCCGGCGATCGTGATGGCGGCCATCCTGGTCCGAAGGCTCGGCCGCACGCTGCAGCGCCGGGACGCCCGCCGACCCGCCCCCGCGATGCCGACCGGCACCGACGACTGGCGCGGGTTTCTCACCCTGACCGCCGTCGTCATCATCCGGTCGATCATGTTCTTCGGCATCACGTCGTTCGTCGCGCTGTACTTCATCGCGCACCTGGGCGCGTCGAAGGCCACCGGCGGCGCGGCCCTGACGGTGTTCCTGGTCACCGGCGCGATCGGCACGCTGCTCGGCGGGTGGCTCGGCGACCGGTTCAGTCCGCTGGTGAGCATCCGGGTCGGGTTCGGGCTGGCGATACCGGCGCTGGTCGGGGTGGTGCTGGCCGGGTCGGTTCCGTGGGCGATGGTATGCGTTGCGCTGACCGGGATCTCGTCGTACCTGCCGTTCTCGGTGTTCGTGCTGCTCGGGCAGGACTACCTGCCCAACCGGATCGGTACCGCCAGCGGCGTGACGGTGGGTCTGGCGATGAGCATCGGCGGGCTGTTCAATCCCGTCCTCGGGTGGCTCGCCGACCTGACGAGCCTGCGCCTGGTCCTCGGAGGGCTGGCGGCGCTGCCGCTGGTGGCGCTGGTCCTGGCCTGGTTCCTGCGCATTCCGGGCGGGGACACCGCACGGCCCGCACGGCCCGTCGACACCGCACGGAACGCCGGCGTCCGCGGGCCGACGCCGCCGCCCGGCGCCCCGGGCCCGGCTGGGTAGGCTCGGCGACCGTGACCTTCGACCTGTTGCCGGCCGTGGACGTTTCATCCGGACGGGCCGTCAGGCTCGTGCAGGGACGTGCGGGGACCGAGACCGCCTACGGGCCCCCGCTGCAGGCCGCGCTCGACTTCCAGGCTGCCGGCGCCCGGTGGATCCACCTGGTGGACCTGGACGCGGCGTTCGGCCGTGGCTCCAACGCGGCCCTGCTGGCGGATGTGGTCGGCGCGCTGGACGTCGACGTGGAGCTGTCCGGCGGCATCCGGGACGACGAGACGCTGGCCGCCGCGCTGGCGACCGGTTGCACCAGGATCAACCTGGGCACCGCCGCGCTGGAGGATCCGCGGTGGTGCGCCGCGGTGATCGCCCGTCACGGCGAGAAGGTTGCAGTGGGGCTGGACGTGCGGGGGAGCCGGCTGTCGGCCCGCGGCTGGACCCGCGACGGCGGCGAATTGGGCGAGGTGCTCGCGCGGCTCGACGAGCAGGGCTGCGCCCGCTACATCGTCACCGACGTCACCAGGGACGGCACGCTCACCGGCCCGAACCTGGAGTTGCTGCGGCACGTCTGCGCGACCACCGACGCTCCCGTGGTCGCCTCCGGCGGCGTGTCGTCCCTGGCCGACCTGGCCGCCCTGGCCGGGCTCGCCGACATCGGCGTCGAGGGCGCCATCGTCGGAAAGGCGCTCTACGCAGGGGCTTTCACGCTGCCGCAGGCGCTGGCGGCGGTTCGAGAGAGCCAAGATCGATGACGCGAACCAGGCGGCCGCGCCCGTCGGGAGGAACAGGCGGCCGATCGCCGGGGCTGGCGGCGGGGCCGGCCGATCCGGCGGCGGTCGACCTCTCGATCGCCAGCGGCGGCCCCTGGGAGGAACGCTTCTCCTACAGCCGCCTTCGCCGGGTCGGGCCGCTGGCCGTGACCGCCGGCACCACCGCCACCGTGAACGGCGCGGTGCTGCACCCGGGCGACGCGGGCGCCCAGGCCCGGATCGCGTTCCGCATCGCGCTGGACGCGCTGGCCGGGGCCGGGCTGGCTGCCGAGCGCGTGATCGCCACCAGGATGTACCTCACCGACCGCGCCGACACCGAGGCGGTGGGGTCGGTGCACGGCGAGGTCTTCAAAGGTGTCTCGCCGGCCGCCACCATGGTCGTGGTGGCCGGGCTCGTCGACCCCGCCATGCTGGTCGAGGTCGAACTGGTCGCCTGGGCGGGCTGACCCCTTGCGGCTTGGATTCGGCAGCGCCGATGGTTACCGGACGAAGGCATCGGCCGCCGGCCCGCCCTCCGGACGGGACGGCCCGTCGGTCGAACCCGACTCAGAACGGCACCGCGGTCGCCAGCAGTCCCTCGGCCGGCCCTCGACCGGACAATGCGCGGGCGAAATCAACGGCATCCATGTCGATCACCGATGCACCCTGGCCGCCGCCTGCACTCCACTCGCCGCCCGCGGGGCCGATCAGGCGCAGGGTGTATGGCTGGCCGTGCCGAGCCGCCCATTCCAGGACGACGTCCGCCACGATGGCGCCGTCATGCGCCGGCGTCAGCACATGCGGCCCGCCCGTCGCGCGCGCGATGTCCGTCCGGTGCATCCACACGTCCCTGGTCAGGATCACATCGGTCAGGAAGCCGATGGTCCATGTCTCCTGTGTGTCGCCGACCTGCTGCGCGACGGGCAGCTTGCACCGCCGGTCGATTCCGGGTATGCGCCGGCGGGCCCGTACCGCCTTCGGCGCGCGGGAGGCTATTCGGGCCAGGAGTTGCTCCGGCGTCATATCCGCGCGTTCCTCCACCTGCAGCGCGGTGAGTGCGTCGAGGTGCAGCCCGCCGCGCTCGGCGCGGCGCGCTGCGGCGGCCCGATTCTGCCGCACCTGCTCGCGGATCGAGGCGGCCATCTCGATCATGCCGAGCGTGTGGGCAACGACTTCGCGCACGTTCCACCGCGGGCAGTCGGTCGGTGCTGTCCAGTCAACTGGCTGCAGGCGACGCAGCAGGTCGATGAAGCGCCGATACTCCGCCTCCGCAAGCTGCATGGCGTCGGTTCGGGCTAGCGTGCCCGCGCGTGGCGCCTGGGTCGCCGTGAGGGTCATCGCTTCCTCCTGAGCCGCGGGCCGGGCAATCCGACCTCGTCGCAGTACATGTCCACCAGCCGGGGAAGCTGGCGACGCCATCGGTCCCCGGCCGGGTCGTTGGCCAGGTGCTGGCCGACGAATCCGTTCAACATGGCGGTGAACAGATCGAGATCCTCCTGCTCGGCGACGCCGACCGCGCGCATCCTGGCCCGCATGCGGTCGTACGCTTCGAGCGACGCGGCGTACGCGGCGTCGCTGGGCGAGTAGTCCGGCACCGTACGTTGATTCATCAGTTGGTACCGCGCCACATCTGCGGCTGCGAACCCGAAGAACGTCTCCGCACCGGCGAGCAGGGCGCGGCGCGGCTCGGTGGGCGAGTCCGCCGCGTCGAGGGCCGCGATCCAGTCGGACCACCCTTGCGCGAACATCGCGTCGTAGAGGGCGTTCTTCGATTCGAGGTGTGAGTACAGCGACGGCGGCCGCATGCCCACCCGCGCGGCGACCTCGCGCAGTGTGATCGCGCCGATGCCGCGCTGGTGAGCGATGTCCCACGCCGCGCCGAGGATCTCCTGCCGGGTCGCATCACGGCGCTCCGCTCGCCTATCGCGATTAGGCAGAACTACCATAGTTAGGGAGTGTCCATGACCCCCGGGGGGCTGTCAAGGGCGGCATGGCGGGCCGCGTCGACCCCAGCGTCCGCGCCCGTACGCTGGACCGCGTGTCGGTAGCGATTCGCGTCATCCCATGCCTGGACGTGTCGGAGGGCCGGGTCGTCAAGGGCGTCAACTTCGTCGGCCTGCGCGATGCCGGGGACCCCGTCGAACTGGCCGCGAAGTACGACGCCGACGGCGCCGACGAGTTGACGTTCCTGGACATCACCGCCACCTCCGACAACCGGGAGACCGCCTACGGGATGATCCGCCGCACCGCCGAGAACGTGTTCATCCCGCTCACGGTCGGTGGTGGCGTGCGCTCGGTGGGCGACATCGACGCGCTGCTGCGGGCCGGAGCGGACAAGGTTTCGATCAACTCGGCGGCGGTCACGCGGCCGGCCTTCCTTTCCGAGGCCGCACAGCGATTCGGCTCGCAGTGCGTGGTCGTCGCCATCGATGCGCGTCGGGCCGCCGACCAAACCGCAAGCTGCCCATCGGGTTTCGAGGTGACCACGCATGGCGGACGCCGCGGGACCGGGCTGGACGCGGTCGCCTGGGCCCGGCGGGCGGCGGAATCCGGGGCCGGCGAGGTTCTGCTGACCTCCATGGACGCCGACGGCACCCGGGCCGGTTTCGACACCGAGTTGCTGGCCGCGGTCCGCGCGGCGGTCACCGTCCCGCTCGTCGCGTCCGGCGGCGCGGGGGAGTTGGCGCACTTTGCCGACGCGGTGCGCGCCGGGGCCGACGCGGTGCTCGCCGCGTCCGTCTTCCACTTCGGGCGTTTCAGCATCGCCGAGGTCAAGAGATGCCTTGCCGGCGAAGGTTTTCCGGTGCGCCAGGGGCCGGAGAGCAGGCGATGACGAGCGAATCGGGAAACGCCGCTGCCGGCCGGCCGGACGCGGCCGCGCCGCGGGTGGAAGATTTGCGGTTCGACCCGAACGGCCTGCTGTGCGCGGTGGCGCAGCAATTCGACACCCGCGAGGTGCTGATGGTGGCCTGGATGGACGCCGAGGCGATCCGCCGCACCCTTCGGACGGGTTGGGCGACGTACTTCTCCCGCTCGCGGCAGGCCTACTGGGTCAAGGGCGAGACGTCCGGGAACACCCAACGGGTGCTCGAGGTGCGGTACGACTGCGACGCCGACGCGCTGCTGCTACTCGTCGATCAGGCCGGCCCGGCGTGCCACACCGGGACCCGCAGTTGCTTCGAGGGCCGGATGCTGGCCCGGCCCTTTCAGCAACTGCCGGCCGGCGGCTGATCCGGCCGCCGAGCCGCGCCGTCCCGCCGCGCCGTCGGGTGCCGCGGCGGCACCCGCAGCCCGGCCCGCCCGTCGCGACGGCAGAATGAAACCCGTGCCCGCCGCCTCCCCGCCGCTCGGCGTCACCGTTCCCGAGCGCCACACCTTCCGCGCGCTGGCGGCCGGGCGGCGCGTCATCCCGGTCACCCGGCGCCTGATCGCCGACGCCATCACACCTGTCGGGCTGTACGTCACGCTGGCCGGCGACCGGCCGGGGACGTTCCTGCTGGAATCCGCCGAGCACGGCCGGTCGTGGTCGCGCTGGTCGTTCGTCGGGGCGGCCAGCGCCACCGCGCTGTCCGAACGGGACGGGCGCGCGACCTGGCTCGGCACCGTCCCCGCCGGCCTGCCGGCCAGCGGCGACCCGCTCGCGGTCCTCGCCGCCGCGCTTCGCCTGCTGCAGACCGAGCCGCTGGACGGGCTGCCGCCGCTGACCGGGGGCCTCGTCGGCTACCTCGGATACGACCTGGTGCGCCGTCTCGAGCGGGTGATCGGCGAGAACCCCGACGAGATCGGCATGCCGGAGATGGTGATGCTGCTGGCCACCGACCTGGCAGCCCTGGACCACCACGAGGGCGCGGTGACGCTGATCGCCAACGCGATCAACTGGGACGGCACGGACGAGGGGGTGGACGCCGCCTACGACGATGCGGTGGGCCGGCTCGATGCGATGACGGCGGCCCTGGCGAAGCCGGTGGCGTTGCCGGCGGCCAGCTTCGACCGCCCGCAGGCGGGGGCCCGCCGCCGGAGCGCACCGTCGCAGTACCGCGCGGCGGTCGAAGCCGCGCAGGAACACATCCGCGCCGGCGATGCATTCCAGGTGGTGTTGTCGCAGCGCTTCGACGTCGAGTTGGACGAGATCGGCGCCGGGACGGTCGAATCCTTTCCGCTGCAGGTCTACCGGGTGCTGCGCGCGACCAACCCGAGCCCCTACATGTACCTGTTGCACCTGCCCACGCCGGATTCCGGGCCCGCGTGGATCGTCGGGTCGTCGCCGGAGGCGCTGGTGACGGTCAAGGATCGGGCGGTGACGATGCATCCGATCGCGGGCACCCGGCCGCGCGGAGCCACCGAAGAGGACGACGCCCTGCTCGCGAAGGATCTGCTCGCCGATCAGAAGGAGCGCAGCGAGCACGTCATGCTGGTGGACCTCGGCCGCAACGACCTGGCGCGGGTGTGCGCCCCGGGCAGCGTGCAGGTGACGGACTTCTTCTCCATCGAGCGGTACAGCCACGTCATGCACATCGTGTCCACGGTGGCCGGCACCCTCGCGGCCGGGCGCACCGCGCTGGACGCCGTCACCTCCTGCTTCCCCGCCGGCACCCTGTCCGGCGCGCCGAAACCCCGTGCGCTGCAGATCATCGAGGACCTCGAGCCGGCTCGTCGCGGGCCGTACGGCGGCATCGTCGGATACCTCGACTTCGCCGGGGACGCCGACACCGCGATCGCCATCCGAACCGCGGTGCTGCGCGCCGGGACCGCGTACGTCCAAGCCGGCGCCGGGGTGGTGGCCGATTCGGTGCCGGAGTCGGAGGACGCCGAATGCCAGGGCAAGGCGGCGGCGGTGCTGGACGCGATCGCCGCCGCGGCCACCTTCCGGCCCATCGCATGATGCGGCGGCGCGCCGATGCCGCGCGCGCCCCGGCATCGCGGACCGCTGGATCGGCGGGCGGCACGGGTGCCCGGGCACGCCTGACCATCCTGGTGCTGGCGGCCCTGGTCGGCGCCGGCTGCTGCGCCGGCGCAGCAGCAGTGCCGTGGTGGGGGCGGTCGTACCTGGACCCGCTGTCCGGTCCGCTTCGCGCGGTGGCAACGGGGTCGGCGCTGCTCGGGGAACTGGTGCCGATGGCATTGGTCGCGCTCGCCGGGCTGGGCGCGACGTTCGCCGCCCGGGGTCTACTGCGCCGCGCCGTCGGGGTGCTGGTCGGCCTCGGCGGCGCGCTGCTCGTGGTGCGGACCGCTCTTGCGATGGCCCAAGCTCCGGTGGGGCAACTGGCGGGCCAGTTGCACCGGCCGGCCGCCGCGACCGGCCCGGCCGAACTGGCGCTTGCCGGGCCGGTGCTCGCGCTGGCCGGCGGCGCACTCATCGCGCTGGCCGGCGCGCTGGTCGCGTCCGGAAGCGACCATGCCCGGCGAATGGGCCCGGCCTACGAGGCACCGGGCCGCCGCCGCGAAGAGGCGCTCCGGTCGGCCCGTCGACGGTCGGCGACGGCCGCCGAACCGTCCGACCCGGCGGAGCTGTGGCGCGCCATCGACGCGGGTGCCGACCCGACCGAGGAGCCGGCCGACCCGGCCGACGGACCGGCCGCTGTCGGCGACTCCGCGGCCGCCGCGCGGCCGAGCGATCCCCGAGACCCCACGTCATCCGCAACGCTCGGCGCGCTCCCCGCGCCCCCGGCCCGCAGGCCGCCGGTACCGGGTCAAATGACTCCGCCCGAGCCGGATACCATGGGCGCGCCCGACGGATCCGATGGGCGGGACGCGGTCCGCGGCCGCCGCGGCCAGACATCGTGACCGTAGATCCGAGCAGACCGGCCGGCCGAGTCCGGCACCGAGGAGGCCATGGGGTGAGCGTGCTGCAAGCCATCCTCGACGGCGTCCGTGACGACCTCGCGGCCCGCGAGGCGACGGTGCCGCTCGCCGAGATGAAGGCCCGGGCCCGGGACGCCGCCGCCCCACGCGCCGCGCTGGATGCCTTGCATGCCTCCGGCGTGGGCGTGATCGCCGAGATCAAACGACGCAGCCCCAGCCGGGGCCGGCTCGCTGAGGTGGCCGATCCGGGCAAGCTCGCCGCGTGCTACGAGGACGGCGGCGCGCGCGCCATCTCGGTCCTCACCGAGGAGCGGCATTTCGGCGGCAGCCTGGCGGATCTCGCGACGGTACGGGCGGCCGTCGACATCCCGTTGCTGCGCAAGGATTTCGTGATCAGCCCCTACCAGGTGCACGAGGCGCGGGCGTATGGCGCCGACATGGTGCTGTTGATTGTGGCGATCCTGGAGCAGCCGGTGCTGCTGGGCCTGCTGGAGCGGGTGTGGTCGCTGGGCATGGTTGGCCTGGTCGAGGTGCACACCGAGGAGGAGGCCAGCCGCGCCCTGCAGGCAGGAGCCACCGTCATCGGCATCAACGCGCGAAACCTGGCAACGTTCGAAGTGGACCGGCGCACGTTCGGCCGCATTGCGCCCGGGCTGCCGAGCGGCACCGTCACGGTTGCCGAATCCGGCGTCCGCGGGCCGGCCGACCTGCTCGCATACGCCGGTGCCGGCGCCGACGCGGTGCTGGTGGGGGAGGGCCTGGTGACGAGCGGTGATCCGCGCGGCGCCGTCGCCGACCTGGTGACCGCAGGCTCGCACCCGTCGTGCCCCCGTCCGGCAGACTGAGCCGTGGTGAGCACAGGCAGCGACGCCGAATCCGGATCGCCCCGGCCCTCGGACGGCTTGGCCGGGACCGCGCACGACCCCGACGCGCGGGGCTATTACGGCACCATGGGGGGCCGCTGGCTGCCCGAGGCCCTGGTGGCCGTGCTCGACGAGGTGGCGGCCGATTACGAGAAGGCACGTCGGGACCCGGGTTTTCTCGCCGAGTTGGATCGGCTGGCGGCCACCTACGCGGGCCGGCCGAGCCCGCTGAGCGACGCCTCGCGGCTGACCGAAACCGTCGGCGGCGCCCGATTGCTGCTCAAGCGGGAGGATCTGAACCACACCGGCAGCCACAAGATCAACAACGTGCTGGGGCAGGCGCTGCTCACCGCGCGCACCGGCCGCAGCCGGATCATCGCGGAGACCGGCGCCGGCCAGCACGGGGTGGCCACCGCCACGGCCGCCGCCCTGTTCGGCCTGCGGTGCACCATCTATATGGGCGCCGTCGACGTGCGCCGCCAGGCGCTCAACGTCGCGCGGATGCGGCTGTTGGGGGCGGAGGTGGTGTCAGTCGGCGACGGGTCGGCCACCCTCAAGGACGCGATCAACGAGGCGTTCCGCGACTGGGTGACGAACGTCGCCGACACCATGTACGTGTTCGGCACCGCCGCCGGCCCGCACCCGTACCCGCTGATGGTGCGGGACTTCCAACGGATCATCGGGCTCGAGTCGCGCGCTCAGGTGCTCGAACTGACGGGCCGGTTGCCGGACGCCGTGGTGGCCTGCGTGGGCGGCGGGTCCAACGCGATCGGCAGCTTCCACGCCTACCTGGACGACCCGGGCGTGCGCCTGGTCGGTTGCGAGGCAGGCGGCGACGGGGTCGAGACCGGCCGGCATGCGGCGACCATCACCGGCGGCAGCGTCGGGGTGCTGCACGGCGCCCGCTCCTACCTCCTTCAAACGGACGACGGGCAGGTGGTCGAGTCGCACTCCATCTCGGCCGGGCTCGACTATCCGGGGGTCGGCCCGGAGCACGCGCACCTCGCCGAGATCGGCCGGGCGGAGTACCGGGCGGTGACGGATCGCGAAGCGATGGAGGCCTTCGCGTTGCTCTCCCGCACGGAGGGGATCATCCCGGCGATCGAGTCGGCGCACGCGGTGGCGGGCGCCGTCGACGTCGCCCGCGAGATCGGCCGCGGCGGCGCGGTGCTGGTGACGATCTCCGGCCGCGGCGACAAGGACATGGAGACCGCGATGGCCTACTTCGGCCTGGACGATCCCGCGGCACCGACGCCGACCGGTCAGCCGGGCGAAGCCCGGCCGCCCGCCGCGGGGGAGCACCGGTGACCGGCCTTCGGCCGCAGCGCACCGGGATCGGTGCACTGGACGAGCTTTTCGCGCGCACCCGCGACGAGGACCGCGCCGCGTTGATCGGATACCTGCCGGCGGGCCACCCGGACGTCAAGGCCAGCCGGGCGCTGTTCGATGCGCTGATCGACGGCGGGGTCGACGCCGTGGAGGTCGGCATGCCGTTCTCCGATCCGGTGCTGGACGGGCCGGTGATCGCGACCGCCCAGCGGGCCGCCCTGGCCGCGGGATTCCGAACCCGTGACGTCTTCGACCTCGTCTCGCACATCGCCGACCGCGGCGTGGTGCCGATCGTGATGAGCTACATCAACCCGGTGCTGGCCTACGGGATCGACGCGTTCGCGCGCGACCTGGCGGCGGCCGGCGGCGCGGGCATGATCACCCCCGACCTCATCGTCGACGAGGCGGACGGCTGGCGCGCGGCCGCACAGACGCAGGGGCTCGCCCCGATCTTCCTGGTGGCGCCGTCCTCGCCGGGCGAGCGGATCGCGCTCACCACCGCGGCCTGCCGGGGTTTCGTCTACGCTGCGTCGGTGATGGGTACCACCGGCGGCCGCGACGCCGTGTCCGACGAGGCCCCGGCGCTGGTGGCCCGGTGCCGGGAGCACACCGCCCTTCCGGTCGGGATCGGTCTCGGCGTGCGGACCGCGGAGCACGCCACGCAGGTCGCGTCGTTCGCGGACGCCGTCATCGTCGGCTCCGCGCTGGTCGCGGCGGGCCGCTCCGGGCCCGCCGCGCTGCGCGATCTCGCCGCCGGCCTGCGCGCCGGTGTCCGCCACCACGCCGCGCCGCCGGTGAGGTGATCATGTCGCTGGCATTGCTTCCCGCGAACATCCCGTCACCGCCACGAGGCGTGTGGGAGATCGGACCGGTACCGATCCGGGCCTACGCGCTGCTGATCATCGCCGGCATCCTGGTCGCCGGGTTCTGGGGCAACCGGCGGCTGGTGGCGCGCGGCGGGCAGCCCGGCGCCATCACCGACCTGGCCGTGTGGATGGTGCCGTTCGGGCTGGTCGGTGGGCGCCTGTATCACCTGATCACCGATCCGGAGATCTACTTCTACCCCTCGCCGGCCAACAACTTCCATCCCGACCCGTGGGCCGCGCTCGCCATCTGGAACGGCGGCCTCGGCATCTGGGGCGCCATCGCCCTCGGCGCCCTCGGCGGCTACATCGGCGCGCGCCGGCGAGGCATCGCCTTCGGGGCCGTCGCCGATGCGCTGGCCCCGGGGATAGTCCTGGCGCAGGCCATCGGACGCATCGGCAACTACTTCAACCAGGAGCTCTTCGGCGCGCCGACCACGTTGCCCTGGGCGCTTGACGTGTACCTGCGCACACCAGGGGGCATCGCCGGCACGGCCGCGCAGTGCGGGACCGGCGAGTTCCCCACCGAGTGGATCAAGTCCTCCTCCGACATCGTCTGCGGCACCTACCATCCGACATTCCTGTACGAACTCCTCTGGGACGTTGGCGTCGCGCTGCTGGTGGTGTGGGCCGACCGGCGCTTCCGGCTGGGACACGGCCGCGCGTTCGCCGTCTACGTCGCCGGATACACCGTCGGTCGCGGCTGGATCGAGATGCTCCGCATCGACCATGCCAACCACATCCTCGGGCTGCGGGTGAACGTCTTCGTGTCGGCGGCGGTGTTCCTGGCCGCCGTGATCTACCTGATCGCCTCGCGCAGGCTCGGACGGGAGGATCCGAGCGCCGTGTACGGCTCGGACCGGCATCCCCGGCCGGGCCCGGATGCGGACGACGTCGACCCCGATGACCACCGCGGCGACCCGGACCCGGGTTCGGGTCTCGAAACCTCGGATGCCGAGCCGGAAACCGAAGCGCCGGCGTCGGACGGCGCCGTCGACGTCACCGTGACCGACGGGCCGGACGAACGGTAGCGTTCGCCGTTCCGAATCGTTCAAGCCGCGCCGCGTAGGCTTTGCATGTGACCGCTTTCACGCGGCCCTCGCGCGGGGCCGAGCACCCGTCGGCACCGCCCGCCGGTCCGGGCACCGCCAACCGGCGGGTCAAGATCGTCTGCACGCTCGGGCCGGCGACCGCCAGCCCGCAGGCGATCGACGACCTGGTGACCGCCGGCATGGATGTCGCGCGGATGAACTTCTCGCACGGCGACCGGGCGGGTCACCGCGCGGTGTACGAGCGGGTGCGGGAGGCGTCCGGCCACGCAGATCGCCCGATCGGAATCCTGGCCGACCTGCAGGGGCCCAAGATCCGGCTGGGCCGATTCGCGGACGGGCCGGTGTGGTGGGCCGCCGGCGAACAGGTCGTCATCACGGTGGACGACGTCGTCGGCGATCACGACCGCGTCTCCACCACCTATGCCGGATTGGCCGACGATGCGCGACCGGGCGACAAGCTGCTGATCGACGACGGCAAGGTGGCGCTGGTCGTCGACGAGATCCGCGGGCCCGACGTGGTGTGCAGCGTCGTGGAGGGCGGCGAGGTGTCCAACAACAAGGGCATC
Source organism: uncultured Actinomycetes bacterium (assembly GCA_964624455.1). Taxonomy (GTDB): domain Bacteria; phylum Actinomycetota; class Actinomycetes; order Mycobacteriales; family Nakamurellaceae; genus Nakamurella. The sequence goes on along the minus strand of CAZUXD010000022.1, from coordinate 30,811 downwards.
TCGCTGCCCGGCACGAACGTGTCGGTCCCGGTGCTCAGCGAGAAGGACATCGCGGACCTGAAGTTCGCGCTGGAACTCGGCGTCGACTTCGTCGCGCTGTCGTTCGTGCGCTCGGCGGGCGACGTCGATTTGGTCCGCGCGATCATGGACGAGGTCGGCGCGCACCGGATTCCCGTCATCGCCAAGCTGGAAAAGCCCGAGGCGGTCGCCAATCTGGAGGCGATCGTGCTGGCCTTCGACGGCATCATGGTCGCCCGCGGGGACCTCGGCGTGGAGTTGCCGTTGGAACAGGTGCCGCTGGTCCAGAAGCGTGCCGTCCAGATCGCCCGGGAGAACGCCAAGCCGGTCATCGTCGCCACCCAGATGCTCGACTCGATGATCGAACATTCCCGGCCGACCCGCGCCGAGGCCTCCGACGTCGCCAACGCGGTGATGGACGGCGCGGACGCGGTCATGCTGTCGGGCGAGACGTCGGTCGGCAACTATCCGACGCTCGCGGTCGAGACGATGGTGCGGATCATCGAAGCCGTGGAGGACCAGGCGATAGCCGTCCCCCTGCTCGGACACCTCCCCAGGACCCGGCCGGGCGTACTCTCCTACGCCGCGCGGGACGTCGGCGAACGGCTGAAGGCGGCCGCGCTGGTCGCGTTCACCCAGAGCGGCGACACCGTGCGGCGCCTCGCCCGGCTGGACACCCAATTGCCGCTGCTGGCGTTCACCCCGTTGCAGACCACCTACCGGCAACTCGCGTTGACCCGCGGCGTGCGCAGCTTCGTGGTGCAGCCGGTCGCCTCCACCGATCAGATGGTGCGTCAGGTCGACGCCGCCGTGCCGCACATCCCCGGCTTCGCGGTCGGCGACACGGTGGTGATCGTCGCCGGATCGCCGCCGAACACCAGCGGTTCGACCAACCTGATCCGGGTGCACCAACTCGGCGCCGACGACGTCTGATCCGGCCGGTGCGGTGAGCGGCGCTGCGGGGTCAGCGGTTACCGTGATCGGCGTGCCAGATGTGCAGACCGATCCCGACGGCGTGCCCCGCGGCCAACGGGTGCTCGACGCCCTGGTAGCGGTGCTGGATCTGGAACGGCTGGAGGACAACCTGTTCCGCGGCACCTCGCCCGAGGTCTCGCCGATCCGGATCTTCGGCGGGCAGGTCGCCGCGCAGTCGCTGACCGCTGCCGGTCGGACGGTCCCGCCGGACCGGCGGGTGCACTCGTTGCACGGCTATTTCATCCGGCCGGGCGATTCCAAGGCGCCGATCATCTACGAGGTGGATCGGACCCGCGACGGGCGGTCGTTCACCACCCGCCGGGTGACCGCGATCCAGCACGGCACGGCGATCTTCGCGATGTCGGCCTCGTTCCAGGCCGACGAGCCGGGTGTGGACCACGCGATCTCGATGCCGGATGTGCCGCCACCGGACGGCCTGCCCGGATACGGCGAGCGGCTCGCGCCGTTCCGCGACCGGATTCCGGTGTGGGCCTCCATCCCGCGACCGTTCGATGTCCGGTATGTGACGAACACTCCGTGGGACGCCCGGCCCACCGGCCCCCACCCGGGGGCCACCACGCAGGTGTGGTTCCGCGCCGACGGGGTGCTTCGCGACGATCCGCTGCTGCAGGTGTGCCTGCTCGCCTACCTGTCGGATCTCACCCTGCTCGATTCGGTGCTGATCAATCACGGCCTCGCGGCCGGGGTGGACAAGCTGCAACTGGCCTCGCTCGATCACGCCATGTGGTTCCACCGGCCGTTCCGGATGGACGACTGGGTGCTCTACGAGACGTCCTCGCCGAGCGCGTCCGGGGCGCGGGGCCTGTCCACCGGGCACCTGTTCGGCGCGGACGGCCGGCTGCTCGCCACCGTCGTGCAGGAGGGCCTGGTCCGGCTGCGTTGAGGCCGCCGTCGGTCGACGGCGCGGCCGCGGGTGCCATCGCCGGCCGCGCGCCCGGTCTCGGGCCGCCGCCCCGGTCAGGGGCCGATCGCGGCGCCCACCCGGGACCGCAGCGCCGTCAGCAGCGCGTCGATGTGCCGCTCGGCGGTGGCCGGGGTGCCCACGGCGACCCGCAGCAGCGTGCGATCCGCCACCGCGGTGTGCGAGAGGTACGCGGCCCCCGACTCGTTGACGGCGTTCATCAGGGTCATGGTGGCCGCGTTGTCGGCCGCCCGCCCGCGCCCGGTGTTCACGTGCAGGCATACCAGCGCGAGTTGCCGGTGGGTGATGCGGAACCGCTCGTCGGTGACGATGCCCTCGGCGAACCGATCGGCGAGCGCGACGCCGCTGCGGATGTGCGCAGCGAGCCCGTCCGGGCCGTAGTGCCGCATCACCGCCCACAACTTCAGCGCCCGGAACCGCCGCCCGAGCTGCAGGTGCCAGTCCCGGTAGTCGATCACGGTTCTTGCGTCGGACTGCGCGGTCCGCAGGTATTCCGGGGTCTGGGACAACGCCGAGGTGAGCGCGGCCCGGTCGGCCACATACAGCGCGTCGCAGTCGAACGTGGTCAACAGCCACTTGTGCGGATTCGTCACGTACGAGTCGGCCAGGTCCAATCCGGCGTTCAACAGCGAGCGGTGTTCCGGCGCGACCGCCGCCACGCCCGCCCAGGCCGCGTCCACGTGCACCCAGGCCCCGTGCCGCCGGGCGATCGCGGCGATCTGGGCGGTCGGATCGACGGCGCCGGTCCCGGTGGTGCCGACGGCCGAGACCACCAGGGCCGGCGTCCGCCCGGCCGCCGCGTCCGCGGCCAGCGCCCGCGACAGCGCGTCCGTGTCCATGGGTCCGCCGGGCGTGGTGGCCGGGATCATCCGCAGTTGGCGGGCTCCCACCCCGGCGACCGTCACCGCCTTCGCGACGCTGGAGTGCGCCTCCTCCGAGCAGTACACCGTGTACCGCCGGTCCAGCCCGTCGCTGCGGGCCCGCCCGTCGCTGGCGCGGTGCAGCGCCGCGACCAGGACGGTCAGCACGGCCGTGGAGGCGGTGTCGTTGATGACGCCGCCTCCGGCGCTGCTCGACCGGAACCGTTGCGGCAGCCCCAGCATCCCGGCGAGGTAGTCCATCACCGAGGTTTCCAGTTCGGTGGCGGCCGGGCTCGTCGCCCAGACCATGCCCTGCACGCCGAGGCCGGAGGACAGCAGGTCGCCCAGGATGGCGGGGCCGGTGCTGTTCGCGGGGAAGTAGGCGAAGAACGACGGGTGCTGCCAGTGCGTGATGCCGGGCATGATGATCCGGTCCAGGTCGGCGAGCAGCGCCTCGATGCCCTCCCCACCCGCGGGAGGTTCGGCGGGAAGGGCACCGGCGATGTCCCCGGGGCGGGCGGGCGAGCGCACCGGGTACGACTCGATGTTCCGGAAGTAGTCGGCCAGGTAGTCGATGACGAGGTGCCCCTGGCGGCGGAACTCATCCGGATCCAGATGCGGGGCTTGGGGGATGGTGCTCACGGATCGACCGTAGCCGTGCATCCGTACTCCGGTGCGCGGGCTGCCCACCTCAGCCGATCGGAACACCCTGGTCGGCCATCGCGACCCGGAGCAGCAGCGCCGCCTCCGCGCCGATCACCCCGTCCGCCAGGTCGACGAATCGGGCGACGAAACCCGGCCCGTGGCCGGTGTCGCCGGCCTCGCCGAGGTGGTGCGACAGTTCGTGCAGCACCACCAGTTCCCGCAACGCCCACGCGGCGTTGCCGCGGTACAGCGGCAGGGCCAGGACGGCGCCGGCCGGCTCGTAGTGCGCGCGGGCCGCGCCGCGCCGCTCCCGCACCGTCACCGGCTGGGTCGCGCGCCGCGGCCAGCGGCTGCGAACCCAGCCCAGGCCCAGGACCGCGTCCACGTAGCGCTGCACCGATGCGAGGTCGGCGAAGCGGCGTTCGGGCGGCAGCGTGAGGTGCGACCCGGCGACCTCGACCACCGGGTATTCGGCCGACCGGTCCAGGATCCGGGCCACCTGGTCCTCCGCGGCGTACACGCCGGCGCGGTGGGCATCGCGGGCCGACGCGGGGTGGTGTGCCAGTTCGGGGGATGCCGTCCCACCGGGTGCCCCGGCGCGTGGCCGGGCCCGGCGGGGGGATTGGCCACCAGCCGCCCGCCCCGTCATCGGGCGATCGCCGACGGCGCGCCGCCGATCTCCCGTTCGGTGCCGAGCCGGGCACTGCGCGCCGCGCGGTCCCCGGCCCGGCTGGCATATGCGGAATGGCCGGCCGACGCCGCCGAGCCCCGCCAGGTGCCGCGGGCGGAGGAGTGCGCACGGTAGTGATCGGCCAGTTCCAGTTGCTTGTCCCGCAGCACCAGCGCCACGCCGGCGGTCGGTCGGTCGTGCGCGACGGCCTCGGTCGCGGCTCGGCGAGCGTCTTGCAGCCGCTCGCCGATGCGGGTCGCGAACGCCCGCTGGAAGCTGAGCCGCGCGGTGATCGCGCTGATCGGTCGCCGTTCCCAGCGGCGCTGCGCCGGCGAATAGCGTTCCACCCGTTCGGCGGCGTACCGGCCGGATTTGATGAACTCGTCCGACGCGCGAACCATCTGCACCACCAGCGACGCGTACAGCGCGTGGGCGGTGTCCAGGTCGGTGTCGAAGCCGTATGCGAAGACCCGGGTCGAGTTTCGCGCCACATCGCAGGTGACGTCGTTGGCCCGGGCGATCGCGAGGAACAACTCGACGTAGGTGCGCAGCCCCCGCTTGCCCGACTGGCCGATCGTGACCTCCCGCTGCGCGGGGGTGGCCCGGCGCTCTCGCCTCGCGGTGTGCGCGCGGGCCACCGCGAGGTCGATCGCCGCCGCCGTCGCCATCCGCTGCGCCGCGTGCAGGAAGGCCTCCGCCTCGTGCTCGTTGTCGGTGGACTCCGCCTTGCGCAACAGGGCCGCGATTCGGGTCAGGATCTTCTCGCTCACCGTTCCATCTTGACGCGCCCGCCCGACACGGCCACCACCACGCCCCGCTCCGCGCCGGGGCGACAAGGCAGCAGCGAGACGACGCTCCCCGGCCACCGGCAAAGCCCGCCACACCCCGCCACACCCCGGCCCGGCCGTGGTCTCCGCGGCCGAGGGCCTGCAGAGCGCGGCACGCCCCGGCCCCGCCCGGCCCGGCGCGGGCGGGTCGAGGAAGCCAGCGGTGCCGGCCGGGGGCGTTTACCGCCGGCGCAGTTCGGTAACGCCCCATGCAGTGGTGGGTGGTGGTCGAGCGGTGGCGGACGAGCCGCCGGTCCCCGCCGCCGCGCACCGGCGGAGGAGGGTGGAGCGGTCCGTGAAATGGCGACAACTGGGCGCCGCCCCGGACGGGGCACGCAGTTACGTGGTGGTGGCGGACGCCGGTGACGAGGCGTCCCGCATCCTGTCCGACTTCGCCGACGAGCAGGCGTTGTCCGCGGCACAGATCACCGCGGTCGGTGCGTTCCGCCGGGCGACGGTGGGCTGGTTCAACCCCGAGACCAAGAACTATCGGCGCATCGACATCGATCAGCAGTGTGAGGTGCTCAGCCTGCTCGGCGATGTCGCGGCGGGCACCGAGGGCTCGGAGGTCCATGCCCATGTGGTGCTCGGGCTGCCCGACGGGAGCGTTCGCGGCGGCCACCTGCTCGGCGCGGAGGTCTGGCCCACCCTGGAGGTGATGGTGCGCGAATCGCCGGCAGAGCTCGCCAAGACCTACCGCCCGGAGATAGGCCTGGCCCTGATAGACCTGGGGCGATGACACCGGTGCCCGCGGCCGCGACGGCGGTGACGGGAGCGGCGTTCACCCAGCGGTCGCGGTCGCCGGTGGCGTCTCGCCGCGCATGTGGCGCCCGGCCACCAGGCCCGATAGCAGGCAGATGGCGGCGGTGGCGCCGAAGGCCGCCGAGAACCCGAAGGCATCGGCGAGCAGGCCGGCCACCAGTGGCCCCACCATGGAACCCACGTCACCGACGACCTGATACGTGGCGATGACGGAGCCGCGGCGACCGCCCGCCACGTCACCGAGGATCGCGCTCGGGCCGACAGCCTGCGCGGCCGCACCGATCCCGAGCACGATCATCCCCACCAGCAGGAGCCACATCGCCGGCGGCGCCGCCAGCGCCGCCATCCCGGCCGCGCTCGCGATCCCGCCGGCGAACACCACCCCGAGCCGCCCCCTGCGGTCGGAGAAGCGCCCCAGCGGGAGCAGCAGCACGGCGTTCGACGCGGCGGCCACCGCTAGCGCGTAACCGCTCCACGCCTCGCCGAGCAGCAGCGCCTCGGTGATGAAGAGCGGCACGATCGCGGTTCGCGTCGACACGGCCCACTTCTCGGCCAGGTCGCCCGCCAGCGCGATTCGGAACTGCGGCAGCCGCAACGCCTCCCGGATGCCCTCGGCCGGGGCGGCGGCGCGCCGCTGCCCGCCCGCCGAGCGCGGCACACTCGGCAGCGCGGTGAACGCGACGACCGCGGCGATCGCCAACGTGCCGGCGTAGAAGAAGAACGGCGTCCGCAGGCTGATCGCGGTGAGCGGTCCGCCGATCACCGGCCCCAGCACCCCGCCCAGCAGGAACGAACCGGACCACACGCTCATCGCGCGGCCCCGCACCTCGGACGGAATGCGCTCGGCCATCACCGACGCCGACGCGACGCTGAACATGGCCGAGCCCGCGCCGCCCGCCCCGCGCAGCAGCAACAACTGCAGGTAGTCCTGGCTCAGGCCGGCCAGCGCGCTGGACACCGCGACGATCACGAGGCCGGTGCCGAGGACCGGCCGAGCCCCGAACACGTCGACGAGCCGGCCCACCCCGAACGCCGATGCCATCCGCGCGGCCGCGAACACGCTGATCACCAACGCCGCCGCGGTGCGCCCGACGCCGAATTCCCGGGCGAACACCGGCAGCGCCGGCGCGAGGATGCCGAAGCCGATGGCGACGCAGATCGCGATCACCGACAAGATCCACACGATGGGCGGGAGGCGTTGCTGCTCGGCCCTTCCGGCCGTCCGGCCGTCGACGCTCATCCGTCGAGTCTGGCCCAGCCGGCTCGCCGGTCGCTGGCCGGTCCCGCGCTACAGCCGCTGTTGGCACGCCTTGATGTGCGGCACCATCAACCGGCGCAGGCGCTCGGGCAGCGGCGACTTCCACCGCCGAATCGAAGGATCGCGCACGACGTCGTCGACCTTGCCGAGAAGTTCCTCGGCGAGGGCCTGCACCCGGCCCAGCGCCTGGCCCGGATCGACCCCGCAGTCCTGGGCGAGCTCGTCCCAGTGGCGCCCGCTGATACGCGCGGGGTCGCGCTCCGCGTAGCCGATCTTCATGACGAGCACGGCCGGGCGATCGGTGGCGTAGGGCAGGAACGAGCTCAGGCCGTACAGCGGCGCCAGCCGGGTGCTGCTGCGGGTGTGCAGCAGCGAGTAGTTGCGGGCGTGGGCGTCCGTACCCAGGACCAGCCAGTTGAACGCGATCGCGTCGAGGAACGTCGCGATGTCCTCCGCCGCGTGCGCCGCGGTGACGTTCTCGCGCAACAATTGGGCGATCGTGGCGATGCCCGGCCCGCCGTTCTGCTCGTACTTCAGCAACGGCGCCATTCCGAGCGCCTGCACGGCGTCCTCCTGGTGGATGCGCAACCAGGTCCCGTCCGCCCGCCGGTAACGGTCGAAGCGCGTGACGACCAGGCAGCGTGCGCCGGCGAATTCCATGATGTCGGTGTGGGCGGCGGGCAGCCCGACGGCGGACGCGAGGCGCATGGTGATGTGCTCCGCGATGTCCTGGTCGTCGAGCCCCGGAATGGGCGCCTTGAAGATGTGCGTCGTCGGCGTCCGCCCGGTCGTCTCGGCCCACTGGCCGGCATCGGTGCGGGCGAGCGCGAACTTGCCCTGGGCACCGGCAAGGCTGAACTGGCCCGCGCCCGGCGACGGTGCCCACGCCGCCGCGTCCACGGCCAGGGCGCGGATGCGTTCCCCGATGACGGCGTCGGTCAGGGGCTCGGCCTCGACCGCGTCGTCGAGGGCCGCCAGCCGGTCCGGTCGAACGAACCGCGCCGCACCGGGCAGGTCCTCGCCGACGTGCCACAGCAACGCGTACGCGTCCTGCCGCCTGAGTTCGTACTGCGAGCGCCAGCGGGCCAGCACCTCGCTGCGGTCGGGCAACAGCCCGCTGATCCAGTTGACGACCGGTGCGCCAGAATGCTTCGTCATCTCCACCGGCAGGCAGCACGACAGCCCGCGCCATGCGGCAGCGGCGCCCGGAAGGTACATCAGGTTGCCTTGGCCGGCACGGAGACTGCTCAAGAGCGCATTGGGCTGGCCGTCCAGCACGACGCTGAGCTCCGGCCCGACGAGTCCACGCTGCGTCGGCCCGCGCCGATCCCCGGCACGACCGCGCAACGACCCGGTCGTGCGGAACGTCGACAAGTAGGCTTCCAGGTCGATCGCGTCCGGATCCCCGGTTTCCCGGCCGGAGATCGCGGGGGCTGCTGCAGACCCCCCTGCTGCAGCAAACCCCCGCGATGTGGCGGACGCCGGTGCCGGCAGCGTGCCGGCAAGTGGCACGTCAAGCGCATCGAGCAGGGACAACACGCGCCCCACCTCGGCGTTGCCGTGCTGGCCTCCTTCGAGCATGTTGACGAACCGCCGGGAGACTCCCGCCGCGTCCGCCGCCTGCTGCTGACTCCAGCCACGGGCCAAGCGGGCGGCCCGGGCCAGGCTGGCCAGGTCGCCCACCGTCATCACCGGTTTCACGTCACCCCTCGCAGTCGTGAAACCGGTCGCCGATACGATGTCATCGTAACCTTACATTGTCACAGTGTCACTGCACCCTTACTTTGTCAAGCTGTCACGACACGATTACACCACGATTTTGCACGATCGTCCAAGGGTGGACCGATGCGGGCAGGGCGGGATCCCCGTCCCGGGCTCGCCGAGGTGGCCGGCGACCGGACCGGCGGTTGGTGGATGGACGCGTCGAGTGACCCTGATCGACACCAGGCGCATGTTCGGGCTCGGTCTCGGATACGTGGACGCGCACCTGTTGGCCGCGACGATGCTGTCCACCGGCGCCCGACTATGGACGCGAGATGGTCGACTCGCCGCCGTCGCTTCCGAACGCGGCATCGGGCACGCATGACGCCAACGCGGTCATGACGAGCGGGCGATCGAGCCCGGGCGACCTCTGGAAAATCGTGGGCGACGGCGCGAAGGCTGCCATGGACCGCCGGGCAAACGCCCGGGTAGGCGAGGGGTCGGCGCCCACTGCGGCGGGGTAGGAGCGGCACGGCGCACGTCGCATCCGGTTTGATGAGAAACTTCTCATCGTGTCGCCATCGCCGCTTCATGCTCGCCCGACAGGCTGGCGGGCATGAGCAGGTCGAGCCTTGCCGCGGTGATCGGTGGCGCACTCGTCGTGCTGGTGGCGGTCTGGTTCGTGGCGGGTGCCCTTGCGCGGCCGGGCCAGCCGGATCTGGGTGGCACGGTCCGGGTGTCAAGCGTTGGGAATGACGGCGCCGATCCTTCGTCGAACGCTCCGCCGGGGCGGTCGCAGGCCGTCGGCCAAGGGTCCACCGGCTCCTCCGCAACGGTCCCGGAGCGCACGACCGGCGAGCCCTCGCCGACGCGGTCCGGCACTACGGAGACCCGCGCGGGGTCGAAGACGTCGGGTGCGGCGCCGGTGCCGGGCGGGACGCCTCGACCGGCGGGGGTCGCGGGTGAGTACGACGAGGACGACATAGACGAGGACGAAACAGACGAAGACGACAACGAGTCGGCTACGGAATCGCCGAGCGCGACGAAGGTCGCGGGCACGGTCCAGCCCGTCCAGGGTGACGAGGATGACGAAGAGGGGTGACGGCGAGCGACGGTGATGGGGCGCAACGTCCTACCACAGCGAGCGGGGCGGACGCCGGGTTGACGCGCTGGGATCGGTCGCGGGCGCGTGGGGGTGGGCGCCGATTCGCGCCGTCCGCCCGTGCGCGGATCGTGGGGTGGTGCGTGCTGCTGGTGGCATTGGCGTTGGCCGTGTCGGTGGTGATATCCGGGCAGATGCTGCTCGGTCGGGTGGATGGCCGCGCATCGGCGGCGATAGCTCACGAGGGCAACAAGCTACGGGCGTTCGCCACCGCCGGGGTCGACCCGCATACCGGCCGTGCTTTCACGGGGGTGGACGCGCTGCTGATGGCGTTTCTGCGCAACAATCTGCCCGAGGACGACGAGACCTTCTTCTCGATCGTGGACCGGCAGCCGGCGCACCGCAGCAGCCGTGAGCCGCCGGCCCGGTTGGATACCGACCCGGCCGTGGTGCGCTGGGCGGCGGATGCCGCCAGGCCGGACAGTCGCACGGTGACGACCTCGGCCGGCGCCGCGATGGTGGGTGTCTTCCCGGTGCGGATGGAGCCGGACCCGCGGCCGGCGGCGGTGGTCGTGGTGGAGTTCCTGGCGCCGGAACGGGCGCAGGCCTGGTGGCTCATCCGGTTGTTGGCGCTGATCGACCTCGCCGCGTTGCTGGTGGCGGGCCTGGCCGCCTGGCTGGTCGCCGGGCGCGTGTTGCGCCCGATCCGGCAGGTGCGGCAAGCCGCCGAACACATCGGGGCGACCGATTTGACCACCCGTATCGACGTGGCCGGAAACGACGACGTGGCGCAGTTGGCGCGTACCTTCAACCGGATGCTCGATCGGCTTGAGCGTGCGTTCACCGCGCAGCGAGAGTTCCTCAACGATGCGGGCCATGAGTTGCGCACCCCGTTGACCGTGCTGCGGGGACATCTGGAGTTGATGGGCGACGACCCGGCCGAGCACGCGCGGACGGTACCCCTGCTGTTGGACGAGATCGATCGGATGCGCCGCCTGATCGACGACCTGGTGCTGCTGGCGCAAGCCGACCGGCCGGACTTCCTGCGACCGCACGCGGTGGAGTTGGCCGACGTGGTCGTGGAGGTGATCGCCAAGGCCTCGGCGATCGCGCCGCGCCAATGGCGCATCGATCAAGTCGCCGACGACCGCATCGTTGCCGACGGGCAGCGCCTGACACAGGCGCTGATGCAGTTGTGCGCCAACGCGGCGGCCCATACCGAGATCGGCGACACGATCGCAGCGGGCGCTAGCGTGTCCGGGACACGCGTGCGACTGTGGGTGCGCGACACCGGATCCGGGGTCGACCCAACAGAGGCGCAGCGCATCTTCCAGCGGGCGGTGCGCGGGCACGACGCCCGGCCCGAGCACGGGTCAGGTCTGGGCCTGGCGATAGTGACGTCGATCGCGAAGGCACACGGCGGCGTCGTGCTGCTGGACAGCGCCCCGGGGGAGGGGGCCACATTCACCCTGGATCTGCCGCTACGGGCGGACGAGAAGCACACCGACGCCGTTGCGGCCGGATCCGCACTGGGTCCGGTGGACCATGCCGGCGACGCCGAAGGAGCGTGAAACGATGACGGGCATACTTGTCGCCGAGGACGAGCAACGGATCGCGGCGTTCCTGCGGAAGGGCCTGGAACGCAACGGTTTTGCCGTCACCGCCGCGGCCGACGGGACGTCCGCGTATCGGATGGCCGCATCCGGGCTGTTCGACCTGCTGATCCTGGACATCGGGCTGCCCGGGATGGACGGCTTCACGGTGCTACGGCGGCTACGGGCCGATCGGGTGGACCTGCCGGTGATCATCCTGACCGCCCGCAACGATACGGCGGACACCGTCGCCGGCCTGGAGAGCGGGGCCGACGACTATGTCGCCAAGCCGTTCGCGTTCGACGAACTGCTGGCCCGGGTTCGGCTGCGGCTTCGCACCGAATCCCGAGCGGAGGCCACGGTGTTGCGCGCCGGTGACCTGTCCCTGGACCTGCGTACTCGCCGGGCGCAGGCTGGCAACACCGTGGTGGAGCTGACCAGCCGCGAGTTCGCGCTGACCGAGGTGTTCCTGCGCCATCCCGATCACGTCTTGACCCGCGAGCAACTGCTCAGCCAGGTGTGGGGATTCGACTTCGACCCCGGATCGAACGTTGTCGACGTGTACGTGCGCTACTTGCGCCGCAAGCTCGGCGAGAACCGCATCGAAACGGTTCGCGGAACCGGATACCGGCTGGTGCCCGGGCCGGCGCCCGACCGTCGCCGCGTCCCGGCAGGGCCCGATTGACATCAGGCCCTGCCGTTCGGGCGCAACCCGCGGCCGTTCGGAGAACAGGGCCGCGCGGCCCGACGCATTGATGAGAGGGCTCTCATCGCCGATTCACGACGGCGTCATCTCCGACCACGACGGTGGTGGTTGTAACGCCACCGGGCCCGCACCAGCGGACCGCGAGCCGGAAGGATGACCAATGCCAGCAATCACGCTGATCTCGGCGATAGTCGTAGACCTCGTTGCAATCGGGATCTTGGCCGGACCACTGTACTTCCGGCGGCATCGTCGCCGCGACCTGATGCTGTCCTACGTAGCGCTCAACGTGGGCGTGCTCGGGGTGGCGCTGGCGCTGTCCGGTGCCAATGTCGGCATCGGGCTGGGTCTGGGCCTGTTCGGCGTGCTCTCCATCGTCCGGCTGCGTTCGGATCAGATCAGCCAGGCCGAAATCGCCTACTACTTCATCGCTTTGGCGCTGGGGTTGCTCGCTGCGATCGGAGCGCCGACCCTGTGGATGCCGGCCGTGTTCTCCGCATTGCTACTGGGCGTGCTCTACGCCGTCGATCATCCGAAACTGCTTGGCCGCCAGCGACGCCGCACGGTCACGCTCGACCGCGCCTACCTGTCCGAGACGGAGCTGCGGGCCGCACTGGAACACCTGCTCGGCGGGCGGGTGACCCGCATCGAGGTCAGCGAAACCGATCTGGTGCGCGATACCACGGTCGTCGATGTGCGATACCAGGCCGTCGGGACGGTACGTCACCGGGCGGCCGCGTCCGGCCAGATCATCGCGGCCGGGATGTATCCGGTTCCGCAGCAGCCGTCGGCCCCGCCCGCCCCATTCCTGCAGGGGGCGCCGCGATGACCCTCGCCGCCAGCACCTGTCGGCCGGCACGTTCCGACGGCGGCACCGGCGGCTCACCGCCGGTGCGCGAGGTGCTTGACGCAATGCCAGCAGTGGGCCTGGACGACCTCAACGGCCGGGCCGCCCTGCAGACCCGGGTCGACCGGAAGTATCTGGTGACGGTGCCGACGCTGACCGCGATGCTCCTCAACCTGGGCACCGCGGTCAGCGTGCTCGACATCGGCGGGCGACGCACTTTCGGCTACTCCTCGGTCTATTTCGACACCTCCGACCTGCTGTGCTACCGCGACCACCGCCAGGGGCGACGGCGCCGGTTCAAGGTGCGCACCCGCACCTACACCGACTCCGAGCAGTGCATGCTGGAGGTCAAGGCCCTCAACCCGCGCGGCGCGACCGTCAAACACCGCATCGACCATCCCATCGATGCGGCGGGCCGTCTGTCCGCACAGGGGCGGCTATTCGCGTTCGAGATCTTGAACGGTCACCCCGCGGTGGCCGGGCTCGGCCCGACTGTCGCTACCGACTATCGGCGATCCACCCTCCTCGACCGGTGCGCCGGCTCACGGATCACGATCGACGTCGGCTTGAGCTTCTCCGATCACCTGCGCACGGTCGAGACCCCGGGCGACACGGTCGTCATCGAAACGAAGTCGGCGGGCCGGCCGGTCGACGCGGACCGGGTGTTGCGCGACCTTGGCTGCCGGCCGGTCTCGGTCAGCAAGTACTGCATCGGCGTGGCGCTGCTCCACCCTGAAGTGGCCGCCAACAGGTGGAATCGCATTCTGCGCCGCAACTTCGGGGCCGGCGAGGCGGCGGCGTCGCAAGCCCTGCCGGCCCAAGTGCACGGTCTGACCGTCGCCGCCCGCAACACCAAGGGCTTCGAGTCGACCGGAGTGGCAACGCTGGACCCATGGGCGCCCGGTTGACGATCGTGCTCCGGGACGCCCGTACGGGCCGGGAGCGTGGCAGCGGGTCATGCAGGTTGCTGCGCGGGTGGTTCGTGGTTCCCGTCGGGTCACGGGCGGCCCTGCGATCTTGGCATCGAGACGGTCAAAGCCGAGCAGCCCGTCCAGGTGCCGCAGTTCGACCAACGCGACCAGGTAGGCGTCGGGCCAGTCCATGTTCCGCTGCACGTAGTGCTCTACCGTGCGGCGCAGAAGCGCCGCGTTGTCGACGGCGATCGACACCAGCGACAGGACCGCCTCGATGACGCGGGATATCTCGTCCCGGGGCCGAGCGTAAGGCCCCTGAAGGACATAGATGATCTCGGCGACGGTGAGATCGGCGAGCAGGAGGCTGCGAGGCGGAGCATCGATCAGGGTTTGGCCAGTCTGCGTCGCTCCACTCGGCCGGAACGGGTGTTGACCGTCGCTGATCCTGCCGATGGGCGGGGGGTGCTCCGTCGTTCGGGTTGCCGATGAGGGTGGGTTGGCCGTTCGGGTCTTGATCTTGTCCGTCGGCACCGTCAGTGTGGCGATGACCTGTTGATCATGGACCACGGCCCTCCCGCCGTCGTTCTGGGTCGGACCGCTGCGGGAGGGCCGTGCTGGATGCACGGAGGCACCCGGTGGTGACGGTAGAGGCTGATCCGGTTTCGGTCGAGTTCCGGTTGGCGAGTCGGACCGTGCTGACCGTCGTCTTGGGGTCACGCTGGGGTCAGGCTGCCGGGATGGCGACCTGTGGGGTTCCGACGCTGAGGCCGAGCAGGAGGTCGAGGGCGTCGGTGACTCGCTGGAGGGTTCCGAGGGTCAGGCTGGCCCGCCCTGCCTCGATGCGGGAGAGTGCGGATTGGGCGGTGCCGGTGCGGGGTGTGAGTTCGGTCCCGGAGAGCCCGGCCTACTCGCGGGTGTCGCGGATCGCGATGCCGGCATGGAGGGCGGCACGTGCCAGGTCCGGCGCCGGTCGTGCACCCGTGGTGATGGTAGGTGCGGATTCGGCGGAGATCGAGCGGCAGCTTGTCGAGCAGGTTGGGCGATTTGCCGGAAAGGCCGTTCCCGCGGGAACGTTTTTCTTCGCGCGGGAACTGACCCAGGGGCGATGAGCCGGTCACGGGGGTGCCCCTCGCCCGAGCGTATCCGCATTGGCGCCCGCGCCGCAATCGCGGCAGCCCGATGAGGTTCCACCTGCCTTTCGGGCGTTGGCGCTAGAGCGCTACCATAGCGCTATGGCGACGATTCAGGTACGTGATATTCCCGAGAGCGCCTACGAGGTCATCCGCAAACGAGCACGAGCATCGGGTCGTTCGATCCAGTCCTACATGCGCGACGTCGTCGTGGACCTCGCCAGCCGCCCCACCACGGAAGAGGTCCTGGCCATGATGGAAAGGGTGCGGGCGGACAGCGACACACCAGGCGCCACGCACGAGTCCATTCTGGCCGACCTGGCCAAAGACCGACGGTGAGCGACGATTACGTGCTCGACGCCTCGGCGCTCGTGTTGGCGCTGATCGGCAAGACGGAAGCCGCAGACGTGCTGCGGCAGCGCCTGCCGGGGATACGCGGGCACGCGCCCCACCTGATCGACGCCGAGGTCGGCAACGTGCTTCGTCGCCACGAACGGGATGGCCGCATCAGCGCGGACGAGGCGCGGAGGGCGCTGCGCGCGGGCGGTGCGCTCATCGAGCATCGCTACCCCCATGCCGGGCCACTGGCAGACCTTGCGTGGACCTGGCGACGCAGCGTCACGTTCTACGACGCGCTATACGTGGCCCTCGCAGCCCGGCTCGGCGTACCGCTGATCACCGCCGACCGCAGGCTGAGCAGTGCGCCGGAGATCACCTGCCAGGTTGAGGTCGTCTGACCGAATCGACGAACAGGGGCGCGCCGAAGTGCAGCCTTCGTCCCTGCCGGAAGGTTCCGGATCAAGATCCGTGCCATGGCGACCTGCTTGCCCGATATCGTCACCACGAAATCAGATGCAACCTGACGGACCAGCGCGCCACAACGCATGCGTGCCGGTCGGTGCCCCCGGTGAGACTCGAACTCACACTGGACGGGTTTTGAATCCGTTGCCTCTGCCAATTGGGCTACGGGGGCGTGCCGGTTGATGCTCTGGACGACGTGGTGATGCTATCGGATCACGCCCAAGCGGCGGGATGCGCCAAGCACCGTTCGCCAGCGCCCGGGTGGATGCGCCAAGCACCGCCCCCCGCCCGGCGAATCGCCCCCAGCCCCGCCCCCGCTCGGCGGCACCCAGAGGCTGCATATGACACAGAGGCCCCGGATGCGAACCAACGGGCCGGCGTCCGTCCCCGCAACGACGCGAAAATCGTCCCCTTCTGATAACAACCGGCCCGATCTGCGCGCAGGTACCAGACAAGACGGGGGTCGGGTGCATAGGATCTGTTGACCGACGCCGCGAAGACCGACGAAGCGGAGGACCGCAGTTGCGCGCACGCTTGACAGCGATCGTGCTGTTCACGCTCCTGGGCGGTTTCGTTCTTCTGGCATCGGTAGGACCGGTCGGGCCAGCCAGCGCATCGACACCCGTGGCAACGCAAAGTGATCAACAAACACACAGAGTGACGTTGGCCGGCGCGCAGCGGCCTGCCCAGCCGAAAGCCGGCGCAACGGAGTCGAGCCAAGAAGCCCAGGCGCCGGACGAAGCGATCCAAGGAACGCTCAAGGGCCCGGTTGGTCCGAATGGCGCCAACGCGCCGGTCGAAGGCGTCGAGGTTACCGTCCTCCAGGACGGTAAGGAGATCGGTAAGGCAACCAGCGACAAGGACGGCAAGTGGCTGGTCGCAGTGCCGGCGGCCGGCACCTACCAGGTGACGCTGGTTACGTCGACGCTGCCGACGACCTTGCAGTTGCGAACCGCAGGCGCCGAGACCATTCCGGCACTGGTGGTGCAGCCGAACTCCACCAAGTTCGCGATCTTCCCGTTGGTCAAGGAGGGGGAGGGGACCGGCGCCGGCGGCGGTGGGGGATCCGGCCGCCTCGAGTACCTGATCGCCATCTTCATCACCGGCCTGCGGTTCGGTCTGATCATTGCGATGACGGCCGTCGGTCTCTCGCTGATCTTCGGCACCACGCGGCTCATCAACTTCGCCCACGGAGAGTTGGTGACCCTGGGCGCGGTCGTTGCGTTCGTTTTCGGGACCTCGCCGTTGCAGTGGCCGTTCGCCATCGCGATCGTGCTGGCGATCATCGCCGTGGCCGTGCTGGCCGGGCTGTCGGAACTCGTCCTGTGGCGACCGCTTCGCAAGCGGGGCAGCGGGCTCATCCAGATGTTCATCATCTCGATCGGGCTCTCGCTGCTGTTGCGCAACGGCATTCAGTTCTTCTTCGGACCGAACCGCCGGCAACTGCGCCAGGCAACCGCGCAGACGCAACTCGTGTGGGGACCGATATCCGCCACCCCGAGGGATCTCATCACCATCGTGATCTCCGTCGCGATACTGCTCGGCGTTGCGATCATGTTGCAACGCACGCGAATGGGCAAGGCGATGAGAGCCCTGGCGGACAACCGGGACTTGGCCGAGGCGTCCGGAATCAATGTCGACCGGGTGATCCTTCAAGTCTGGATCATCGGTGGCGCGCTGGCCGCGGTCGGCGGCGTCCTGTTCGGGCTCACGTCGGCGGTGTCGTTCGACATGGGCTTCCGACTCCTGCTGCTGATGTTCGCCGGGATCATCCTGGGCGGCCTCGGCAGCGCCTACGGCGCCATGCTCGGCAGCATCGTGGTCGGCCTCGTCGCCCAATTCTCCACTGTCTGGTTTCCCCCGGAACTACAGAACGCCTGGGCCATGCTGGTGCTGGTGCTGGTCCTGCTCGTGCGGCCGCAGGGGATCCTCGGGCGCCTTCAGCGAGCGGGATAGGGAAAACCAGAGATGGATTGGGGCAGCGTCTTCTCTTCGGCGCTCAGCGACATGATCGGCCCGTCAGCGGCGTTCTACGCGTTGGCGGCGATCGGCCTGAACCTGCACTTCGGTTACACGGGCCTGCTCAACTTCGGCCAGGTCGCCTTCATGTTGGTGGGCGCGTACGGCGTCGGGATCAGCGTCGTTAAGTTCGGTCTGCCGCTGGGCGTCAGCGTGCTGGTCGCAATCGCGGTGTCCGTCCTGCTCGCGTTGCTCCTCGGGATTCCCACGCTGCGATTACGCGGCGACTACCTGGCGATCGCGACCATCGCCGTCGGCGAGATCCTGCGGCTGTTCGTCAACTCCAGCTACCTCGAACCGCTGACCGGAGGCTCCCTCGGGTTGACCGATCCGGCCCTTGCGGGCGACGGCCCGCGACGCCTGCCGAACCAAGCATTCACCGCCATGAACCCGTTCGTGGGCGGCCGGACCTACGAATTCGGGCCGTTTCACTACCAGGGATCGGACCTGTGGGTCATGATCATCACCTGGGCACTGGGGATACTGGCGTGCATCTTGATCTTCCTGCTGATGCGCAGCCCGTGGGGGCGGGTCTTGCGGTCGGTGCGCGAGGACGAATTGGCCGCGCGCAGCCTCGGCAAGAACGTCTACAGCTTCAAGCTGCAGAGCCTGGTGCTCGGTGGCGTCATCGGCGGGCTGGCCGGGGTGATGTACACGATGAACATCCCCGGGCAGGTACCGACCAACTTCATGCCGGAGATCACCTTCTACCTGTGGGTGATCGTCATCCTGGGCGGTGCGGGACGGATCTTGGGCCCGGTCCTCGGTTCGATCATCTTCTGGTTCGTCTTCAGCTTCCTCGGCTCCTTCTTCAGCGGGGCCTTCCCGGGGGCGAACGTCGGCGCAGCACGCATCGCCGTCGTCGGCGTCATCCTGATACTGCTCATGGTCTTCCGCCCCGCCGGCATCATGGGTAACAGGGAGGAGATGCGCCTTGAGGTCCGATGATCTGCCGGGCGGCGGCTCCGATGGCCCGGTTCCGATGACGAAGAATCCGCCAGACGCCGGTCCAGCCGCACCGGAGGCGGAGTTCGTGGATCCGTCGCTGGCGGCGGGTCGCGAGCAACTGCTGCACGCGCAGCACGGCCACGACGCCGATGCGGACCGCGCGGCGCGTGCACTCGCGACCGTCGCCGCGGAACCGGGGGTCGCCAAACCGGACCCGATCCTCGTCGCGCGCGACGTGACGCGCCGCTTCGGCGGGCTGACGGCCGTGCAGGTAGCGAAACTCGAGGTGCAGCGCGGCACCATCACCGCGCTGATCGGCCCGAACGGTGCCGGCAAGTCCACGTTCTTCAACCTGGTATCCGGCTTCGACAAGCCCACCACCGGCACCTGGAGCTTCGACGGGCGGGATATCACGGGGATGTCCGCCAACAGGATCGCCCGCCTCGGCATGGTGCGCACGTTCCAGTTGACCAAGGCGCTGACCCGCATGACGGCGTTGCAGAACATGATGCTCGGCGCGACCGGGCAACGCGGCGAGCGCTTCCTGCCGGCCCTGTTCAAGCCCGCATGGACCAAGCAGGACAAGGACATCGAGCGCCGCGCGGACGAGCTGCTGGTGCGCTTCAACCTGGCGCACATGCGGGATCAGTTCGCCGGCACCATGTCCGGGGGGCAACGAAAGCTGCTGGAGATGGCCCGCGCCATCATGGTGGAGCCGACGCTGATCATGCTCGACGAGCCGATGGCCGGGGTGAACCCGGCGTTGACCCAGTCGCTGCTGGGGCACATCCAGGCGCTGCGTGACGACGGCACCACCATCATCCTGGTCGAGCACGACATGGACGTCATCATGTCGATCAGCGACTGGATCATCTGCTTCGCCGAGGGGGCGGTGATAGCCGAAGGGCGACCGGACGACATCCGGTCCAACGAGGCGGTGGTGGACGCATACCTGGGAACGCGTCGCGCCCTGAACCGGGACGCCGATCGGAAGGGAGGCGAACAGCGATGACGGAGCATCCCGGCGACGCAAGCCCGGAATTTAGCCCGGCCCCGCCTGCCCACGTGATGCTGGCGTCCGTCGACCTGGTCGCCGGTTACATACCGGGCGTGAACATCCTCAACGGCTGCAGCGTGCACGTCAGCCAGGGCGAGCTGGTCGGCATCATCGGACCCAACGGGGCCGGCAAGTCCACCCTCATCAAGACGATGTTCGGCCTCGTCCCGGTCCGGGCGGGCAAGGTGCTGCTCGCCGGCGAGGACATCAGCTCGCTGCCCGCGCACAAGATGGTCGCGCGGGGGCTGGGCTACGTGCCGCAGAACAACAATGTCTTCCCCTCGCTGACCATCGAGGAGAACCTGCAGATGGGAATGTACCTGCGCCCCAAGGAGTTCCGGAGCAGGTACGAGGCGATCACGCAGATGTTCCCGGTGTTGCACCAGCGGAGAACGCAGAAGTGCAGTTCGCTGTCGGGTGGCGAGCGGCAGGTTGTCGCGATGGGCCGAGCCCTGATGACGGATCCGCAGGTCTTGTTCCTGGACGAGCCCTCGGCCGGGCTGTCGCCGATCATGCAGGATTCCGTCTTCGCGTCCATCAAGACGATCAACGACGCCGGCGTGTCGATCCTGATGGTCGAGCAGAACGCGCGGAACTGCCTGGAGATCGCGCACCGCGGGTACGTGCTGGACCAGGGCCGAGACGCGTACACCGGAACCGGGAAGGAACTCCTGGTCGACCCCAAGGTGATCGAGTTGTATCTGGGCACCCTGGCCCGCGTCGGCAACTAAGCACCGGGCCGACACGCACCGAAACGGCACAGCGCACCCAAACACCCAACGGAACGACAATGCCGGGCCCCGCCACCACGGCGGGGCCCGGCATTTCGTCGATCAGACGCGGATCACCGCGTCATCACACTGGTCGGCTAGTTGCCCAACTCGGACACCTTGGTCTCGACGACCTCGAACTTGCCGCCGTCGTGGTACTCGTAGACCTGGATGCTGGCCTTGCCCGGCTCACCCTTGGCGGTGAACGACAGGTCGCCCGAGGCACCCATGTAGTGGATGTCGGTGCCCGCGTCGATCAGCTTCTTGCAGTCGGCGAAGCCCGTGCACTCGGTACCGTCCTTGGTGATGCCCGGCACGTTCTTCACCCAGTCCTTCGCGTCGTTGGACTTGGCCTGCTCGGCGGCCAGCGCGAAGATGTTGGCGCAATCGAAGACCTGCGGGGCGAACTGCTGCTCCTTCAGGTCCGGTGCGAACGCGGTGAGCGCGTCCGTGAACGCCTTGTTCTCGACCGAAGCCGGCGCGGTGCCCTTCATGCCGTCGACGATGCCCGGGTCGCTCTGCCAGTTCTTGGCCGGCGCGGTCGTGCTGGACATGCCGTCCGCGCCGTAGACGCCGACCTTGTTCGGGGTCAGCCCCAGGTTGAACAGCGCCTTGAGCAACTGCCAGCCCTCGTCGAAGGAGATGGTGACGATGGCATCGGGGTTCTTCGCTTTCACCGCCTGCGCGATGGCGGAGAAGTCCGTGGTGTTCGGGTCGTACGACTCGTTGTAGACGACGGTGCCGCCCGCGGCGGTGATGGCGTCGGCGGTCGCCTTGGCAAGGCCCTTGCCGTAGTCGTCACCGCGCGACATGATCGCCACCTGGCTGTGGCCGTCTTCGACGATCACGTTGCCCAGAATCGGCCCCTGCAGCGCGTCGGACGGAGCGGTGCGGAAGTAGTACTGCTGGCCGTCCGGGCCCTTCTTGCCGGCGTAGTCGGTCAGGTTGACGCCGGTGTTGGAGCCGGAGCATTCCGCCACCTGGGCCGCCGTGACCTTGTCGATGATCGCCATCGTCATGCCGGTCGCGGCTGCCCCGATGATCGCGTTGACCCCGGCGTTGATCTCCTTGGTCGCGGACTGCGCGGCGATGGATGCGTTGCCCGCCTCGTCTCCGGCCATCGCGGCCGGGACCTCCTTGCCGTTGATGCCGCCGGCCTTGTTGATCTCGCTGATGGCGTACTTCAACGCCTCGATCTGCGGCGGTCCCAGCGTGGCCAGCGGCCCCGTCTCGGGGAAGACGTAACCGAACTGGAAGGCCGCGGCGGTGGTGCCACCCTCGGAGGTCTCGGTCGACTGCTGGCCGGTGGTCTCCTCGGTTTCCGAAGACTCCGTGGTGGGCGCTTCCTGGGACGTCGTCTCCTGTTGCGTGGGGGAGGTGGGCGTCTCGGAACTTGTCGGGGTCGTGCCGCTCCCGCCGCCACAGGCGGCCGTGACCATGGCGACGGTCGCCGCCATGGCCGCAAGGGCGGTGAACTTACTTCTGCGCATACGTACTCCCATCGGGACGGGGCCGGATTCCGGGCGCATTGGTGCATGCGACCGCACCGCTTCGCCAGTCCGGCCGGCGTGCGGATGTTCCGAGCGTAGTAGACACCGGGCACGTGAGCCGCACACGTGACCGACCTGTTACCTGGTTGTGCTGGTTCCGGGCTCTCCGTGGCCGGCGACCGGCGCGCGGCGCGGATCCGGACCCGCGCCCGCCGGGCGCGCCAGGCAGGTGAGGCGGGCGGTGCAGACCGCACGCCCGGCCTCGTCGCTGATAGCGATGTGGAACGTCGACACCTGCCGGCCGATGTGCAGCGGAGTGCTGACTCCGGTGACGCTGCCCGACGTCATCGCCCGGTGATGGGTGCAGTTCAACTCCACGCCGAACGCCACTGCGCCCGCTCCGGCCAGCACGTTCGCGTGCACCGACCCGAGGGTCTCGGCCAGCACCGCGCTGGCCCCGCCGTGCAGTAGGCCGAAGGGCTGGCGGTTCCCGGCTACCGGCATGGTCCCGGCGACCTCGTCCGCCGACACGCGGACCAGGGCGATCCCGCACCGCTCCGCCAGTTCGTCCAGCGGAATCCTGGACACGTCTTGCCCGCTCAACCGCTCCGCCAGTTCGTCCGGCGGAATCTTGGGCCGGTCTTGCTCGTTCATGGGCCGTTCCTCGTGTCCGGGCGGGCAGACGTTCTCGATTGCTGACCATAGACAGTGCTGACCACAGACAGTGCTGACCACAGACAGTGCTGACCATAGACTCAGCCCGTGGGCGACGAAGTGGGCACGGAAACGCAAGGCTCCGTCACGGCCGCCCCCGCCGGCGCCGAACCGGCCCCAGCCGGAGCGACGGTCGGACGTTCCGCGCTCGCCCCCTACGCCGGTGTCGCCGGCGAGCCGGTGCTGCTGCTCCTGGACGGGCACTCGCTGGCCTACCGGGCGTTCTTCGCGCTGCCCGCCGATCGGTTCTCCACCACCACGGGCCAGGCCACCAACGCGGTCTACGGCTTCACCTCGATGCTGATCAACCTGTTGCGGGACGAGCGGCCCACCCATGTCGCGGTCGCGTTCGACGTCTCGCGCCGCACCTGGCGATCGGCGGAGTTCCCGGAGTACAAGGCGCAGCGGGCCGCCTCGCCGGCGGAGTTCAAGGGCCAGGTGGAGCTGCTCAAGGATGTGCTCGCCGCGCTTCGGATACCCACCCTCGCGGTGGACGATTTCGAGGCGGACGACGTCATCGCAACTCTCACCACGCAGGCCCGGCAGGCCGGCATGGCGGTGCGCATCTGTACCGGCGACCGGGACGCGCTGCAACTGGTGGACGGCGCCGTCACGGTGCTCTACCCGGTGAAGGGGGTCTCCGAGCTCACCCGGTTCACGCCGGAATCGGTGCTCGACAAGTACGGCCTGAGCCCGGCCCAGTACCCCGACTTCGCGGCCCTGCGCGGAGATCCGTCCGACAACCTGCCCGGAATCCCGGGCGTGGGGGAGAAGACGGCCGCGAAATGGATCCGGCAGTTCGGATCCCTGGCCGAGCTGGTCGACCACGTCGACCAGGTGCCGGGCAAGGCCGGAGATGCGTTGCGGGAGAACCTCTCCCATGTGCTCACCAACCGCAAGCTCACCGAACTGGTGCGCACCGTTCCGCTGGACGTCGGCCCGGCCGACCTGCTGGCGCTGCCCTACGATCGCGACGCCGTGCACCAGATCTTCGACAACCTGCAGTTCCGGGTGCTGCGGGAAAGGCTGCTGAGCACTTTCGAGCAGGCCGATACGACCAGCGTCGCAGGCGGTTTCGAGGTTGTCGGCGCGGTCCTGCGCCCCGACGAGGTGCGCGGCTGGCTGGACCGGCACGCCGCGGCGGGCCGGGTCGGAGTGGTGTGCCGCGGCGGTTTCGGTGCCGGCGGGGGTGACGTGCACCAGGTGGTGCTGGCCTCCTCCGACGACGCCGCGGCGCTTCTCGAGGTGGCCGAGATGAGCCCGGACGACGAGGCGGCGCTCTCCGGCTGGCTCGCCGACCCGGGCCGGCCGAAGGTCATGCACGACGCCAAGCCGGCGCTGAACGCCATGGCGCAGCGCGGCTGGGAGTTGGCCGGGCTGGTGTGCGACACCGCGCTCGCCGCGTACCTGGTGCTGCCCGGACAGCGCACCTTCGACGTGGACGACCT
Organism: uncultured Actinomycetes bacterium; assembly: GCA_964624455.1. GTDB lineage: Bacteria > Actinomycetota > Actinomycetes > Mycobacteriales > Nakamurellaceae > Nakamurella. Next base: position 6,617 of record CAZUXD010000022.1, on the reverse strand, counting down.
GGCGCAGCGTTACCTGCACCGCACCGTCGCCGGTAGGGGCGACGATTCCGGGCAGCTCTCGCTGATCGACGACGCCGAGGCGGACGGCGCCCTGATGGCGCAGGCCCGGGCCCTGATCGACCTGTCGGAGGCGCTGGAGGCCGAGCTCACCGGCGGCGGGCAACTCGGCCTGCTCGCCGATCTCGAACTGCCGGTGATGGCCGTGCTCGCCCGGATGGAACGGGCCGGGATCGCCGTCGACGTGGACTACCTCGAGCAGTTGGAGTCGGCATTCGCCGCGGCGGGGCTGGACGCCGCCCGCGCCGCGTACGCGCAGATCGGCCGCGAGGTCAACCTGGGTTCGCCGAAGCAGTTGCAGGTGGTGCTGTTCGACGAGTTGGGCATGCCCAAGACGAAGCGGACCAAGACGGGGTACACCACCGACGCCGATGCGCTGCAGGCACTTTTCGAGCAGACGGCGCACCCGTTCCTGGCGCACCTGCTGCGACACCGCGACGTGTCCAAGCTCCGCACGACAGTGGAGGGCCTGCTGAAATCGGTCGGCGACGACGGCCGGATCCACACCACGTACCTGCAGACCATCGCCGCGACCGGGCGGCTGTCCTCCACCGATCCGAACCTGCAGAACGTTCCGGTGCGCACCGAGGAGGGCCGGCAGATCCGCGCCGCCTTCGTTGCCGGGCCGGCCCGCGAGGGCCTCGTCACCGCCGACTACTCGCAGATCGAGATGCGCATCATGGCGCACCTGTCCGGCGACGAGGGGCTGATCGAGGCATTCCGGTCCGGGGAGGACCTGCACACGGCGGTGGCGACCAAGGCGTTCGGGGTGCCGCCGGCGGAGGTGACGCCCGAGCTGCGCCGGCGGGTCAAGGCGATGAGCTACGGCCTGGCGTACGGACTTTCGGCGTTCGGTTTGTCCGGCCAACTCAAGATCAGCGTCGACGAGGCGCGGGATCAGATGGAGGCGTACTTCGCGCGCTTCGGCGGCGTGCGCGACTACCTGCGGCATTCGGTCGACGAGGCGCGGCGCACCGGGTACACGCAGACCCTGCTGGGCCGGCGGCGGTACCTGCCGGAACTGGTGAGCGACAACCGGCAGCGGCGCGAGCTCGCGGAACGGGTCGCGCTCAACGCGCCGATCCAGGGCAGCGCCGCGGACATCATCAAGGTGGCGATGCTGGCCGTGCAGCGGCGGCTGGACGCCGAGGGGCTCCGTTCCCGGATGCTGCTCCAGGTGCACGACGAGCTGGTCTGCGAGGTCGCCGCCGGGGAGCTCGCGGCGGTCACCGCGGCGCTCCGGGAGGAGATGGCCGGCGCGTATCCGCTGGACGTGCCGCTGGAGGTTTCGGTCGGCTTCGGGGAGAACTGGGACGCCGCCGCGCACTGAAGCCGCGCCCTGGCGCCTTGCGCTGGAACCGTGCAGGTGGCGGAACCGTTGTGGCGCGGGCTGCCGGGCGCCTGCGGCGGTGACGGTGCCGCGGGGCCCAGGCGACTGAAGCGGCGGTGACGGTGCTGCCGGGCGCCTGCGGCGGAGGTGAGATGGCTCGCCGCACCCGGGCGGCGGTGACGGTGCCGCGAGTCCCGGGCGACAGGGGCGGCGGTGACGGTGCTACCGGGTGACCGCACTCCGCTCCGAGGCGACCTCGACGTCGATGAAACCGGCATGCACGGCCAGCACCACGGCCTGGAGTTGGGAGCCTGCGCCCAGCTTGCGCAGGATCGACTGCACGTGGCTGCGCACCGTCGCCGAGGAGACCACCCACCGCTTGGCGATCTGTGCGACCGTGCTCCCGCGGGCCAGTTCCACGAGCGCCTGCCGCTCCCGGTCGGTCAACGCCTCGAACGGCCGGCGCTCGGCCGCGGACCTGGCGCGGTGTGCATGCAACTCCGCCAGCAGCGTGGCGGCGACCGGGTCTCGCCGGATCGCGGTCGTCATGGCCGCTTCCTGCACGGCGCCGACCAGTTCGTCGAAGCCCGCCGCCTTGGACTGGATGCCGATCGCCCCCTGCTCGAGGGCGCGCGCCAGCCACAACCGATCGGTCTGGCCCGTCACGATCAGCACCCGGATTCCGGCGCTCGCCAACGGGGCGATGAGGGCGGTCGCGTCACCGAATCCGCCCAGGTCCAGGTCGAGGAGCACGAGGTCCGGCTTGCAGGCCTTCAGCGCGGCCACCAACTCGTCCGCCGGCTGCAACGGGACCGGCGTGCAGGTGATGCCGACCTCGGCGAGCGCGTGGCTGACGGTCTGCGCCAGCAGCGCGTGATCGTCGACCAGGGCGACGAGCCGCTCCGTCACCGACCTCGCCGACCCGACACGATCGTTCGGCGTTCGCGCCGGCGGGGCGGGCCGTGGTCCGCGCGGGCGCCGATCACGGTGCGCGCAACCTGGCGCAGCGCGTGAGCGGGCGGTGCCGACGCCGCATTGGCGGCGACCGCCGCGTTCGCACCGGCCTGCGGGGCCGCCGAATCGGGGACGGATGCCCGCCGGTCGCGGCGCAGCGTCAACGTGATCATGGTTCCTCCACCTGGCCGTTCCTGCAGGCGGAGTGTGCCACCCTGCTCGGACATCGCCTGGGCGGCCGACGCCAGGCCGATGCCGGTGCCCTTTTGCGCGGCCTGGCTGCCGCGGACTCCGGGCAGCAGCACCGCGCTGCGATCACCGGTCGGAATGCCGGGACCGTCATCGCAGATGACGATCTCCACGTCGTCGCCGGCGACGCGCGAAGACAGCCACACCTGGGCCCCGGGGGCGTGGGTCCGGGCGTTGGACAGCAGGTTGGCGATGGCCGTCGCGGTGGCGACCGGTTGGCCCACGGCCTGGCAATCCACCAGGTCAACCGCGATCCGGCTGCCGGCAAGGCGGTGGGAAGTCACGAGCGGCTCGACGACGGCGGACAGCCGGAAGCTGCGCCTCACCCGCCCGAGCCCCGGGTCGAGCAGGGTCCCGAGGCGTTCCAGTTCGGCGGTCGCCAGCCGCCGGAGCTCCGCCGGGTCCAGGCCGTCTCCGCTCGGGACGTTCGGGATGCGGTTGGCGAATATCCGCAGCACCCCGGACACCGCGAGGATCGCGTTGCGGGCGTCGTGCAGCCGCCGGGCCTCGTCCTGCTCGACATGCGCGAGTTCCGAGCGGACACCGCGAAGTTCGCCGGCCACCGTCAGCAGGCGGGTGCCCTGCCCGGCCTGCAGGCGCCACAACGCCACCGCCGAGGCGCCCACCAGCAGGCAGCCGGCGAGCAACTGCGTCCCGGAGGGGAAGAACATGCGGTAGTAGTCCTGTGGCCCGAGAGCCACGCCGACAACGCCCCGCGCGCAGGGCGCCAGCAGCGCCAGGCCCAGCAGGATCTCGCCCTTGCGGCCCCGGATTCGGCCGGAGACGAAGAACCCGGCGGCGACCGCGAACCACAGCACGGTGATCGCCGCGCGCAACGCGGCCGCCGTCATCGACAGCGAACTCGATGCCGCGTCGGCGCCGCCGCGGGCGATCTCGACGAAGGCGATCAGGGCGCACCAGGCGACCAGCGCCGCGGACATCCGCAGCGGCCGAATGCCCGACGCGACCGGCGGGCTGAACAGCGCCGCGACCGCGATCGCGATCAGCGTGAGCTCGACCAGGCTCCCCGCGACGATCGACCGGGGGATCTGGCCCGACCCGATGCCCGCGGCCCTGCTCGCCGCTGCCGTGAGGGGGATCGCGAACCCGGCAAGGGCCAGCGCCACCACGCTCCATGCCGTGCGCGCCCGGCCGTCGATGCGCCAGGCCGCGAAACGGAGCGCCGCAGCGCCCAGCAGGAGCGCCCCGGAAGCCGCGTCGGTCACCCGCAGCAACGTCAGCCGGACTTCCTCCGGCTGGCGAGCGGCGAACGCCGCGACGACGGTCCATCCGGCCAGCACTGCCAGCGCGACCAGGACGACTCGTCGCACGTGCGAGCCGACATCGCCAGCAGGGATGGGTCTACGCCGATCCGGGCCCGCGTACCGGGTCGCCAGTAGCGCTCGCACCTGACCGCCTCCGAGCATGCGGTGCACCAACCAGCTTGGTGCACGCGATGTCCCCGACATGGGCAATCAGCCTGCCCATATCGCACAGTCTGTGACGAAACGGCACGATCGGGCAAGCGGAGGCGGCGGTTAATCACCTGATGGAGTGGCGGAAGCATCTCTCTTCGGTGACGAATGGTTTCGAGCCCGCGCTGCGCGAGCGCAGCCATTCGGGTGGCTTGGCCCGTTTGCGCGCTGGCGGAATTGACGCAGCGAAAGGCGCCCGGATTCGGCAGCGGCATGCCGGCCGGCGGAAGAGGCCCGTCGCAGCCGCAGCCGCAACCGCCGAACCACCGCGGCGTGGCGAGCGCGCCGGCGACCCGCGGATTCCATCAGCGTGCCGCGGGGCGCTGGGCCTGACCGGAAGCCCGCCCCGGAACGCCGGGCAGAAGGTAGCGCTAGCGTGCACGCATGGCGACGATTCACGTTCGGGACGTTCGGGAGTCCGTTGTGACCGCCCTTCGTGAGCGCGCCGCGACTCATGGCCGTTCGATGCAGCAGGAGATCCGGCAGATCCTGTCCGCAGCGGCGGCGGAACCGCCGTCGATGCGCGACGTCGAACCGATCCGCCTTCACCTGGTTCGCGCTGCCGTCACCTCGACGTGGCGACGCGAAGAGATCTATGGCGATGCCGGTGGTTGACCGCGCGGTTGTGGACACCAACGTGCTTCTGGCGGCTTCGGACGCGGCGAGGTCGGAGCACGGCCGCGCGCTCGACGAATGGCTGCGCCGCGGCGCCACGCTGTACACATCCGGCCAAATTCTTCGGGAGTACCTATCGGTCGCGACCCGGCCGACCGCGCACAATGGTTTGGGCATGCAACGTGGCGGTGCCGCTGCGAACGTGCACCAGTTCCGGTCCCGCATGCGATTTCTCGCGGAAGACTCCAAGGTCGCGGACCGACTCCTCGCGCTGCTGGATGCGGTGCCGTGCACGGGCAATCAGGTCCACGACGCGAACATCGTCGCCACCGCGCTCGTGAACGGCATCGATACGGTGACAACACTCAAAACCGCCGACTTCGGTCGCTTTGCCGACCATATCCGCGTGGCTGGCGTCGTCGGGTAGCCGTGCGCGTGATGATCCGTCAGCGACGCAGTCCCGCGGCGCCTAACTAACGACCTCAGCGGGCGTGCCTGCCGCCGAGCGGAAAGATGTCTCCAGCGGCCGGAGGCTGAGGGGGCAGGCCGGCTGAAAGCCTGTCGAAGTCGGTTTCGGAGGTTTCGTCGCGGGGGGCGTTCTCTGCGGTCGTTGTTGGGCCTTCCGACGAGCCTTGGGAATTCTCCTCGCTGGGGAAGAAGACGCGCCACAGCAGGATCAACGCGGTCAGCGCCGCGGTCACTGCGCCGATGCCTGCCGGCTTGCTCATAAAGGTGATGACGTAGCCGCCCTTTGGAATGCGAAATGCGACGACTCCCTGGACGTAATCATCCGGGATTGTCCAGACGTCTGCGGTGCGGTTGGCGTCGCCCTTGGTCTTGATGCCCTCTGGAGTGATCCCCACGATCCGGTGCGTGACAAGATCGTCTCCTTGGCCGTGCTTGAAGGTGATGATGTCCCCGACCTTGAGATCACCATTGACAGGGCGGTCCACCACGAGGTCTCCCGGATCGAGCGCGGGCACCATCGACCCCGTCTCCACCACGTACTTTTCGTACCCCGCCGCATGGAATCCGAACGCGACTCCGCCGACCCCGAGAATCACGAACACGAGGAGGCCCCATGCGATCCAATGGCGGATTCGCATGGGGCCCCCTCGTTGCCTCTGTGTTGCTCAAGCGTTAGTTTGGCCAAGACTTTGTGGTCGGTAGAACATTGTGTTGAGTGCCCACAATGTGGAACGGCACCGTCGGTTCGGTTTGGTCCTGTTGCGTCTGCATGTACCCATTCAAACCGATCGTGACTGATATCGTCCCGGTTGCGCCATCAGAGAGGTCGCTGGCCAAACGAATCGCACCCGGCACCCCACAAAATCCGCTGACGTTTACCGCGGTGGTATGGTCGGTCGCGATCCAATCGCTCCCTCCGCGTCCGAACGAATCAACGGAACAATCACTGGGCTGCCGCGTCAAGGTGCTATCAGCATACCTGAGAGTTCCGCTGCGGAATGCACGACCGCCATTACTATCACTCACCTTGAAATATCCGTAGCGACCCATGCCGTCAGCCCCGGTGAAGTCGAGGTAGCCCGAATCTGTCTGGTCAAAAACCATCCATACGTCCGCCGTGTCCGACGATACGTCGACGGTATAGGCGAGATCTTTGGTCACATTCTTGCCGGGCATCAGTCCGTTGTAGTTGAGTGTCGGACTGCCTACCCCGTGGAGTTTCAAGTGGCCAGAACTGATTGTCATAGTGCCGTCGTGCGAATCGGTGAAATACGCCCCCGTGCCCTGTACCGCTGTGGTGACCAGGACGGCGGACAGCCCCAGCGCTCCCGCGAACCCTGCGAGGCGGATAACCTTCCCCTTTTTCATGCGCTCCTCCTGCGAGTGTGGCGGGCATGCCGATCGCGGCGCGGCGCCGCTAGGAGCGTGGGTCAGTAAGGGTTCAGGCCGCTGCCCGTAGCGTTGGAGGT
>CAZUXD010000021.1:27339-65157 GCA_964624455.1 uncultured Actinomycetes bacterium | reverse complement strand
AAAACGCCCGGCCGGCTGGCAGCGCCCCGGCCCGAAAACGCCCGGCCGGCTGGCAACGCCCCGGCCCGAAAACGCCCGGCCCGCAGGCACGACCGAGCGCCGCTATCAACCGACCGTGCGCAACAACCGGATTCCCGTCATCTCTCGGGCCGGTCCTGTTTGGCCAGATACGCCTCGAACTGCGCCCCCAACTCGTCGGCGGTGGGCAGCGGAGCGGATTGCGCCAACAGGCTGTGCCCGCTCGCCGAGACGAACGCGTCGTACTGCCGCTCCAGCGCGTGCACCACCTCGGCCACCTCGCTGTGCTCGGTCATCTGCTCGGTGAGCTGCGCCTGCACCGCAGCGGCCGACTCGTCGAGCCCCGAGGTCGGCAGCAGCAGGCCGCTGGCATCGGCCGCCGCCTGGATGAGCGTGCGCGCGGTCTCCGGGTATTCGGTGCGGGTGAGGTAATGCGGCACGTGCGCCGCGAATCCGAGGGCGGCCCGGCCGGCCTCGCCGAGCCGGTACTCCAGCAGACCCGTGGCGTGGCCCGGTACCTCGACGGTGCCGATCCAGTTCGTGGCGTCCGGGATCAGCTCGGGTTTGGTGGCGTGCGTGGACATGCCCGTGGGCCGGGTGTGCGGCACGCCCATCGGGATCGCCATTAGCGAGATCATCAGCCGGATCGCGAAGGTGTCCACGATGCCGGCGACCGCGGCGGCGAACTTCTCCCAGGAGAGGTCGGGTTCCGGCCCGGTGAACAGCAGGAACGGCGTCCCCGTCTCGTCGCGCAGGCGTTCGATCACCAGGTTCGGGGTGTCGTAGGCGGTGAAGGAGTTGGACTCGAAGGTGAGCCCGGGGCGGCGCGATCGGTAGTCGACGAGCGCGTCGGCATCGAAGGTGACGACGGTCCGGTGCGGGAGCCGCTCCCGCAACTCCTTGACGGCCAACTCCACCCCGGATCCGGCATCGACGTAGCCGTCGAGCGCAACGATCATCACCGGGCTGCTGCCGGCGAGTTCCTCGGCCGCCTCGGCGTCGATGTCGTACAACTCGGCCGGGTCGCCGCGAAACCGCGGTGGTGTGGATCCGTCCATGTCTCCAGTGTCCCATCGACGCCGGCTGCGCGCCGGGGGACGCACTGACCGGGGGCGCGGGCGGCGATCTGGCCGCGCCCGGCCGGGCCGGGACATGCGCCTTCAAGCCAGCCGTCGCACCATTGGCCGGTGCTGCCGGTGCTGCCGGTGCTGCCGGCGATACGGGCGATCGGGCCAAAGTCCTTGTTCCGGCGGCGGGCGGTCCCAGGACCCCGTAGCGGGCGGCCCCAGGATTCCGGTGGCGGGCGGTCCCCGGTCCCCGGCCCCCGGCCCCCGGTCCCCGGTCCCCGGCACCCCGGCCCGCCGGCTCGCCGCTGCGCCGCCGCCCCGGGGCGAGGCCTGCGGACCTCAGCCCTCGAGTTGGGCCCGCGTGTAATCGCTCTCGGAGCGCAACAGCGCCCCGATCTGCTCGGTGATGACCTCTTCGAGCTTGCCGCCGAACATCGGGATCGGCACCGACGCGACGGCCTCGATGGTCAGCGTGCTGCCGCCGTCGCCGAGCGCAGCGAGCACCATGGTGCCCTTGAGCGACGCGGGGGCGCCCTTCACCGTGATCGAGAAGTCGGCCGAGTATCCGTCACCGTCGGCCTTCCATGTCTCGACCCGTTCGGTGACGGGGTTTCCGGGCATCATGCTCGCCACCATCGACGGCAGCACCGATGCCGGGATCCCCTGCCGGGTGGTGATCGTGACGGGCTCCGAGTCCGCTGTCAGCGAGACGACCTCCGGGTCGAGGCCGCCGCCGGCAACCAGGCGATCCTGCACGAACTGCCGGTCGGTGAACAGCGCGTAGACCGCGGCGGGCGGCGCGGGGAACTCGGAGGTGACGGACATCGGGGTAGGCACGGGTGGGCTCCCTGTCGTGGCGATGCGTTGCTGACGGAAATTGACCCTACCCTTGTTGGGTGTCTGGTAACCCGGTGACGACGGCGTCGGTGCGGTTGTCGTCGCTGACCACGATCGGCCTGGGCGGGCCGGCGCCGCAGGTCCATACGGCTCGAAGCGTGGCCGAGGTTGCGGAGTTGCTCGGCCGGCCGGGTGGGACGAGTAGCGGGTGGCGCGGCCAGCGCCGCGAGCCGGGTGGCCCGCGCAGGGCGCCGGACAGCGGGTCGGGTGTCGCCGGCGCCGGCCCGGGCGGAAGGAGCAGCGCGCCGGGTGACGTGGACGGCGAGCCGGCGCCACTGGTGATCGGCGGCGGCTCGAACCTCGTCATCGCCGACGCCGGCATCGACGTTCCGGTGCTCCGTATCGCGATCGCCGGCCTGGAGTTGGCCGCCGAGCCGTCGGGCGGCGGCACCCTGGCAACGATCGGTGCCGGCGAGGACTGGGACACGGTGGTCGCCGCGCTGGTCGAGGCCGGCTTCGCCGGCGTCGAAACCCTTTCCGGCATACCGGGTTTGGCGGGTGCCACGCCGATACAGAACGTGGGGGCGTACGGCGCCGACATCGCGGGCGTCCTGGAATCCGTGCAGGCGTACCACCGGCGAAGCGGCGAGGTGCGGGTGTTCACGCCCGCCGACCTCGCCCTGGGATACCGCACATCGGTGCTGCGGGGCACCGCGACGGCCGTCGTCACCGCCGTGACCCTGCGGCTCTCGAAGGCGCCGCGCCCGGTCCGGTACGCCGAACTCGCCGCGGCGCTGGGCGTCCCGCCGGGGGCCGCCGTCCCGCCCGCCGACGTGCGCCATGCCGTGCTCGCCCTGCGCCGTCGCAAGGGCATGCTGCTGGACCCGGACGATCCGGACACCCGCAGCGTGGGGTCGTTCTTCACCAACCCGATCCTGTCGGACGCCGACCTGGCGGTGACGACGTCCGCGATCGAGGCCGTTCTGGGAGCGGGGACGGCGTTCCCGCGGTATCCGGCCGCGGGCGGCACCAAGCTGTCGGCCGCCTGGCTGATCGAGCGCGCCGGGTTCACCCGCGGCTATCCCGGCGCAGACGCGCGGATCGCGATCTCCGGCAAGCATGCGCTGGCGCTGACCAACCGCGGCGGCGGTAGCACCGCAGAGCTCATCGAACTGGCGGCGCAGATCCGCGATCGGGTGCGGGAAAGGTTCCACGTCACCCTGAGGCCGGAGCCGGTCCTGGTCGGGGTGAGCCTGTAGGCCGATCCTTGCGGTGCCCCGGGCGATTTTTCTGGCCGGCCGGTCACGACGGTTCGGCCCGTATCATGGGGACGCCGCCGGCCCGGCCGGCCCAGCGGTAGATGAACGGAACGGAGAGCAGCAGCATGTCCCGACCCCAGCCCCACGGTGCTCCCCGGCGGAACGGCCGACCGTCTTGGCTGCTGGCGCTGGCGCTGACCGCGTTCCTGGCGCTCTCGGCGTGCTCGGCGGGTTCCGGCCCGGCCATCGTCACCATCACCACCACCGCCGGCGCCTCCGGCACCGCTCCGGTGACGGCCCCGTCGCTCTCCAGCACGCCGCCGGACGGCTCGCCGGGAACGGGTTCCTCGCCGCAGCCCGGCACATCGACGTCGTCATCCCCGGCGGTGCCTGCCATGAGGGTCACCGCCGAACCGTCGTTCGGCTCGAAGCGCGTCGGGCCCAACGAGCCGGTACGGGTGACGGTGTTCAACGCCGTGCTGGAGCAGGCGGAGATGACGGGTGACGACGGAAGCACGATCGCCGGCGAGATCTCGGACGACGAACACACCTGGGCCAGTACCGGAACGCTGAAATACGGTGTGACGTATACGATCGCGGCCCGGGCCAAGGGCCTGGACGGCGCCGAGCGGCCGATCAAGGGCCTGATCTCGACGGTCAAGCCGGACGAGACGATGCCCGCCTACATCCAGATCCCGGACGGCGCAACCGTGGGGATCGCCTCGCCGATCGTGGTGACGTTCGCCGGGGCGGTCAAGGACCGCGCCGCCGCCGAGAAGCAGTTGCACGTCACGATCAACGGCGGCGATGCGATCGAGGGCTCCTGGGGTTGGATGCAGGACGAGGACATCCAGAACAACGGCGTCAAGCAGTCGCGAGTTCATTTCCGCCCCAAGGATTATTGGCCGGCCGGCGCCAAGGTCCACGTCGAGGCGGACCTGTACGGGGTGAACTACGGCTCCGGCTGGGGCCGGGAGAAACTCGTGCGGGACTTCACGATCGGGCCGAAGATCGTCGTCAAGGCCGATGTCGACTCGCACCGACTGCTGGTGATCAAGGATGACGAGATCATCAAGAACTACCCCGTCTCGTACGGCGTGCCCGCGACGAAGGACGCCGGCCGGACCACGGTCTCCGGCATCCACGTGATCACCGAGAAGAAGCCCGGCGAATTCACAATGTCCAATCCCAAGTACGGCTACCACGATGTCAAGGAGTACTGGGGCGTCCGCATCAACAACAACGGCGAGTTCATCCACGTGAACAAGGAGACCGAGGCCCTCGGGTTGCTCGGCAAGGCGAACGTCTCGCACGGCTGCGTGAACATGGGCATGCGCGACGGCGAGGAGTTCTTCAACATGGTGTACTACGGCATTCCGGTCGACGTCGAGGGGACCGGCGTGAAGATGTCCTATTCCGACTACATCTGGGACTGGAGCGTCTCCTACGACCAGTGGAAGTCGTTCTCCGCGCTGTGAGCGCTGCAAGCCGGCCGGGGGTGACGACGCGCGGCCCGCTGATGCGGGCGGTGGCGCCGCGCCTTCCGGGCCGGGCTGCTCCGGACCGGGCAACGATCAACCGCGTCGCGATGATCAGCGTGCACACGTCACCGCTGGATCAGCCGGGGAGCGGCGATGCCGGCGGGATGAACGTCTGCATCGACGCGACCGCCCGGCGGATGGCCCGCCGGGGCATCGCGGTGGAGGTCTTCACCCGGGCGACCGCGTCGGACCAGCCGTGCCAGGTCGAGATCGAGCCCGGCTACACCGTCCGGCACGTGCTCGCGGGCCCGTTCGACGGCCTGGCCAAGGAGGACCTGCCGAGCCAACTCTGCCCGTTCGCCGCGAACGTGCTCCGCGCCGCGACTCCGGCCGGCCGCGGGCCGCGCTTCGACATCGTGCACTCGCACTACTGGCTTTCCGGCCACGTCGGCTACCTGGTGCGGGACCGGTGGGGCATCCCGCTCGTGCACTCGGCGCACACCCTGGCCAAGGTCAAGAACGCCGCGCTGGCCGGTGACGGGGACCGCCGCGAACCGCCGGCCCGGGTGATCGGCGAGGAGCAGGTGGTCGCCGAGGCGGATCTGTTGCTGGCCGCCACCGATGTGGAGGCCGGCCAGTTGGCCGCGATGTACGGCGCCGACCCGGACCGCACCGCGCTCGTCCCGCCCGGCGTCGACATCGACCTGTTCACGCCGGCGCCGCCCGACCAGCGGGCGCTGGCCCGGGCCGGCCTGGGGCTTTCACCCGACGAAACGGTGATCGCGTTCGCCGGCCGCGTGCAGCCGCACAAGGGGCCGGGCGTGCTGGTTCGCGCGGCGGCGGCGCTTCGCCAGCGGCATCCGCAAGGGGCGATGACGGTGCTCATCGTGGGGGACGCGTCCGGTTCCGGGCACGCCGAACCTGCCCGGCTGCGGGCGCTCGCGGCGGGGTTGGGCCTTGCCGATCAGGTGCGCCTGCTGCCCGCGCTGCCGCCGGCCGAACTGGCGCAGGTGTACCGGGCGGCGGACGTGGTCGCGGTGCCGAGTTACAGCGAGTCGTTCGGGTTGGTGGCGCTGGAGGCGCAGGCCTGCGGCACGCCGGTGGTGGCGGCGGCTGTCGGCGGGCTGCCGGTCGCCGTCCGGGACGGGCGCACCGGCACCCTGGTGCGCGGCCACGACCCGGACGACTGGGCCGAGGCACTGGCGGCCGTGGCCCTGGACCCGTTCCGCCGCGCGCGGATGGGGATCGCCGCCCGGGCGCATGCGACGCTCTTCTCCTGGGACGCCACCGTGGACGCGCTGCTCGCCGCCTACCGTCGCGCGGCAACCCTGCCGATGACGGGCCTTCAGGCCGGCGCGTGATCGAGGGCGGCGACCCGGTGCCGCCGAAGCGCGGGGCGCGGTCGGAGACGGCTGCGCCGACGGAGCCGGTTGCCCGGTCAGATACAGCCGGGCGGTCGCAGCCGACCCGGCCCGCGGAACCCGCCGCCCGGTCAGACACAGCCGGGCGGTCGCAGCCGACCCGGCCCGCGGAACCGGCTGCCCGGTCAGACACAGCCGGGCGGTCGCAGCCGACCCGGCCCGCGGAACCGGCCGTGCCCGTGGAGATGGCTGCGCGGCCGACGGAACCGGTTGCCCGATCGGAGCCGGCGAGGCAGGTTCAGTCGGCCGCCTCGCCGAACGGGCCCGACCCGGCCCTCTCGGAGCGCTCGACCGGCCCGGGCCGCGCCGCCGAGATCATCGCCGCCGCGCTCGCGGACATGGGCGTTGCGATGGCCCGGGAGGAGCCCGACGCCTTCCTGGTGACGCTTCCCGGTGAGCGTCGTCATCGCACCTTGGTGTGGCTCATCGTCGGCGCCCACGAGGTGCTGATCGAGTCGTTCGTCTGCCGGAAGCCGGACGAGAACATCGAGGGCGTGTACCGGTTCCTGTTGCAGCGCAACGCAAAGCTCAGGACCGTCGCCTATGCGCTGGACCCGGCCGGGGATATCCACCTGGTGGGGCGGCTGCCGCTGGGCTCCGTCACCGCCGCCGAGCTCGACACCGTGCTGGGCGTCGTGCTGCAGACCTCGGACGCGGATTTCAACGCGATCCTTGAGCGCGGCTTCACCTCGGCGATCCGCCGGGAATGGGCCTGGCGCACGTCCCGGGGGTATTCGGTGAAGAACCTGCGGGCCTTTCGGCACCTGGTCGAGGGGTAGCGGGTTTCGGCGCCTCGCGTGTGATACCACAGTGGTATCATCGCCTTCATGGCCATGACATTGCGGTTGGACGAGGAACTTGCGAACGAACTGCGCCGGGTCGCGGGGGAGGAAGGACGATCAATGCAGCAGACTGCCTTGCGAGCCATCGATGAGTACCTGACTCGCCACGGGCGTCTTGCGCAGGTCACCGCGCTTGCCCGGAATGCGGGGAGGCAGTACCCGGAGACGCTGCGGCGGTTGGGCGAGTGACGCGCTACCTCACGGTGGAGGAAGTGCTGCTCATTGGCGAAGTCGCGTTCGGCGGCCCCGTGACGCCACGAGATCTGGGACTGCTGGATTCCGCATGTCATCGTCCGGCGACGACGGTATTCGGAGCGGACGCATATGTAGGCTTGATCAACAAGGCGGCCGCCCTGCTGCACTCGTTGACCGCGAACCATGCGCTTATCGACGGGAACAAGCGCACTGCGTGGTTGTCGACAGTCGTGTTCCTTCGTGACAACGGCGCCGACGTCATTGTGGAGGACAGCTACGACGGTCCGGCTGCCCGATTGGTGCTTGCGATCGCCGATGGCACGCTCCGCGACGTGCCGTCGATCGCCGAAGAACTGGCGCCGATGGTGGCCCTTCCGGACGAGCCCGGCTGAGCGGAATCCGGCGCGTTCGACCGCCCGGGGCCTTTGCGTGGCCGGCCCGCGCCCCGCGTCCTTGGCGACGCTGCGTCGAAATTAACGGCAAATCGGGCAGCAACCGGGAATATCGCAGCACTGTCGGGAAGGCGCCCCCGTACTGTTGGCAGACTGGTCCCATGACGGCCCCTATTGCAACGGCACCGGCGGCGAGAACCGCGACGCTGATCCTGCTCCGGCACGGCGAGAGCACGTGGAACTCCCAGAACCTGTTCACCGGTTGGGTCGACGTGCCGCTGTCCGACAAGGGCACGGCCGAGGCCGTCCGGGCCGGCTCGCTGCTCAAGAGCGCCCATGTCGCCCCGGACGTGGTGCACACCTCCCTGCTGCGCCGGGCGATCAGCACCGCCAACCTTGCGCTGGACGCCATGGACCGGCACTGGATCGACGTGCGCCGATCCTGGCGGTTGAACGAGCGGCACTACGGCGACCTGCAGGGCAAGGACAAGAAGCAGACGCTTCAGGCCTACGGGGAGGAGCAGTTCATGGCGTGGCGGCGCTCCTACGACACCCCGCCACCGCCGATCGGCGACGACAACGCCTACTCCCAGGCGGGCGATCCCCGCTACGACCCGGCGGAGTTGCCGCGGACCGAGTGCCTCAAAGACGTGGTGGACCGACTGGAGCCCTACCTGCGCGGCCCGATCGCCGACGACCTCGCTGCCGGCAAGGTGGTTCTGGTTGCGGCGCACGGAAACTCGATTCGCGCGATCGTCAAGCTGCTCGATGGCGTCGGTGACGCGGAGATCGCCGGGGTCAACATCCCGACCGGGATCCCGCTCCGCTACGAGGTGGACGAGCACCTGCGCCCGGCGGCGCCCGGCGGCACCTACCTCGACCCAGAGGCGGCGCAGGCGGCGATCCAGGCGGTGGCCAATCAGGGCCGCTGAGGATGGTCACGAGTTGGGAAGGATCTGGCCCGGAAAGCGGCGCAGATCCTTCCCAACTGGTGATCTTCCGGGGGGGAGCAGGAGGAGCGTGCCGTGCGCCTAGGGGTGCTCGACGTCGGGTCCAACACCGTGCACCTGCTCCTGGTGGATGCGCATTGGGGCGCGCACCCGAATCCGGCGCATTCGCAGCGCTGGACGCTGAAGCTGGCCTCGCTGATCGGGCCGGACGGGGCGCTGTCGGCGGCCGGGGCGCAGTCGCTGCTGGCCGCCGTCGGGGACGCCGCCCGCGCGGCCCGCGACGCCGGATGCGCCGAGCTGATGGCATTTGCCACCTCCGCGATCCGGGACGCGTCCAACTCCGCCGAGGTGCTGAGCGGCGTCGCCCGGGAGACCGGCGTCGAGTTGCACGTGCTGGAGGGCCAGGACGAGGCGCGGCTGACGTTCCTCGCGGTACGCCGGTGGTTCGGTTGGAGCGCCGGCAACTTGCTGTTGCTGGACATCGGCGGGGGCTCGCTGGAGATCGCCGCCGGGATGGACGAGGAGCCGGTGCTGGCGGAGTCGTTGCCGTTCGGCGCCGGCCGGATGTGCCGCGAGTGGTTGGGCAACGGGGATTGTGACGGGCCGCCGGGGGCGGCGGCGGTCGCCGCGGTGCGGGAATACGTGTTCGAGCGGCTGCATCCCATGCAGAAGAAGATCGCGGCGGCCGGCCCGTTCGACCGGGTGGTGGGCACGTCCAAGACCTTTCGCACGCTGGCGCGGTTGGCCGGAGCCGCGCCGACCGCGGCCGGCCCCCGGGTTCCGCGTCATCTCACGATGACGGCGCTTCGGCAGGTGACGGCGTTCATCTCCAGGATGACGGCAGCGGATGTCGGTGCGCTGGAAGGAGTCTCAGCCGATCGATCGGAGCAGTTGGCGGCCGGGGCGGCGGTGGCGCTGGCGGCGATGACGGTGGCTCGGGTGGAAGAACTGCAGATCTGTCCGTGGGCGCTGCGCGAGGGCATGATCCTGCAGCGGCTCGACCAGTTGGCGTTCCCGGCATGAGCCGGATCGCGGTGGGGCTGTCCACGTCCTCGGTCTTTCCCGGCACCGCCGGGGAGGCGTTCGAGTTGGCCGCCGAACTGGGGTACGACGGCGTCGAGGTGATGGTGACGGCCGAGCGGGCCAGCCAGAGCGCCGAGCGGCTAGCTGAACTGGTTGCGCAACATGGCGTTCCGGTGCTGTCGGTGCATTCGCCGTGCCTGTTGGTGACGGCGCGGGTGTGGAGCACCGACCCGGTCGCGAAGATCGCCCGCTCGGTCGACATGGCGGAGCAACTCGGCGCCGGCGCGGTGGTGGCGCACCCGCCGTTCGTCTGGCAGCGGGCGGCGGCCGGTTCGTTCGTGGCGGCGGTGGGCGAGCTGTCGGAACGCACCGAGGTCAAGATCGCGATCGAGAACATGTTCCCGGTTCGGGTGCGAGGCGCATCTGTCAGCAGCTACCGGCCGCACTGGGATCCGGTCCCGGCGGGATATCCGCATCTGACGTTGGATCTGTCGCACACCGCCGCCGCCGGGATCGACGCGCTTGTGATGGCCCGCCGGATGGGGGACCGGTTGGTTCACGTGCATCTGGCGGATGGCTCCGGGGCGGCACGGGACGAGCACCTGGTGCCCGGGCGGGGCGTCGTGCCGTGCGGGCCGGTGCTCGCCGAGTTGGTGGCCTCCGGTTTCGCCGGGTCGGTGGTGGTGGAGGTGTCCACGCGGGGCAGCAGCCCGGCCGAGCGGCGAGCCGAACTGGCCGAGGCGCTGGCGTTCGCCCGATGGCACCTCGACCAGCCGCCGATCGTCCCGGTCGCGGGCTGACGGCCCGGCGAGGGCTCGCGCCTCCTGCCGGAAGCGTGAGGCCGCGCCGATCACCCCGCGATAACGCCGATCAGCCGGGCGGTCTCGACGGCTAGCGCGTCCCGGCCGGCGCCGAGGTACGCCCGCGGATCGACCGCATCGGGATGCACGTGAAGGTACTCCCGAAGCGCCGCGGTCAGCGTCACGTTCAGGTGCGTAGCAATATTGATCTTGGTGAGCCCGGCGGCAACTGCTCGGGCGATGTCGTGATCCGCCACCCCCGACGAACCGTGCAACACCAGGGGCACCGTCACCGCCGCCGCGAGCCGACGGACGAGGTCGAAATCCAAAGCGGCCGTGCGGCGGACCATCGCATGGGACGAACCGACCGCGACCGCCAGCGCGTCCACCCCCGTCGCGGCGACGAACGCGGCGGCCTCGTCGGGGTCGGTCCGGGCGCCGGGCGCGTGCACCCCGTCCTTACCGCCGACCTCCCCGAGTTCGGCCTCCACCCACACCCCGACGGCGTGCGCGCGTCGAACGACGTCCGCTGTGCGGGAGAGGTTTTCGTGATAGTCACAGGCCGACGCGTCGAACATCACCGAGGTGAAGCCCAGTTTCAGCGCGGCTTCGACCAGATCCTCCTCGGTGGCGTGGTCCAGGTGCACCACCACCGGCACCGTCGCGGCCCGGGCGATCGCGAGCACCGCCAGCCCGATCGGTTCCAGCGCGCCGTGGTAGCGCACGGCATTCTGCGAGATCTGCAGGATCACCGGCGATGCGGCCCGCTGCGCGCCGGCGACCAGCGCCTCGGCGTGTTCGAGTTGGATGACGTTGAACGCCCCGACCCCCCGGCCGGCGGCCTTCGCCGGCAGCAGCACGTCCGCGGCAGCGGCAAGTGACATCTGTTCAGCCCTGGACGGATTCGGCCGGCAGCACGACCGACCGGGTCAGGTTCCGCGGATGATCGGGGTCCAGGCCGCGGTGCAGCGCCAACGCCACGGCGGTGCGCTGCACGCGCACCAGTTCCGCCAGCGGATCGACTCCCGCGGCCGCGACCTCGACCCGCGCACCGGTCTGCGTGATCTGCTCGACGAGCCCGGCGGCGGGTTCGGTCAGCAGCCACACCAAGGTGCGCGGCTCGGCCAGCGAAATCGGCCCATGCCGATAGTCCATGGCGGGATACGATTCCGCCCAGGCGAGCGCGGCCTCGCGCATCTTCAGGGCAGCCTCGTTGGCCAGCCCCACCCCCGGGCCGCGGCCGAGGAACACGAACTGCTCGGCCTGCTCCCACCCGGCCGGCAGGTCCGCGGCCAGCGCGGCGCGGGCCTGTTCGATAACGGGGTCGAGGTCCTGGCGCAGACCCGCCCGCAGCAGCGCCAGCACCGCGGTGGCGAACCTGGTCTGGACGACCGATCGCTCGTCGGCGAACGGCAGCAGAACCACCTCGTCGGCTGCGCTGGCACCCGGGGTGTTCGGGTCGCCGACGATCGCCAGGCTCGGCTGCCGGCCGCCCATGGCCCGCAGCAACTGCAACACCTCTGTGGTGGTGCCGGACCTGGAGATGGCGATCAACTTGTCGTAGCGCCTGCCCGTCGGGTATTCCGACGCGACGAAGGCGTCGGTGCGGCCGTGACCGGCCGCCTCCCGTTCGGCCGCGTAACTCTGCGCGATGAAGGCGCTGGTCCCGCAGCCGACCACGGCGACGGCCTGCCCGCTTTCGGGGAGTGGGGAGGTGGCGGCCAGCGCCGCGGCCCGCGCCCAAGTTTCGGGTTGGCTGGCGATCTCGGCGGTGACGTGCGCGCCGGGGGCGCTGGTGGTCATGAGCGTCTCCCTTCTCCGGTTGCTGCCCATCTCACCCCACCGGGGGGCGCGCCCTCTCGGCGGGAGCGGCGACGAGGACGCGCCGCGCCGGAGACGGCCACCCCGGCTCGCTGGGTCGGATCGCCCGCCACAGGTACTCCTCGGGTCGTTCGGTCGCCGGGTGGTCAAGGTTGGAATGGAATGCCCGTTCAGGCTTCGACGCCGCGACTCGCGGCGCGGACGGCGTCACGCACGTCATCGTCGACGAGCTCCGCATTGAGGGCGATGGCGGCCGCGGAACCCTCGCCCGCGGCGGTGATCACCTGCGCGCGGGGGTTGGCGACGTTGCCGGCCACTCGGACGCCGGGCACGCTGGTCTGCCCCGCCACGCCGGTGACGACCCATCCGGTCTCGTCGACCTCGCAGCCGAGGTCGGCCAGCAGTATGTTGTTCGGGACGAACTGTGGCGGCACGAACAGCGCGCTCAGGGAGATCGAGCGGCCGCCGTGCATCTCGACGCGACGCAACTCGTCGTCCTCGACCACGATCCGCGCCGCGTCGCCCTCCAAGATCCCGATCGCCCGCGCCGAGAGTTCGCGGCGGTGCGACTCGGTCAGCGTGCCTGCGGGGATGACGAGGACCACGTCGTCGGACCACTGGCGGATCAGCTGGGCGTACCGGACGGCGTCGGGGCCGTAGCCCAGGACGCCGAGCGGCCGGTCGCGCACCTCGTACCCGTGACAGTACGGGCAGTGCAAGACATCTCGTGCCCACCGCGCACGCAATCCGGCCACCGGTGGCAACTCGTCGCGCAGGCCCGTCGCGACGAGCAGGCGACGCGCGGTCACGGCCGGCCCGGCCGCGAGATCCACCCGGAAGCCGGACCCCTGGCAGGCGGCGAGGCGCAGAACGGTGCCGTTGACGATGTCCGCGCCGTAGCCCCGTACCTCGTCACGGCCGATGGCGACCAGCTCACTCGGCGGCAAGCCGTCGCGGGACAGGAACCCGTGCATGTGCGCGGCCGGCGCATTGCGCGGGGCTCCGGAATCGATGACCAGAACCGTACGGCGGGCGCGGGCCAACACGAGGGCCGCGGACAGTCCAGCCGCGCCGCCACCCACCACCACGACGTCGTAAAGGGCTACGGGTGGCTCTACGTGCTCGCCGACAGGATGCGGCTCGCGCTCGGCGGCGCACATCGGATCGTGCTCAGGCATCGCGGCGGCGCAGCACAAATACGGCCGCGATCAGCGCAACGACGGCGTATGCGGCGACCACCAATAGGCCCGTCACGGCCGAGAAGCTTTCGCCCATCGTCGATTCCGGGCTCCTACCGCCGAGGAACGCTCCCGATGCCGGTAGCGGGAGGTAGTCCGCGATCGACTGCACCCAGCCCACGTGGACGAAGCCCAGGCCGATCGGAAGCAGCAGCAGCACCGCGAGCGCGGCCGTGATCGCGCCTGCGCTCGAACGCAGGAGCGTCCCGACGGCGAGCGAGAACAGCGCGACGACGATCAGGAAGTACACCGTTCCACCGAAGACCTGCCACGTCCGGGTCTCGCCCAGCGGCGGCACCAGGCCGTATCCGGCCAGGTGCGGCGACGTCACCAGATAGGACACGGAGATGCTCACCACGGAGATCGTCGCCGTCAGCACCGCCAGCACGATCGCCTTGGCAAGGAGCACCGGCACGCGCGTCGGAACGGCTGCCAGACTGGAGCGGATCATGCCGCTCGAGTACTCCGCCGTGATGATCAGGCTCCCCAACGCCGCGATCGTGAGCATCCCCATCTGGAATCCGCCGGACAGGAGTTCCGCGGCGTTGGTCTGCGGGATGGTGGCGGCCGTGCGCGGATTGGCGGCGACGGCGTCGAGGGAGTAGGCGAGCGCGATTGAGATCAGGGTGATCAGGGTGAGTGTGGCGGCGAGCATCCACCATGTCATCCGCAGGGACAGCAGCTTGATCCATTCGCCGCGGAGCACGCCGAGGAACGTGGCGCGGGTCCGATGGGTGGGCCCGGCGCGGCGCGTGGGGGCGGCCTGTGCCGGGGCGTTGGTCGTGCTCATGGATTCGTGCCCTTCTCCTTGAGGGGGTACCGGTCGCCTTCGGTGCCACCGGACCGGTATTCGACCGCGTCCTGGGTCAGTGCCATGTACGCCTCTTCGAGGCTGGCGCGGCGTGGGCTGAGCTCGTGCAACACGATGCCGTGGGCGAACGCGATCTCGCCGACGGCCTGCGCGTCGATCCCACGGACGTCGAGAGTTCCGGGCTCCGCGGAGGTGACGACGACGCCGCCGGATGCGACGAGACCGGCCAATTCGGTCGCGCGAGGGGTGCGCACCCGGACGGCTCCACCTGACACGGAGTCGATGACGTCCCGCACCGGACCGGCCGCGATGATGCGACCGCGGCCGATGACGAGGAGCTGATCCGCGGTCTGCGCCATCTCGCTCATCAGGTGCGACGACAGGAACACGGTGCGACCCTCGTCGGCCATCGACCGCACGAGTTGGCGCACCCATTGCACGCCCTCCGGGTCGAGGCCGTTGACGGGCTCGTCGAGGATGAGCGTGCGCGGGTCGCCGAGCATGGCGGACGCGATCCCGAGCCGCTGCCCCATGCCGAGCGAGAAGCCGCCCACCCGCCGTCGGGCGACGCCGGACAGGCCGGCCATCTCGATCACCTCATCGACGCGCTTCGTCGAGATGTGGTGTGTCGCAGCGAGTGTGCGCAGGTGCGAACGTGTGCTACGGCCGCCGTGCACGGCCCTGGCGTCCAGCAGTGCGCCCACCTCGGTGAGGGGGCTTCGATGCCGGGCGTAGGACTTCCCGTTGACGGTGACGCTGCCCGACGACGGCCGGTCCAGCCCCATGATCATGCGCATCGTCGTGGACTTGCCCGCGCCGTTCGGCCCGAGGAACCCGGTGACGGATCCGGCGGAGATCGTGAAGCTGATGCCGTCGACGGCGAGTTTGTCGCCGAAGCGTTTCGTGAGTTCGTGCGCTTCGATCATGATGTTGCCTCTCGTGATGGTCGAGGTGCGGCCGGCGCCGGGTCGCCCTCATCGCCGACGATGCGGACGACGACATTGCCGCGCTTGCGGCCGGTCTCGACGTAGCGGTGCGCACCGGCGATGTCGGTGAGCTCGAAGGTGCGGTCTCGGACAGCCCGGAAGCGGCCCGCCTCGGCGAGGTCGACGAGCAGGGCCAGGTCGGCGCCGGTCGGTCCCAGCCCGTTCGCCGGCGCGCCGATTCGGTGGTAGACGGCGGCCCTCATCGGGCGATCGCAGTTGCGGCAGCGGCCGGCGGCAGCATGGCCAGCGCACCGGGCTTGAATCCCCGCACCGCCAGGTAGATGCCGAGCGAGAACTCCCACACCGCGATCGGCACGGCGGCAACGACGGCGATGGGCGCGGTGCGGTCGTACAGGCCGAGGAAGATCGCAATGTCGGAGGCCAGCAGCAGCGGGGCGCCGATGAGGCCGAGCGCGGGTAGGACGCGAGGTACGAGGCCCGATCGGTATAGCACATAGCCCAGGCACAGTGCGTTGAACACCGGCATCAGGCTCTGGCTCAGCAGGAACGTCCAGTCGTAGGCCGCCGCCAGCATCTGGCCGTTCGTGACCAGCGCGGCACCATGCGTCTCGCTCGTGCCGGGGGCGTCATGTCGCAGCGTGACGATCGAGAGCACGCTGACGACACCGACGATGATCAGGCCTGCCTCGAGCACACGGGAGCAGACGAAGCCGATGGCGGCGGTCTCGCTGAACCGCCGGGCAATGGGAAACAGAACAACTGCGGTGCCGACGCAGGCCAGCGCGACGACCACCTCGGACAGGCCGCTGAGCAGTACGCCGGTGTCACTTCCGGTGCCGAGGACGAAATCCGCGTCGTCGCGAACCGGTCCGTACAGCGCCAGGGTCGGCATGGACACGAACGTGAGCAGGTAGAGGATGCCTGCGACCAGCGATGTCCGGCGCATCGAGTCCGGTGCCGGTCGGGTCGCCTCGGGGAGACGGGTGGGGGTCATCGCGGTTTCCTTTCGGAGTCGGTGGGGTGATTCGTGATGGGCTCGGGACGGGCGGATTCGAGCGGGGTGACCGAGATCAGCGGCAAGCCCGCGTCGCGCGCTCGCTGCAGCAGGCCGTGCAGAGCGGCCTGGTCGATGACCGGCCCGCTGAGGGTCGTGGTGCCGTCGCCCTGCCTGGTTAGGGTCATTCCGTCGAACCAAGCGGCCCATCTGGATTCGAGGTGCCCACGGAGCCGGATCTGGTACCACGGGACGGGCTTCGGCGCGTCGGCCGGAACAGGGCTCATCGTGCGCACCTCGCTTTCGTCTGTGTCCGAAAGCTATGGCGGGCGATGGTGAGCGCGTATCACCACAGTTGGTGATTCGGATGGTGATTCCGTGGTTGGTGAATTTGCGGAGCCGCCCAGCCCGGGTCGGTCAGCGTCGGGATCCGCGCGGCAAGAGGCCGAGTTCCGCAGCCCGGCCGATGGCGGCGCGGCGGCTCGTCACACCGAGCTTTGCGTAAATGTTCTTCGTGTGCGTCCGAACGGTGTTCACCGACACCACAAGATGACGGGCGATTCCGGGGCCGTCCAAGTCCGTGCCGAGCAGCCGCAGCACATCGAGCTCACGCGAGCTGAGCGGAGCCACTAGGCCCGTCTGCGTCGATTGGCCATCGTCAACGTTCGCGGTTCCGGCCAGCAGCGATCGCGTGTACGACGAGTGGCCTCCGCCTCTTGTGACGGTGCGCAGCAGTGGTGCCAGCGCGGTGCCTTCCTCGACAAATACGCGCACATATCCTTCCGGCTCAGCCAACGCCAGCGCCCGCTCGAGCGCGTCGACGGCCGCCGATTCGGCGCCGCGGCCCCGATGGGCAACGGCCAGCAGTACCAGTATTTCGAGGACGCTGCCCATGCGCCCGCCATGCTCAGCGGCGCGCAGCAGCCGCTGAAGCAGACCAACCGCATCCCCCAGCGCATCGTTGTCACCGGCCACGGAGTGCCGGGCAAGGAGCGCGCGAACAAGGGTGATGTGCTCAAATTCGCGAAGGTAGGTGAGGTCGTCGCGTACCGAAAGGCCGCGGCCGCGTGCCCAGTCCAGTGTCTCGGCCGATCTCCCCTGGGTGATCCATACTCGGGCCCGCAGCGCCGTGATCGGCCGGGTGTCGGGGAACATGTCGCTGACGTAGCGCCGCTCCGCGTCGTCAAGCAGGTCGACGGCGCCGGCCAGGTCGCCCTCGGCCTGGCTCAGCCGCGCCTCGGCGACCCGCCGCCGATGCGGATTCTGCGGCATGCCCAGATGCTCGCCCAGCGCCGCGCTCGCGGCCAGGTGCCGGCGCGCCGCCGCGATTTCGTTGCGTTCGAGGAGGACTTCGCTCATTCCCACATGCATGTCGGAAGCGCCGCGTAAGGGCGCCGACCCGGACGGTGACGCGATCTGCAAACCATGCGCGTAGGTCTCCATCGCATCGCGGAGTCGACCTTGGGCGAGTTCGATATCGGCCAGTGCGATGGAGACGCCGAGCGTGTCCGGCAGGTGCCCGGCCCGGTGCAGGCTGGAGCGCGAATCCGACCACCAGCGGTGGGCGTCCTCCAACTCCGCTGTGTTCCAGGCGGCGAGGCCGAGCAGCCCCGACGCCGAGCCACGCAGTAGCTGGTCGTCCTGCGCTGCGAGTTCCAGGACCCGCAGCGCATGGCTGACGGTTCCGGTGATGTCGCCGGTCGTGTGCGCGAGGCCGGCCCGGTAGAGGGCGATCTCGCTGCGCACGGCGCGGGCCAACTCGTCGTCTGCGCCGGTTGCCTCACCCGCGGACGACTCCAACCAGCGTTCGGCATCGCGCAGCCTTTGCTCAACGCCGTCGAGCTCGCCGTGCATCAGCAGCACACCTGCGAACGTGGTGCACAGGGCAGGCCGTTCCCGGAGCACGCGCTCGGGCAGAGACTCCAGCCAGTGGCGCATCGTGGCCTCCTGGCGGTTGCGGCGCAGTGCCGGGATCGCGGCCTCGACCAGATCCGCGGCCTGCTCGGCGTCCCCGCCCGCCAGCGCATAACGGATCGCCTCCAGGGGCTCGCCCTCGCGCACGTACCAGTCCGTGGCGCGCCGGTACAACTCCGGCACCCGATCCGGCCTCTCGTCGAGGAGTCGCAAGCGCAGCACATCGGCGAAGAGATGGTGGTACCGGTACCAATGGCGCCGATCGTCCAGGGGGACCAGGAAGAGGTTCGCGCGGTCGAGGGCTTCCAGCATTGCCTTGCCTCCACCGCCCGGGTGCATGAGCGCGTCGCAGAGCGCGCCATTCATACGTCGCAGGATGCTCGTCGACAGTAGGAAGCCCCGGACGTCATCGCCCTGTCGCTGCAGCACCTCCTCGACGAGATAGTCGACGATGTAGCGGTTGTCGCCCGCGAAGTCGGCGATGAAGTCGGCCGCGTCGCCGCGGCCCTGCATGGACAGGGCCGCCAGTTGGAGGGCGGCGATCCACCCCTCTGTGCGGTCCTCCAATGCGGCGACGTCCGCTCGGCGCAGCGTCAGCCCCATGATGTTTCGGAGGTACTCCTCCGCCTCGCCGGGCGTGAAACGGAGGTCCTCTGCACGGATCTCGACGAGTTCGCCGCGGGACCGCAACCGCGCCAGGGGCAACGGCGGGTCGACGCGGGTCGCGATGACGAGGCGCACCGTAGAAGGCAGATGATCCACGAGGAAGGAGATCTCCTCGTGCACGGCGTGCGATTCGATGACGTGGTAGTCGTCGAGAAGCAGGACGACGTCAGCCGCAACGGTATCGAGGTCGTTGACGAGGATGGTGAGGACTTCGCGCATCGTCGTCGGTGTCGACTGCAACAGCCGCAATCCTTCTGCGACCGATGCGCCTGCCGCTTGCAGGGCGGAGAGCACATAGGTGAGGAACACGGTCGGGTCGTTGTCGCGCTCGTCGAGGGACACCCATGCGGTGGACCGACCGTCGCCAGCCAGCCATTGGGTCAGCAGGGTCGTCTTGCCGAATCCGGCCGGCGCCGAGATCAGTGTCAATCCCGCGGCGCGACCCTCGTCCAGGCGCTCGGTCAGCCGCGTGCGCGGCACGGACGGCCGCCGCCTCGGAATGTGCAGTTTGGTCGCGAGCGGGGTGAACGTCACGGCTGGCCTCCGTCGGCCCGCGCCGCCGGGAAGCCCGCGGCCCAATGGACTCCGGGCGGTGACGCGCCCGGCTCAACGTCATCCGCGGCGGCATGCTCCATCGAGGGCCGGCCGCCTGCCGACGGTTCGCCGCGCACCTGCTGCCGCATCAGCGTGACGATGCGTGCGACGACGGGTCGGGCGGCGGATCGTCGGCGAGACGGGACCACATCATCTCGTCGTGATGCACGCCATCCCCGTACCGGTACGAGCGGCGGCGGCGACCCTCGAGAGTGAATCCGGCCTTCTGCGCCACGCGGGCCGAGGGCGTGTTCTCCGCCGCGTGGACGAGTTCGACCCGCTCGATCCGCAGCACCTCGAATGCCCACCGGCATGCGGCAGCGACCGCGTGGGTGGCCGCGCCGCGGCCTCGTGCGGCCGGAATCGTCCAGTAGCCGATCTCGGCCGTGCCCTGATCCCTGTCGATCTTGTGCAGAGACACCGATCCCACCAGGGCCCCAAAGGCGCCGTCGGCGATCGCCCAGGAGGCGTGGTCCCCGGCGCTCCAGTCCTGTCGTCCGTGCAGCATGCGGATCGCATCGTCGCGTGAGGCGGATCCGGAACCGTTCCACAGCCGGATCCCGTCATCCTGTAGCGCGGCCCACAACTCGTCGATGTCCTTATCCCGCCACGGGCGCAGCAGGACGGGTCCGGCGGTCAACTCGAAGGGTGTCAGGTGCACGACATCGGGCAGCGCTCGGACATTCTCACCGTGGAGGCGTCGCGGCGTCGGTACCGGCGGCTCAACCATCACGCACCTCGGGGACGGGTGGAACGGCACGCTGGGCGTGACCGCACGGGTGGGCGTCACGGTAGCCGTGAGCAGCCGACTTTCGCAATCGCCACTGGTCAACGGGAGTGCGTGGTCGCGCCGGTCGCAATGAACAGCCCGACGCGCCGACTGTCGCGGAGACGACTCGGCCCGCGGACCACCGAGTGGGCTGCGGGGCGCGGGCGCTGCGGTCGGTGCCGGCGGTGGCCCGGAAGGGTCGGGCGCCGCCGTCGCCCGGGGCGGGTCGGCCCCACGGCGCCCCGATCATGGGTGCCCGAGAGTTCCCGTCACCCCCGTACCATCGTCGGGTGACCTTGTGCCTCTACGACACCGCGACCCGATCGGTGCGGCCGTTCGTGCCGCTCGTCCCCGGCAAGGTTTCGCTCTACCACTGTGGCGCCACCGTCCAGTACCTCCCCCACATCGGGCATCTGCGCGGCGCAGGAATCGTCTACGACGTGCTGCGCCGCTGGCTCGAGTACCGCGGGATGGAGGTGACGCAGGTCCGCAACGTCACCGACATCGACGACAAGATCCTCACCAAGGCGGCGGAGGCGGGGCGGCCCTGGTGGGAGTGGGCCACCACCTACGAGCGGGCGTTCTCGGACGCCTACGACACGCTGGGCTGCCTGCGCCCGTCCATCGAGCCCCGCGCGACCGGCCACATTCCGCAGATTCAGACGCTGATCGGCGAGCTGATCGAGGCGGGGCGGGCCTACTCCGCATGCGGTGACGTGTATTTCGCGGTGCGCACCCAACCCGATTACGGATTCCTGTCCGGGCAGCGCATCGACGAGATGCAACAGGGAGAGTCGGAAGGCGTGTGCAAGCGCGACCCCGCCGACTTCACCCTGTGGAAGGCGGCCAAACCCGGTGAGCCGTCATGGGATTCGCCGTGGGGGCCGGGCCGCCCCGGCTGGCACATCGAGTGCACCGCGATGGCACGCACCTATCTCGGTGACGAGTTCGACATCCACGGCGGCGGGCTGGATCTGGTCTTTCCGCACCACGAGAACGAAGCCGCGCAGGCGCACGGTGCCGAGCTGGGCTTCGCACGGTACTGGATGCACTCCTCGTGGGTCACCCTGGCGGGCGAGAAGATGTCGAAGTCGCTGGGCAACACGCTGGGCGTCGAGGTGCTGACCCGCGCCGTTGCGCCCATTGCGCTGCGCTACTACCTGGTCAGCGTGCACTACCGGTCGATGATCGAATATTCGCCGCAGGCGCTCGGCGACGCGGCCCGCGCGTTCGAGCGGATCGAGGCATTCCTGCGGCGCGCCGCCGCTCACGGTGACGTGCCCCGCGCGGAGGTGCCGGCCGAATTCGCCGCGGCGATGGATGACGACCTGTCGGTGCCGCGCGCGCTCGCGGTGGTGCACGATGCGCTGCGGGCTGGCAACTCGGCAGCCGCCGGCGGGGACTGGGACGAGGCGCTGGCGCTCGCCCGGTCGATCCGCGGCATGCTCGCGGTGCTGGGGCTGGATCCGTTCGCCGCGCCGTGGACGCCCGGCGCGGTCGAGGCGGGTGGCGGCCGCGAAGGCGGCGGGGGTGACGGTGCCACCGGTGATGCCGGGAGCGTCGGGGCCGCGGCCGGCAGCTATATGGAGATGACCGCAGATCTCCGGCATACGCCGGGCGGCGTCGCGACCCGGGAGCTTGCAGAGGCGACCGGGGCGCTGCTGCGGGAGTTGCTTGCTGAGCGAACGGCCGCCCGGCAGGCCAAGGACTTCGTCGCCGCGGACGCGATCCGAGACCGGTTGGCGCGGGCCGGATTCGCTATCGAGGACACCCCGGATGGGCCGATGTGGTCGGTCCGCCCAGCATCGGAGCGGGAGTAGGTTCTCGGCGGACACGCCGCCCTCCGACGGCGAGTCCGGTGCGCAGGGCGCTGTGGCTGGGCCGCGATGCGTCGGCCGGGGACTGCCCGTTCGTTGCTGGGAGTTGCTGGGAGTTGCTGGGAGTTGCAGGGAGGATGAGGGCCATGACGAGCAATTCGCGGCGCCGCGGCGCCGTCCGAAAAGCGGGTACCAAGAAGGGCGCGACCGTGGGTTCCGGCGGCAAGGCCCGGAAGGCGTTGCGCGGCAAGGGGCCGACGCCGCCCGCCGAGGTGCGCAAGGGCCATCCGGCGGCACGCCGGGCGGCTCGACAAGCCGGGGCGACGGCGGTTCCGCCCAAGCCCGGGACGCCACGGTCGGCCGGCGGCGGGGCGACCCGAGCATCGGGCGCGGCAGCAAGAACACCCGGCGGGGCGAGCCGAGCAGCGGGTGGGCCGAGCCGAGCGGCGGAAGGAGCGAGCCGAGCGACAGGAGGCGCGAACCGCGCATCCGGCGCGGCGGCAAGAACACCCGGCCGGGCCGCGAGCAGCAGAACGCGCACCGCGCCGCCGCGCGGCCCCCGCCGCGGCAAGGACCTGCCCGAAGTCGTGGTCGGCCGGAACCCGGCCGTCGAGGCGCTGCGCGCCGGGGTGCCGGCGACCGCGCTCTACGTGGCCCGCGGGATGCCCGCGGACCAGCGCGTCACCGAGGCCGTGACCCTCGCGACCAGCGCCGGCGTCGCGCTGCTGGAGATCTCCCGGCCGGAGATGGACAAGCTGACCGGCAACGCGGTGCACCAGGGCCTCGCCCTGACGGTGCCGCCGTACGAGTACGCCGATCCGGCGGACCTGCTGGATATCGCTCAGCAGTCGGGCACGCCGCCGCTGTTGGTGGCCGTAGACGGGGTGACGGATCCCCGCAACCTGGGCGCGATCGTCCGGTCCGCGGCCGCCTTCGGCGCGCACGGAGTGCTGATCCCGGAGCGTCGCTCGGCGGGGGTGACGGCGTCCGCGTGGCGCACCTCGGCCGGCACCGCCGCGCGCATTCGGGTCGGCCGCTGCACCAACCTGGTGCGGACCCTCAAGGATTGGGCAGCCGCCGGATTGATGATCGCCGGACTCGATGCCGACGGCAGCACCGACACCGACACGTTCGACCTCGCAACCGGCCCGCTGGTACTCGTGGTCGGCTCGGAGGGCCGGGGCCTGTCCCGGCTCACCCGGACGGTGTGCGACGTGACCGTTTCGGTGCCGATGGCGAGGCAGGTGGAGTCGTTGAACGCCTCGGTCGCCACCGGTGTAGTCCTGGCCGAGGTGGGCCGCCGGCGCCGCCAGCGGTAGCCGGTGCGAGCCGCGGTCGCCGGTTGCGGGTCGCCCGCTTGTTGAGAGTGATTCTCAGTATTGGATAGGCTGCCACTGGAGTCCAGTCGAGGAGGATCCGATGCGCGCCGCCCTGCGCCTGCTGACGGCGATGACGGGCATCCTCGCGCTGGCCGCGGCCGCAGGCTGCGGCAACGCCTCGCCGCAGCGGCACGATGGAGCCACCGCGGTTGTCGCATCGACCAACGTGTGGGGCGACATCGCCCAGCAGATCGGCGGCAGCGCCGTCGCCGTCGAGTCGCTGATCACCGATCCCAGCCAGGATCCGCACACGTTCCAGCCCAGCGGCCGGAACCAACTCGCGGTCTCCCGTGCGGCCATTGTGATCGAGAACGGCGGCGGCTACGACGATGTCATGACGGTGATGCTGGCTGCGGTGCATTCCCGCGCGATCGTCGTCACCGCCGTGGACGCGGCTGCCGCAGCGGGACTGCACGTCGACGCCAACGAACACGTCTGGTACGACCTGACGGCGGTCTCGGCGGTCGCCGGACGCATCGCGGACGCATTGGTCAAGGTCCGGCCGGCCGCGCAGGCGGCGATCCAGACGAACCTGGCGGACTTCCGGGCCGCCCTGCGCCCATTGGAAGATGCGGTTCGGGCGATCAAGGCGCGGCACGGCGGAGCACCGGTGGCCATCACCGAGCCGCTGCCGCTCTACCTGATCGAGTCGGCGGGCCTGCACAACGTCACACCGCCGGAGTTCAGCGACGCGATCGAGGAGGGGATCGACGTCACCCCCGCCCAACTGGCCACCATGCTCGCGCTCTTCGACGAGCACCGCGTCGACGTGCTCGTGTACAACTCGCAGTCTGCCGGTTCGCAGACCGACCGAGTCGTGGCCGCCGCCAACGACAACCAGGTTCCGGTGGTGGACGTCACCGAACTGCTGGCCGCCGACCAGCACTATCAGGACTGGATGCGGCACACGATCGAAGCACTGGCCCAAGCGCTGGACAAGGGGGTGGTCCGGTGACATCGTCATCGCCGGTTCTTGAACTCACGGCAGCGACCCTGGCCTACGGCAACCGGATCCTCTGGCATGGCCTCGACATGGCCGTCGCAGCAGGCGAATTCGTCGCCGTCCTGGGCGCGAACGGCTCGGGCAAGTCCAGCTTGCTGCGCGCGATTCTCGGCGAACATCAGTTGACGGCCGGGACGGTGACGGTGCTCGGCCGGCGCGTGCATCGTGGCAGCCGACAGATCGGCTATGTGCCGCAACGTACCTCGGTGGATTCGCGAACGCCGATCCGAGCCAGGGACCTGGTGCGCCTGGGCCTGGACGGGCATCGCTGGGGGGTGGGCCTATTCGGTGCGCGCCGGTTGCGCGGCCGGGTGGACGAACTGCTCGACGCGGTCGGAGCCAGCGCCTTCGCCGACGCGCCGGTGTCGCTGCTGTCGGGCGGGGAACTCCAGCGGGTACGGATCGCCGAGGCCCTCGCGGCCGAACCGGCGCTGCTGCTGTGCGACGAGCCGTTGGCCGCATTGGATCTCGCCCAGGCGCAGGCCGTGGTCGCGCTGTTGGATCATTACCGCCGGGAACATGGAACGGCGGTGCTGTTCGTCACCCACGACATCAACGCCGTGCTGGGCACCGCCGACCGCGTGTTGTACCTGGCCGGCGGCCGGTTCCGGCTCGGAACCCCGGACGAGGTGCTGACTTCCGCCGGGCTCAGCGAGTTGTACGGCGCGCCGGTCGACGTGTTCCGGACCGAGGGCAGGGTGATCGTGCTCGCGGCGGCCGATCCCGGTGCCGATCGGCACGATGAGCACCATCCGGCGCCGTCGATGGATCTCGCGGTCGGGGAGCAATGATGGGCATCGTCAGCGAGATGTTCGATTTCACCGACTACGGCGCCCTTCTCGTCCTGCTGCGGAACTCCGTCATGGCGGGCGCGCTGCTAGGGCTGGTCGGCGGCCTGATCGGCGTCTTCGTCATGATGCGCGATCTCTCCTTCGCGGTGCACGGCGTCAGCGAGCTGTCCTTCGCCGGGGCGTCCCTCGCGCTGCTGCTCGGAATCGACGTGGTCGCCGGGTCGGTGGTGGGATCGCTTGCCGCGGCGCTGATCTTCGGGATGCTCGGGGTGCGGGCGCGCGAACGATCGTCGATCATCGGAGTGCTGATGCCGTTCGGGCTCGGGCTCGGGGTGCTGTTCCTGTCGTTGTACAAGGGCAGGGGCGCGAACAAGTTCGGGTTGCTGACGGGTCAGATCGTGTCGGTGGACGACCCAGGCCTCGCCGCGTTGGCGGTGGTTTCGGTGGTGGTACTGCTCGCGCTGGCGATCATGTGGCGGCCGTTGATGTTCGCCACCGTCGACCCGGAGATCGCGGCCGCACGGGGCGTCCCGGTGCGGGCGCTGTCGCCGATCTTCATGATAGTGCTCGGGCTGTCCGTCGCGATGAGCGTGAAGGTCATCGGGGCGCTGCTGGTGCTGGCGCTATTGGTGACGCCGGCCGCCGCCGCGATGCGCGTCACCGTGTCGATGCTGTGGATCCCGGTGCTCTCGGTGATCTTCGCAGTGGTGAGCATGGTCGGCGGCATCATGCTCGCGCTCGGCGGCCGGCTGCCGATTTCGCCGTACATCACGACGATCTCGTTCTTGATCTACATCGGATGCCGGCTGGTGGGGCGGCGTCGGGCGCGCCGCGGTTGGTCGGCGCGCGCTCCGGCGGCGGGCCTCCCCCCCGACACCGGTGCGAAAAGTCCGGCATGACGGGCTTCCGAACGTGAATTTCGCACCAGTGTCGGGAGCGGTGGAGAGCCGTCGGGCCTACGCCCCGGCAGCGGTTCCGGCGACCTGCACGGCGTCCGCGGGAACGGCCGTCGAAGCCCTCAACCGCTCGCCGGTCTCCGGGTTGAACGCGTGGACATGCTCGGGGTCCGTCACCGACACGCGCACCACGGCGCCCGAGGTCGGATGCACCCGAGCCTCGGTGCGGATCACCAGGCGGTCGCCGTCGGGGCCGTGCCCGTGCACATACGAGTCGGCGCCCAACTCCTCGACGAGGTCCACGGTCACCGGAATCCCGTCACCTCCGAGGGTGATGTTCTCCGGGCGCACGCCGAACACGATCTCGCGCAGCCCCGCGGAGTGCGCCTCGGCAAGCACCTCCCGGGTGAGCGCCACGGTGGTATCGCCGAGTTTCACCCCGCCGTCGGCCAACGGCACGGTCAACAGGTTCATCGCCGGCGAGCCCATGAAGCCCGCGACGAACACGTTCGACGGCTTGTCGTACAGCTCGCGCGGGGTGTCGCACTGTTGCAGCACACCATCTTTCAGCACCGCCACCCGGTGACCCATCGTCATCGCCTCAACCTGGTCGTGCGTGACGTAGACGGTCGTGGTGCCCAGCCGGGCCTGCAATTCGGCGATGTTCGCCCGGGTTTCGACGCGGAGCTTCGCGTCCAGGTTCGAGAGCGGCTCGTCCATCAGGAAGACGCTCGGCTCGCGGACGATGGCGCGGCCCATCGCGACCCGCTGCCGCTGGCCGCCGGAGAGCGCCTTGGGCTTGCGATCCAGGTACTTCTCCAGGTCCAGCAGGCCGGCCGCCTCGCGTACCTTGATCGCGATCTGGGCCTTGGGCACCCCCCGCAACTTCAGCGCAAAGCCCATGTTCTCCGCGACGGTCATGTGCGGGTACAGGGCGTAGCTCTGGAAGACCATGGCGATGTCGCGGTTCTTCGGCGGCACGTTGGTGACGTCGCGGCCGCCGATCAGGATCCGCCCCTCGTTGATGTCCTCCAGGCCGGCAAGCATCCGCAGCGCGGTGGACTTGCCGGAACCGGACGGGCCGACCAGGACCAGGAATTCGCCGTCGTGGATCTCAAGGCTCATCCGGTCCACCGCGCGCACCGGGGGATTGCCCGGGAAGATGCGGGACGCCTGGTCGTAGGTGACTTCTGCCATCGTGGTCTTCCTTGTCGTCGGTGGGTCGTCGGTGGGTCGTCGGTGGGTCGGTGTGTGCGTCGTCGGTGGCCGTGCCGCTCGTCGGTGGGCGGACCGTTGCTCGGATCGCTCGACGCTCGGGCGGACGGCTGGTGTGCCCAGGCCCGAACCGCGTCGCGCGACGTGACCCGACGGTACGGCCCGGCCGGAGCCGGGGCAAGACCCGGATGGATAGCGCTTTCCCAGCGTGTCGGAGGTTCACTCGTACGGCGTAACGACATGCCGAGGACATGACCGTCCCGGCGTGTCGCATCGGGGCTCGCCTTGCCGGGTGCCCGGCTGTCCGTGAGGCCCGAGCGCGCCCCGGCCGCCGAACCCCCCAAAGCACGCAGCACGCGCCCGGCGTTACGGTTCAGCAATGGACGGCACCGAGCCCACCCTCCGCACCCGGCGCAAGGCGACGCTGGCGTTGCTCGCGGCCGAGCTCGGAGTGTCGCGGACGACGGTGTCGAACGCCTACAACCGTCCGGATCAGCTCTCCCCCCAGTTGCGGGCCAAGGTGCTGGAGACCGCGCGCCGGATCGGGTACGCCGGGCCGGATCCGATGGCCCGCTCGCTGCGCACCCGGCGGGCTGGTGCGGTCGGGCTGCTGCTCACCGAACAACTCTCGTACGCGTTCCGCGATCCCGCGGCCGTGGCGTTCCTGGAGGGGCTGACGCTGGAGTGCGACAAGGCCCGGATCGGGCTGCTCCTGCTCCCCGCCAGCCCCGATGCCGATGACGTGCTTGCTGTTTCGAGCGCGGCGGTGGACGGATTCGTGGCCTACTCGATGCCGGATGACGATCCGCACCTGCAGGCGGTGCTGGCCCGTCCGCTGCCGGCGGTGGTGTGCGACCAACCGATGGTGCGCGGTGCCGACCTCGTCGGCATCGACGACGCCGCCGCCATGCGCGGGGTCGCCGGGCATCTGGCAGCGTTGGGCCATCGCCGGATCGGGGTCGTCTGCATGCGCCTGGGGCGCGCGCGCCGCGACGGGCCGGTGGACATCGCGCGGCAGGAAGCCGCGCACTACCACGTGCAGCGCCACCGGCTGGCGGGGCTCCGGGAAGGTTTCACCGCGGCCGGTTCCGCGTGGGACCGGGTCCCGGTGGTGGAGCGGTTCGACCACTCGGTCGAGGCCGGCGCGTCGGCGGCCGACGAACTGCTCGGGCTCGACCCCGGGCTGACGGCGATCATCGCGACCTCGGATGTGCTGGCGCTCGGCGTGATCCAGGCGCTGACGCGGCGGCGGCAGCGGGTGCCGGAAGATGTGTCGGTGACGGGGTTCGACGGCATCGCCGCGGCGTTCGACGCCGGCCTGACCACGGTGGATCAGCCGGTGGTCGAGAAGGGGCGCCAGGCCGGCCGATTGCTGTTGGACCCCGCGATGCACGACGAGCCGCGCCGGGTGATGCTGCCGACCACGTTCGTGCCCGGTCGGACCAGCGGTCCGCCGCGCGTATAGCGGCCGCCGGGTCGGTCCCGCTTTCGACCGGGGCCGCTACCTGCCCGCGCGCGCCTCCGCCCGTGCGGGCGCACGGGTCCGCACCGCGCGCCGCTGCGCCCAGGCTCCGCGCGCGGACAGCAGCACTCCCAGCAGGTCGGCCACGGCCGTGGGTGATTCCACCCGGAGCCGCGCGGCGGTATCGCCGGGGCCCACCTTCACGCCAAGGTCGTGCGGGCCGAGCCCGGTGAACGCGTTCTCGTCGGTGACGTCGTCACCGACGTACACCACGTCGGTGGTTCCGGTCTGTGCGCTCAGTGCCTGCAGGGCGGCGCCCTTATCGACGGCCATCACCGACAGTTCGACGACCTTCTTGCCGAACATCGTTCGGATCCCCGGGTCCGCGGCGATCTCGGCTGCCACCTCTCGGATCACCGCCGCCGCGTCCGCGTCATCCGTCTGCCGTAGGTGCACTGCGACCCCGACCGGCTTGTGCTCCAGCCGGATCGCCGGATGCCGGTGCTGCACCTCTTCCAGCGCGCGCCGCAGCCACCCCAGCGTCCCGCTCTCGGCCTCGGTCAGCGCGCGTGGACCAGGCGCTCCCGCCGCCGGCGACTCCGTCGCGGGCCGATCCGGCGCTTGCCATTCTGCCGCGGGGCGATCCGGCGCATGGGTCTTCGCACCGCCGAGGTTGGGGCCGGAAACCCCGGCAGCCACGTGGCCCGGCGGGAGGCGACGCTCCGCCCCGTGGCTGCCGATCAGGTACAGCCCCCCCGGGTCGCCGATCAGCGCCTGCAGGTCGGCAAGCGAGCGACCCGAGACGATCGCGACGGCGGTGTCGGGCAGGTCGGAAATGGCGTGCAGGCTCTCCATCGACATCGGTATCGCGCGCGCGTCGGGTGGATTGTCCACGATGGGGGCGAGCGTGCCGTCGAAATCGACGGCGACCAGCAGCCGTTCCGCCGCGCAGATCCGCCGGGCGGCACGCACCACGCTCGCCGGCAGCCGGCCGGCCGCGGTCGCGACGCGATCGCGGTGCTCACGAAGCGTGGTGAGGAATGTCGATGCCCAACGATCCACGTCGTGCGAGAGCACCTGCCGGCGAAGCGCCCTCATCCGTTGCTGCGCGTCGCGCTGCGGCATGTTCAGCGCTTGCCGCAGCCCATCCTTGACACCGTCCGTGTCGTAGGGGTTGACGAGCACCGCGGAGCGCAACTCCCTTGCTGCGCCGGTGAACTCGCTGAGCAGCAACACCCCGTCACCATCGACGCGGCACGCGACATACTCCTTCGCAACCAGGTTCATCCCGTCGCGCCAGGGAGTCACCGTCATCACGTCGGCCGCGACATAGAACGCCGCCAACTCCTCACGGGGCAGTGAGCGGTGCAGGTAATGTACGGCGGGCCGGCTGATCCGGCCGTGCTCCCCGTTGAGCGCCCCGACCTGACGCTCGATCTCCTCCCGCATCCGGGCGTAGGAGCGGATGCGCTCCCGGCTCGGCGTCGCGATCTGCACCATCACCGCGTCCTGTACCGACGGGTCCCGTTCGGCGAGAAGCTCGCCGAACGCGCGCAATCGCAGGTTGATGCCCTTGGTGTAGTCCAGCCGGTCGACCCCCAGGATCAGCTTGCGCGGGTTGCCGAGTTCCTCGCGCAACCTCTCCGCGTCCTCGCGGACCTGGGTAGACGACGCCAACGCGGCCTGGCCCGCCGAATCGATGGAGATCGGAAACGCGGCGGCCCGGACGGTACGGCCGTCGTGCTCGATCATGTTGCCGGACACCGCAGCCCCGGTGAGCGTGCGCGCGAGCCGCGCGAAGTTCCGTGCGCCGCCGGGCAATTGGAATCCGACGACGTCGGCGCCGAGGAGTCCTGCAACGATCTCCGCGCGCCAGGGCAATCGCATGAAGAGCTCCGCGGGCGGGAACGGAATGTGCAGGAAGAAGCCGATCCGCACGTCCGGCCGCAGCCGGCGCACCATGGCCGGAACGAGTTGCAACTGATAGTCGTGTATCCACACCGTGGCGTCGGTGTCGGCGATCTTGGCGGCTGCCTCGGCGAAGCGCCGGTTGACGCGTTCGTACTGTTCCCACCACTGCCGGTGAAACTCGGGCGCCGCGATGGCATCGTGGTACAGCGGCCAGAGTGTTCCGTTGGAGAAGCCGTCGTAATATGCCTGGACCTCGCCCGTCGACAGCGTCACCGGATAGAGCGAAATGTTGTCCGACACAGTGGGTTCGAGGCCGATATCGGGTTGGCCCGGCCAGCCGATCCACGCCCCGCTGTGCCGGGAGAGGATCGGCGCAAGGGCGGTGACGAGGCCCCCGGGGGACTGTTGCGCGACGGTGGAGCCGTTGGGGCCGGGCTGGAGGTCGAACGGCAGCCTGTTGGCGACTACTACGAAGGCGGATTTGCGACTGGTGTTCGTTGCGTTCTGTTGTTGGCGTACGGCACCGCTTTGATCCGACGTCACCCCTTCAGACTATCCAGATGGTGGCCGGCCCAATCAGCGCGGCCGGGCCCCGCCTGATCAACGCAGCGGTACGAACGCCTGTGTCAGGGGTCGGGCGGATCAGTGCCCGAACGGATCGGGATCGGTCCCGGGACGCCAACTCAGCCCCGGCACCCCGAAGCCGCGCTCCTTGATCATGCGCTTCGCCGCCCGGGCGTTCCGACCGATCAGCCGATCCAGGTACAGATGCCCGTCCAGATGGTCGGTTTCGTGCTGCAGACAGCGGGCGAAGAACCCAGTGCCCTCGACTTCGATTGGCTCGCCTTTGATGTCGACGCCGGTGACCTTGGCCCAGGTGGCGCGTCCGGTCGGGAAGTTCTCTCCTGGAACGGAAAGGCAACCCTCCAGGTCGTCCTCGGGATCCGGCATCGTCAGCGGGATCTCCGAGGTTTCGATGACGGGGTTCACCACGTACCCGCGGTGCCGGACGCCCGCCTCGTCCGGGCAGTCGTAGACGAAGATCCGTCGGTCGTCCCCGACCTGCGGCGCCGCGAGCCCCGCCCCGTGCGCCGCCGCGTTGGTTTCGAAGAGGTCGTCCACGAACCGCGCGAGTTTGTCATCGAAATTCGTGACGTCGCGAGCCGGCTCGTGCAGCACCGGCTCGCCGCAGATGACGATGGGGCGGATGGTCACGAGAAGCCATGGTATCGGGCGGGACGGACGGCAGCCCGAACGCGCCGCGGCCACGGCATTGTGGACAACTCCGGCGTGGACCCCGGCACCGAAACGCGACGGTCCAGCGTCGAAGTCTTCGACCTGGTCGGCGGCGCGTACCGCTGGCAGCGCAAGGCAGTCGGTGACGAGGCGATGACGGTGCCCGGGTCGGTGGCCATGACGCTGATTCCGGCTGCGCTGGTGCGGGCCGACGAATAGCAGATGACGCCGCCCTGAGGATGACGGTTTCCGGCCGGCGGCGGCGCGCGCTCCGAGCCACCGTCATCGCCGGTGGGGACTCCGAGCGGCGCGTCGCGCACTGATAGTCATTGCGCGGCCCAAGATCACACCTTCGGGGACGGGGATACACCCGTTAGGGCACTTAGATCTCGCTCTCGGTAGGCAATAATCGTCGCTATGAGTACAGGGGGGCTTCGCCGCGAACACCCAGCGGTGACGCATCCGCGACGGCCGAACCGTTCGTCTCGGGCGCTCGCACGACTGGTGGCGATGCTCGGCGGCGCTTTGGCGATCGTCGCGATTCTGGCGGCCGTTCTTCCTGGAACCGCCGGCGCGATGCAACGGGACGGCGGTTCGAGCGGTGTGGAGATCGAACTGATCCCGGCGACCTCCTCGGCTCTGGGTGCGCCGCCCGCGGCGGGCATCCCGCCGGCGTCCGTGGTCCTGATCCCGTCGGCCTCCCGGGCGCTCGTTGCGGCTCCGGTGCATGCGGCCGGCGGCCCCGAGATCGCCCTCGGCGAAGGGGAATCCTCGCCGACGTCGTCCGTGTGGATCTCGTTGATTCCTGCGACATCGCGTGCGCTGGCACCGGAGCCGGCGGGGGGCGGGGCGTCGGAGGAAGGGCTTCGTACCGGTGACGCCGTTCGCTCTACCGGGTCGGCGCCCAGCCAGCGGACGGACGCCGCCCCGAGCGCCTCGGTGACGGTCCTGGCGGCCAGTCGCGCCGAGTCGGCGGCCAACGGTGCATCGCTGTCCGGTAAAGGGGCGGGCTGGTGGGTGATTGCCGGGGTGATCCTCGCGCTGGTGGGTGGCGGCGGCGCGCTGGCGCTCGCCAGGACGCGGCGCGTGCGGCACCGCTGACCAGCAGGTTCCGGTGGCGTCGTCCCGGCGGTCCGGCGGCGCTGTCACGCTTCGTAATGAAGACCCCCCTCATGCGATTACCGTCCGTTGCTGACGTGTTGTCAAGATCGCGGAGCGCCACGACGATCTGTGATGGGGTGACGGTTGTAACTCATCAGGGTTGTTACGGATCGTTGCGAATCGCGTCTTTGGACACTTGGAATCACCTGATCGGGACTCACAGTCACCCGAATGCCGATATCGAACACCACTTAGAGTAGGGCAGAATCAGTGCGGAACGTCATGCTTGCTGCGCAGGCTCCGACACGTTCCGTAAGAACAAGCGTCCAGCGTTAACCCAGTCGGGTCCACCCGGCCGGTTAGTACGTCAGAGGTGGGGAGCAGGAAATGGGCAATCATCTGCGTCGCGCGACCGGGCGGAAGTCGATCTGGCGGGTGGCATCAGCGCTGCTCGGGGTCATAGCCCTGGTGGTTGCCATGGCGGTGACGGGCTCGTCCGTGGCGTCGGCGGCGACCGGGGACGATTTCACGTACTGGCTCACGTCGGACCCGGCGGACGGGACGACCGTCACTCCGGGGCAGACCGTGGAATACACCCTGCACGCCCAGCGGGGCGGGCAAGGCGATTCCACCAGCGGCGTCGTCATCACCGCCACCCTGAGCGCCGTGGGATTCTCGGTCCCTGCAATTGCGGAATCCGATAGCGACCTCAGCGTTTCCGGTTCGGTCGTGACGTGGACACCGGGAAACCTGAACTACCAGAACCAGAGCAGAAATGCGACCTTCACGGTCACCATCCCGAGCAACGCGGCACTCGCCTCAACAATTACCGCGACCGCGGCATCCGACAACACCGGCCCTGCAGACGGTTCCGTGCGGAACAACTACTCCGCTTCCTCGACGCTCACCGTCGCCCCGCCCCAGGCGAGCAAGGCGTGGACCCTGGCGAAGTCAGCGGACGTCTCGACCATCTATCCCGGTTCGGTCATCACCTACACGTTGACGGCATCGCGAAACAGCAGTTCCGGCACCGTTACGGGCGCGGTCGCCACCGACGATCTGTCCAACGTCCTGCAAGACGCGACCTTGGTGACTCCGCTCAATCAGAATTTGACCTTTGACTCCTCGTCGAAGAAGTTGACATGGGCGGTTCCCGACTTCGGACGGAACGGTGCGAGCACCACCTATCAGGTCAAGGTCAACGATGCGGCCGCTTCGGGAACTCACATCAAGAACAAGGCCACCGGCGACCCGATGGTCACGGGCTGCGGAATCAGCACCGGAGATGGCTGCGTCGTCGACCTCACGGTTGTGGATGCCCCACCCACAACCATCGTTGTTCATATGGGCGGCCTGCGCACCGGCGGTTCGACGGTCGGCGCGCTGCCCGCCGGCGCGACCATGCAGGCCGTCCCCGTTGGGGGCGGGACCACGCTGACGTGCACGAGCGTCGCGGCCGGGACGTGTACCTTCACCGGCGCCGTCATCGGAAAGCAGTACGACATCTCCCAGACCGGCGCGCCGAGTGGGTGGTATACCAACCCGAACTTGGATCGGGGGTCCTCCACAACCGGCTACTCGACGCCCTACCAGTTCCGCACCGCTAGCCTGTCCGCCGGGGCAAACGACGTTCCGGGCAGCGACCCGGACACGAGCTACTCCGACGCCGGGTCCGGCCCCGGGAGCAGCGGGAACCCGTTCCTAGGCCTGTGGGCCACCTCGCGCGACGACAACGGCATGCCGAGCGTTTGCGGACTGAACATCGCGATGGTCCTGGACGTCTCCGGCTCGATGAAGGATCCGTCGGGGGTTTCGGGTAAGTCGAAGATCCAGTTGCTGAAAGACTCCGCCAAGGGCGTGGTGGACAGCCTGATCGGAAACGGCAGTACGCCACTGACGCCGACGAAGATTGCGCTGTACAGCTTCGCGTACAACGCCTCGCGGCTGAACACCCTGTCCAGCAATTACACGACCTTGACCAACAACATCAGCGGGCTCTCTGCCGACGGCGGCACCAACTGGGACCAGGGCCTGTGGCAGGTCGTGAACAATCACGGCAGCGACGTGTACGACCTTGTCGTCGTATTGACCGACGGGAACCCGACCTACGACCACAAGCCCAACGGCAACGGTACTCAGACCCGCTTCGACAACGTGTCCAATGGCATCTTTTCCGCCAACGCGATCAAGGACATGTCGAACACCCAGGGTGGAAAGACCCGCATGGTCGTCATCGGTATCGGCGTCGACGGCGGAAACGAAAATATCCGCGCCATCGCCGGCTCTGCGGCGGGTTCGGACTACTTCAACGCCACCGGCGCCAACTTCGGCGACGCGCTCAAGAGCACGCTGCTGGGGAACTGCTCGTTGACCGTCACCAAGAAGGTCGAGGATGCGAACGGGACCATCGCGCCGGCCAGCGGTTGGACGATCAACGCCACAGCGAGCGCTGGGGGCTCTAGTTGGACGTCGACCGCCACCGACTCCAACGGCAACGCGGTGTTCCAGTTCAACCCGATGCCGAACACCTCGGTCAACTTCACCGTGACCGAGAACCAGAAGAACGGCAACCACGTCCTTCCGGTGTCCGGCAAGAACCTGGTCTGCACGCAGGGCGACACACAGTTGACCGTCACCAACACCGGAACCGACGCGCCAGGAAACAAA
This sequence comes from uncultured Actinomycetes bacterium, assembly GCA_964624455.1. Classification (GTDB taxonomy): domain Bacteria; phylum Actinomycetota; class Actinomycetes; order Mycobacteriales; family Nakamurellaceae; genus Nakamurella. The sequence goes on along the minus strand of CAZUXD010000021.1, from coordinate 29,640 downwards.
CCCGGCGGCACGTTCTCGGCCAACCCCTCCAACGGCGGCATCGCGTGCACCATCACCAACTCGGTCAAGGTGCAGCCCAAACTGACTCTGAAGAAGATCGTTGACAACGGGTCCACCGGCAGCACGGCGCAGGCGAGCAACTGGAACCTGTCCGCGAGCGGTTCGTCTGGCAGCTTCTCCGGCACCGCTAACAGCGCGGCCGTCACCAGCCAGGCGGTAACCCCGGGCGTCACCTACACCCTGGGCGAGTCCGCCGGGCCGAACGGATACACCCCCTCGCAGTGGTCCTGCACCGGCGCGGCCACCTGGAGCGCGACGAATGGAACCGTCACTCCCGCCAACGGTGAGGACGTCACGTGCACTATCACGAACACGGCCCAGCAGGCGACGCTCACGTTGAAGAAGATCGTCGTCAACGACAACGGCGGAACTGCGCAGAACACGGACTGGAAGCTCAGCGCGGCCGGCCCGACCGCGGTGACCAAGGTGACTACTGGTACCACCACAAACGTCAACCCCGGCAACTACACGCTGTCCGAGTCGGACGGCCCCAGCGGCTACGCCCCGTCCTCGTGGCAGTGCGGAAGCGCGAGCGTCACCAATGGCACGGTCTCCGTGGCGCTCGGCGATCACGTCATCTGCACCATCACCAACGACGACATCGCGCCCCACCTCACTCTTAAGAAGTCGGTCGTGGACGTCAGCGGGAACAGCTCCTACTCGAAGGGCTGGACGCTCACCGCCACCAATGGTTCGAATTCGGGTGACAAGCCGATCAACGGCAAGCCGTCCGTCGCGAACAACGGCATCGGCAGCGACGTCACCGCGAACACCACGTACAACTTGAGCGAATCCGGTGGCCTGTCGGGTTACACCGCCGGGACCACGTGGGTGTGCACGGGCGGCGGCACCTTCACCAGTCCGAACCAGATCAAGCTGGCACCGGGCCAGAACGTCACCTGCACCATCACGAACACGGCACAGGCAGCATCGGTCGGCAAGTCGGTCCTAGTTTCGCGGCCCAACGGCCATGACGGCTTCACAAGTGTCGGTGGTTCGGGCACGTCGGTACGGACTGGCGATCTGTTGACGTGGACGATCACGGTGAAGAACACCGGCTCCGTGGCGATTCCGTCCGGCATGTTGTTCACAGATGACGTTTCGGATGCGTTGGCGGGGACGGATCTGGTGAATGCGTCGACGTCGTTCACGTCCTCGTCCGCGCAAGTCTCCCTGGCCTACAACACGACGACAAAGACTCTGACCGGTAGCGCGGCGAACTTGGCTGCTGGTGCGACGGTGACGGTCACCTACTCGGGGACGGTAGCCGACCAGTCCGTGCTCAACGGTCCGCCGCCGATCGTCACGATCGATAACACCGTGCTGCCAAAGGGTCCGGCGCAGTGCGCCGAGTCCGGGTGCTCCACGACAAACCCATTGACGCCGGCCGCGGTGGTGTCGAAGTCGGTATCCAAGGGTGGGGTCGATTGGGATGGAAAGCACGTCGTTCCGGGTGATGTGCTCACGTGGACGGTTACGGTGTCGAACCCGACGAGTGTTGCCTACGTGGGTGATCTGTTCACCGATGATTTGTCGTCCACGGTTGCTGGCACGGACTTCGATCCGATGGGTGCGGGTGCGTTCACGGTTTCGCCGTCGGGTGCGGATGTGGTGTTGACGCCGGCGGCGTCGTCGGTGTCGGCTAAGACGGGCACGTCGGGTATTGCGGCGGGCTCGTCGGTGACGGTGTCGTATTCGGGCACGGTGTTGGGCCAGTCGGTGCTCAACGACAATGGCATCACGTCGATTGATAACACGGTGACCTCTACGACGGGCACGGATTGCGCCGCGGGTGCTTGCACGACGACGAACCCGCTCACGCCGAAGGTGTCGGTGTCTAAGAGCGTGTTCGACGCGGATGGCAACGATGTGGACGGGCAGCAGGTGGTGGCCGGTGAGGCGTTGACGTGGTCGATCACGGTGCAGAACGTTTCGTCGGTGCCGTATGTCGGGCCGCTGTTCACCGATGATCTGACCTCGACGTTGGCGGGGACGGATCTGGATGCGTCGGCGATTACGGCCCCGTCGGGGTCGGGTGTGTCGGTGTCGTTCACGTCGCCGACGTTGACGGGCACGGCCACCGGGTTGGCTGCTGGTGCGACGGTGACGGTGCAGTACACCGCGAACGTCAAGGACCAGGCCGCTCTGATCGCGGGGAACATCGTCACGATCGATAACACGGTGGTGTCCACCACGGGCACGGATTGCACCGTGGATTGCTCCACGACCAACCCGCTCACG
>CAZUXD010000021.1:0-27239 GCA_964624455.1 uncultured Actinomycetes bacterium | reverse complement strand
GTCCACCACGGGCACGGATTGCACCGTGGATTGCTCCACGACCAACCCGCTCACGCCGGCTGCTTCGGTGTCGAAGTCGGTGTCGGTGAAGCGGGCCGGGCAGGTGGTGGGCGCGTCTGGCGCGCAGGTGCAGCCGGGTGATGTGCTCACGTGGACGGTTACGGTGTCGAACCCGACGAGTGTTGCCTACGTGGGTGATCTGTTCACCGATGATTTGTCGTCCACGGTTGCTGGCACGGACTTCGATCCGATGGGTGCGGGTGCGTTCACGGTTTCGCCGTCGGGTGCGGATGTGGTGTTGACGCCGGCGGCGTCGTCGGTGTCGGCTAAGACGGGCACGTCGGGTATTGCGGCGGGCTCGTCGGTGACGGTGTCGTATTCGGGCACGGTGTTGGGCCAGTCGGTGCTCAACGACAATGGCATCACGTCGATTGATAACACGGTGACCTCTACGACGGGCACGGATTGCGCCGCGGGTGCTTGCACGACGACGAACCCGCTCACGCCGAAGGTGTCGGTGTCTAAGAGCGTGTTCGACGCGGATGGCAACGATGTGGACGGGCAGCAGGTGGTGGCCGGTGAGGCGTTGACGTGGTCGATCACGGTGCAGAACGTTTCGTCGGTGCCGTATGTCGGGCCGCTGTTCACCGATGATCTGACCTCGACGTTGGCGGGGACGGATCTGGATGCGTCGGCGATTACGGCCCCGTCGGGGTCGGGTGTGTCGGTGTCGTTCACGTCGCCGACGTTGACGGGCACGGCCACCGGGTTGGCTGCTGGTGCGACGGTGACGGTGCAGTACACCGCGAACGTCAAGGACCAGGCCGCTCTGATCGCGGGGAACATCGTCACGATCGATAACACGGTGGTGTCCACCACGGGCACGGATTGCACCGTGGATTGCTCCACGACCAACCCGCTCACGGTCACCCCGTCAATCGCCAAGACGGTGAGTTCGACGACGCAGCAAGCAGATGGCACCTGGACGGTCGTCTACGACATCGCGGTGACTAACCCGTCCGAGCTCCTTGCAACGGTCTACGACGTGACCGACGAGCTAGCGTTCGGTTCCGGCATCACCGTGAATTCGGCGGGCGTAACCGGCCCTGGCGCCAGCAGCAGCTGGGACGGCGACACCGACACCACGGTCGCGTCGGGCCAGCCGCTCGATGCGGGGGCGGTGGCTCATTACACCGTCACCGTCAACGCGACCGTTGCCTCGTCGACGGGTACCGGTGCGGTGCCGGCGACCGAGTGTCAACCGGGTGAGCCGGGGCAGCCCGGCCAGCCGGGCGGGTTCGGGAACAACTCGACGGTCAGCCTCGGCTCTCAGCCGGAGGAACAGCCCCAGCTCTCGCTGCGCAGTGCCGGCGGCGCTCTGATGGCGGCGATCGCGACCGTGAGCGAGGACGGCCAACACGCCTACGCCTGCTCCGAGCCAACCTTGCCGACGATCCAGAAGAAGTTCGTGTCTGCGCTGCAAAACAGCAACGGCACCTGGAACGTCACCTACACGGTGACCGTGGCCAACCCGTCGGACGACGCGACGCTCGCCTACAACCTCAGCGATACGCCGGACTTCCCGGCGAGCGTGACGGTTAACAGCGCGTCGGCGACGCTAGGCGGGAATGACGTGGGCACCTGGGACGCGGCAACCTTGAAGGACATGGCGACCGGGAAGACGCTGGCGCCCGGCGCGTCGGACGTCTACACGGTCGTGGTGAACGCCACCGTGCCGCTGGGCCTCAGCGCAGATCAGCGCGAATGCTCGACCGAATCCGGTCCGGGGCACGGGTTCTTCAACTCGGCAACGGTGACGTCGGGCCAGAACACCCTGACGGCAGACGATTGCGGCAACATCCCCGAGGTGGTGGTCCCGAACGTCACCAAGACGGTGTCCAGCCTGACGCAGAACGCGGACGGCACGTGGACGATCGTGTACGACCTCACGGCGACGAACCCGTCGGCCGATCAGGCTGCCACCTACGACCTGAGCGACACGCTGCACTTCGGCGGTGGCATCTCGATCGTTTCGGCCGCGGTGACGGGCCCGTCTGGCGGGGCGATCTCCGGTTGGACGGGCGTGGTACCCAACACGTCGATCGTCATCGGACGTTCCCTTGCGCCGCAAGCGCAAGAGCACTACACGGTGACGGTGATCGCCAGCGTTGCATCCACGTCCAGTTCCACCGACCGGGACTGCACCCTGCAGTCCGGCGAGAGTGGCACCGGGTTCCTCAACACCGTGGGATTGACGAGCGGGGCGTACAGCTCGACCGACACTGCCTGCGCATCTCCGGTGAGCCCGGAGATCGTCAAGTCCGTGGTGGGGACGCCGACGCAGAACGGTGACGGCTCGTGGACGGTCACCTACCAGGTGACGGTCAGCAACCCGTCGATCAGCACCGCGTTGGTCTACAACCTGAGCGACACGCCGAGCTTCCCGCAGGGCGTGACGATCACCGCGGCGTCCGCGACGTTCGGCGGGCAGCCGGTGGGTAGCTGGAACGGCACGAGCATTACGGGCATGGCGACCGGCAAGTCGCTGGCGCCTCGCGGATCGGACGTGTACACGGTGACGATCACTGCGAGCGTTGCCAGCAACATGTCGGAGGATCTGCGGACCTGCTCGGACGAGGGCCCGGGTCACGGGTTCTACAACGAGGGCACTGCGACCTCGGGCGAGGACACGTTCAGCGACTCGGCATGCGTCGACATCCCGCCGGAAATCGAGGTGGAGCCGACGTCCTCGTCGATCGAGGTGCTCCCGACATCGCAGAGCATCCCGCCGACGACCAAGACGGCCGAGGTGCTGCCGACGTCGAAGACGACGATCGCCTACACCGGTGTGAATGCGTTCGGCATGGGTTGGGTTGCGCTGTTGCTGCTGGTCGGCGGGGCGCTGTTGGTGGCAGTGGGCACGCTGCGCCGTAGGCCGCGCAAGCACTAGGCGGTAGCGGTACTGAGGTGGGTCGCCGGCCCGGGACAGAAACCCGCGGCCGGCGACCCACCTCAGCGATAGGCCCGTACTCTGTCGACACGTCCAATTCAGACCGGATGGGAGGCCAGCGGCGCATGGCTGCTCAGACCGGTCGGATGGACCAGGCGGCGTTCGCGAGCGCGGTCGCCGAGTGGCTGCGGCAGTCGCGGCGGCGTCAACGGTTGACGCAGTCTGAGGTCGCTTCGCGCACCGGCGGAGTGGTGTCCAAGGCGGCGCTGGCCAACTACGAGACCGGCCACCGGTCGCTGCGGGTAGAGGTTTTCTGGGCGATCGCCAAGGCTCTCGGCGAGGATCCTGGGACCGTGCTGGTGGGCGCCGAACGCAGTTCCGGCTACGGGGCGGCAGCAAGTGCATCCCCCGTCACCGTCGACGTCGCTGCGGTGCAAGGCAGTACCGATCCGCGGCTGCAGCCGGTGCGTCGCTGGTTCGCGCTGCGGCTGCAACGCCACGGCACCCGGATTCCGGCCAAGTCCATCACCCTCGACCACGGCGCCCTCGTTGCTTTGGCCGAGCTCATGGGCGTCACCCCCGCCGAATGCCGAGGCATACTCGCGGAGGTGTCGGGCGGCGCGAACCTCGATGACGCAGCCAGCGATGGCGCCGTCTGAGCCCTGACGGACGGCAACACTGGTGCGATATGTACCGGACCATGGGCGATTTGCCGTACTTTTCGCACCAGTGTCTGCTGCCGGGTTGTACCGGCCGCAGACGCGCCCTGGCCGATAGACTGGTCCGCGCGCCGCCTTAGCTCATCCGGTAGAGCAGCGCACTTGTAATGCGCAGGTGGTCGGTTCGAGTCCGACAGGCGGCTCTGAGCGTCGTCATCTCCAGATGCCCATCAGTATTCCCGGTGAACATTCTCATCCCAGGTGAGCAGGGAATAAACCGGGCCGGAATCCGTCGCAATAGGTATGTCCACTACCTATTTGCCCAGCCCCAGCATGACGACGCGCGACCAGGTCGCGCTGTACGAGTCGTCCGGCGGTCGAGAGGGCACCACGATGCGGGGCATGCCGGTGGTCGTCGTGACCATGACGGGCGCGAAGACCGGCGCTATCCGCAAAGTTGTCGTGATGCGCGTCGAGCATGACGGCAGCTATGCCGCCGTCGCGTCCAAGGGCGGCGCCCCAGAGAATCCGGTCTGGTACCACAACCTGCTCGCACACCGCGATGTCGAGTTGCAGGACGGCCCCGAGCACCACCACCTGCGTGCCCGGGAGCTGGCTGGCGACGCGCGGGAGGCGTGGTGGATCCGGGCGGTCGCGGCCTACCCGGATTACGCCGACTACCAGCGGCGCACGTCGCGCGCCATCCCGGTCTTCGTGCTCGAACCCGTCGATGGGGATGCGACGATAGGCGCTGACGCGCAGTAGGCGGAAACCGCGCGGCTGCGTCCGCACCGCCGGGTAGTCGCATTGGTACACCCCGGCAGGGATCCAGCATCCCTGCGATGACGAAAGGCCAAGCAACCATGTCGGTTTCGGATCAGCGGGTGGCGTCGCTACTCGAATCGGTACCCACTGGGCTTTTCATCGGCGGGCGGTGGACGGCGACCGACGCAATGGTGAAGGTGGAGGACCCGTCGACCGGGGAGGTGCTCAACGCCGTCGCGGACGCCTCGCCCGAGGACGGGCTAGCCGCGCTGAACGCCGCGGTTGACGCCGGCCCGGGTTGGGCGGCGACCGACCCTCGTGAGCGCGGCGAGGTGCTGCGCCGGGCGTTCGAGTTGCTGCACGCCCGGGCGGAGGACTTCGCGCTGTTGATGACGTTGGAAATGGGTAAGCCGCTCGCCGAGTCGCGCGGCGAGGTCGTGTACGGAGCCGAGTTCTTCCGCTGGTTCTCCGAGGAGGCGGTGCGGATCGCTGGGCGCTACGCGGTGGCCCCGTCCGGCGGCACACGGCTGGTAACGATGAAGCAGCCGGTCGGGCCGGTCTACGCGATCACGCCGTGGAACTTCCCGCTGGCCATGGGGACCCGAAAGATCGGGCCCGCGCTGGCTGCCGGGTGCACCGTGGTGATCAAGCCCGCGGCGCAGACCCCGCTCACGACGTTGTTGCTGGCGCAGGTGCTCACCGAGGCGGGGGTGCCGGCCGGGGTGGTCAACGTGATCACCACGTCGCATTCCGGGGCGGTATCCGAGCCGATCATCTCCGACCCCCGCCTGCGCAAGCTGACCTTCACCGGGTCGACCGAGGTCGGCCGGGTGCTGATCGGCCAATCGGCACGGCGCGTGCTACGGGTATCGATGGAGTTGGGCGGCAACGCGCCGTTCCTGGTCTTCGGCGATGCGGACCTCGATCGTGCCGTGGACGGGGCGATGCTGGCGAAGATGCGCAACATCGGGGAGGCCTGCACGGCGGCGAACCGCTTCCTGGTGCACGAGTCGGTCGCCGCCGAATTCGGGGCGCGCCTCGCAGAGCGGATGGGCGCGCTTCGGGTCGGCCGCGGCGTCGACGACGGCGTACAGGTGGGGCCGCTGGTGGATGCGGCCGCTGTCGAGAAGGTGACGGAACTCGTTGCGGACGCGGTCGATTCGGGAGCGTCGGTGCTCACCGGAACCGGGGCGGTGGACGGCCCGGGCTACTTCTACTCGCCTACGGTGCTCGCGGACGTGCCGCGCACGGCGCGAATGTTCGAGGAGGAGATCTTCGGCCCGGTCGCGCCGATCACCACCTTCGCCTCCGACGACGAGGCGCTCGCGCTCGCCAACGACACCGAGTTCGGTTTGGTCTCTTACGCCTTCACCAAGGATCTGACCCGGGCGGTGACGGTGGCCGAGCGGTTGGAGTCCGGCATGGTGGGGATCAACCAGGGCATCGTGTCGAACCCGGCGGCCCCCTTCGGCGGGATCAAGTCCTCCGGGCTGGGACGTGAAGGCGGCGCGGAGGGCATCGAGGAATACCTCGAGACCAAGTATGTCGGGATCGCTTTGTAGCACCAGAAGCGCCGCCGCGCGGCCGGTGTCGGCTGCTTGAGGCATTCGCTACGGTACTGGCCCGTTCGGCACGCGCGCGGGCGGCGGCGCGCCTGTTCAGCCGGCCGGCGGTGGTGTGGCCACGGCATTTTCTGCCGCGCGCAGGAACGCGACCAAGCTAGATCGGAAGGATGCATCGTCGCTCACCCCGAAGCTCGCAACCTGGACGATGTAGCCCTGGACCAGGGCGATCACCGCCCTGGCCAGGTCGCCGGCCGGGACCGCCAGCGGATGCCCGGCATCGGCCCAGCGCTGGAAGAGCCGATGAATCCCGGTGCGAAGTTCCTTGTACACGCCGCGGGCGGTCTGCCCGACGGTCTCGTTCCTGGAGGCTTCGGCCCACGCCTCCACGGCGACGCGGAAGAGCCGCTCGTCCGACTCGCGGTGCAGCCGCGTCATGTTCACCAGCAACCGGTCCACGGCGCGCGACGGGGGGACGGGTTCGTCGGTGATCGTCAGCTGGGCGATAACACTCCGCGCCTGGCCGATCGCCTTGTTCGCCGTCGCCGCAATCAGATCCTCCTTCGAGCGGAAGTACAGGTACACCGCGCCCGCCGACAGCCCCGACTCGCGCACGATCTCGGCCATGGATGTTCCATGAAAGCCCTTGCGGGAAAAGCAGGTCCATGCTGCCGACAGGATCTGCGCGCGGCGCTCGTCGCGGTGTAGGTCGCTCACCTTGGGCACCGTCACATCCTAGCTCAAAAAACTGAACGATCGTTCTTGACACTGCCCACCCGCCGGTTCAGACTAAAACGAACAGTCATTCGCTATCTCGGGAGGGCGTTATGCACAGTGCGGACGGGCCACGGGAGTGGGCGCAGGCGATCGGTGCGGCGATCGCGGTGACCGCAGCGCTTACCGTGTTGTTGCTGGCGTTCGTCTGGCCGGCGGTCAGTTCGGCACCGAAGGACCTGCCGGTCGCCGTTGCGCCGGCCGCCGCCGCACCGGCCGTCCAGGCCCGGCTGGCTAGCGGTCCCGCCGCCGGAGTTGTTGCGGTGCTTCCTGTTTCAGACGAGAATGCGGCAAGGCAGGCGATCGCCGAGCAGCGGGCGGTGGGGGCTGTCGTCATCGGTCCGTCCGGCGCGAAGGTGCTTAAGGCAACCCTTGCCTCGCCGGTCGGTGCCGGCGTCCTCGATCGCTTGGCGGTAATGCTCACAGCGCCACCGGGCCAGCCGCTGCCGGCCGGGGCGGTCGACGTGGCGCCGCCCACCAGCGGGGATCCACAGGGCGCGGGGCTCGCGGTTGCGCTCGTCCCGTTCACCATCGCCGGTCTCATCGCGGCCGCGGTGCTGACATTGCGGCTCCCCCGGCCTGCGCCGAGGCTCGTCTCGCTCCTCCTTGCCTGCATCGGAGTGGGCCTCGCGTTCGCCGGCATGCTGCACGGCTTCGGCGTGCTCGCCGGGTCCTACTGGGCAGCCGCCGGCGTCATCGCGCTCGTGGTCGCGTCCGTTGCTGCCGTCACCGCCGGGTTGATCGCGTTGTTCCGGTTGGCGGGCCTTGCGATCGCCGCGATCGTGATGGTCGTCATCGGCATGCCGTTGGCCGGCATAGCAACCGGACCCCATGTGCTGCCCGCATTCTGGGCCGGCGTCGGGCAGTTGCTGCCGGCCGGGGCGGGCGGCACGCTGCTGCGCCGGGCCGCCTTCTTCCCGCAGGCCCCGGCCGGGCCGGCGGTGTGGGTCCTCCTCGGCTGGTCGGCGCTCGGGCTCGTGTTGCTCCTCGCGAGCCGATGGGCGACCGGGGCCGAGTCGCGCAGCCGTGCGATCGCTGCGGAAACCGTTGCCTGAAAGGGCTTGTGCCGATCTACCGGGATGACCGCATCGCGAGGGAGGATCACGACCGGACGGCGTCCGATTTCGGCCGTCTCCTACTACCACACCTCACCCCGAGCGGGCAGTGGCGTCACGATCGAGCGACCGCCGCCCGAAATGACGTGAGATCGCCCGATGCGTCAGGCTCGCCCAGCGGATGCTCGTCGTAAGCCGGGTAGCTGCCATCGATCTCGACCGATCTATGACGAGTGATCAATGCCTGCAACGCCTCCCCGATCGTGCTCGCGTCGGAAGGCCACGGCCGCAACGCCTTGGCGGATTCCAACAGGTGTGCGTCCACCGTGGTGCTGAAACGTGCCCTAGCCATGCCGGGAGCATGCCATCGGTGCGTGCCGAGGTTCGAGCCGCGCCGGCGGGCGTGGCGCAGGACGGTGGATCGCCCGCTCTCACGGCCTATTCGTCGGTATCCTCCAGCATGCCCAGGCCCAGCAGATCTGGTTCCAGCACTGCCGTTTCGTCCGGACGGTAGGGCAGGACGTTCTGCACGTACGATCGGGCCGCCTCGTCCATGGATACCTCTCGGCCGGCGGCTTCGGAGAGGAACCAGCGATGCTCGAGAACCTCGTGGAACACCTCCGCGGGTTCTAGCTTCTCGGAAAGCTCGGCTGGGATGGCCTCGATCACCGGCTCGAACACGTCCGTCATCCAATGGCGCGCGACGGTGTCCTCGTCCGCCTGTGTGCCCGGCATGACCGCCCGGCCGCGGAACGTCGCGAGGTCGTTCAGGATCCGCCGGGCCTGGTTCTCCTGCACATCCAGCCCGGTGAGCTCCCGCAGCCGCCGCCGGTGATGTCCGGCCTCCACCACCTGGGTCTGCACCATCACATGCGGTTCGCCGCTATCGCCGCCGTCCGCCTCCTTGATGTCCAGTTGCGCCACGTCGTAACCCAACTCGTTCAGGCGCCGCAGACGCTGTTCGATGCGCCACCACTCGTCGTCTCCCATGGTCTGCGGCGCGGTCAGTTCCGCCCACAGCCGGGCGTAGCGGTCGAGCACGGATTGCGCGGTGGCCAACGGGTCGACATGTTCCGGCAGCAAACCCGAGACCTGCAGATCGAGCAACTCTCCGGCCAGGTTCGTCTCGGCGATGTCGAGGTCGTAATGGCGCTCGCCGTCGGAGAGGTGGGTGCGGATCCGCCCGGTCTCGGCGTCCACCAGATACGCCGCCAGCGCGCCGGCGTCGCGACGAAAGAGGGTGTTGGACAGCGAACAATCGCCCCAGGCGAAGCCGGAAAGGTGCAGCCGCACCAACAGTTCGGCCAGCGCATCGAGCAGCTTGGGCTCCAGGTCCGGGTCGAGCCGGCGGGAGAAGAGCGCCCGGTACGGCAGCGAGAACCGCAGATGCTTGGTCACCAGCGCGGCATCGAGCGGCTCGCCGTCCGGATTCGCGCGATCCGCGACGATACCGACCGCCTCCACCACCGGCACGCCTGATCGCGCCAGCGTCCGGAGTTGGTCGTATTCGTGCTCGGCCAGTTGGTAGTTGATTTCCTTGATGGCATAGACGATTCCGCCGATCCATGCGAAGCGCACCACGTGCCGCGAGATGCCCCGCGGCAGGCTCACCAGCAGGTCCGCCGGCCAATCGGCGAGCGGCCTCGACCAGGGCAACTTGACGAGGTCCATGGGGTCGGGCCCGCTGGCGAACTGCATGCGCACGTGATCCAGCCTGGCACAGGCCGGGCGGCGTCCCGCGCGGCTGGCGTCTCGTTCCTCGACGCTGGCGCGATCTTCCTGCCTCTAGGACCGACTTGCCGGGAATTTCGAAACGCTGTGGCCGAGGGGACGGCGGGTTGGCGGGCGGAGAAGGCGCGGAGGGCGGGGTGAGGCTGCGGTGAGGGGGTGCTCGGCGTGCGAGATCGCCACCGAGCGGCGGGGACCTCGCTCGCCCTCACGCAATGGGGAGCCTGCCGCCGGGCCCGCTGGCGGGCTGCGCCGTCGTCATGCGATCTTTCGGTGGGCTTCGTCATCCTCGAGCGGACGCTGCGGCGGCCAGAGCGGCGAAGAGGCGCATGTCCGTGGCAGTTTCGGGGTGCCACTGCACTCCCAGCCAGAACGCCTGCGCCGGGTCCTCGATCGCTTCCAGCAGACCGTCGTCGGCGTGCGCCGCGGCGACCAGGCCAGGGTGGTCGTCGACCGACTGATGATGGTGGCACGGCACCGTCAACTCCGGACCGAGGATGCCGCGCAGCCGGGTGCCCGGCACGGTACGCACCGTCATCCGCCCGTACACTCCAGCCGCCGGCGAGTGCCCCTCGTGACCTACCACGTCCGGGACATGCTGCAGCAGCGTGCCTTTCGCCTGCACCGCCATCATTTGCATGCCCCGGCAGATCCCGAGGGTCGGCAACGACCGATCGGCCGCGGCCCCGAGCAGCGCCAATTCTGTCGCGTCGCGATCCGGTCGCGACGAGGTGGTGTGCGCTCCCGGACCCCGCCCGTACCGGCTCGGGTCGACGTCCGCCCCGCCCGCGACGATGAGCCCGTCCAACCGGTCCAGCGCGGCCAGCACCCGCTCCGGCGCGTCATCCGGCGGCAGCAGCACCGGCACCCCGCCGCCGGCCCGCACCGAGTCGGCGTAGCCCGCCGGCAGCAGGTCGGCCCGTACCCCGCGCCAGGTGCCCCAATCGGCCGGCTCGCGATACGTGCTGATCCCGATGACCGGCATGCTCATGACGACGATCCTGTCACCCGCGGATGCCTGGGCGACCGGGCGGGCGCCACGACAGTGTTGCGATATGTCCCGGGTTCCGCCCGATTTGCCGCACTTTTCGCAACACTGTCGGGCTGCTGGGCACGGCGGGCGCGATTCAGTCCAGGGGGGTGACGTAGGCCCCGGAAATACCCCCGTCGACCAGGAACTGGGAGGCCGTGACGAACGAGGAGTCATCGGAGGCCAGGAACAGCGCCGCGCCGGCGATCTCGTCGGCCTCGGCGAACCGGCCCATCGGGATGTGGACCAGGCGGCGGGCCGCGCGCTCCGGGTCGGACGCGAAGAGTTCCTGCAGCAGGGGCGTGTTGACCGGTCCGGGGCAGAGCGCGTTGACCCGCACCCCGCGCCGGGCGAATTGAACGCCAAGCTCGCGGGACAGCGCCAGCACCCCGCCCTTCGACGCGGTGTAGGAGATCTGCGACGTGGCGGCGCCCATCACGGCCACGAACGAGGCGGTATTGATGATCGACCCGCGGCCCTGCTCCAGCATGTAGGGCAGCGCGGCCTTGCAGCACAGGTACACGCTGGTCAGGTTGACCTCCTGCACCTTCCGCCAGGCCGCCAGTTCCGTCGTCAGGATGGAATCGTCCTCCGGCGGGGAGATCCCGGCGTTGTTGAACGCGACATCGACGCTGCCGTAGGAGTGCTTGGCCAGCGCGAAGAGCCGGTTCACCGAATCGGGATCGGTGACGTCGGTTCGGCAGAACGCCCCCTCCAGCGCTTCCGCCACCGCCGGCCCGCGATCGGAGCCGATGTCGCCGATCACGATCCGCGCTCCTTCCGCCGCGAATCGGTGGGCGGTCGCCAGTCCGATGCCCGAACAGCCTCCGGTGATGACGGCGACCCGGCCGTCCAGACGTCCTGCCATGGTGGTGTTCTCGCCCTTCGTTGGTTTCGGTGCGTGTCGTCGTGCTGCGGCTTCCCGGACGCGGCCCGGTAATGCTGCCATCCCGGCGGTGCAGCGTGCGATCGCGGTGCCGGTCCGGGCGCCCGGCCGCGTCGCGCCGAACGCTCCGATACGGCGATGACGATGATCGCGGGTCAAGTCGTCGCGATGAACACGTTCTTCTCCTCGGTGAACGCGTCGGTGGCGTTCGGGCCCAACTCGCGTCCCAGGCCAGACTGCTTGTAGCCGCCGAACGGGGTCCAGTAGCGAACCGAGGAGTGCGAGTTCACCGAGAGGTTCCCGGACTGCACGGCTCGCGCGACGCGCAGCGCCCGGCCGACGTCGGAGGTGTAGATGGACCCGGAGAGGCCGTATTCGGTGTCGTTGGCCATCGCGATCGCCTCGTCCTCGTCCTCGAACGGCATCACCGCGACCACCGGCCCGAACACCTCCTCCCGCCAGACGGGGTCGGCCGCGGAGGAGGGCAGCACCACGGTGGGCGGGAACCAGAATCCGGATTCGAACGGGATGCCCTCCGGCAGCGAACCCGTGACGGCGATCTCGGTGCCGCGCACGTACCCGGCGACCTTCTCCCGGTGCTCGGCCGAGATCAGCGGCCCCATCTCGGCATCCGCCGTGGACGGGTCGGCCACCCGCACTCCCGTCACCGCCCGCTGGAACAGCCCCAGAAACTCGTCGTACACGCTGCGCTGCACCAGTATTCGCGACCGCGCGCAGCAGTCCTGCCCGGCGTTGTCGAACACCGCGTAGGGAGCGGCGGCCGCGGCGGTCGGTAGATCGGTGTCGGCGAAGACGACGGTCGCGTTCTTCCCGCCGAGTTCGAGCGTCACCGGTTTCACCTGTGCCGCGCAGCCGGCCATGATCTGCTTGCCGACCTCGGTGGAGCCGGTGAAGCACACCTTGCGCACCAACGGGTTCGCGACGAACCGCGCCCCGACCACGCTCCCCCTGCCGGGGATCACGGTGAAGACGCCCTCGGGCAGGCCTGCCAGCCGGGCCAGTTCGGCCAGGCGAAGCGCGGTCAGCGGTGTGAGTTCGGCGGGCTTCAGCACGACGGTGTTGCCGGCCGCCAGCGCCGGCCCGAACCCCCACCCGGCGATGGGCATCGGGAAGTTCCATGGCACGATCACGCCGACCACGCCGAGCGGTTCGCGGAACGTGATGTCGACCCCGCCGGGCACCGGAATCTGCTTGCCCAGCAGGCGTTCCGGCGCGGCGGAGTAGTAGTTGAGCACATCGCGGACATTGCCGGCCTCCCACCGGGCATTGCCCAGGGTGTGGCCGGAGTTGAGGATCTCCAGCCCCGCGAGTTCCTCGATGTGCGCATCAACCACCGCGGCGAAGCTCCGCAGCAGCCGGGCGCGCTCGCCGGGGGCGACTGCTCGCCAGCTCGGGAAGGCGGCGTGCGCGCGGTCGATCGCGGTATCGGTTTCGACGGTGTCCGCTTGCGGGACCTCGCCGACCGCGGCGCCGGTCGCGGGGTTGCGGACGGCGTGTCGCCCGCCCGCGCCGAACGTTTTCGAGGCGACCGCGGCGACCGCGGCGACCGCGGCTGCCGACGTCACCGCGCCCGGGACGGCCGGGATGCTGTCTGGCCCTGGCATGACGAAACCCCCTAGAGGCGCTCGAATCCGCGGTGCCGCTCCCAGTCGGTGACGGCGCCATCGAACGCCGATAACTCGGTGTCGGCGGCATGGACATAGTGCTCCACCACGTCCGCGCCGAACGCGGCCCGGGCGAGGGATGACGAGGCAAATGCCTCACGTGCGTCCCGCAGCGTGCGGGGCACCCGCGGTCGATCGGACGCATAGGCGTTACCGACCAGCTCCGGTTCCAGCCGCAGACCCCGCTCGATGCCGTACAGGCCGCCGGCCAGCATCGCGGCGAGGCCCAGGTAGGGATTCACGTCACCGCCGGGCAGCCTGTTCTCCATGCGGGCCGAGGCGCCGTGCCCGACCAGGCGTACCGCGCATGTGCGGTTGTCCGTGCCCCAGCCGATCGTCGTAGGAGCGAACGAGCCGTTGGTGAAGCGCTTGTAGGAGTTGATGTTCGGCGCATAGAGCAGGGTGAAATCGGCCATGGTGGCGAGCACCCCGGCGATGAACTGGTCGTAGCGGGCCGACCGGCGGCCGGTGGCCTCGTCCCAGAACACCAGTTCGCCGTCCATCCCGCGCAGCGACATGTGAATGTGGCAGGAACTGCCCTCGCGGTCGTTGTACTTCGCCATGAACGTGATCGACTTGCCATGCTGGGCCGCGATCTCCTTGGCGGTGTTCTTGTACACGGCGTGGTCGTCCGCGGTGGCGAGCGCATCGGCGTAGCGGAACGTGATCTCGTGTTGGCCCAGGTTGCACTCGCCCTTGGCCGACTCGACGGTGGTGCCGGCCGCGTGCATCACGTTGCGGATCGCCCGCAGCAGCGGTTCCACCCGGCTGGTGCCCAGGATCGAGTAATCGACGTTGTACTGGTTGGACGGCACCAGATTCGTGTATCCCGCGGCGAAGGCGTCCTCGAAGCTGGTGTCGAACACGATGAATTCCAGTTCGGTCCCCGCGAGAGCGATCCAGCCGTTGTCGGCCGCGCGCGCCGTCTGCGCGGCCAGGATGGCCCGTGGCGACACGCGCACCGGTGTGCCGTCCGGCGCGGCGAGGTCGCACTGGATCATCGCCGTGGCGGGCAGATGCACCAGCCGCCGGATCGTTGCCGGATCGAGCGCGAAGACCATGTCGCCGTAGCCGGATTCCCAGGATGTGATGGCATATCCGGGTACCGTGTTCATTTCCACGTCGACGGCGAGCAGGTAGTTGCAACCCTCGGTGCCGTGTGCGAGCACGTCGTCGCGGAAGAACTCGGCGTGCAATCGCTTGCCCTGCAGCCGCCCTTGCATGTCGGTGAACGCCACGATGACGGTATCCACCTCGCCGGAGCCGATCAGCGCGAGCAGCGCGTCGGTGCTGAGCAAACGGGGATTGCGGGGTGGGGCGGGCTGTGTGCTCATGGTTGCCTCGCCGGGATCCTTCCTGTTCCTGCCGCGCCGGGGTTGGCAAGGTCTGCCGAAGCCAGGTGGCGCGCCATGAGCGATCCTAGAGCCAACGCCGCGCGGGAGAAGGAGCGAGAATGGCCACCGAGCTCTACTACCGGCCCGCCACGGAGCTGGCGGCCATGCTGCGAACCAAGGAGGTATCCGCCCGGGAGGTCGTCACGGCGCACCTGGAACGGATCGATGCGGTGAACCCCGCGGTGAACGCGATCGTCACACATACGCCGGAGCTGGCGCTGCGGCAGGCCGCCGAGGCGGACGCCGCGGCGGTCCGCGGCGAGTTCCAGGGTCCGCTGCACGGGATTCCGGTGGCGCACAAGGACAATCACCTAACCGCCGGGATACGTACCACTTTCGGCTCGCCGGCCCGGGCGGATTTCGTGCCGGACCAGGACGATCTCGTCATCGAACGAATGCGCGGCGCCGGGGTGATCACGTTGGGCAAGACCAACATTCCGGAGTTCGCGGCCGGCGGGCACACGTTCAACGAGGTCTTCGGAGTCACCCGCAATCCCTATGACCTGTCGGTGACGGCCGGTGGCTCCTCGGGCGGTGCGGCCGCGGCGCTGGCGGCCGGGATGCACCCACTGGCCGACGGCAACGACATGGGCGGGTCGCTGCGGTTGCCCGCCGGGTACTGCAACGTCGTGGGGCTTCGCCCATCGGCGGGCCGGGTGCCCGCCTACCCGGCCGGTGATGGTTTCGCCGGGCTCTCGGTGCAGGGGCCGATGGCCCGCAGCGTCGGTGATCTCGCGCTGCTGCTGTCCGTGATGGCCGGCCCGGACCGGCGCTCGCCGATCTCGCTGGAGGAGCCGGGCGCCGATTTCGCCGAAGTCCTTGGTGGGGGCCTTTCGGGCCGGCGGATCGCGTTCTCGACCGATCTGGGCGGGGCGGTGACGGTGGATCCGGCGGTGGCCGCGATCGTGCGGCAGGCGGCCGCCTCCTGCGAGGCCGCAGGCGCCGTGGTGCAGGAGGCCGCGCCCGACTTCACCGGTGCCGACGAGTGTTTCCGCACCCTGCGCGCCTGGCAGTTCGAGGCGACCTTGGGCGAGTTCCTGGACGGCTACCGGGATCGGGTTCGGCCGAGCCTCTATGAGAACATGCTGGCTGGCCGCACCCTGACCGGGCCGCAGGTCGGCCGCGCCGCGGTGCTGCGCACCACGCTCTTCCACCGGATGCGCGAGTTCTTGGAGGTTTACGACGCGCTGCTGCTCCCGGTCGCTCCGCTCCCAGCCTTCTCCGCGGACATCCAATATCCGGCGGAGGTCGCGGGCGAGCAGCAGTCCGACTACCTGGGTTGGATGAGGCCGGTGTGCCACGTGACGGTGACGGGCCACCCGGCGATCGCGATGCCCGCGGGATTCGCCCCCGCCGGCACGCCGGTCGGCGTGCAGTTCGTGGGCCGCCACCGCGCGGAGCGCGAATTGTTGGGCCTGGCAGCCGGTTTCGAGGCGGTGACGAGGTACGCGGAGCGGCGCCCGGCCGGGATCTGAGGCGCAAGCGGCCCCGCAGCACCGAGCCGC
The DNA here is from genome assembly GCA_964624455.1 of uncultured Actinomycetes bacterium. GTDB lineage: Bacteria > Actinomycetota > Actinomycetes > Mycobacteriales > Nakamurellaceae > Nakamurella. The sequence continues at coordinate 11,246 of CAZUXD010000021.1, read as the reverse complement.
GTTGAACGTGCCCACCGGCACAGTGACCGGGTGCTGCTTCGAACGGCACCGGCGAGGCGGACCGCTGGGTCCGAGAGTCGGGTTGCTGCCACCGACACTGCAGGGCTGTGAGGTGCCTAACGGCGGGCAACGCCGTGCGCCGGTGCGGCGTCTGCCACGTGATGTTCAGTGACACTTGCACGCAACACCGATCGGATGCCCCACAGTGATACGCGACAACGGCCAACCGGCCAACCGGATATCCGTCAGCAAGGCCGGGACAGCAGGTCCCAGCGCGGCCCATCGTACGGTCGCCGGTCGTCTTGCCCCGAGGGGCAAGGCGACCGCGACCGACCGCAGCGTGCCAGGCGGCGCGATGACGCACGGCACGGTGGCGTGTGCCCCGGCTACGCCGGAAAAGGGGTCCGAACGAGCGCATGCCGGCGGTCCATCTGCGGACTTCGACGCTACGGGAAACGCGGTGGCCGGTGGGGCCCCGACTCGGGAGGACTCGGCAGGGCGCCCGGCCACCGATGACGAACCCGTTGGTGGCACGCCCGCCGACGCAGATCCTCCCGAGGCCGAGCGGCCGCGCCTGCAACTCACCCCCGCGCAGATCGGCGCGGGGGTCGCCGCCGCGATCACCAGCGCGATCCTCGGGTCGGGGCTGGGCCTGGCGGGGACGGTGGTGGGCGCGGGGTTGGGGTCGGCCGTCTCGATCACCGCGAGCGCCGTGTACTCGCATTCCATCGCCACCACACGGCATCGACTGAATCGGACGAAGGACCGGTTCGGCGCGGCCGGCCGGGCACTGGGCACCGCGGCTCGCCTCCGGCCGATTCCGCTGGCCGGCCCGCCGGCACCGGCCGGAGGGAACGGCTGTGCGCATGCGCAGCATGCCGGCATGGGGGTGTTGCTTGCGCGGACGGAACAGGGCATCAACGGGACCGGCGACAGCCGGCCATCGCGCCGGCCGTCGCGAACCCCGCGGCAGCGCGAGACCGGTGTCTCCCGCTGGCGCACGGCGCTGCTGGGCGCCGCCGCCAGCGCGGCGATCTTCGCCCTGGCGCTCTTCGTCATCACCGGGATCGAGTCGGTCAAGGGCGCTCCGCTTGCCGGCGGGACACCCGGAGGATTGTCGGTTCTCGGCGGCGGATCCATAGGATGGCCCGACCGTGCGGAGCCGGCTGGCCCAACCGATTCGCCGGACGCGTCCTCGGCCGATGGCACAGGTTCGGGCGCCGGCGCCACCGGAGCTACCGGTGCGAGCAGCGCACCTGTCGCGACGGACCTGACGGGCTCGACCTCGTCGGGGGCCGGCCACGGCGGGATGCCGGATCCCGACCCCGGTGCCACCGACCCCGGTGTCACGGACCATCAAACCGCGACCGTTCCGGGGACGGCTGCCACCACAACGGTTCCCAGCGCGCCGGATTCGTCGTCGGCCGGCAACACGGCCGGTGCTGGGCCGGGCGAGGCTCCGGGCACTTCTGCCGCAACCGCGGCGCCTTCGGCCAGCCAATCGGTCGGGACGGCAGGCGCCACGTCCGGCGGCGGGCCGAGCACGCTTCAGGTGCCGATCGGCGGCGATGAGGCTGGCACCGGCAGCCCGACTGCCGGCCGCTAGTGCTCCTCGGCGTCGAACCGCCTGTGATCACCGGCTACCGTCGCGACGTGACGCCGGCCGCCGGTGCTCGTTGGTGTTGAACCGCTGAACATAGGCCCCCGATTGCTTGAAAGGTCCGCTCGACCGGCGGAAGCGCGATGGCGGCGGAATCCGGTGGCCGAGAATCAGCAGACCTCACGGCGGGTCCCGCGAGTGTTGCCGAAATCCGGCGCGCCGAACTGGACCACACCGGCCCGGAAGTGGTCTCATGGAGACGGTCGGTGAATGACACCGTTGTGGTTCCCGGCCGGATGCGGCAAGACGGCGATGAAGGGATCGATGCATGGACGCGGTGGGCGCGGCAGCTCACGCCGATGAACCGCAGCCTGGAGGCCTGACGAGGCGCGACCTGGACGTCCTACAGTTCGAGCGCCAGTGGTGGCAATACGCCGGCAACAAGGAACAGGCCATCAGGGACATGTTCGGGCTCTCGGCCACTCGCTACTACCAGTTGCTGAACCAAGTCATCGACAACCCGGCGGCGCTCGCGGCGGAGCCGCTACTGGTGCGCCGGCTGCGCCGAATGCGGGCCAGCAGGCAGAAGACCCGCGCGGCAAGGCGCCTGGGCATTCGCCTCTGATCGCCGACGCGCCGGACCGCACGCAGTGCGCTGCAGCCCTTCTCGCGTGGTCTCGGCCGCGCCGCGCCGGCCGCCGATTCCGGGCGTCGTCAGCGGAGCCGGCGCCGTCCGCGCAGGCGAACCCCGCGGAGCGCCCCCAACCGCCGCTGCCGGGGCAGCGGCGTGCCGTCCGCGGCGCGGCCGGCCACCCGCCGGCGACGTTGTATCCGGACCCCGAGCCGCAGCCGTCGTCGGTTGGACCTGGCCAGGCGGCGCCGGTCCTCGCCGTCCCACAGTTCGGGGTGCTTGCGCAGGTACTCGTACTTCCACCATGCGTACGGCAGATGTGCCAGATAGATGACGAGCCCGATCAGCAGTACCAGATGCGGCTCGTAGATCAGTGCCGCCACCCCGACCACCAGCAGCACCAGCAGCGGCACGATCAGCCCGGGCGGCACCCGCACCGACTTCAGGGCGATGGTGGGGACCCGCGAGATCATCAACAGCCCCATCGCGATCAACCACAGGCCCACCGCCCACGGGTTGGACCATGGTCCGTCACCGAAGCGGATGGCGATCAGCAGCGGCACCGTCGCCAGCAACGCGCCCGCCGGCGACGGCACACCGGTGAAAAACCTCTTGCCCCAAGGCTTTGGAGCGATCTCCAGCAGCGAGTTGAACCGGGCGAGCCGCAGCACCGCGCACACCGCGTACACCAGGCAGGCGACCCAGCCCAGTGAGTGCCCTTCCAGCGCCCAGATGTACAGCAGCAGCGCGGGCGCCACGCCGAACGCGATCGCGTCCGAGAGCGAGTCGAGTTCGGCGCCGATCCGGCTGGTCGACCGCAGCAGCCGGGCCGCCGGCCCGTCCAGCGAATCCAGGATCGCGGCCAGCGCGATGGCGCCGATCGCGTAGGTGAAGTGCCCGGGCAACGTCTTCTGCAGCGCGAACGCGACCGCGGTCAGGCCGGACGACACCGCGAGCACGGTGATGGCATTGGGCAGGAAGCGAACGGCCGGCACCGCGGGCATCAGCACCACCCGCCGATGCGTCGAGGTATGCCGGCGGCGCTTCGGCAAGGCCGGCGATGTTCGCTGCGGTGCGCGGGTCGGCGACCGCCGTCGCGTTGAGCGGATGGGGGCACGCCCCTTCCCCGCGCGGAAGAACAGGCGATGACGGGAATCTCAGGCACCGCCCGCCTCCTTCAGGTGCGCCAGAACGGTTTCCGCGCCGACCGCGCGTTGTCCGACCCGAACCAGCGGCGTCGAGCCCGGGGGCAGGTAGGTGTCCACCCGCGAGCCGAACCGGATCAGGCCGTAGACCTCACCGGCGCGGAGCGGGGCTCCGGCGGCCGTGTCGCAGACGATGCGCCGGGCCAGCAGACCCGCGATCTGGGTGACCACCAGGTCGTGGCCGCCGGCCGCCGGGCGGATCACCAGCGAGTTGCGTTCGTTCATTTCGGACGCCTTGTCCAGGTTGGCCGAGAAGAACGCCCCGGGGTGGTAGTGCACCGACCGCACCTGCCCGGCGACCGGCGCCCACTGGACGTGCACGTCGAGCAGCGACAGGAAGATCGAGACCCGGGTGCGCGGCACCGATGCCAAGCCGGTCTCCGGCGGCGGCGCCGCCTCGGCGATGTGCGAGATGACGCCGTCCGCCGGTGCCAGCACCGCTGTGCTGTCCAGCGGCGGCACCCGGCGGGGCATCCGGAAGAAGAGCGCAGTGCCGGTCGCCGCCGCCAGTCCGAGGGTGCCGACCGCCCGGCCCGCACTCCGCAGCCCGATTCCGCGGAGCGTCGCACGGAGCGCCAGCGCGCCGATGGAGAGCCCCGCCACCACCGGCCGGCCGCCCGGGTGCATGGGCGGCACCGTGCTGCGCACCAGGTCGGCGAACTGCCTCGCGCCCGACGCGGAGGGTTTTGCCACGATCGGCTCGATCCTTTCTACGGGCCGGCGGCCCGTGCGGGGCAATCGGCCCGGGCACCGGCGGTCCCGCCCGCGCCTCGTGGTGCGACCGGGGTATCCGGTACGGGACCGGTGTACATCTGGCGTGCGTGCTGTTGCGGTGCGGCGGGTGCCTCACCCGGCCGGTGGGACAGCCCGGCCGGTGGCCCTCGCCGCTCTCATCCGAACCTTCCGCGGCCGGCCGCCCGCCGGCACCTGCCGCGATCCATACCGTAGCGCCCGCCGACCCGTGGCCGGCGGGTCGGCGCGTGCACGCGCGTTCCGTAGCGTGCGCGACACTTGGTCACATGGACATCAGCCAGGCTCTTGCGTTCGCACAAGGTCATCACCGCGCGGTCCTGACCACCCGAAAGGCATCCGGTGCGGTGCAGATGTCGCCCGTCAACTCCGGTGTGCTCGACGGAACGATCGTCATCTCCAGCCGCGGCATGCTCGCGAAGGTGGCGAACCTGCGGCGAAACCCGGCCGCGTCGGTGCTGGTCTTCACCGACGCGTTCTACGGGTCGTGGGTGCAGATCGACGGCCTCGCCGAGATCGTCGAGCAGCCCGAGGCGCTGCGGCTGCTCGACGACGTCTACCGGACGATCGCCGGGGAGCACCCCGACTGGGCCGACTACCGCGCGGCGATGATCCGCGACCGGAGGGTGGTGATCCGGATCCGTCCCGAGCGCGCGGCGGGGGAGTTCGTCTGACGCGAATGAGAGCGGCCCCGCCCCACCGGTCATGGCGCGCGCCGAACGAGGGCCAAGCGGGTTCTCGGCCGCTTCGAACGGATCTCGCCGTAACGATGCCGGCGGCCCGGACCAACAGGCGCTGCTCCCCGGGCCGGCCCGCATGGCCGGCATCGACGCCGCCGCGAGCAAACTAGCGTGAGCGGCGTGAGTCTGGTTGTGCCCCGTTGGAATTGCTCCTCGCGGTGCCGAAGTGGGCGCACCCGCCGGAGCATCGTCATCCCCGTGGTTTCGGCGGTGCTGGCAAAGCGGGCCGGTATCCTGCACAATCTCCAAGCGTGAGCGAAATCATCGGGTTCACCGACAACATCCGCGACCTGTCCAACGAGAACGGCTTCCAGTTCGAGTTCGTCTGTGAGCGCTGCGGCAACGGCTACCGGTCGCAGTTCCAGAACAATTTGGTGGAACGCGGTCGCGGCTTGCTGCGCGGGGCCGGGTCGCTGTTCGGCGGAAAGCTTGCCGACCTCTCGTACGCGTCCCAGCAACTCAGCTACGACCGGGGGACGAACTCCAAGGCCAAGGACAAGGCGATGGCCGACGCGGTCACGGCGGTGCGGGACCAGTTCAACCAGTGCCGGGGCTGTGGCAACTGGGTGTGCGTGCCCGTGTGCTGGAACCACGAGATCGGCCAGTGCCTGGTCTGCTCGCCGTCGGTGGCCGAGGAGATCTCTCGCGCGCAGGCCGCGGCCCAGGTGGAGCAGATCCAGCAGAAGACCAGGGAGATCGACTGGACGGCGGATCTGAACCTGACCAGCCGGGCGAAGCTGAACTGCCCGCATTGCAACGCCAAGGTCGACGGCGGCAAATTCTGCCCCGAATGCGGCGGAAAGCTCACCTCGGGCAGCTTCTGCGGCGAGTGCGGCACGCAACTCGCCGAGGGCGCGAAGTTCTGCCCGGAGTGCGGGCATCGCGCCGACGCCTGACGGATCGCCCGCATACCGAATGGAGATCTACGCCGGCCAAGTTGACGGCGCGCCCGGCTCGATCAGCGTCTTGCGGGATGCGCTGGATGTCGGCGGTCGCCGGCTTCCCTATGTCGAGATGGACGCCGTCGCGATCGAGGGTCACCGCATCGAGTTGGGCATGCACCCGTCCGGCAGCACGCGATTGTCCGGGCTCGGGCCTCGGACCGATGCCTTCGTCGCAGACCTGGTGGCCGCCCGATCGGCCGCCCGGCGGGCTGCCCTGCTGCATTGGACCGGCACGCCGGAGATCGCGCACTTCCGGCAGGCTGTGGCCGGTCCCGGACAGCTGCCGGTCGAGATCCATGTGTTCTCGGACGGTTTCACCGTAGAACCGCCGGTGGGAACGGCCGAATTGGTGCCGTATGCGCTCGTCGATCGGATCGCGAAGGACGGATACACAACCACCTTCCATTTGCGGGGCATCGCGTCGGTGACGGTCCGCCGGCTCGGGCCACGGACCGACGAGTTCCACTTGGTCATCGAGCGGTGCCGGGCCGAGCAGCGCGCGGCACTGGCCGACGCCTACGGCGCCTTGGATGATCGGCTCCGCGGATTCGCCGCGCCGGACGGGTGGGCGGTAACGGCCGATGATGCCGGCGTTTTCGGCGGCGCGCTGGCGGAGGCCTTTCGCGGCGGCGAGCGATCGGTGGAGATGACGACCCTTGCGGAACTGGCCACCGGCGGGATGCGTTATGGCATAACGATTGCGCCGGGCGGAGCGATGCCGTTCGTGCTGGCCGTCGGCGCCCATGCAACTGCGGTCGAAGCCGCCGGTGACGAGAGTGCCCGAGCGACCTATGTGTTCGCCACTACCGATGCGGACGCCCTGAACCGGGCGCTGATCCTGACGAGCTTTCGGCGGGAGGCCCTGTACCTGCCGGAGAACCGGCTGGGCAGGTGGTCGCTGGCGGCCCGCACCCTGCCGGCTGTGCGGTGGGCTCGAAGCGTGTTCGCGGCCAGGATCGTGCACGACGAGAACTGGCCAGCGGCCATACTTTCGGCACTGGGCTGATTTCGACGGTCCAGCGCGGCGAGCGGCTACGCTTGGCAACCATGCGCGGCATCGCGGAGGAACTGTGCCGGCTGCGTGACGCGGCCGACTCCGGCGCGCTTGCCGCACTCTGCGGTCGCCGCGGGTTGGACCTCATGGTCTTGCACGGCAGTGCGGTCGGATTGTTCGACGGCATTCGCGACGGTTCTGCCGGCGGGGGTGCGGGCCGGCCGATGCCCCGTGACATAGACCTTGCGGTTCGAGTCGAGCATGGTGGCGGGGAACCGGATCCGATTCAGCTTCTGCAGGACGTGTACGAGCTCATCGGAAGCGAACGGGTCGACCTGATGATGCTCCACCGGGCCGGCCCGGTCGCCCGCCAGCGCGCCCTCACCCGGGGCCGGAAACTGTACGAGGCGGCATCGGGCAGATTCGCCGAGGCGCAGATCGCGGCAAGCATGGAGTACTACGACACCGAACCGTTGCGTCGCCTGAGCCGCAGCCTGCTTGGCGCGCGATGATCGCCCGAGACCTCGATGTGGTGACGGTGCAGCGCCGGCTCGAGTTGATCCGGTCGCTCATCGAGGATCTTCGATCGGTCGGCGAGGTGAGCAGGGCGCGACTGGAACAAGATCGTCTGCTTCGGCACGCGATCGAGCGAATCCTCACCCAACTCGTGGATCTGGCGGTTTCGGCGAACAGCCATCTGGCCTCGGCGCTTTCTGGGCGCGCGCCGGAGGATTACCGATCTTCATTCGACGCCCTCGCCGAGAACGGCGTCACCAGTGAGGAACTCGCTGGGCGTCTCGCGCCGTCGGTGGGCATGCGCGATATTCTTACGCACGAGTACGTGGCGATCGATCTTGCGGTTGTCGCTCGATCGGCCAGCGCTGCCGTCATCGATTTCGGTGACTACTGCGCTGAAGTCGCCCGATGGCTCGCGGGATTCGATGTGGAGCCGGAAGGTTCGACGCTCGGCACGGGAAGCGATGCAGCGGTGCGACCGTTCTCGGCGCCGGATGAACCCTTGCCGGATCCGGCGGCGGACCCCTGCTCGCCGACGTAGCGCGACGTTCCACAATAGGGGCAGATGTCGGCGAAGTTGTCCTCGATGATCCGTCCGCATTCGAAGCACACCTGGTTCAGGAAGCACGCCGGGCTGCCGCCCAGGTCCTCTCGCGGGTCGCCGGTGGTCGTCATGCTTCCAGTGTGCCCCGAAGCAGGGGGACGATGCGCGGAACCGGCGCGTCGCCGACATCCCCGTCACCGCCGGGGGAACTGTGCCACCAGCCGCGATCCAGCGCCGCGGCAATGGACATCCCCGTCACCGCCGGGGGAGCTGCCCCGGCACGCCCGCGGGATGCGCTCCGTCACCGCCGGCGGGAGTGCATCGTCGCAAGGTTGATCAGCAGGATCAGCACGATGGCGCCCAATACCGCGACGCCGAAGCTCGCGAGGTCGAACTGGTAGTCCCACGGACGGCCGGTGGCCAGCCGGTAGACGAAGCCGCCGATCACGGCTCCCAGGATGCCCGTCACCATGTTGGTCAGGCATCCGCGCGGCCGCTGGTCCCGCACCACCACCGCGGCCAGCCAGCCGGCGAGGATCCCGAACAGGATCCAGGACAGCAGGCTCACGCCGGGCCCACACCGGTTGCCGCGGCGCCGCCTGCGGGCTCCTCGTCGGGGGAATCGGCCCGCGCCTTGGCGAGGTCGGACAGCCGGGCGATCACCGTCGTCGGCGCCATCCCGCCGGCGACCGCGAGCCCGACCAGGTAGGTGGTGAGCGGCCCGGCCACCCGCGCGATCCCGTGCGCCGCGTCGCGGGTGAGGTCCAGCAGTTGATCGCGCAGTTCGAGCGTGATCGACTCCGCGGGCAGGCCAAGCTCCGCCGCGGCATCGGCGACCCAGTCGTCCAGTTTGCTCATGGCAGCGACGGTACCGGCTCCGGATCGGCGCGGTCGTCAACCCTCCAGCAGCCAGACGTCCACCACGGCGCCGGCCGGCAGGCGTTCGGCGTCTTCCGGCAGCACGATGATCGAGTCCGCGCTCGCCAGCGCGCCCAGCAGGTGCGAGCCCGCACCGCCGATCGGCTCGACCGTTCCGGCGAGGGCGTCCAGCACCGCGCGGCGAAACTGCCGCTTCCCGGGCGGCGATTCCAACGGAACCGCCAGCGGAACCCGGACCACCGGCCGACCGGGTGACGGATGTCCCATGGCGGCCCGGATCGCCGGGCGCAGGAACACCTCGAACGAGACGAACGAGCTCACCGGATTGCCGGGCAGCGTCACGATCGGCACGCCGTCCACCCGTCCCGAGCCCTGCGGCATCCCCGGCTGCATCGCCACCTTCACGAACTCCACCCCCGCCCCGGCGAGGGCGTCCTTGACCACCTCGTACGCGCCGGCCGACACCCCGCCCGACGTGATGATCAGGTCCACGCCGTCGCGGGCGTCGACCAGGGCCGAGCGGAACGCGGTCACGTCGTCGGACACGAAATGCGCCGTGCGGGCAACTGCCCCCACCTCCGACACCGCCGCCGCCAGCATCGCGGAGTTGGACTCGTAGATCTGCCCGGGCGCGAGGTCGGAGCCGGGTTCGGCAAGCTCGGACCCGGTGGAGAGCACCAGCACAGTCACCGGCCGGTACACCCGCAGGTTGGCGTTGCCGAGGGCGGCGGCCGCGCCGATCTGCGCGGCCCGCAGCACCGTCCCGGCCGGAAGCACCAGCGAACCGGCGCGCACGTCGTCCCCCGCCGGACGGATGTGGGCGCGCCCGTCCAGCGGGCCCGTGATGGTGACCCTGCCCAATCCACGGTCCGTCTGCTCCACGGGAACGACCAGGTCGGTGCCCGGCGGGACGGGCGCGCCTGTCATGATCCGGGCTGCGGACCCGTCCTGCAACGGGCCGACATCGCCTGCGCCAGCAGGGATGTCACGGGAGACGGGCAGTTCGGCCGGGAGCGCCGCCACGTCGGCCGCGCGCACCGCGTAGCCGTCCATCGCCGAGTTGTCGAACGGCGGGAGGTCAATGGTGGCGACCAGGTCGGCGGCCAGCACCAGCCCGAGCGCCTGCGCCAGTGGCACGTCGACCGCCTCGGTGCGGGGGAGCAGGTCGGCGACGATGCGGCGATGTTCCTCGACGGTGCGCATGCGGCCATCCTGCCGCACCTGTCCGGGTCGGGCAGCATGCGCGCGTTCGGCGGTGTTCCTCGACGGTGGCCGGCGTCCTCGGCGCTCCTCGCGTTCGGTGGTCGGCGGCGTTCCTCGGCGTTCCTCGGCGTTCGGCAGCGTTCTTCGGGGCTGCCGCCGGCGTTCCCGCTGCTACCGTCGCAATCGTGGCGATGAGCGGCGGTCCGGCGCGCCGGGTGCGGTGCGTCGGCGCCATCGTGTTCGACCAAGCCGGCCGGCTTCTTGTGGTGCAGCGCGGGCACCCGCCCGCGCAGGGCCAGTGGTCGATCCCGGGTGGCCGGGTCGAGCCGGGGGAAACGGACGCGCAAGCCGTCGCACGGGAGATATCCGAGGAGACGGGCCTGGTGGTCCGGGCCGAGCGGTTGGCCGGCATGGTCGAACGGCCGGGTCCGTCCGGCGCGGTGTACCAGATCTACGACTATGACGCGTCGGTCGTCGGCGACGGAGAGGCGGCGGCCGCAGCGTCCGACGCGGACGCGCTGCGCTGGGTCACGGCGGCCGAACTGGCGGAGTTGCCGGTGACGGAGGGTCTGGAGCAGACGTTGCGCGCCTGGGGCCGGCTGCCCTGAGCCAAGCGCGGATGCGATGCCGCTCGACAACGTCGCGCGCCCGGTGCCGCCAGGCCCGAAAGCCGAGCCGCCGGCCGCATGCCCGACCCGGCGGTGCGCCCGCCCGAGGGCCGCGTCATCTCCACCCTCGCCCGCGGCCCCGGCCCGGCGGTCCGCGCCGATCCGGCAGCCGGCATCCCTGGCCACGCCGCTCGCCGGAGACATCGTCATCGCCGAGGTCACCGACCCCTCGCTTGCACTCTCACCCCGGGAGTGCCAGACTCGAAGCTGGCACTCGGGACCCCTGAGTGCCAGGTCGGTTCGGCGAGGATCGTCACCGTTTCGGGCCCGATGCCCGGTACGGGTCGCTCCGTCCGTCGCGGGCGCCCTGTCGACCAGCACACATCAAGTCACTGCGCCCGTAGCCCACCAGGCCTGCGGGGCAGACGCACAACCTGGAGGATTGAACACCTCATGGCCAAGCTGATCGCTTTCGATGAGGAAGCGCGTCGCTCCCTCGAGCGGGGGATGAACACCCTCGCCGATGCCGTCCGGGTGACCCTCGGCCCGCGCGGCCGCAATGTCGTCCTGGAGAAGAAGTGGGGCGCGCCGACCATCACCAACGACGGCGTCTCCATCGCCAAGGAGATCGA
>CAZUXD010000020.1:0-65795 GCA_964624455.1 uncultured Actinomycetes bacterium | reverse complement strand
ACGTTGCCCGCTCGAAGTCCGCGATGGATTCGTTGCAGTTGTACATGCCCATCGCCCCTCCGCCCGCCGGGGGCATCGTTACGACCTGCAACTCCATCGGTTCGCTGCCGTCGTCTGGGGTCCAGGTCAGGGTGACGGCACCGCCGGACGGGATCTTCACGTCGGTGGCGCGGTACTGGTCCCCGAACGCGTGCCGGCCGATGACGATCGGCTTCGTCCAGCCGTGCACCAGCCGCGGGATGTTGGAGATGACGATGGGTTCGCGGAAGATCACCCCGCCCAGGATGTTTCGGATGGTGCCGTTCGGCGATTTCCACATGTGCTTGAGACCGAACTCCTCGACCCGCGCCTCGTCCGGCGTGATCGTGGCGCACTTGACGCCGACGCCGTGCCGTTTGATGGCGTTGGCCGCATCCACCGTCACCTGGTCATCGGTGGCGTCCCGGTGCTCGATGCCCAGGTCGTAGTAGTCCAGGTGGACGTCCAGGTAGGGCAGGATCAACCGGTCCTTGATGAACTGCCAGATGATCCTCGTCATCTCGTCGCCATCCAACTCGACGACGGTGCCGAGCACCTTGATCTTTCCCATTACCGAACGACTCCTCCTTCGACCCACCTTCGCCAGATGCCCCTGAGCGTACTGGCCCGCTGGCTCGACCTCGTCGACGGCGTCACGCATGATGAAGGCCGGCAGCACACCGAAGGAGGACCCGTGGCGACGTTGCCAGACCTGATCTTCGCCGCGCAGTCGGCCACCCTGCGAGTGTGGTGCGGGACGCTACGCGAGGATGACCTCAAGGTCGAAAGCGCCTTGCCGGCATGGACTATCGCCCACTTGCTGAACCACCTGGCGCACGTGCAGGAGGGCGTCGCCGCGTTGCAGGCGGTGACGGATCCGGCGGCCGATCCGCTGTCGGTGGCGGACTTCACGGCCCGGTATGGCGCGGACGGGGACGCCGGGCCGGGCGCGCATCCGGCGGCGATGGACGCCGGGCCCGGGCTCGACGGGATCCTTGCCCGGTGGGACCGCGCGGCCGCCGGGGCGCTCGGCGCGCTGGGCGCCCTGGGCGCCGCCGATCGGTTGGTCACCACCCCCCGCGGCCCGATGCTGCTCTCCAACTACCTGACCACCCGGGTCGTCGAGTTGGTGGTGCACGCCGACGACATGCAGCGGGCGTTACCCGACCGCCCCGCTCCGGTGGTGCTGCCGGCCGCCCGGCGGCATGTGGTCACGGCCCTGCGGGAGGTGCTCACCGATCGCCGCACGGAACCCGAGATCCTCGTCGCTGCATCGGAACTGGACGAAGGGTTGTTCCTGGACCTGGCGACCGGCCGGCGCCGGCCCGGGCCGGACGTTCCGGCCGCGTTGGCCGAGGCACTGCCGTTGTGGTGACGGGCGTTTCGCCCCGCAGCGGCCGGCGACCTCGGGTCACACGTTCGGCGTGATGACGGCGAACGCCATCACGCCGAGGACCGCCGTCACCGCCAGCAGGAACACCACGTCGAACGGCCGCGACCGCACCGCCAGGGTCCCGACCGCGCGCGCGGGAAGCAGCAGGCGCAGCAACGCCGCCAACGCGGCGGCCAGCGCGAGGACCCCGCTGCCCTCTCGCCAACGGTTCGCCACCGCGAGCGCCAGCCCGGCCGCTATCACCAGCAGCACCGCCGTCACGGGCAGCGCGCGCAGCCCACGCGCCCACATCACCGAATCCAGACCCGAGCGCCCACCGCGGACGGCCTAGGGCGCCGGGTCGGCGCCGGGGCCCACGGCCCGCTCGGCGGCGGCCACCACGTTGCTCAGCAGCATCGCCCGGGTCATCGGCCCCACGCCCCCCGGATTGGGGGCGATCCACCCCGCGACCTCTGCCACGTCCGCGGCCACGTCACCTGCGATCCGGCCGTCGCGCCGGCTGACCCCCACGTCCAGTACCGCGGCGCCCGGCTTGACCATGCCCGCGGTGACAAGACCCGGGACCCCGGCCGCCGCGATGACGATGTCGGCCCGCCGGACTTCGGCGGCCAGGTCGCGGGTGCCGGTGTGGCACAAGGTGACGGTCGCGTTCTCGCTCCGCCTGCTCAGCAGCAGGCCCAGCGGCCGGCCCACCGTGAGGCCGCGGCCGATGATCACGGCGTGCGCGCCGGCGATCGGCACGTCGAAGCGCCGCAGCAGTTCGATGATCCCGGCCGGCGTGCACGGTTCCGGTGCGGGGTGTCCGAGCACCAGCGCGCCCAGGTTGAACGGATGCAGGCCGTCGACATCCTTGGCCGGATCCACCCTCGCCAGGATCGCGAACTCGTCCAGCCCGGTGGGCTGCTGGACCAGGAAGGCGGTGCACGCGGCGTCCGCGTTGAGCTCGTCCACCACCGCCTCGACCTCGCGCTGGCTGACCCCGGCGGGCAGCTTCCGCTGGATCGAGGCGATGCCGACCTCGGCGCAGTCGCGGTGCTTCAGGCGCACGTAGACGGTGCTGCCCGGGTCGTCGCCGACGAGCACGGTGCCGAGGCCTGGACGGACGCCCCGCGCGGCGAGCGCCGCCACCCTGGACCGCAACTCGTCCTTGACCGCGGCCAGGGTCGCCTTGCCGTCCATGATGATCGCCGCCACGTCTGTTGATCCTGCCACGGCGGGAAGATCGGGTGGCGCGGCGCTCCGCACCCAGCGCGGCGGGCCGCACCCAGCGCGGCGGGCCGGTCGCGGCGCGCGCCATAGACTCGAGCCCACCATGAGCACACCGTCATCCCCGCACGCCCCCGCGCACCAGCCGCCGACTGCGGGGCCGGTCCGGCTGCGGGTGGCCCCCTCGCCCACCGGCGACCCGCACGTCGGCACCGCCTACGTCTCGCTCTTCGACCTGGCCTTCGTGCGCCGGCAGGGCGGGCAGTTCGTGCTGCGCATCGAGGACACCGACCGGACGCGGTACGTCCCGGGGGCCGAGCAGCAGATCTTCGACACGTTGCGCTGGCTCGGCCTGAACTGGGACGAGGGCCCGGACGTCGGTGGGCCGTTCGCGCCGTACCGGCAGTCCGAACGGCTCGCCACCTACCGGCCGTACGTCGATCGGCTGCTCGCCGACGGGCACGCCTACCACTGCTGGTGCACGCCGGAGCGACTCGCGGCGATGCGCGAGCGGCAGCAGAAGCTGCGCCGGCCCACCGGATACGACCGGCTGTGCTACGGCAAGACACGCGATCAGCGCGCGGAACTACCGGGGTTCTCCGACACCCCGGTAGTGCGGATGCGGATCCCGGACGACGCCCGCGAGGTGCCGACCACATTCGTCGACCTGATTCGCGGCGAGATCAACGCGCCGCACCCGGACGATCAGGTGATCCTCAAGGCGGACGGGTTCCCCACCTACCACCTGGCTGTCGTGGTGGACGACCACGAGATGGGCATCACGCATGTGGTGCGCGGGGAGGAGTGGATATCCTCCACGCCGAAGCACATCCTGCTGTACCGCTGGCTGGGGCTGACGCCGCCGGCGTTCGCGCACATGCCGCTGCTGCGCAACCCGGACAAGTCCAAGATCTCCAAGCGGCGCAACCCCGCGGCGCGGCTGGCGTGGTTCCGCGAGCAGGGCTACCTGCCGGAGGCGCTGATCAATTTCCTTGCGCTGCTGGGATATCCGCCGATCGTGGAGGCGGACGGGACCGAGCGCGAGATCACCGACTTCGCCGAGTTCGCCGCGAACTTCTCCTGGGACAAGGTCTCCCCCGTCGGCCCGATCTTCGACCTCAAGAAGTTGGGCTGGCTCAACGGCCATTACATCCGGTCGTTGCCGACCGCCGAGCTTGCCGACCGGATCGTCGCGTTTCATGTGCAAGCCGGCGCACTCGCCGCCGATCCGCCGGCGCAGCACGTCGAGATCATCCGTGCCGCAACGCCTCTGGTGGCCGAACGGATCAGCCTGCTGTCCGAGACGGTTCCCATGCTGGCATTCTTGTTGGCCGGCGACGACGAGTTCACCGTGGATGACGAGGCTCGCGCGACACTCCCGCAGGACGCGCCGGGCATCCTGGGCGCGGCGCTGGTGGCCCTGAACGAACTGTCGTTCTGGGAACATGACGCCATCCACCGGACGCTGCGCGCGGTGTTGGTCGACGAGATGGGTCTCAAACCGCGGGTCGCCTTCGGGCCGGTGCGGGTGGCGGTGACGGGAAAACGGGTCTCTCCCCCGCTCTTCGAGTCGATGGAACTCCTGGGGCGGGAGGTGTCGCTGCGCCGGATCGAGGCGCTGCGCGCTTCGCTGTGACCGGGGCGGCGGCGCGCCGGCTGCCCACGCGCAGCCGGACCGCAAGCGGCCCATCAGGTATCGCCGCCCTCAAGCAGCAGGCCGTGCGCCAGCGCGTACCGGACCGCCTGTTCCACATCGACGCGGGCTCCGACAAGCTTCGCGCTCACCCAGGCGGCCGCGTCGATCGCCGCGCCGCGAAGGTTTGCTCGCTCCAGGACCGCGCCGATCGCACGGGCGCCGGTCAGGTCGGCGCCGCGCAGATCGCAGCCGGAAAGGTCGGCGCCGGTGAGGTTCGCCTCGCGCAGGCGGAGCCCCGACAGGTCGGCGCCCGGCAGCCGTTCCCCTGCCAGGGAAACCAGCGTGAGGTCGCACTCGACGAGGGTGAGCGGCACCAGGCGGCAATCAGTGAAGGTGGACCCCGTCAGCCGGCAGCCCCGTAACGTCGAGCCGTGCCAGGAGGCGCGCTCGAACGTGCACCCGGTGAACGAGGATGCGCGATGCTCGGAGGCATACACTCGGTGCCGAAGAACCGGCAGCCGGAGAACTCCGTGCGGACGGTTCGGCATCCGGCCAGCGAGGCGCCGCTGAAGTCGCAATCCGCGAACGAGACCCCTTCCATCACAGCGCCGTGCAGGTCGGCCTCGGAGAAATCCTCGTCCCGGTAGGTGCTCTCCCGAAGGTCCACGTCGGTCCCAGTTCCCCGCTAGTGCAGGAAGTGCCGCGTCCCGGTCAGGTACATGCTGACCCCGGATTTGCGGGCCGCGTCGACTGTTTCCGCGTCGCGGACCGAACCACCCGGCTGCACGATGGCGCGCACCCCGGCGTCGATCAGCACCTGCGGGCCGTCCGCGAACGGGAAGAACGCATCGGATGCGGCGACCGAGCCCGCCGCGCGATCGCCGGCCCGCGCGACCGCGAGCCGGCACGAATCGACGCGGTTGACCTGCCCCATGCCGATCCCGACGCTTGCCGCGTGGCGCGCCAGCAGGATGGCGTTGGACTTGACGGACCGGCAGGCCCGCCAGGCGAACACGAGATCGGCCAGCATCTCCGGGTCGAGCGGGTCGCCCGCGGCCAGTGTCCAATTCGCCGGATCGTCGCCGGGCGCGTCCAGCATGTCGGCGGTCTGGGCCAGCACGCCGCCCGAGATCTCCTTGAAACGCAGGGCATCCGGCGCCGAGGTCGCGGCAATGCGCAGTAGCCGAATGTTCTTCTTGGTGCTCAGCACCGCGAGCGCATCGTCCGCAAAGGCCGGAGCCAGCACGACCTCGGTGAAGACATCGGCGATCTGCTCCGCCAACCGCCGTGTCACCGGGCGGTTCACGGATATCACCCCGCCGAAGGCCGACACCGGATCGCAGGCCAACGCCCGGGCGTGCGCGTCCGCCACCGCCGCGTCCTCGCGGCCGGGCGCGATGGCGATGCCGCACGGGTTGGAGTGCTTCATGATGGCGACCGCCGGGTCTGCGAAGCCTGCCACCGCGCCCCAGGCGGCGTCGGCGTCGACGTAGTTGTTGTAGCTCATCTCCTTGCCGTGCAACAGCTCCGCCGTTGCCAGGCCTCCGCGCCAATCCCGGTACAGCGCGGCCCGCTGGTGCGGGTTCTCGCCGTAGCGCAGCACGGCCGCCCGTTCCCAGGTGGCCCCCGTCCATTCCGGCCAGCCGTCGGTGGCTGGCGCAAGGTTCGCGCCCATCCAACTCGCCACCGCCACGTCGTAACTCGCGGTGTGTTCGAACGCCTTGGCGGCCAACGCCTTCCGTTCGGTCAACGTGAAGCCGCCGGCGTGCACGGCCGCCAGGACGTCCCGGTAGGAGGCCGGATCCACCACCACGGCGACCGACGGGAAGTTCTTGGCGCCGGCCCGGATCATGGCCGGCCCGCCGATGTCGATCTGCTCGACGCATTCGTCGATCCCGGCTCCGGCGGCGACGGTGTCCCGGAACGGGTACAGGTTCGCGATCACCAGGTCGAACGTCGAGATGCCATGCGCAGCAATCGACTCCACATGCGCGGCATTGCGGGTGTCGGCAAGAAGTCCGCCGTGGACCGCCGGGTGCAGCGTCTTGACCCGGCCGTCCAGGATCTCCGGGAATCCGGTCACATCCTCGACCGTCGTCACCGGCACACCCGCCTGCGCGATGAGCGCGGCCGTCCGCCCGGTGGACACCAGCGCGACGCCGGCGGCGGCGAGCCCGGCGGCCAACTCCGCCACGCCGGTCTTGTCGTACAGCGAGAGGAGCGCGCGCCGGACCTGCCGACGGTCACCGTCACCCAGGCGGCCGTGCGCGGCGCCGGGACCACCGTCATCGCAGGCGGATCCGGTGCCGCCGGCGGTGCCTGCCACTTCTTCCGTATGCCCGCCCGTCATGGGATCGACACCGTCCTTCCGCTGATGGTCCAGCCCTGCCGGGCCATGCGCTGCACCGTCTGCACCAGTTGCCGGCGCTCGGCCGTCTTGATCCGCTCCGTCAGGACCTCTTCGGTATCGCCGTCGACGACCGGCACTGCGACCTGGGCGACGATCGGCCCGGTGTCCACGCCGCCGTCCACCATGAAGATCGTCGCACCGGTGATCTTCACCCCGTAGGCCAGCGCATCGCGCGGTCCGTGCGTGCCGGGAAATGCCGGCAGCAGGGCGTTGTGGGTGTTGAGCAGCCGCCCGGCGAATGCCGCCAGGAAGGCCGGCCCGACGAGCTTGCGAAAGCCCGCAGAGATCACCAGTTCCGGGCGGTAGGCGGTGACCCGATCGGTCAACGCGCGATCCCATGCGGCGCGGTCGGAATGATCGGCCAACTGCTCGACGAAGGTCGGTACGCCGGCCGCGCGGGCGAGCTCCAAACCGCCGGCCGCGCGCCGATCGGCACCGACCGCCACGATGGTGACCGGGAAGTCCGGGCCTTGGCATGCGTCGAGCAGCGCCGCCAGGTTCGAGCCCTCGCCGGAGATCAGCACCACCACCTGCATCGGCGACGAGGCATCGCGGCCGATCCGGTGCTGCTCTGCCACCTGTGACCTCTCGTCCGGCGCAACCTCGGCAGGGCCGCCGGCGCGGTCTGCGGGTGATGGGGCCCATTCAGCCTAAGCAACGGTCCGGCGCGGTACCCGGCCGGGCAGCGGCGGGCCGGTGGGCTCAACCCGCGGCCGGCAGCCGGCCGCCGGCTTCACCGGTGGCGGCGTCGCCGTCCGGGTCGCCGTCGTGGTCGGCATCGTCACCGTCCGCGCCAGCGCCGTCCGCGCCAGCACCGCCCGGAAGGCCGGCGCCCGGAAAGGCCTCGCCGTCGCATGCCGGATCCTTCCGGTGCGGGCCGGATGGATCCGGTTCGAAGGGCGTCGCGTCGTCCGCACCCGCGATCGGCGGGTCTGCAGCCCTGCCCGAACATCCGGCGGCCGACCCTACCGGCGCAGCGGCGGCGCCGGCGGCGTCAACGCCCGTATCCGCAGCACCGGCGTCAGCCCCGGTATCGGCGCCCGCATCCACGGCGGCGTCAGCGCCAGGATCGGCGCCCGTGTCGGCTGCGCGCATCCCGGCATCGGCCCCGATACCACCACCGTCCGCCTTGCCCTGGGCGGCGCTCGCCGCCGCGACCCATGGCACGCGGCGACCGCCCGCCGCCCCGCACACCGCGGCCGATACCAGCAGCACGATTCCCGCGGTCAGCCCGCCGGCCAGCAGGACGGGCACGCCCGTGCTCTGCCACGGCCCCCCGGCGACCCCGCCGCGTGCCGCCGCCGCCAACCCGGCGAGCGCCAGTCCGGACCCGAGCGCTGCCAGCAACGACGCGAGCAACCGGTCCCGCCGGACGGCGAGGGCGCGCAGCACCGTCACCGCCGCGACGGCCGCCGCCGCAATCTGCGCCGCGAAGGCCAGCAGCATCGCCGACGATCCGGCCCCGTTCGGTACCGCCGCCAGCAGCGGAACCGCCGGCAGGTCCGCGCTCGCCACCGCGAACGGCGAGTACATCGAATTCCCCACCGCAAAGCCCGCGCCGGTCAGGTATCCGGCCCCCGCGACGGCAGCGTTCGGCAGGAAGGCCAGGCCCAGGAGCAACTGGCCGAAGCCCGCACCCAGCGAATCACCGGCGAGCCGGGCGATGGCGGCCGCATCGGACAGCCCCGCCACCAGGCCAGCGGCGAGCGCCAACGCCCCCGCGGCACCCAGCAGGCCAGCCGCCGCCAGACCGCCCCGAAGGCCGGCCTGCACCCATATCGGCGCGGCGCGGCGCCACCACCGGTTCCAGGCTGTGCGGTGCAGCGCCAGCGCCGCCAGCACCCCCACGGCGGCCACGCAGAGCGGCGCCGCCAGCCCCGGTTCGACGGTTCCCGGCGGCGCGGCAAGCGCCACCACCACATCGAGAAACACCGCGTAGCACAGCGCGAACACGAAGCCGTGCAACGCCTCCAGCAACCGGCCGCGAACCGGGCGGCCGCGGCCCGCGGAGGTCGCGATCATCGCCACCGCTATCGCTGTGAGCATCAGTGGCCGCAGGGTGATCGGCACGGCGCCGACCGACACCGGGAGAAAGTGCGCCGACGCGAGCGCCGCGACGCTGCCGCGCAGCATTTCCACCGAGTCCGGCCCGGCATCCGGCGTCACCGACCACAGCAGCAGCGCGGCGCCCCCGCACAGCAGCAGCAGCGCGATTGCCGCCGCGCCGGCCCGCAGCGCCGCGGAAACCACGGTGCCGACGAGCCTGCCGGTGGTGACGAGCCCTCGACCGGCTAGCGCCGGTGACAGCGCCCCGCCCCCGGAGGGGAGCAGCGGCGATACGGGCACCCTGCCACTGTCACACGGCATTCCCGCCGGGCGGCGCAGCCACGCCGTCAGGCGAGCGCCTCCCGGAGCAGCCCCGCGGTTTCGCTCGGGGTCTTGCCGACCCGCACCCCTGCCGCCTCCAGCGCTTCCTTCTTGGCCTGCGCGGTCCCCGACGATCCGGACACGATCGCGCCGGCGTGCCCCATGGTCTTGCCCTCGGGCGCGGTGAACCCGGCGACATAGCCGACGACCGGCTTCGTGACGTTCGCCTTGATGAACTCCGCCGCGCGTTCCTCGGCGTCCCCACCGATCTCGCCGATCATGACGATCGCGCGGGTGTCCGGATCGGCTTCGAACGCGGCGAGCGCGTCGATGTGCGTGGTGCCGATCACCGGGTCGCCGCCGATGCCGATCGCCGTGGAGAAGCCCAGATCCCTGAGTTCGTAGAGCATCTGGTAGGTGAGCGTGCCGGACTTCGACACCAGGCCCACCGGTCCGGGCCCGGTGATGGTGGCCGGCGTGATCCCGGCCAGCGCCTGTCCGGGCGTGATGACGCCCGGACAGTTCGGCCCGACGATCCGCGTCTTGTTGCCCATTTTCGTTGCGTGCGCCCAGAACTCGGCGGAGTCCTGCACCGGGATGCCCTCGGTGATCACCACCAGCAGCCCGATGCCGGCGTCGATCGATTCCATCACGGCGTCCTTGGCGAACGCGGGCGGCACGAACACCACCGACACGTCCGCGCCGGTGCGCTGCATCGCCTCGGAAACCGTTGCGAATACCGGCAGTTCGACGCTGGTGCCGTCCTTCGCAGCGTGGGTGACGGTGCTTCCGGCCTTGCGCGCGTTCACCCCGCCGACGATGTTGGTGCCGGCCTTCAGCATCAGGGCAGTGTGTTTGGTGCCCTCGCTGCCGGTGATGCCCTGGACGATGACCTTGGACTCGGCGTTCAAGAAGATCGACATGTCCGTCCGTTCCCTAGTTTCCGGCCGCCGCGGCCAGCGCCGCAGCCGCATCGGCGCCACCGTCCATGGTGTCGGCGGAGGTGACCAGCGGGTGCGCGGCCTCGGCCAGGATCTGCCGGCCCCGTGCGACGTTGTTGCCGTCGAGCCGCACGACCAGGGGTTTGCTGGCCGCCGCGCCGAGGATGCCGAGCGCGCTCACGATGCCGTTCGCCACCGCGTCGCAGGCGGTGATGCCGCCGAAGACGTTGACGAACACGCTGCGCACATCCGGGTCGGACAGGATGATCTCCAGGCCGGCGGCCATCACCTCCGCGCTGGCGCCGCCGCCGATGTCCAGGAAGTTGGCCGGTTTGACGCCGCCGTGCCGCTCGCCGGCGTAGGCCACCACGTCCAGCGTCGACATCACCAGCCCGGCGCCGTTTCCGATCACCCCCACCTGGCCGTCGAGCTTGACGTAGTGCAGGTTCTTCTCCTTGGCCTTGACCTCGAGCGGGTTCTCGGCGGCGTCGTCGGCGAAATCGGCGTGATGCGGATGACGAAACGCGGCGTTGTCGTCGAGGGTGACCTTGCCGTCGAGCGCGAGGACCGCACCCTGCGGCGTCCTGACGAGGGGGTTCACCTCGACGAGGGTGGCGTCCTCCTTCTCGAACACGTCCCACAACTTCCGCAGCACTGTCCGCACCTGCTCCCGCACGTCGGCGGGAAACCCTGCGGCGTCGATGATCTCGTCCACCTTGGCGTCGTCCGCGCCGACCCCCGGATCGACCGGCACCCGCGCCAGCGCGTCCGGACGTTCCACCGCGAGTTGCTCGATCTCCATGCCGCCTTCCTTGCTGGCCATCGCCAGGTAGGTGCGGGCCGAGCGGTCGAGCAGGAACGACGCGTAGTACTCCTCGGCGATGTCGCTGGCCGGGGTGATCAGGACCTTGCGGGTGACGTGCCCCTTGATGTCCAGGCCCAGGATGCTTCGGGCATGCGTCGCGACGTCGTCCAGACTGGCGGCGAACTTCACCCCGCCCGCCTTGCCCCGGCCGCCGGTCTTGACCTGCGCCTTGACCATGACAGGGGTGCCGAGGTGTTCCGCGGCGGCCACCGCGCCGTCGACGGTGTCGGCGACGATCCCGGGATTGCCGGGGACCCCGTGCGCGGTGAAGAGTTCCTTTGCCTGGTACTCGTACAGGTCCACGTGCCTCTCCCGCCGTCCGTCCCGCATCGTCCTTGCCGCTTCGCCGGCACCGCGCCGCTACCGCGCCGGCAGCACCGCGCCGCGCCTTAAAAAATGACCCTAACGACCTCGCTGCGCGGCCCGCACCCCGGTGGCGGTGACGTTGCCCACGACCGTCAGGCCGTGAGCCGCCCGGCGACCGCGTCGGTGACCCAGGCGATGATCTCCGCGGTCGGGGTGCCCGGGGTGAAGATCCCGCGCACCCCGAGTTCGGCCAGCGCCGGCTTGTCGTCGTCCGGGATGATGCCGCCGCCGAAGAGCACGATGTCGGAGGCGTCGCTGTCCCGGAGCAACTCCGCCACCCGGCGAAAGAGCGTCATGTGCGCGCCCGAGAGCACCGACAGGCCCACCGCGTCGGCGTCCTCGGCCAATGCCGCGGCGACGATCTGCTCGGGGGTCTGGTGCAGGCCCGTGTACACCACTTCCATTCCGGCATCGCGAAGGGCACGGGCCACCACCTTGATCCCGCGGTCGTGCCCGTCCAGCCCCGGTTTCGCGACCACCACCCGGATCGGTCTGGTCATCTGCTCTCCTTCGGCACTCGAGGGCATCCGCCGCATGTGGCGGGCGCCCGTCCCGGGCTGGGGTGCGTGCTCACCGGGGACCGTCATCCTTGCGGGCACCCGGCATCCCTGCGTCACCGACCCTCCCTGATCATGCCCCTTCCACCGGCGCTCGGCGCGAATCGTCCGCATCCGGACGGCCCGGCGGGGAACGTCTCCCGAGGCCCGGTCGGCTACCGTTTGCGGCGTGATCCCGGCACTGGCGTACGGAGTGATCGGGCTGGGGCTGTTGCTGGCCGCCTGGACGGGCCTTTCGGCCGGCCGCCGCCGGCCGACCGGCGAGACGCAGATGGTCCTCGCCATCGCGCTTGAGGTGGCGCTCGTCACCCAGACGGTGCTCGGTCTCGTGCGGCTGTCCGGGGCCGGCCTCGCCGAGCCCGTCACCTTCGTGGCATATTCGATCGGAATCCTGCTGCCGGTCCCGCTCGGGTTCCAGCTTGCCCGGATCGAGCGGACCCGGTGGGGGTCGGTCAGCCTCGGGGTGACGGCGGTGGTCGCCGCGGTGATGACGCTCCGGCTGCTGCAGCTTTGGGGAGCATCGGATGGATGACGAGTCGCACGAGCCGCACAATCTCGCGGCTGCCACGACGGCCGGCCGGCCCGGCGGGCAATCCGGCCGGGGCGGGGCCGGCGAAGGTTTACCAGCGGCTGAACCCACCGGCCCGCGCCGGGCATTGGTCTCGCTGTACGCGATCTTCGCGCTGGCGGCGACCGCGCGCGCCGTGGTGCAGATCGCCACCAAGTTCCACGAGGCGCCGCTGGCGTACCTGCTCTCGCTGCTGTCCGGCGTCATCTACATCGGCGCCACCACGGGCCTCGTCACCCGCCGCCGCTGGTCCAGGGGCCTGGCCTGGACCTCGTGCGCCGTCGAACTGGCCGGGGTGCTGGTGATCGGGGTGCTGTCGATCGCCGACGCGGTGGCGTTCCCGGACGACACCGTGTGGTCGCGCTTCGGCAGCGGCTACGTCTTCATCCCGATCGTGTTGCCGCTCGCCGGCCTCGGGTGGTTGTGGCACACCCGGCCCTCCCGGGGCCGGCCCGGGGCGGCCGGGGCGCCGGCCTGAAGCACGGGCCGAGCCGGTGACGGCGCCCTCCCGGCCCTCCCGCTCACAGCTTCACCATCGGAACCCCGCCGATCAGCATCAGCCGGACCGTCCCGGATGATCCGAAGTCGATGACGGCGGTTGTGGTCTGGCCCGAACCGGAAACCTCCCGGACCGTGCCGAGCCCGTACTTGTCGTGCGAGACCCGGTCCCCCGCAGCCAATTCCAGCATCGGCCCGCGGGCGACGCCGGGTCGGGGGCGGGTCGCCCCGCTGCCGAACCTGGTGGCGGTGACGGGGGCTGCGCGGCGCCCGGCTCCACCGGAGGCAGGACCCGCACGGCCCCGCGACGGCCCCGAGCGCGAGCCCGCGAAACGCGACCACTCCGCCGGCCAGTCCTCGCGCCTCTCGGCGAACGGCGGCGCCGCTTCGGGCAGGCGCCACCAGTGCACCAGCGGCTCCGGGATGTCGTCGAGGAAGCGGGACGCCGGGTTCGACGCCGGTGTGCCCCATGCCGACCGATTGACCGCCCGGGAGATGTAGAGCCGCCGCCTGGCCCGGGTGATGCCCACATACGCGAGCCGGCGCTCCTCGGCCAATTGCGCCTGCTCCCCCATCGACCGTTGGTGCGGGAAGATCCCGTCCTCCCACCCCGTCAGGAACACCACCGGGAACTCCAGCCCCTTGGCGGTGTGCAGCGTCATCAGCGTCACCACCCCCTCGGTGGAATCCGGCACCGAGTCGGCGTCGGCCACCAGGGATAGTTGCTCCAGCACGGCCAGCAGCACCTCGCGCGCGCCCGGCAGGGCCGGCGGGGCCGCCGGCCCTGCCCCGTCGTCTGCCCCGCCCGTCGCGCCGGCGTCCGCGGCGGCGTTCTCGGCGTCCGCCTCCGCGGCCTGCCATACACCTTCGGCGGCTTCCCGCAGCACCGTCACCAACTGGTCCAGGTTCTCCAGCCGCGACGCGTCCTGCGGATCGTCGGAGTCCGCCAACTCCGCGCGATATCCGGTGCGCTCCAACGCGGCGACCAGCACATCGGCGGGGTCACCGCCGGACGCCACGACCTCGTCGAGACCGTCCAGCAGCGCCACGAAGCCGGCGATGGCGCCCGCCGAGCGGGTCGCGAGATCCGGGATGCCGGCGTGGGCGGCCAACGCGTCGGCGAAAGCGATGCGCTCCTGCTCGGCGAACTGCGCGACCGACTGCTGGGCTCGGTCGCCGATGCCGCGCTTGGGGGTGTTCAGGATCCGGCGCAGGCTCACCTCGTCGGCGCGGTTGGCCACCACCCGCAGGTAGGCCAGCGCGTCCTTGACCTCCTTGCGCTCGTAGAACCGCACGCCGCCCACCACCCGGTACGGCATGCCGGAGCGGACGAACACGTCCTCGATGGCGCGCGAGGCGGCGTTGGTCCGGTAGAACACGGCCACGTCGCCGTAGGTGGCCTCCCCCGCGTCGCAGAGCCGGTCGATCTCGTCGGCGACGAACCGGGCCTCCTCGTACTCGTCGTCGCCGACGTACCCGACGATGCGTTCGCCGTCGCCGGCGTCCGTCCAGAGGTTCTTGTGCCTTCTGTCCTGGTCCTTGGCGATGACGGAGTTCGCCGCGGACAGGATCGTCTGCGTGGAGCGGTAGTTCTGTTCCAGCAGAACGGTTTTCGCATCCGGGTAGTCGGTCTCGAACTCCGTGATGTTGCGAATGGAGGCGCCGCGAAAGGCGTAGATCGACTGGTCGGCGTCCCCGACCACGACCAGTTCGGCTGGCGGCGGGCCGGAGCGCGCGCCCTGGGCGGCCCCCCGGACGGCACCCTCGTCGTCACCGGCGGGCGCCGCCCCGGAGACCTCGTCATCTCCTTTCGCCCCCGCGCCGCCGCCGGCCCCGCCGGCACCGCCGGCACCGCCGACCAGTTCCCGCACCAGCACGTACTGGGCGTGGTTGGTGTCCTGGTACTCGTCGACCAGGACGTGCCGGAACCGGCGCCGATAGTGCTCGGCGACGGCTGGGCTGCGCTGCAGGAGCAGCACGGTCTGCATGATCAGATCGTCGAAGTCGTAGGCCGATGCGGCGGTGAGCCGCCGCTGATAGCCGGCGTAGACGTCGGCGACGAGCCTGTCGTAGTCGGACTCGGCGCGTTCGGCGGCGAGCGGCGCGGTGATCAACTCGTTCTTCAGGTTCGAGATCGCGGCGGCGAGCATCCGCGGCGAGTTCCGCCGGGTGTCCAGGTCCATGGCGTTGGCCACGATCGTCACCAGCCGCTGCGAGTCCGCCGCGTCGTAGATGGTGAAGCCGGACTTCACCGGCAGATGCGCCGCCTCGGCCCGCAGGATCCGCACGCACAGCGAGTGGAAGGTGGACACCCACATGGCCCGGCCGCGGGCGCCGACCTGCGCGGCGACGCGCTCCTTCATCTCGGCGGCGGCCTTGTTGGTGAACGTGATGGCCAGGATCTCGCCGGGCCGGGCCGCGCCGGTTGCCAGCAGGTACGCGATCCGACGGGTGAGCACCCTCGTCTTGCCGGAGCCGGCGCCGGCCACCACCAGCAGCGGCGCGCCGCGGTGGGTGACCGCCTGCCGCTGCGGCGGGTTCAGGTCGGCCAGCAACTGCTCCGCGGCGTCCGGATCCGCGGGTTGCCGTGCCGGCCACGGCGGCGGCGAAGTGCGCGCCGGATGGCCGGAACCGGTTGCGGCGGCCCCGTTCGGGGGCGGGTCGAAAAGGCTCGTCATGGCGCCCTGAACGCTACCGCCGCAGCCCGACGAGCAGGCCGGCGTGACCCCGGTTCGCAGCTTGGCCCGCGATGTGCTTTGATGGGCGGGTGGCGAGCCGCGAGTTTTTCTATGGGTACCGGACCCCGGTGCCCGTGCGCGGCTGAGCCGTTCGCAACGAGACGCCCCGAGGTCATCCGGCCCCGGGGCGTTACTGCTTCTCCGGCCGGACGGGGCCGGAGAGGAACACGACATGAACACCATCACTCCGAGCGATCCGCGCCAGTCCTTGGCATCCGCGCCGCAAGCTGGTGGCGCGGATGGCGAAAACTGGCGCCGATCCGGGACGGAGGCAGCGGTGGCGCGTGAGCGCAACGGCGCCGAACCCGCTGCCGGTGACCCGGAGAGCATCATCGCGGTGCTGCGCGGCGAGATCGACGCGATCGACGCCGAACTGGTCCGGCTGATCCTGCATCGAAGCGAGTTGTCCCAGCGCATCGGCGTGCTGCGCGCCGCGGAGGGCGGCACCAGGATCGTCTACAGCCGGGAGATGAAGATCCTCGACCGGTTCGCCGAGTTGGGCCCGGCGGGATCGGACCTCGGCATGCTGCTGCTGTCGATGGGGCGCGGCAAGTTGGGCCGCCGGTAAGCAGGGTGGGCCGCTGAGAGACCCGTCACCCCGGCGGCGTTGCCGACAGGCCGGCGCAGCGGCGGTCGCGGTCCCATTCGGCGAGGACCCGTTCGCGCTGCGCGCCGGTCGCCACCAACGGCACCCCGCGCTTGTCCAGGTGGGTGGGCAGGAAGTCCGCCGCGGCGACCCGCCCGGCCCGGAACGCCAGGGTCAGCACCCCGTTGTCGTCCTGCTCGTTGCCGAAGGAACGCCACCAGAGGTAGTTCCCGAGCCCGTACGCCACGTACGTCCCGTCGGTGCGCCACCCGGCGCCCTGCAACACGTGCGCGTGCGTCCCGACGACCGCCGAGGCGCCGGCCCGGGCCAGCGCGTCGGCCAGCGACCGTTGCGCCGGCGAGGGGCAGGTGTCGTACTCGATGCCCCAGTGCAGGTAGACCACGACGGCGTCGGCCTTCTTCGCGGCCGTTCTGACCGCGGCCACCAGCCGGTCGGAATAGGCGCTGGCGATCCCCGGCGAGCGGGCGGTGGCGGTGTGGGTGGACAGCGTCCAGTCCCGCACCTGGCTGGCGGCCAGGATCGCCAGCCGCACCCCGTTGACCGTCGTGGTGTACGGGGCGTAGGCCTGTGCCGCGTCGGCGCCGATGCCGATCACCGGGATGGGAGACGTCTTCACGGCCGCCAGGGTGTCGGCGAGACCCTGGTCGCCGTAGTCCACCGCGTGGTTGTTGGCCATGGTCGCGACGTCCACCCCGCCGGCGGCCAGCGCCTGCAACGCGGCGGGCGGCGCGCGAAAGTGAAATTCCTTGGGCGCCGGACGTCCCCGGGTGGTGATCGCCGTCTCCAGGTTGACCATGGTGACGTCGGCGCCGCGCAGTTCGGCGGCCGCCTGCTGCAACGCGGTCGCCGGGTCGGCTGCCAGCAGTTTCGCGGTGCGCTCGGAGAAGTGGATGTCGCCGGCCAGCGCCAGGGTGAACTCGCCGGCCGGCCGCGGCGGCGCGGACGACACCGCGCCCGGCGGCGTGGTGGAGACGGTGGCAGCAGTGACGGTGCCGCTGGACGATGCGGATTCGGCCGGGCCGCGCGGTTGCGGGGATGTTCCCGCCGAGGATGACGGTGGTAACGCCGGAGGCGGTTGGCTGTTCGGCGGGACGTGCCCGGCGGGCGGTGACGGGGCCGGCGCGACGGTACTCGTCACCGTCACCGTCGGTTGCACCGGGCCGGGGCCGGCGCATGCCACGACCGCGGCGGCCAGCGCCGCGACGATCGCCGCACCCGCCGACCGCCGCACCACCTCAGCCTGCCGCACCGTGCGCGGATGCGCTTCTACCCCGCGGCCTTCTTGACGAGCCTTCTCAGTTGCTGGGCGACGGCGTCCGTGATTTCCAGGACGGCAAACGCCGCCGGCCAGAACACCCCGTCGTCGAGCGCGGCGTCATCGCTGAAACCGATTGTCCCGTAACGAGTGTCGAACTTCGAGCGCGGTTGGAAGAAGACGACGACCTTGCCGTCGCGGGCGTAGGAGGGGAAGCCGTACCACGTCTTCGAATCGAGATGCGGTGCCTCCTCCGCGACGATGGCATGCAGCCGCTCCGCGATGGCGCGATCGCTACCCTCAAGCGCCGCGATCGCATCGACACATGCCTGGGCCTCACGCTCTCGCTTGGCCGCGCCCTTGCCTCCCTTGGCCTCGGTTCGGAGTTCTGCGGCGCGTTGCTTCATGGCACTGCGCTCCGCGCTGCTGAATCCCTCTGGTGTCCCGGTTTCCCTCGGTGCCATCGGCGGTGATCCTTCCTGTGCTGTCGATCGGCGGCGTGCCGGTAGCGTGATCGGCGGCGTGCCGCTGGGTGCGGATGCCGCAGGGATCATGCGCGGCGGCCCCGATCACTCCGTCATCCTTACCCATCGGGACGGTTGCCGCGGCCAGCCGCACCGTGATCGCCCCATGATGCGCCGCTACCCGATCCCATCCCACTGGGAAACGCGGAACGTCCGCAGATGGCGCGCCGGCCGCGCCGCGAGGCCCGGGGCGCGGGGATCCGCAGACCGCTCACGACGTACAGTCGGGGCGGAGATGTCTGCGTCCTGGTGGTCGCCGCGGTCTTCAAAACCGGCGAGGCCGAGCATCTCGGCCTGGCGGGTTCGATTCCCGTCCATCTCCGCCAAACGAGTCCCGCGAAAAGCGCGAAAACAGTGTCCCCAAGACATGTCCGTTTCGGCCATATCGCTCGCGCCAAACACCAAGGCAAGCCGTACGCGTGCGGATCGTCGCCGTTGGTGTGCCACGCGGTCACGCCGGCGTGGTCGGTACCAGTTGCGATGGTCGTCATGACGAATCCAGCGCACATCTTCCCAGTTGGATCGGCGAGCGAGACGCGGACCGTGGCTCGGTGGCGAAGGACGAAACGACGCTGCCACGGCGAACCTTTGTGGCTACACTGTCCGCATGGGCGTAGCTACATTTAGGGGTTCGGAGTCGGTTGGCGTGCGTGAGTTGAAGAATCGACTCAGCGCCTACCTCGACCTGGTCAAGCGTGGGCAGGAGGTCGTGGTGACCGAACGTGGGCGGCCCATCGCGAGATTGACTCCCCTCTCCGCCGACGTCGATCGGATGGCGGCGCTGGTAGAAGCCGGCATCGTCCAGCGACCGCGGTCGGCGGGCAGGCGGCTCCCAGCCGAGCGGATCAAGCTCGTTGGTAGCAATTCCCTCGACGACGACATCGCTGCGCAGCGCAGGTGATCGCCTACTTCGATACGTCGATGCTGGTCAAGCTCCTGGTCGATGATGAGGAGCACCGACCGGACGCGGAGCGGATCTGGCTCGAAGCCAACCACGTAGTGTGCGCTGAAATCGGTTACGTGGAGGCACGCGCAGCTCTGGCCTCCGCCCTGCGCGGTGGCCGCCTGGGCCGAGCCGCCATGCGCGCCGCGAAGGGCGAGTTCGAGGCGCTGTGGGACCAGGTCAACGTTGTCGCGGTCGACACGGCGCTGGTGAGAGCCGCCGGCGACATTGCCGAACGGGACGGACTCCGTGGCTACGACGCAGTGCATCTGGCGGCCGCGGTCACCGTCTCAGCCACCCTCGTGGCAAGTGCCGACCGGCAATTGCTCGCAGCGGCGCGAAGCCGGGGCTTCGCGGTGGCCCAACCCCGATAGGTCCGTCAGCGACACCCACCGCGGCGTCCGCAGAACGATCGGCAATCGGGCCACAGTTAGGCGATGAGCTTCACGGGCAGGCCGACATCAGCTGCATTGCGAGCAAGCGGACCGTCCAGGGTCCACATTTCGGTGTTGAGTTGTGCTGCCAGCCGCACGTACGTCGAGTCGGTTGCGTGTCGCCGCCGCAGCTGCATCGTGATCGCCTGGACCTCGGTGCCGTCCTCGGTGAGGTCGAATGG
Source organism: uncultured Actinomycetes bacterium (assembly GCA_964624455.1). GTDB lineage: Bacteria > Actinomycetota > Actinomycetes > Mycobacteriales > Nakamurellaceae > Nakamurella. The sequence goes on along the minus strand of CAZUXD010000020.1, from coordinate 46,287 downwards.
GTGAAGTACCAGCTCAACGGCTGCTAGATCGGACCAAATATCCTCGATATCGTCGGCTTCGAGATCGCCGTCGTAGACGAGACGAGCGAGGACGTTAGCGACCTCGTACGGCAGGACTGCCGGTGCGTGCAGTACCTCGCCAGCATCGATCCAGCGTTCGAACTGAGCCTCGACAGCGCCTTGGCGTTCGTCGGCAACGAGTAGGGCGACGATCAGACTGGCATCGACAACGACGCTCACCGGTGCGAGCCAAGAGCGGCACGTGCGTCGCCGACCAGGGCGACAGCATCACGCTGTGGACGCCGCTGAGAGCGGCTCACCAGCCGGGCGATCGCCTCCTTGGCCCCTTGTCGAGCTGGTATGTCCTCACCGAGACCGGCGTGGACGAGCATGCGGGCAAGGGTGCCCGGAGAGACTCGTAGCTGGTCAGCTTGCCGAGTCAAGACCTCGTGGTCGGCGTCGTCGAGGCGCAATGTGATGGCTTTGGTCATGCATTCATCTTAGCTAATCCGATACAAAACGATGCGTTACGCATCAGCACCTGTTCCGCCTACGGATCGGCCTGCGAGGATTTCGTGATCGTGGACCGCGTGGACGGAATCGTCACCGCTGATCGACCCATTCACGACGACGTGCCCGTCTTACAGTTCGTGTTACACTGCCACTATGGCTGGCACTATCACCTTCCGTCCGGATGAGGACGCGGCAAGGGCCTTGGCCACATTGACTCGCGACGGCACATCCGTCTCGACGGCAGTACGAATGGCATTGATCGACGCGGCCCGCGAACACGCGCGCAGGGCACTTCGAGCCGAAGCCGAAGCGCTCGCCGCCGACGAGCAGGACCGCGCCGAGGCGGCACAGGTGCTTCGGGACATGGAGAGCCTGCGTGCGTGGTGAGGTGTACCGACTGCGCGCCCCCCGCGACAGCCGCGGACACGAACAGCGCCACCGTCGGTACGCGATAGTCGTCCAGTCCGACCAGTTCCCGCTGTCGACCTGGCTGGTGGCGCCAACGTCTACCTCTGCGCGCGCAGCGAGTTTCAGACCCGAGGTCGAGATCTGCGGGCGCACGACGCGCGTATTGGCTGAGCAGACCGCCGCCGTCGATCCGACCCGACTGGGGGAAAGTGTCGGTCGTCTTGCGTTCGATGAATTACGGAGGGTGGAAGCCGCGCTCCGCCTCGTTCTCGAACTGTGATCCGAGGTGGCCGCTGCGTGCCCGTAGGAGCGGCTTGCGGGACCAGGACACGATCCTGACGGATTAGCGCAGGTCCAATTCCGACCCGCCGTTGGGTGACGCCGAACTGCCGCGCCGCTTAGACCCGGGTCGCGCCCGAGCGCTGGCCATCGCCCGGAAATGCCCGCCTCTCGGCCTCGCTACGACCGCTCGGACACATCCCAGGGGTTGACGAGCGGAACACCGCATCCGACGAAGGCCGAGACGTTACGGGTGGCGACGGTCGCGCTCCGTGACTTGGCGATCGCTGCAATCTGGCCGTCCGGCACCGAGATCGGCGCACCACGCGCTGCGCGGGCGGCAACGATGTCGCCGTAGCGATCCGCGGCGGCGACGTCGAACGGAAGAACGCGATCCATTGCCTCGGCGAACAATCCGTTCGCCCGATCGATCAGGTCACGCCGGCGTCGCCCCTCCGGAAGTCGCGCCAAACCGAACCGGATCTCGGCCCGGGTGATCGTGGTGTAGTACAACTGCGCCTGATCGATGGCACTGACCCACGCGGCCACCGAGTGGTCGACGGTGGATGCCATCAAGGCGGACATCACGTTGGTGTCGATGACGATCATTCGTCGAAGTCGACGTTCCGTTGCGGTGCCGCCTCGCGGGTGCCGATAAGTGCCGGGTCCCAATCCCCGTCGGCGAAGTGCGCGCGGATCGCCTGGTACAGGTTGGGGCTCTCCCGCTGCGTAGCCGCTTCGGTCAGGATGCTCCGCACCTCCGCCTCCATCGACCGACCGTGGCGCGCGGCGCGCTGCTGCAGCGCCCGCTTGACCGCGTCGTCCAGGTTCCGGACCGTGATCATGCTCATCGCCGCGGCGCCTCCATGTCGATCGCATGCAATGAATGCAGGCTATCAGGATGCGCCGCCGCTCCGGCTGGATCCGGACGGGGGTGGGGTTCGCAACGTTCACCCATGACGAGGGCTGGCTTGCGGACCGACGCGGCTGTGCGAGGTCGTGGCACGCGCATCGCGAGCCATGAACCACCCAATCCCGCCCTACTACGACCGTTTGCCCCAAGATCGCCGGTGAGGGAAGCTGTCGGTGCACCGCATCGCGTGTGCTCCCGCTGCCGGATTCGCACGCAGCCAGGCATGCTCCGCGGAGGCAGAGGGCTGGTCGATTCCGAGCGACTGACGGAGGTCCGTGCATGGCGATGCCGGCGGGTTTCGAGGGGAAGATCGCGTTCTTGTGGAAGATCGCCGACAAGCTGCGCGGAGACTTCAAACGCCACGAGAACGGCACCATCATGCTTCCCACGCTGGTGCTGTTCCGGCTGGATGCTGTCCTCGCCGATACGAAGCAGCAGGTGGTCGAGCTGGCACGGACGCTGGATCTGGATTCGCCGACGGCGGAGCCCCTGCTGAAAAGGGCCGCCGGCGGGCTGGCCTTCTACAACACCTCACCGCTGACGCTGAAAGCGATGCTGTCGGACGACAAGAACATCGCCGCGCAGCTTTCCAGCTACGTGGCGGGCTTCTCCCCCGAGGCCGCCGCCGTGCTGGACGCGTTCGGCTACCACACGACGATCGCCAAGTTGGACAAGGCGGGCCTGCTGTATCAGATCCTGGGCGATTTCGCCGACGTCGACCTGCACCCGAACACGGTGTCCAACGAGGCGATGGGCTACATCTTCGAAGAGCTGCTGCGGAAGTTTTCGGAGATGTCCAACGAGACCGCCGGGGAGCACTACACCCCGCGCGAGGTGATCACGCTGATGGTGGATCTGCTGCTCGACCCGGACTCGTCGACACTGGCCGGGCAGTTGCCCGTGCGCACCGTCTACGACCCGGCCGCGGGCACCGGCGGCATGCTCACCATCGCCGCGCAGCGCATGACGGCGCTCAACCCGGGGGCGATCGTCGAGGTCGCCGGGCAGGAGATCAACCCGGAGACCTGGGCGATCGCCCGCTCGGAATTGATGATGCGCGGCGACGACCCGGCCCGGCTGGCCCCCGGCAATTCGCTGACGGAGGATGCCTTCCCGGGGCAGCGCTTCGACTACCTGCTCGCCAACCCGCCGTACGGGGTGGACTGGAAGAAGTACGCCGCCCCGATCAGGGCCGAGGCCGAATCCGGTGCGGCGTCGAACCGGTTCGCCGCCGGCCTGCCGCGCATCTCCGACGGGTCGCTGCTCTTTGTGCAGCACATGATCTCGAAGTTCAAACCGGCAGTGACATCTCACAGCGCCGCGGCCGGGGGAGGCTCGCGGATGGCGATCGTGCTGTCCGGCTCGCCGCTGTTCTCCGGCGGGGCCGGCTCCGGCGAGTCGGAGATCCGTCGCTGGATCATCGAAGGCGACCTGCTGGAGGCGATCGTGGCGCTTCCGGACCAGATGTTCTACAACACCGGCATCTCCACCTACATCTGGATCCTCACCAACCGCAAGACGGTCGATCGTGCCGGCACCGTGACGTTGGTCGACGCCCGCGAGATGGGCTCGAAGATGCGGAAATCGTTGGGCGACAAACGCAAGGAGCTAACCTCGGGCGCGATCGAAGCGATCGTGCGGCTGTACGCGGACGGCGCCGAAATCGGAGATGACGACGTTCGCGGCAGAGCCCTCGCGCTCGGAGAGGAAGGCACGGGGTCGGCATCCCGCGACGGCGGCGTTCGCGCGGGAACGCGTTCGGCAGCCGAAAACGTTCCGGCGGGAACGCCTTCGTGGGTCAAGGTCATGCGGAACCAGGATTTCGGCTTCGCCCGGCTCACCGTGGAGCGGCCGCTTCGCCCGGTGTGGTCCATGGACCAGGCGCTGCCGACCCTCACCGGCGAATTGGTGAACCTGTGCGAGCCGTTCGCCGGCCGCACCTGGACCACCGAACAGGGCGCCCGCACGGACCTGTTCAAGGCCGGGCTGGAGCCGAAACAGATCACGGCGCTGCTCAAGGCGATGCAGACCACCGACCCGGACGCGGCCCCGGCGAAGGCGCGAAAGAAGGGCACCGGCGGGCCGGGCGGCTTGGAGCCGGATGCGGCGCTCCGCGACCAGGAGAACATTCCCCTGCCGGACGGATACCTCGACATGTCCGCCGTCGAGCGAATCCTCGCCGTGCAACTCGCCGCGGAGAAGCACCTGGAATCCGAGATCCGCCCGTACGTGCCCGACGCGTGGATCGACCACTCCAAGACGAAGATCGGATACGAGATCCCCTTCACCCGCCAGTTCTACGTCTACACGCCGCCAAGGCCGGTAGCCGAGATCCGCGCCGAGATCTACAAACTCGAAAGACGGATCCAGGAATGGATGAGGGGGCTGGCGGGGTGACGAGATTACGCTTGCGTCACGCGGTCTCACTTCGCGTAGAGCCCGCTGCCGGCGACCGCCCATTCCTCGCGTTGGACAACATGGAGCCGGGAAGCGGTCGGATAGGGCCTGACCTGGGGCCAACTGGCTCCGCTGATGGAATTCGGCTCGAGCCAGGCGACCTAGTCTTCAGCAAGTTGCGACCCTACTTAGCAAAGTCGGCTCGGATCGAGGAACCGCTTGACGGAACCGGTGAGCTCCTGACGATGATCCCGGGCCCGCTGATTGACGGTCAGTACCTCCTGTACTGCACCTTGTCGACGCCGTGGCTGGATCACAGTGTGTTGACCTCCTACGGCACAAAGATGCCGCGAACGTCCTGGGACCAGATGGCAGAGTTCCGATTGCCCGCGATCGATGTAGCGGCGCAGCGGAAGATTGCGGATTTTCTGGACGACCAGGTCGCCCGCATCGACAACATCATCGCCGCCCGCCAACAGCAGATCTCACTAGCATCCGTACTAGAAGGCGCCGAACTCACCGCGATCGTATTCGGGAGCGCGATGCGCTCCATCCCACTCGGCTACATCGCGCTGGTCGATCACGGTCGGCAGCGGTCCCCCGACAATGACCATGGCCCCTACATGACCCCATACGTTCGGTCTGCAAATGTTGGCGATGGACGAATCGACTCTGAATGTCTCCTCGAGATGAACTTCACGCCAAGCGAACGAGGAATGTACGGGCTACGCTCTGGCGACGTATTGGTCACCGAAGCGTCCGGCTCCGTGGATGCGATCGGTGCCTCCGCACAGTGGAATGATGCGACTCGCGGCGTCGTTTGCTTTCAAAATCACCTGCTCCGCGTCAGACCGCGCGGCAATTTGGCCGACCCCGACTTCCTCCACTGGTGGGCGCGCGCGTCTTACCGCTCTGGGGCGATGCGTATCTGGGCAACTGGTGCAAACATTCTCAATTTGGGCTCGGAAGCACTGAAGAGGATGCCTTCCCCACAAATCGGTCTCGCACAACAGCGCGTCGTCGCTAACCAAGCGGCGGAGATGTCCGCGTGGCACGAAGCCGTCGCCGAAGCACTACAACAACAGGTGGTTCGGTTCACTGAACTGAAGCGCTCCCTGATCACGGCGGCCGTGTCGGGCGAGTTTGACGTCTCGTCGGCGGACGGGTCGCAGGTCCCGGTCGAGACTGCCGGAGGCGTTCCCGCGGGAACGCCTCCGGCACGGGCGGGGGTTGCGTCGTGAGCGGCGTGCACACCGAGTCAGCGTTCGAGGCGTCGATCGAGGCGGGCCTGCTGGAGGGCGGCTGGGCGCGGGGCGAAACGTCGTCATACTCGGTGAAACTCGGCCTGGACGCGACCGAGCTTGCCGCGTTTGTCGAAGCGTCGCAGCCGGATGAGTGGGAGCAGCTCACGATCCGGCTGGGCGGTCGGGACGCGGCCGCCGAGCGGGTAGCGGCGCAGGTGGCGCGGCAACTGGATGCGCGCGGCACGGTCGATGTGCTGCGCACCGGGCTGAAGATGAACGGGGTCGCCTTCCGGGTCGCGTTCTTCGCCCCGGCGAACGGCCTGGTGCCCGAGTTGTGGCGCCGCTACCGGGCGAACCGGCTGTCGGTGGTTCGCCAGTTGCACCACTCCGAGTCCAACCTGGCCGACTCGCTGGATCTGGTCTTGCTGGTGAACGGGATCCCGACCGCTACGGCGGAACTCAAGAACCCGCTCACCGGGCAGACGGTCGGGCATGCGATGGCGCAGTACCGGCGCGACCGTAACCCCGCCGACCTGATCTTCCGGGCGCGTGCGGTGGTGCATTTCGCCGTCGACCCGGAGTTGGTGTTCATGACGACGCGACTGGCCGGCGCGGCGACCCGGTTCTTGCCGTTCGACCAGGGATCGGGCGGGCCGGGAGCGAAGGGCGGCGCCGGCAACCCCGCCAACCCCGACGGCTACGCCACCGCCTATCTGTGGGAACAGGTGTGGCAGCGCGACGCCTGGCTGGATCTGCTCGGCACGTTCGTGCACATCGAGGACGTGCGCGGGCCGGACGGGAAGAAGACCGGCGAGAAGCGCACCCTGTTCCCGCGGTTTCACCAGTGGCACGCGGTGCGCTCGCTGCTTGCCGCGACGGTCGCTGCCGGCCCGGGGGTGAACCGGCTGGTCGAGCACTCCGCCGGGTCCGGGAAGTCCAACACGATCGCCTGGGCGGCGCACCACCTGTCCCGCCTGCACACCCCCCACCGGGATGCAGATTTGACGGAAGCCGTTCGGGCGGCGGGCTTGTCGACGGATCAGCCGATGTTCGCCAAGGTGGTGATCATCACCGACCGGCGGGTGCTGGATCGGCAGTTGCAGGAAACCGTGGCCGGGTTCGAGCACACCCCCGGAACGATCGTCACCGTCGACAAGGATTCCGCGCAACTGCGAGAAGCCCTGGCGGGCAACGCCGCACGCATCGTGGTCACCACGCTGCAGAAGTTCCCGGTGGTTGCCGAATACGCCGCGCAGGCCGCCAAAGCCGCCGCCGCAGACGGGGATCAGGTGGGCGGGGTCGCCGGGGTGCGGTTCGCGGTGATCATCGACGAGGCGCACTCGTCCACCTCCGGAGAGGCGATGAAGGACCTCAAACGGGTGCTCGGCGCCGCGAACCACGTCATCGACGATTCCCATGCCGATCCGCTGGGGGCGGCCGAAGCGGCGGAGGCGGCGGTGGAGGACGCGGCGCAAGACGCCACCGACGTGATCGCCGCCTCCATGGCCGCCCGGGGCGCGTCGAAGAACCTGTCGCTGTTCGCGTTCACCGCCACCCCGAAGCCGAAAACCCTTGAGCTGTTCGGCGAACCGGGCGCCGACGAGGCGGGCGGCAAGGTGTTTCGGGCGTTTCACCTGTATTCGATGCGGCAGGCGATCGAGGAGGGCTTTATCCTCGACGTTCTGGCCAACTACACCACCTACGCCACCTACTATCGGCTGGCCAACAGCGGCGGGGACCCCGAGCGCACCGTGCCCAAGGGCAAGGCCGCCGCCGCCCTGGCGCGGTTCGTATCGCTGCACCCGACGAACCTTTCGCAGAAGGCGGAGATCATCGTCGAACACTTCCGGCAGCACACGGCCGGCAAGATCGGCGGTCGGGCGAAGGCGATGGTGGTGACCCGCTCCCGGCTGCATGCCGTGCGGTACAAACAGGCCATCGACGCCTACATCAAAGTCCACCACTACGACCGGGGACCGGGCAAACTTGCGGCGCTGGTTGCGTTTTCCGGGACGGTGAGCGATCCGGGCGCGCCGGCGGTGGTGTGGACCGAGGCCGGCATGAACGGGTTCTCCGAATCGAAGCTGCCGGCCCGCTTCGCCTCCGACGAATATCAGGTGCTGATCGTCGCCGAGAAGTACCAGACCGGCTTCGACCAACCGCTGCTGCACACCATGTACGTGGACAAGAAGCTCGCCGGGGTCAAGGCGGTGCAGACCCTGTCCCGGCTCAACCGCGTGCACCCGGGCAAGACCGACACGTTCGTCCTCGACTTCGCCAACACCGCCGACGAGATCCAGGAGGCATTCCGGCCGTTCTACGAGGCCACCTTCGCCGAGGCCACCGACCCGAACGTCCTCTACGACCTGGAACGCCGGATCCGGGCCACCCGGATCATCGATCCGGCCGAACAGGAGGCCGCCGTCATCGCCTTGCTGTCAGGCCAGAAGGCCCGGCAGAAGGACATGTACGCCAACCTGTACCCGGCCCGGGACAGGTTCGCCGCGCTGCTTGCGGCCGACGCGCTGGCCGGTGCCGAAGGCGGCGAGGCCGACAAGTTCCGGGAGGCGCTGTCCCGGTTCGTGCGCGCCTACGCCTTTCTGGCGCAGATCATGCCGTGGACCGACCGCGACCTGGAATCGCTGTACCTGTATGGCAAGGCGCTGCTCGCCGTGCTCCCGAAAACCGCCAGCGAGACGATGCCCGACCTAACGGACAGCGTCATCCTCACCCACCTGCGCACCGAAGCCGTCGAGAACGAAGCGGACCTGTCGCTGGCCGAGGGCACCGAGGCGCCCGGCGTCGCGCTGCCCGGCGAGGGTCGCGGCCCCCAACACGACGAGCCCCGCGACTCGCTCACCGCGCTCATCGAGGCCCTCAACCAGCGGTTCGGCATGAACCTCACCGACGCCGACCGGGTGTGGTTCGAACAGCAGATCATCGACGCCAAGAACGACGACGAGCTGCGCGTCATCGCCTTGAACAACGACCGCGACCAATACCAGGTCGCCTCCGACCAGCGCGCCGAAGACCGCCTCGTCGAACGCCACCAATCCAACGGCGAACTGTTCAGCGCGTTCTACGCCCGCCCCGGCTTCCGCGACGCCCTCCTGAAGCTCATCGCCGACGAGACGTACCGCTACTTCCGGGACGAGGGCGAGGCGTCGTGAGTCGGCGAGTTCCAGGCGGCCGTTGATGGCCCCCGTGGGTGGCGAGATTCGACTGGCTGTTCAGTGGCTCGAGTAGTCAATGGTGAGGATCGCAACGATACGGTGCTCATCCCCGGCCTGATTGGTCTTGTAATGATCGTGATACTGAAAGTTGATCCGTGCCTTGCTTGAGGCCTCGTAGTGGACAGTCCGCGACCACCCCGGACCTTGCGGAAGGCCAGCCTTTCCCCGCAATAGGCACGACGCACCGATGCCAGGTGGAACTCCTGGTGAGGACGCCACATAGTCCCAGAACTCCTGGTGAGGACGCCACATAGTCCCAGAACTCCTGAGCGGCAGGCAAACCTACACGGTCAGGCAATTCGAGCCATTTCTCCAAGAACTTGCGATGTACGAGCACGCGATACGTCGGCGCGTCATTTGGCCTCCCCCCGGGCCGCTTGGCTGGGGCAAGCGGTTGATACGCGCTCTTCTCGTTCACGGCCTTAACGCGTCGACGTAGTCATTACTCTTGTATCGCCCGAGCAAGACTGAACTCCTCATGGGGTCTTCCAGTTGTTGGCTCGTGGCTCGCCACGCACGAATGGCCGACTCAAGCACCGTCAGATCGTGATCCGCGGAGGCCGCAATCAGGCAGTCGTGCAGCTCGTCGAGGAAGACCAGAAGGTCGTCGCGGTCGAATCCGCGGAGCCACGCAAGGTCGCCTAGCTGCTCCAAGTTGGGCGAGCCGACGTTGCGCAGGAGCCGCCCCAGGCGGCGGTACTGAGCAGACCAATACGCGAGGCGGTCCAGGACGTCAAGGTCGGAGGCACGGAGGGCAACTAGGTCTGTGCCATCGGTGTCGCGAAGGTGGGCGCGACCCGAACGGGCAGCTTCTAGGAACTCGCGACGCTTGGTGCCTGCCAGGTCGCTTGCCTGGTAGATGACACCCATGTTGTTCTCCATACAGGATTGTATCCACGATAATACCCACGATATTGGCAGATGGAACCGGCTGGTGCCAAGCCGTGGCGGTCTGCATCAGGAAGGCAAGGTTATGGGCGAGGAGTCGACCGGCGGGACCCTCGAGCTCCTGTGGGCGGCGCGAGAAACGTGAGAGCGACCTCCCGCCTCAAGTGGTGCCTGGTCCCGGGGCCATCGATAAGGTGCGCGCCTACCCCGCCAGCACCCGGCGTTGGTCGTCGACGCGGGTCGTGGCGCCGCGCCGGTCCAGCATCTCGAGCAGCGGCACCGCCACCCGGCGGGTGGTGCCCAGCAGATGCCGGGCCTCGCTCAGCGTGAACGGCTGGGGCAGGCCGGCCAGGCGCTGCACGGCCAGGCCAGGGGCGGTGGGCAGCAGGTAGACCTGCGGGGCGATTCGAAGGAGCAGCCCGGTGCGCACCGCGATCGCCAGGTGCGCGTCGGTGAGTCCGGCGCTGGTCAGCTCGGCGCGTTCCGGCGCGGCGAAGGGCCGCTCGGCCAGCCGCTCGCACAACCCTTGCAAGGCGGACTCGGCGTCCGCCGGCAAGGTGGCGGTGGCCGAGCGTCGGTGCACGCCCCCCGAGTCGGCGACCAGGTCGTCGCTGCGGCCGACCAACGCGTCGATGACTGCGGCCTCGGGCAACGCGAGAAGCTGCGCCAGCTCCGCGCGCCCCAGGCCGGGCCGCATCGGGTGTTCGGCAGCCCGCCTGTTCAGGATTTCGTGCAACTCACCCTGCCAGTGTTGCCAGCGATCCTCCGAAACCAGGTGGGTACCAATGGAAAGCGTCCCGGTCGGAACGCCGGCGGCCGGGTCGAGGATGCCACGGGCGATCAGAGCGCCGGCGCGGACCGCGCCCAGCCGGCGGATCTCGTCAACGGCGTCCCGTCGCCCGTCGAGGTCCGCGAGTTCCCGTGCGCGGCGGGCGGCGGAGCCGCGCCGGGTGAGCCCGGCCGGGTCGATGTCCAGCACGAGCGCGCCGCCGATCACCTGCTGCCGGCCAGGGTCGCGCAAGATCGCGCGATCACCCACATGCAGCGGCAGCGCGGCGCCCAAGGTGAGGCGGGCCGTGTCCGCGCCGAGCGGGCGGAGCCGTGCCAGCACCGCGGCCGAGCCGATATGCAGGATCGCCTCGGCCGGGAGGCGTCCTGCCACGCCGATGAGGCGCACGTCGATGCTCGTCCCGAGCGCCCAGCGGCCGGCCGAGACGAGCGCGGCGCCGCGGCCGATCTGATCGGTCTTCACGTCGCGCAGGTTCACCGCCACCCGCGAAACCGCCGACGCCGACGGCACATTCACGCCCAGGCTCTGCAGGGCGCGGACCTGAACGGTGCGCCCACGGCCGGTCTCGACCAGCCGGTCGCCGACCGCGATCCGCCCGGTGGCAAGCGTTCCGGTGACGACGGTCCCGGCGCCGCGCATCGTGAAGACGCGGTCCACCCACAGCCGGGTCGCGGTGGACGGCGGCGTCGGCAGCCCGGCGACCATCCGGCCGAGCGCGGCCCGCAGATCGTCCAGCCCGCTGCCGGTGGCGCCGCTGACCGCGACCGCCTCGACCTTCTCCAGCGGCATGCCGCGGAGGTAGCTGCGCGCCTCGGCGATCGCCAGGCCGGCGTCGCCGAGGTCGCTGCGGGTGACGGCCAGCACGCCGTGCCGCACGTCGAGGGCGCGCAGCGCCGCCAGGTGCTCGGCCGTCTGCCGGCCCCAGCCGTCGTCGGCCGCGACGACCAGCAGGACCGCCGGCACCGGCCCGACGCCGGCCAGCATGTTGCCGATGAACCGGTGGTGCCCGGGCACGTCGACGAAGGCGACCTGCTCGCCGCCCGGCAGCGTCGTCCACGCGTACCCGAGATCGATCGTCATCCCCCGGCGGCGTTCCTCCGCCCAGCGGTCGGGTTCCATCCCGGTGAGCGCCCGGATCAGCGTGGACTTGCCGTGATCGACGTGGCCCGCGGTCGCGACGACGTGCACGGCTCAGCGCTCCGGCAGCGTGGCGCTCTCGGCGGCCGGTCCGCGATCAGCCGGCGCTGGATTCGAAACAGACTGCGCGCCAATCGAATCGGTCGACACGACGCTCACGGCAAGCACCGCGTCCCGCACCCGGACTTCGTCATCGACCGGTACGCACCGCAAGTCGAGCAGGCACCATCCGCGTTCCACCCGCGCCACCACGCACGGCTCGCCGGCGCGCAACTCCCCCGCGTACCGCTCGGGCAGCCGCACCGCCCAGCCGGGCAGCGGGACCCCGGGGGCGCCGCCGCCACCGACCCGCCCATCGCACGCGACGACGTCCGCGCCCAACCCGCGCTCGGCGAGCGCGGCGGCGAGCGCGGCGGCGCGGACCCGCAATTGCGCCGGGTCCGCGTGCAGCATCTGCGCGGTGGGCGGCGGCGGACCGCTCAGGGTGGCCGCCAACCCCGCCAGGGTGAGCTTGTCCACCCGCAGCGCCCGGGCCAGCGGGTGGCGGCGCATTGCCGCGACCAACTCGCGCCGGCCCAGGACGAGCCCGGCTTGCGGGCCGCCGAGGAGCTTGTCGCCGCTGGCGGTGACGATGGAAGCTCCGGCGGCCAGCCAACTCTCGGCATCCGGCTCGTCGGGCAGCATCGGCTCCGGGGCGAGCAGGCCGGACCCGATGTCGGCGACCACGGGGATGCCGAGACCGGCCAGGTCGGCGACCGGCACCGAGGATACGAACCCGCGCACGGTGAAGTTGGACGGGTGCACCTTGAGCACGAAACCGGTGTCGGGCCGGATCGCCTCGCCGTAATCGCGAAGGTTGGTGCGGTTGGTGGTGCCCACTTCGCGCAGCCGCGCCCCGGTGCTGGCCAGCAGGTCCGGCAGCCGGAAGCCGTCGCCGATCTCCACGAGTTCGCCGCGGCTGACGACGATCTCGCGGCCCGTCGCCAGCGCGGTGGCCGCCAGCACCAGGGCGGCGGCGCCGTTGTTGACCACCAGCGCGTCCTTCGCCGCCGGTACCCGGGCCAGCAGCGCATCGCGGACCGCCGCGCCGCGTCGTCCGCGAACGCCGGTCCCCCTGTCGTACTCCACGTCGACATAACCGGCGGCCGCCGTGATCGCTTCGACCGCAGCCGCCGACAGGGCGGCGCGGCCGAGGTTGGTGTGCAGCAGCACACCGGTGGCGTTGATCACCGGATGCAACGCGCCGGCGGTCGCCGGTAGGGACGCCGCGGCGTCCGCGACCAGGTCGGCGCTGTCGAGTTCGCCGGCGCGGACCCGTTGCTGCACCGCGCGAATGGCGCTTCGGACCAAATCGGGCCCGAGCCGATCCTTGGCGGCCTTCAGCCGCGGGTCGGCCAGCAGCACGTCGGTGCGCGGAATCCGGCGGCGAGGATCGGCGCCACCCATTGCGGGTCAGCGCACTTCCAGGGCGCAGCGCCCCTTTTCGACCAGTTCGCCGATCACCGCGGCGCCCGGGATCTCGCCGGCGATGAGCAGCCCGCCGGAGGTCTGCGCGTCACCCAGCAGCACCCTGTCTACCTCGCTCACGTTCGATCCGAAGCTCACGTGCGGCGCGACCCATTGCAGGTTCCGCCGCGTGCCGCCGCTCACGTAGCCGAGCCGCGCGGCGTCCCGGGCGCCGTCGAGGTACGGCACCGCCGCCACGTCGATGCGGATGCTCACCCCGCTCGCGCGGGCCATCTTGTACGCGTGACCGAGCAGCCCGAAACCGGTGACGTCGGTCGCGCAGCGAAGCCCCGCCGCCACCGCCGCCTGCGCGGCATCTCGGTTGAGCGTCGTCATCGCCTCGATCGCCTGCCCGAAGCGCTCCCCGGTCGCCTTGTGCCGGTTGTTCAGCACCCCGATGCCCAGCGGCTTGGTCAGCGACAGGGCCGTGCCCGGGCGGCCGGCGTCGATCCGCAGCAGGCGCTCGGGATCGGCGATCCCCGTGACGGCCAGGCCGTACTTCGGCTCCGGATCGTCGATGCTGTGCCCGCCGGCGAGGTGACAACCCGCCTGCCGCGCGACGTCCAGGCCGCCGCGCAGGACCTCGTGCATGAGCTCGACGGGCAGCACCTCCCGCGGCCAGCCGAGCAGGTTGACCGCCACCAGCGGCCGGCCGCCCATCGCGTACACGTCCGAGAGCGCGTTCGCCGCGGCGATCCGGCCCCAGTCGTACGCACCGTCGACCACCGGGGTGAAGAAGTCGGTCGTCGCGATCAGCGCGAGCCCGTCGGACAGCCGCACGACCGCGCCGTCGTCGCCGTTATCGAGGCCCACCAGCAATTCGTTCCCGGGCGGCCCCGCGAAGCCGGTCAACCCGGCCACCGCGGCTTCCAACTCGCCGGGCGGGATCTTGCACGCGCACCCCCCGCCATGCGCGTACTGCGTCAACCGGATCCCGCCGACGCCCGCGTGCGCCGCCGGAGCCGTCGTCATTCCTTGACGGTAGCCTCCTCGACCCGGCGGCGCTGCGGGACGATCGTGTACTTCGGGTCCCTGGCCGATGCCTGGCCGGCGTGCACGATGCCGAAGCGGGTGCACGCCGATCCGGCCACCAGCGCCGCCCCGGACAGGGCCGAGACCAGCCGGCTGCGCCGCCCGAGCATCGCCCCGAGCGCGCCGGCGCCGGTGAGCGCCTTCGCCACCGCCATCAGCCGGCCGGAAGGGCCGTGCCGCAACGGTTCTGCCGAAAGGCCTGCCGACCGGGCCATCGCCTCGCCGGCGGCAAGGTCGAGCAGCGCCCCGCCGACCGCCATCCGCAATGCGGGCGCGGTGTCGGCCCGATTCGTCGTCATCAACGCGAGCCCGCCGGCGGCGGCGGCCGAGGACCCGGCGAACACGAACGGCAATTCGGCCCGCCCCTCGTGCCAGGTCGGCGTCGCCGTGTCGGACAGCAGCACCGCCGTGTACGAGGCGACGGCCGGGGCGAGCAGGCCGGCGACGATGCCCGCCGGGCGGGCACCGACGCGAAGCGCCGAGCCGAGGGGCCGCAGCGGCCGCGGTAGCCGCCGCCGCGTCCCGGCCGCATCGGCGATCTCCGCCATCCCCGCCAGGGCGGCCATCGGCCCGTAGCCGAGCAGGATCCAACTGCCCACCGACATCGGCGAGGTCAGCTTCGCCACCCGCAGCATGTGGTGGAACCGTGACGGGCGACCCAGGTCGTGGATCAGCGCCGCCGTGCTCGCCGAGATCGCCACCAGGCCCGCTATCCGCGCCGGCCGCCGCAGCGACGACCGCCCGGTCAGGTCGGCGCCGGCGGCCAGCAACGACGATCCGGCCGCCAACCCGCCGAGGAACATGTACGCCGGGATGTCGGCCTTCCACGGCGCCGCCTTGACGACCGGCCGACCGTAATAGGACGTGAACTGCGCGTCGGGGACCATGGAGCGTTCGCCGCGGCGCTTGCGCCGGCGCGGCGAGGCGGCGCCGGCGGCCTGGGTCTGCGCCGCCCGAAACTGCCCCGCCCGAAACGGCCCCGCCTGAAACGGTGCAGCCCGATCCTGCGTCACCGCCTGCCCCCCAGGAACGCGACCACGGCACCTGCGGCCAGCGCCGCCGCGGCGATGGATGCCCGCTTCCACATGCCGGGCAGATCCCGGGTGGTGACCACCGGATCCGGTGGCAGGCCGTACGTCTCGGGCTCGTCCAGCAGCAGGAAGAACGCCCCCGCCCCGCCGATCCCGTCGGTCTCGTCCGCCAGGTACAACCGCGCATCCGGCACACCGTCGGCGTGCAACTCCTCGACCCGGCGCTGCGCCCGCTCTCGCAGTTCGTCCACATCGCCGAACTGGATGGATTCGGTCGGACAGGCCTGGGCGCAGGCCGGCGTCATACCGACCCCGAGGCGGTCGTAACACAGCGTGCACTTCTGCGCGAGCCCGGCGTTCTTCACCGTCGACTCCCCGACCCGAAGGTCGATGACGCCGAACGGGCAGGCCGGCACGCAGTAGCCGCAGCCGTTGCAGATGTCCTCCTGCACCACGACGGTGCCGAACTCGGTGCGGAACAGCGCCCCGGTCGGGCAGACGTCCAGGCACGCGGCATGCGTGCAGTGCTTGCACACGTCCGACGACATCAGCCAGCGGAAGTCGGTCCGGGACTCGGACTCCTCGCCGGGAACGCGGCTCGTCGGCATCCCGAGGAACACCGGGGAGTTGTCGCTGCCCGGCGCCGATCGATCGCCCGGCTGCTGGCCGGGCGGCGGCACCGATTGTTCGATGAACGCGACGTGCCGCCAGGTCGACGCGCCGAGCGCGCCGGTGTTGTCGTAGGACGAGCCGAGGAAGCTCAGCCCGTCCTCGGGAATGGCGTTCCATTCCTTGCAGGCCACCTCGCAGGCCTTGCAGCCGATGCACACCGACGTGTCGGTGAAGAATCCCATGCGCGGCGGCGGCGAGTCCCATCCGGAACTGCCCGCGACATCGTCTTCCGGTTCGAGAAGCCCCTGGCTTCGGCGAGCCGCCACATCCGGGATTCCCGTTTCGATGTCCGTCACTGCGACGCCTCCGGTGTCCGATGCTCCTGACCCGTCTGGACGGTGATGCCCGCCCGCCTGATGTACTGCTCGACGAACTCCCGCAGCGCCGGCCCGGTCGGCCGGCGGCCGGGACGGATGTCGCAACTGGCGGCCTTGCTCTCCTGGATGTGCACGTTCGGATCGAGCGCGACGCCGAGCAGATCGTTGGCGGAATCGCCGGTGACGAGCGCGCTGCCGCCGACACCCCAGTGGTAGGGCAGCCCGATCTGATGGACGATCCGGCCGTCGATCCGCAGCGGCACCATCCGCTGCGTGACCAGCACCCGCGCCTCGATGGCCGTGCGGGCCGAAACGATCGTGGCCCAGCCGAGATGCTCAAGCCCCCGCTCCGCGGCGAGCTCCGGGGAGACCTCGCAGAAGAACTCCGGTTGCAGCTCCGAGAGATACGGCAGCCAGCGGCTCATGCCGCCGGCGGTGTGATGCTCGGTCAGCCGATAGGTGGTGAAGACGTAGGGGAAGACCTCCCAGTTCGGCTCCGGCGGTGACGGGTTTCGCAGGTTGTCCGCGCCCGGGTGCATCTCGCGTGCCGGGTTGGCCTGCTGACGGTGGAAGGGGTTGCGCACCGGGGATTCGCTCGGCTCGTAGTAGGTGGGCATCGGCCCGTCCGCCAGTCCCGCCGGCGCGTACAGCCAGCCCTTCCCGTCGGCCTGCATGATGAACGGGTCGTCACCGGCCAGCCCGTCGACGCCGGTGGTGCCGAGCTCCGGCCGGAAGGTCGGAGCCTTGGACACCTCGAAGTCGGGCACGTCGTGGCCGGTCCAGCGCTGCTGCTGCTCGTCCCACCAGACGTAGGCCTTGCGCTCGCTCCACGGCTTGCCGGCCGGGTCGGCCGAGGCGCGGTTGTACAGGATCCGCCGGTTCGACGGCCACGCCCAGCCCCATTCCGGCGCCACCCAGCTCTGCTGCCGGCCGGGTTTGCGGCGGGCCGATTGGTTGACCCCGCCCTCGTACACGCCGGTGTAGATCCAGCAGCCGCCGGAGGTGGAGCCGTCGGCCTTCATCTCGGTGTAGGAGCCGAGCATTTGCCCGGCCTTCTCGCCCGCGAGGTGCGCGCCGTTGATCTCCTTGAGCACCGCCTCGGCGGACGGCTCGCCGGTCTCGTCGACGGGGTAGTCCCAGGTGAGATCCTGCAGCGGGCGGTCGCGTTCGAGGGTGGAACCGGCGAGCAGTTCGCGCATGCGCCGCCCCAGTTCGAAGAAGAAGCGCAGCTCGCTGCGGCAGTCCCCCGGAGGCGGGGTCGCCTTGTGGTGCCACTGCAGCATGCGCTGGGTCTGGGTGAACGTGCCGTCCTTCTCGACATGCGAGGCCGCCGGGAAGAAGAACACCTCGGTGGCTATGTCCCGGGTGGAAAGCTCCCCGGTTTCGATCTCCGGGCCGTCCTTCCAGAACGTCGCCGATTCGATGAGGTTGAAATCGCGGACCACCAGCCACTTCAGCTTGGCCATGCCGAGGCGCTGCAGCCGCCCGTGGGCCGAGCCGACGGCCGGGTTCTCCCCGAACAGCAGGTAGCCCTCGACCTCGCCCTGCAACATGTTGAGCACGGTCTGGTAGGTGCCGTGGTCGCCCGTCAGCCGGGGCAGATGTTCGAAGCAGAAGTCGTTCTCGGGCGTCGCGGCGTCGCCGAAGTACGATTTGAGCAGGCTCACGGCGTACGCATCGGCGTTCGCCCAGAAGCCCTTCTGGTTGGGGGTGGAGATAGTGCGCAGGTAGTCGTCCAGGCTGTCGTGCACACCCGCCTTCGGCATCGGCAGGTATCCCGGCAGGAGGTTGAACAGCGTCGGGATGTCGGTGGAACCCTGGATGGAGGCGTGGCCGCGCAGCGCCATGATCCCCCCGCCCGGCCGGCCCATGTTGCCCAGCAGCAGTTGGATGATCGCGGCGCCCCGGATGTACTGCACACCGACGGTGTGCTGGGTCCAGCCCACCGAATAGACGAACGCGCTGGTACGGTCGCGGCCGCTGTTCGACGTCAGCGCCTCGCAGACCTTGCGGAACGTCTCCGCCGACACACCCGTTGCGCGGGCGACCATGTCGGGTGTGTAGCGCGCGTAGTGCCGCTTGAGGATCTGGAACACGCAGCGCGGATGCTGCAGCGTATCGTCCCGCTGCACCTCGTGCCCTCCGGAGATGCTGGGCCCGCCGCTGCCGAACTCGTCACCGCCCTCGCCGCCACCCTGCCGCGCGTCCCGGGCGACCGGCGCCATCCGATCGCCGGCCGCCGCGGTTTCCGTCACCCCCTCGTACTGCCAGGAGATCGGGTCGTAGGTCCCGCTCGAAGGGTCATATCCGGAGAAGATCCCGTCCAGTTCCTCGGTGTCGCGGAAGTCCTCGCCGACGATGGTGGCCGCGTTGGTGTAGGGGATGACGTAATCCCGGAAGTACTTCTCGTTCGCGATGATGTGGTGGATGATCCCGCCGAGGAAGGCGATGTCGCTGCCGGCCCGCAGCGGAACGTGCAGGTCCGCCATCGCCGAGGTGCGGGTGAACCGCGGGTCGACGTGGATGATCGTCGCGCCGCGCCTCTTCGCCTCCATCACCCACTGGAAGCCGACGGGGTGGCACTCGGCCATGTTGGAGCCCTGGATGACGATGCAGTCCGAGTTCTGCAGGTCCTGCTGGAACGTGGTGGCGCCGCCGCGCCCGAACGATGACCCCAAACTGGGGACCGTGGCGCTGTGTCAAATACGCGCTTGGTTCTCGATCTGGATAGCCCCCATCGCGGTGAACAACTTCTTGATGAGGTAGTTCTCCTCGTTGTCGAGCGTCGCGCCGCCGAGCCCGGCGATGCCCAGCGTGCGGCGCAGCAGGCGGCCCTTCTCGTCGCGCTCCTGCCATGTGCGCTCCCGGGTCTGGAGCACCCGATGCGCGATCATGTCGGTGGCATCGTCGACGTCGAGCACTTCCCAGTCGGCCGCGAACGGCTTGCGGTGCAACACCTTCGTCTGCCGCCCGGGCATGTTGACGAGCTGCTCGGTGGCCGCGCCCTTCGGGCACAGGCGTCCGCGGCTGATCGGCGAGTCCGGATCGCCCTCGATGTTGATGACCTTCTCGTCCTTGACGTACACCCGCTGCCCGCAGCCGACCGCGCAGTACGGGCAGATGCTCTGCACCACCCGGTCCGCCGTCTCGGTGCGCGCGACGTATTGCGCCATCCGGGGGGAGAGCGCCGCGGCCCCGCGCCCCAGCCGATCGCGACCGGCGAACTGCCGCAGCACCGGCCAGCCGAGGAACGTCCTGGTTGGGGGGGTCTCGGTCATGCCTGATTCATCCTTCACGCCTTGCCTGAACGTGCACGGCCTGAACTTGCACGGCCTGACCTCGCACGGCCGGCCTTGCACCCGGGTGTGCGCCAACTACCCCCATACCGTGCCGCGCAAACAACCGGCCGGCAACTCGGAGCGGTGCCGGCACCTCGGGCCGGCGGCCGCGATCGCTGCCGGACGACCTGGACCCGGGCCCCATGGATCAGACGAGGCGGCGCTCGCTCGCCCAGCGGGACAGCGCATACCGGTTGGACATCTGGGTCTTTCGCAGCACGCTGGAGACGTGCGTCTCCACCGTCTTGATGGAGATGAACAGCTCCGCGGCGATCTCCTTGTAGGCATATCCGCGGGCCAGCAGCTTGAGCACCTCGCGCTCCCGGGGCGAGAGCAGGTCCAGCTCCGGATCGGACACCGGCGCCGAGCCGGGCCGTTCGGAGAACGCGTCCAGCACGAACCCCGCGAGCCGGGGCGAGAACACCGCGTCTCCGCTGTGCACCCGGACGATCGCGTCGGCCAGTTCCGGGCCCGAGATGGTCTTGGTGACGTAGCCGCGCGCGCCGGCGCGGATGACGTTGATGACGTCCTCGGCGGCATCCGACACCGACAGGGCCAGGAACACCACCTCGGGCAGCGTGGTGTGCAGTTGCTCGAGCACGGCGCGGCCCCCGCCGTCGGGCATGTGCACGTCCAGCAGGACCACGTCCGGCGGCGTCGCGCCGATCCGGACGACGGCCTCGGGCACCGAGCCGGCCTCCCCGACCACCTCGATCCGCTCGTCACCGAGGTTGGCCAGTTCCGCCTTCACGCCGGTGCGGAAGAGCGCGTGGTCGTCGACCAGGAACACCCGCACCGGGAGCGTCATCGTCATCCCTACATGCTTGCAGTTGCCGGGGACCAGCCACATCATCCCCGTGCAGGTCGATCGGGGGGTGCTGCGGCCACGCGCCGGGGATGTTCGCAGGCTACCGAACCGATCGACCGCGCGGCGGATACGGATTCGACGTCAAACTGCGCGGGCGGAACTCATCGTCAATGTCTGGGTTCATCCGAGCGCGTCCGGGTGGACGCGCGTTCAAATGCACTCACAGCTTCAGGTTTTGCAGATCGATCATGAATCGATTTGCACCTTCGGGCCAGGTGAAAGCCCAAACAACCACCGTGTGTAACCGTTTCATACCCTCCGTGAAATCGCGGAAGCATTTGACAGATGGATTTTTGCGCTCTTACGCTCAAGTGTCGGATCGGCCAACAACAGTCACTCGCAGTGGTTGCGGGATTGTTGACCTGGAGGCAAGAGGAGGGCACTATGAGAATTGGGATGCACCGAGCGGAGAACCAGAAGTTCTCACGCGTCAAGGTCGAATCGCTCGTTGCCGGAGCGACACTCGTCGCGGCCGCGGTAGTGCTGGTTCCAAATGCTGCGGCTGATCCGCCGACCACGGCTACCGTAAATGTGGAACTGCAGTCTCACACCAACAGCATTCTTGACATTCCGAACAACGGGTCTGTTTCGTATTACTCGGGCGGATGGCACACGATCACCACGAAGAACCCGAACGATCCCAAAATGATGCGGACCAGCTTGGCGCCAGGCACGTACACGTTTGCGTTAGTCTATAACGGAACACGGGACACCAAGACGGTAACGGTCAGTGGAAACAAAACGGTCTACTTCCACGCGGCAGCTGTCAGCGTGGAACTGCAATCACACACCAACAGCATTCTTGACATTCCGAACAACGGGTCCGCCTCCTACTACGCAGCCGGATGGCGCTCCATCACCACCATCAACCCGAACAACCACGGGATGGTGCAGGCCGAGATGCTACCCGGCACCTACACCTTCGCAGCCACCTACAACGGCACCCGCGACACCAAGACCTACACCGTCATCGAACCCAACCCGAACAACCACGCCAACGCTCGCCAGACGGTCTACTTCCACGCGGTTCAGGTCATCTCCGACTCCGGAACTGCCGACAGCTACTACGCCAGTGGCTGGCGGTCATTCAGCAGCGGCGACAACCTCCTGCCCGGCACGTACACGTTCCACTTCACCGGTGGCGGCGGCACTTCGGCCATCACGCTGACATGGGCGGGCTTCGGCAACGCCAGCGTCGTCCACATAGCGTGACGCTGCAGCCGAGGTAGCGCTCCTCTCGTTCTGGACGCCGACGGAGATGCCACCTTCGACGCAGCAAGCAGCCCCGCGCCTGGATTCACGTGCGGGGCTGCTTGCTGCACGCCCCAGCTTGCACTTGCTAGCTCCGCGAGATGCCGGCGGTATCCGTCACCGGCATCGTCAGCACGACCTCGGTGCCCTGCCCGGGCGCGGACCTTATTTCCGCGGTGCCGCCGTGCCGCCCCATCCTGCCGCGGATGGACTGCGCCACGCCGCGCCGGTCGGGGCCGACCGCATCCTGGTCGAAGCCGCGGCCACGGTCCCGGACGAACACCGCGGCCGTACCATTCTCGATCTCGGCGTAGACGCTGACCTCGCCCACCCCGGCGTGCTTGGCCGCGTTGACCATCGCCTCCCGGGCCGCCGCGGCGAGGGCTGCCAGGTGCGGATCCATCGGCGCGTCACCGACCACGACCGGGGATACCGAGATGTTGTAGGTGTCCTCCACCTCCCCCGCCGCGGCGGCCAGCACCGCAGCGAACGTCGCGCCGGGATCGGTCGCGCCGGGCGCGGACGACCCGGCCGCACCGCCGGCCGCCGCATACCCGGTGGGGCCGTACAACCACGTCCGAAGCTCCCGTTCCTGGCTCCGCGCCAACCGCTGCACTTCGCGCGGGTCAGCCGACTGTCGTTGGATCAGCGCGAGGGTCTGCAGCACGGAATCGTGCAGGTGGGCGGCGATCTCGGCCCGTTCGCGCTCCCGAACCCGTTCGCGACGCTCGTCGCCCAGGTCCCGCACCAGCCGGAACCACCACGGGACGGTGATGACGGCGACTCCCACCAGGGTGAGCAGCACCGCGACCAGCGCGGACCGGGCGGCGGCGAAGTCCAGCCGCCCGACGGCGAACATCGCCAGCCCGCCGACGACCAGCACGACCCCGCCGCCGATGCGCCACCACGTGCCGCGGGTCGGGCCGACGATCCCGGCGGCGGTGCGGCGCCACCGGGCCCGCCGGGAGTCGTCCGCCTCCCGCCAGATGAAGGCGCCGCCGATGGCCACCACCCCGAGCGGGCCGATCAGCCACCCGATCCATCGGCCGACCCCCAAGGACGCCGCCACGATCAGCAGCGCCACCCCGATAGCGGCAATCCCGATCGCCTGACGACGCTCTGCCGGCGACGCGCTGCGGGGCTGCAGACTGCCCGGCCTGCCCACGGGCACGAAGATCCACAGCAGGGCATAGGCGACGACGCCGGCGCCCGCCAGCACCGCCAGGACCACGAACGCCACCCGCACCCAGGCCACCCTGATCCTCAGGTGCGCCGAGATGCCGGCGGCGACGCCGGCGATGACGTGATCGTCGGGGTCGCGCAGCAGCCGGGCGATCCCGTCGGGCGTCCGCGCTGATACGGCGCGGTCCGGGCCGGCGAGGGCCGGCCCGGATGCCCCCCGCGCCGGCGGGGTGCCGACCGGTGCCGGTGCTCCGCGTGCCGCAGGCATGCCGGCGTCCGCTGTCCCCCGCGTGCCAGGCGCGCCGGAACCGGCCGTCGGCGGCGCGGCGGGCTCGGGTGCACTCACCCCTCCAGGGTCACATGGGAAGCCGCGAAACGGATCAGGGTTCACC
Organism: uncultured Actinomycetes bacterium; assembly: GCA_964624455.1. GTDB lineage: Bacteria > Actinomycetota > Actinomycetes > Mycobacteriales > Nakamurellaceae > Nakamurella. The sequence goes on along the minus strand of CAZUXD010000020.1, from coordinate 22,896 downwards.
CTGGATTGACAAACCGGGGCGTTCCCCGATGGTGCTGTCATCCGCCGCCGGGCAGGCTCGTTGCCATGACCAACGACACCGACGAACGTGCCGCGCGAGCCGGCCACACCTTCCTGCCCCGCCGCTCGCGGGCCGACCGCAAGGTCGCCGGGGTCGCCGGCGGCCTGGGCCGCGCCTTCGGCGTCGATCCCGTGCTCTTCCGCGTGGCGTTCGTCGTCTTGGCGGTCTTCGGCGGTTCCGGGGTGCTGCTGTACTGCGTCGGCTGGCTGCTGATGGCCGCGGACGGCGACGAGGTATCCGCCGTCGAGGCGCTGGCCGGCCGCGGACGATCGTCGGTGTCCACGGCGCTGACCGTCGTGCTGATCATCGTCGCAGTGTCCAGCGCCGGTTCGGTGTTCTCCTGGGGACTGCCGTTCTGGCCGGTGGTGATAGCCGCGATCGTGGTGTTCGCCCTGGTCCGCGTCGGCGGACGGGGTCCCTGCCAGCATGGGCGGAGCGGCAGCGATGGGGATGCCGACGCCGCGGCAGCGTTTCGCCTCCAAGGCGATGACGATGCCGCCGTCCGCGGTCCGGACAACCACGATGGCACGGTTGGCGATCCGGCACGTGGCGGTTCCGCGGGGCCCGCCGTCGCGGGCGGTGATGACGATCCGGACTGGGGCCGGCGCGCCGAGCAGTTCGCCGACCGGGTCGCTGCCTGGGGCGCACGCGCCGGGGAGTGGACCGAGCGGGTCGCCGGCGGGCGAGGCGAGCGTCTCGCGGGATCGGCCGCCGCCCCGTCCGCGTCCGCGGCGGCGGCGACCGGCTCGGCGGATGCGCCGCAGCAGACCGGCCCCGCCGCCGCCGAACCTGCGCCCCCGGAAGGTTCGTCATCGCAGCCACCGACACCCGAGGGCCTGCTCTCGCAGGGACGCACGCCGCCCTCCTGGGACCCCCTGGGCGCCGCACCGTTCGCCTGGGACCTTCCCGATCCGGCGCCCGAGCCGGAGCCGGTCGCGGCCCGTCCCGCACGCGGCGGCCGCGCCGTGGCCAGGCTCTTCCTCGGCCTCGCGCTCCTTGCCGGCGCGCTCGCGGCCGGCGGAACGGTCGCGGGCTGGTGGACGCCGAGTTGGGCCGCGATAGCCGGGATCATGCTGGCCCTTGTCGGCGCAGGCCTGCTGATCTCCTCGCTGCGCGGCTCCGGCGGGCACTCGCTGATAGGGCCGGGCATCGTGCTGTCGGTGGCGACCCTGGCGCTGACGGTCACCGGCATCAGCGGCACGGACGGGTACGGCCAGCACACGTGGACGCCGAACACCGTTGCGCAGGTGCAGGATTCGTACGTCTGGAACGGTGGGCAGGCGACGCTGGACCTCTCCGGCCTGCAGATCCCGAAGGGTGAGGTCGTCGCGACCGACCTCACGGTCCGCGGCGGCCAGGCCGAGATCATCGTGCCGGCCGGCCTGCGGGTCGACGCCACCTGCAGCGCCACCGTCGGCGACGTCCGCTGCCTGGGTAACGCCCAGAGCGGTGTGCACCCGCAAGCCGACGGGCATCAGGACGGTGACGTGGAATCCGGCACGCTGAAGGTCGAGGTCCGCAGCAACGCCGGCCAGGCGACGGTGCGCAGCAATGGTTGAGCGCAAGCCTCCCGGCCGGCGGGCGGACATGTTCGGCGCGCTGCTCGCGGCGCTGTTCCTGGCCGTGGCGTCGATGGGCCTGACCGGCAACACCTGGTGGCTGCTCACGGGAAGCTGGGAGTGGATCGCAGCCGGCGTCGTGGCGGCGATCGGCCTGGTGCTGGTGGCGACCTCGCTGCCCGGCCGGCGCCGCGGGCCGAACCGGTGAGCGGCGGGCCGGCCGGTCGGGCGGCGGCCACGATCGGGCCCGGCATTCATCGACACTGTTGCGAAAAGTGCGGCATATCGGACAGATTTTGAACATTTCGCAACAGTGTCGCGGTCACAGCGCCGGGAGGGCCCTCCGACCCTGCCGTGACGGTGCGTGCCGTAGGAGCCGCGGTCGCAGCGCCGGGAGGGCCCTCTTCGCGCCCGGCAACGAGCGCGCCCGCGTCGAACCCGGCCGAATCCGGCCGGTGGGCTTCGCCCATTCGCCGTATTCCCGGGAGTCCCCGCCGGGAGTAGCGTCCGGTCCGTACTCCGTCACCCTTCCGCGGGTTGGGGCTGCTCCGGGGTCGGAGATCGGAGGACCAGATGCGCGTATCCCGATGGGCAGGGCTCTGCGGAGCGATGGTCGCCGCGCTGATGGTGGTGGCGGCCCCGGCGGCCGGCGCGGCCCCGCTGGTGCAGAGCCCCCGCAGCGGCCCGGCGTACTACCTCTCGCTCGGCGATTCGCTCGCGTTCGGGTACTCCCAGGCCAAGTTCGACGACTTCACCGATTCGACCTCGCCCGGATACTTGGACCTGGCCGACTTCACCGGCTACACGGACGATCTCGCAGGGTATCTGCACACGGAAGCGACCAACTATTCCTGCCCGGCGGAGACCACCACGACCATGATCAACGGCGGATGCAAGTGGACGGTCGAGGGAACCGCGATGGGCGCGACGACCGAGCAGTTGCTGCACGACCCGTACGCCGGGTCGCAGTTGCGCGCGGCGACCGACCTTCTCTCGCATCACCGCTGGCAGCGCGGCGTCATCACCGTGTCGATCGGCTCCACCGACATGCTGCCGGTCGCCGAGCAGTGCCTGAGCAATCCGGCCTGCCCGGGCCTCGCCGCCGCGTTGAAGACCATGCGCAGCAATCTCTCGACCATCCTGACGAAGTTGCGGCGCGCGGCGCCGTTCGCCACGATCGTGGTCCTGGCGCCCTACAACCCCTTCGGCTTCGCCTACCCGCTCAGCAATATCGCGGCGGTCGCCTTCGACCTCAACGTCGCGGCGGTCGCGCTGCTGCACTTCGACCGCACCGCGGACGCGTTCGGGCCGATCAACGTGCGCGGGGCCGGCGATCACTGCGCGCTCGTGTACTACGGCTGTTCCGGCTCGACCGACATCCACCCGACGGACGCGGGCTACGCGCTCATCGCGCGGGCGTTCGAGAAGGTGCTGCGGTAGCCCGCGCCGCCGGCCGGCCGACCGGCCCGCACCGGCCGCCGGCAGGCGCCCCGTTCATCGACACTGTTGCGAAAAGTGCGGCATATCGGACGAGTTTTGAACATTTCGCAACAGTGTCGCGGTCGCCGCGCCAACCGATGGGCCCCACGCCGGATCATTCCCACTCGATGGTCCCCGGCGGCTTGCTCGTCACATCCAGCACCACCCGGGTCACGCCGTCCACCTCCCCGGTGATCCGGCCCGAGATGCGCGCCAGCAGGTCGTAGTCCAGCCTCGCCCAGTCCGCCGTCATGGCGTCCTCGCTGGTCACCGGACGCAGCACCACGGGCATGCCGTAGGTCCGCCCATCCCCGGCGACACCGACCGAGCGCACGTCCGCCAGCAGGACCACCGGGCACTGCCAGATCTCGCCGTCCACACCGGCCGCCGTCATCTCCTCGCGCACGATCGCGTCGGCGGCGCGCAGCACCCTCAGCCGCTCGGCGGTCACCTCTCCGATGATCCGCACCCCGAGGCCCGGCCCGGGGAACGGATGCCGCCGCACGATGGGATCGGGCAGTCCCAGCTCCGCGCCCAGCAGCCGGACCTCGTCCTTGAACAGCGCCCGCAACGGTTCCACCAACTCGAAGGTCATCTCCTCGGGCAGGCCGCCGACGTTGTGGTGCGACTTGATGGTGGCGCTGCCCGATCCCCCGCCGGACTCCACCACGTCGGGATACAGCGTGCCCTGCACCAGGAATCGAACCGGCGCCGGAATTACCCCGACGGGTTCCGGCCCACCGGGCACGGAAGCATCTGCGGCGATCGTCGCGGCGGCCTGCTCGAAGGTCCGGATGAACTCGCGCCCGATGATCTTGCGCTTGGCCTCGGGCTCCGTCACCCCCGCCAGCGCGGACAGGAACGCGTCCGCGGCGTCGACGGTGACGAGCCGGATCCCGGTCGCCGCGACGTAGTCCCGTTCCACCTGCTCGCGCTCCCCCGCTCGCAGCAGGCCGTGATCGACGAAGACGCACGTCAGCTGATCCCCGACCGCGCGGTGCACGATCGCCGCGGCCACCGCCGAATCCACCCCGCCGGACAGCGCCGCGATCACCCGGCCGGTGCCGACCTGCGCCCGCACCGCCGCGATCTGGCCGGCGAGGATGCTGCCGGCGGTCCAGTCCGGCGACAGCGCCGCGACCTCGTACAGGAACCGTTCGAGCACCTGCTGCCCGTGCTGCGTGTGCCGCACCTCGGGATGGAACTGCACGCCCGCCAGGCGCGCGGCGGGGTTCTCGAACGCCGCGACCGGGGTGTGCGCGGTGGCGGCGGTGACGACGAATCCGTCCGGCGCCCGCGTCACCGCGTCGCCGTGGCTCATCCAAACCGTGAATCGGCCCGGCACCGATCCGAGCAGCTTCGAGCCGGGTTCGGTCACGCTGAGCAGCGCGCCGCCGTACTCCCGCCGGCCGGTCCGGTCCACCTGTCCGCCGAGGGCGCGGGCCATGGCCTGGAAGCCGTAACAGATCCCGAACACCGGGACCCCCGCGTGGAACAGCGCGGGATCGACGGCGGGCGCGTCCTCGGCGTAGACGCTGGCCGGCCCGCCGGACAGCACGATCGCGGCCGGGTTCCGCGCCAGCAGGTCGGCCACCGATGTCGACGACGGCACGATCTCCGAGTACAGCTTCGCCTCGCGGACCCGGCGCGCGATGAGCTGGGCGTACTGCGCACCGAAGTCGACGACGAGCACCGGCCGCGGCGAAGGTGCGAAAGGCGGCGATGACGACGGTCCCGGCCCCGGCCCACCCGTCGAGGGCGCCTCTGCAGCTGTGGGCAATTGCTCCGGCACGACATCTCCTCCCGGCGACGGCGCCGCCCGCCGAATCGCGTCACCCGCATTCTCCCGGTCGCGCCGCCGCGCGCTGCAGCCGCCGCGGCGAAGCGTCATAGTCTGGCGCGGTGGCGCTCTTGATCGACCCGCCGCGATGGCCGGCGCACGGGCGCGTGTTCGCGCACCTGGTGAGCGACCTCAGCCTGGCCGAACTGCACCAGTTCGCGGCGGCCTGCGGCCTGCCGGGGCGGGCGTTTCACCGGGACCACTACGACGTGCCCGGCGAGCGCTACCAGGCGCTGTTGGACGCCGGCGCCATCGCGGTGGAGTCCCGCGAACTGCTGGCCCGGCTGCTTGCCGCCGGGCTGCGTCGCCGAAAGCCCCGTCGCCCCTGAGGGTTCGGTCGTCGCATGCCCTGCGGGCCACCGGACAGCGTCCGCGCCGGGCGCTGCGCCCCTCGCCCACGGACGGCGGTCAGGGCCGGCGCTCGTCGGCCCATTCGCCTGCAAGCAGCATCGCGCGGATCCGCCACGCATCGTCCATGATCAGCAGGTCGGCTGTCAGCCCCGGGGCGATCGCGCCGACCCGGTCGGACAGCCCGAGTAGCCGGGCGGGCGTCGACGCGCAAGCCAGCACCGCGTCGACGATGCCGAGCCCCACATCGCATATCGCCCGCCGCAGCGCCACATCCATGGTCAGGGTGGACCCCGCGATCGATCCGAGCTGCGGGCCAGCACTCGCCAGCCGGGCGACGCCGCCGGCCACCTCGACATCGAGCGATCCCAGCCGGTACCGGCCGTCCCCCGCGCACGCGGCGGCCATGGCGTCGGTGACGAACGCCAGGCGGCCGGGCGCGATCGCATGCAGCATCCGCACCGTCGCGTCGTGCAGGTGCACGCCGTCGTTGATCGCCTCGAACACCACGCCGGCGTCCCGGCCGGCGCCGATGATCCCCGGATCACGGTGGTGCAGCGGCCGCATGCCGTTGAAGGCGTGGGTCACGATGTCCGCCCCCGCGTCGAAAGCGGCGGCCGCCGCGCCGTAACCGGCATCGGAGTGCCCGACCGCGGCGTGCACCCCTGCCGCGGTGAGATCGCGCACCAACTGCAGGCCGCCCGGCAGTTCGGGCGCCAGGGTCACCATCCGGATCAGTCCTTCACCGGCGCGCAGAAGCCGCTCGAGCAACGCCGGATCCGGCAGTTGCAGCTTGCTCGGATCGTGTGCGCCGCGGCGCTTTTCGGCAAGGAAGGGGCCTTCCAGATGGATGCCCAGGATCCGCGGATCGCCGCGGATCGCCCCCACGGCACCCTCGATCGCGGTGATCATCTCGTCCGGGCCGGCGGTCAAGAGCGAGACAATCGTCGATGTCGTGCCGTGCCGCCGGTGCGCCGCGACCGCGGTGGCGACGGCCTCGGCGCCGTCGTCGTAGGAGGCGCCGGCGGCGCCGTGCACGTGCAGGTCGATCAGCCCCGGCAGCAGGTAACCGCCGGCCAGGTCGATGCGCCGCGCCGCGGCGAGCAGCGCGGCGACGTGCTCGGCGGGGAATTCCGTTCCGGTGAAGGGGGGCTCCGTTCCGGTGAAGGGGGGCTCCGTTCCGGTGAAACTGACGTCGCCCTGCCGGTTGTCGAGGACCGCGGCGATCTTCCCGGCCGCGACGAGCACTGCGGCGTCGCTCCGCACCGTCTCCGGCGTCACCACCCGCGCGCCGGTCAGGAGCATGGGCTCCGGCGAGGGGGTCAGCGGATCCGACGCGGTTGTCATCGGCTCATCCTCCGTCATCGGCGCCGTCATCGGCGCCGTTGAACCCGTCACCGCCCCATCCTCCATCCCCACGATCTCACCGCTCGGACTGCCCGCCCAGCGCATCCCAGGCCCGCAACGCAGCGCCGACCAGGCCGGCGCGGTCGCCCAGCAGCGCCGCTCGGACCGGCGGCGGGGCACGGAACGTCAACCGCTCCGGCAGCGCCCCCGCGAGCGGGCGAAGCAGCGTGTCGCCGGCCAGGGACAGCCCGCCGCCGATCACGATGCAGCCCGGGTCGGCGAGCACCACCTGGGCCGCCAGCGCGTCGGCCAGCGCCGTCACCGCCCGGTCCCACACCGCGACGGCGACCGGGTCGCCGGCCTCGACCAGTCGGGCGACGTCCGCGGCGCTGACGGCAGACCCCGATCGTCGGCGGTACGCCTCGGCGATCCGGGATGCGGAGGCCATCGCCTCCAGGCATCCCCGGTTCCCGCAGTTGCACCGCGGGCCGCCGCGCCGCACGAGAAGATGACCGATCTCACCCGCCTGCCCGGTCGCACCGTCATCGACGACGCCGCGGGTGACCTGGCCGCCCGCGATCCCGGTTCCGATCGCCAGGAAGTAGACCGACGCCGCGTCCCGGCCGGCTCCCAGGCGCGCCTCGGCCAGCGCTCCATTGCGCACGTCGTGACCGAGAAACACTGGTACATCGAGTCTTTCGACGAGCATGGCGCCGAACGGCACGTCGCGCCAACCGAGGTTCGCCGCGTACCGGGCAATTCCGGCGGCCTGGTCCACGATTCCGGGGACTCCGATGCCCAGCGCCCGCAGGCGACCCCGACTCATCGCGGCGCGGGACAGGCCGGCGGCGATCGACTCGATCTGCGCCACCAGCGCGGCTGGCCCCTGATCCACCGCGGCGGGGTGCCGCCGCTCGTAGCGCACCGCCGCATCGCGGTCGACCAGACCGGCCTTGATCACCGTCCCGCCGACGTCGATGGCGGCCACCAAGGATTCCCTTGCCTCGCTCGCGAAGCCGGCCACGGGTCGGGGCGTACGGGCCGGTGGGGGGGCCGGTGTCATCGAAGGACGATCAGTCCGACCTTCTGGAACTCCTTGAGGTCGCAGTAGCCGGCCTTGGCCATCGCGCGGCGCAGCGCGCCGAACAGGTTGGAACGGCCCTCCGCGTCGCTGGACGGGCCGTGCAGCAGCACGTCGAGGGAGGTGTCCGCCAGGCCGCAGGGCGCCGGATACCCGCGCGGCAACACCGGATGTGCCGCCTGGTGCGGCCAGTACCAACCGCGCCCGGGCGCCAGGTCGCAGGCCGCCAACGGCTCGCCGAGCATCACGGCGTCCGCCCCGCACGCGATCGCCTTGGCAATGTCGGCGCTGCTGGAGATGTCACCGGCGGCGATGACATGCACGTACCTGCCGCCGGTCTCGTCCAGGTAGTTCCGGCGGGCGGCCGCCGCGTCCACGATCGCGGTTGCCATCGGAACCGAGATTCCCAGCACCGCATCGGTTGTCGACGCCGCGCCGGCCCCGGTGCCGACGATGACGCCGGCCGCACCGGTGCGCATCAAGTGGGTGGCGGTCTGGTAGTTGGCCGCCCCGCCCACGATCACCGGAACATCCAACTCGGAGATGAACGACTTGAGGTTCAGCGCCTCGCCGCCGCGCTGCACGTGCTCCGCGGACACGATGGTGCCCTGGATGACGAGCACCTCGACGCCCGCGGCGATCACCTGCCCGGCCAGTTCGGCGGCGTTCTGCGGCGAGACCCGCGCGGCCACCGTCGAGCCGCCGGCCTTGAGCACGCCGATCGCGGCCGCCAGCAAGGCGCTATCGACCGGCGCGGCGTACGCCCGCTGCAACGCGGCGGTGGCCGCGTGCGGATCGTCGGCGCTCGTGGCGATATCGACGATCTCGTCGATGACGGCCCCGGGATCGGCGTGTCGCGCCCACAGCCCCTCGGCGTCGATCACGCCGAGCCCGCCGAGCCGGCCGACCTCCACCGCGAGTTCGGGAGACGACACGGAATCCGACGAGTCCGCCACCAGCGGGATGTCGAACCGGTAGGCGTCGATATGCCAGGCCGTCGAGACCTCCGCCGACGATCGGGTCCGCCGCGACGGCACGATCGCGATGTCGTCCAGTTCGAACGTCGGGCGAGCCTCCCGGCCCATGCCGATCTCCACGCTCTCCGGCACTGCCACCCTCCGATCATCATTGCGGCGGCCCATGGAGGCGCCGGCGCCGGCATGCTCGCGGCCCGTCCCGCCACCTGCCCGCCACGATCATGCATGTCCGCGGCATGGATCCGCGCGGCGGGCCCGCGGCGGGCCCGCGAAGGGCCCGGTCAGTGGTCGAAGTAGTTGGGCGCCTCGGCGGTGATGGTGACGTCGTGCGGGTGCGACTCGCGAAGGCCCGCGGACGTCACCCGCACCATCCTGGCCTGCTGCAGGTGGGGGATGGTGCGCGAGCCCGTGTAGCCCATAGCCGCTCGCAGCCCGCCGGTCAATTGGTGGATCACATCGGCAAGCCGCCCGCGGAACGGCACCCGGCCCTCGATGCCCTCCGGGACGAGCTTGTCGTCGGAAAGCACATCCTGCTGGCCGTAGCGGCCGCGGGAATAGCCGCCCCCCGGCCGCGAATCCCCGTCCGGGCCCGACCCCGCGCGCGAGGAACTCCGCGATCGCATCGCTCCCAGCGAGCCCATCCCGCGATAGGCCTTGTACTGCTTGCCCCCCACGAAGATCAACTCGCCGGGCGATTCCTCCACGCCGGCGAGCAGCGATCCCAGCATCACCGTGTCGGCCCCCACCGCGATCGCCTTGGCGATGTCGCCCGAATACTGCAGCCCGCCGTCCCCGATCAGCGGGACGTGCGCCGGCCGGCAGGCCTTCGCGGCCTCGTGGATCGCCGTGACCTGCGGGACGCCGATCCCGGTCACCACCCGGGTGGTGCAGATCGAGCCCGGCCCCACGCCCACCTTCACGGCATCGGCGCCGGCATCGATCAGGGACTGCGCACCTGCTCGGGTGGCGACGTTCCCGCCGATGACGTCGACCCTCCCGCCGGCCTCCTTGACCAGCCGGGCGACCATGTCGGCCACCGCGACGGAGTGCCCGTGCGCCGTGTCGACCGTCAGCACGTCCACGCCGGCCTCCACCAGCGTCATCGCGCGGTCGAACGCGGCGTCCCCGACGCTCACCGCAGCGGCGACCAGCAGCCGGCCGGACGAGTCCTTCGCGGAGTGCGGGTACTGCTCGGTCTTGGCGAAGTCCTTGACCGTGATCAGCCCTCGCAACCGCCCGTCGGCGTCCACCAGCGGCAGCTTTTCGATCTTGTGGCTGCGCAACCGGTCCAGCGCGTCCTCGGGCCGCACCCCCACCGGCGCGGTGACCAACGGCATGGCCGTCATCACCTCCCGCACCGGGCGGGAGAAGTCGTTCTCGAAGCGCATGTCCCGGTTCGTGATGATGCCCACCAGGCGGCCGTCGTCGTCGGTGACGGGGACTCCGGAGATGCGATACCGCGCGCACAGCGCATCGGCATCCGCCAACGTGTCGTCGGGCGAGCAGGTGATCGGATCGGTCACCATTCCCGCCTCGGAGCGCTTGACCGTCTCGACCTGCGCCGCTTGATCATCCGGCGGCATGTTGTAGTGCAGCACGCCGATTCCGCCCTGCCGGGCCATGGCGATCGCCATCCGGGCCTCGGTGACGGTGTCCATCGCGCTGGACACCAGGGGGATCTGCAGCCGCACCCGGCGGCTGAGCCGGGTCGAGGTGTCCGCCTCGCTGGGGATCAGGTCGGAGGCGTCCGGTAGCAGCAGGACATCGTCATAGGTCAGGCCGATGAGCCCGAACTTCTCCTCCGGGGCCGGTGGCGGCACGGCCCTGGGAAGGTCCGGGTACGCAGCAGCAGCCATATCAACAGGCCTTCCCGATCGTGCGGTGGCGGCCACGTCCGATCGCGGCGCGGTCCAAGCCCATGCTAGGTGCCCCGCCTTGCCGTACCCGCCGGCGGCCGGGCCGGAAGCGTTCCGGGCGCCCGTGCGCGCGAACCCGGATCAACCGGGCGGCGACGTGGTCGGCGTCGGCGTCGGTGACGGTGTCGGCGTGGTGAGGCGCGTCGAGCCGGGCGTGCTCGACGCCGATGACGCGGTGGAGACGGCCGTCGACGACGAGTTCGCGGTCGTGCCGGTCGTTCCGGTCGCGGTCGCCGATCCGCTGGCCGAGGCGTCCGAGGTGGCGGTGCCCGCGTCGGATTCCGACGCGTCGGTCGAGGTCCCCGGCACGCTGCCGGACTCGGTGGCCGGCGACGTGGTGGCATCCGTCGCATCGGTCGGGCTCGGTTCGGTCGTCGTGTCCACGGTCGGCGACGCGACCGTGGTGGGCGCCGGGACGGTCGCGGGCGGCGGCTTCGCCGCCGCCGGATCGGGTGGATCGGCCGGGCGGGTCGCGACCTGGCTGGCAGCGTGCTGCGCCGCCGGAGCACCGGCCTGCCCGGCGGCGTGACCGGCGCCGTCGGCGACCGAATCCTCGTCACCCGCAACGGAAACCGACGACCACACCTCGGTCAGGTCGCGCTGTACCTCCGCCTGCTCCTGCTGGTTGCTGATGTCGGCGAGACCGCGGGAAGCCTGCTGAAGCAAGGCCTCGGCGTGCTCGGCACGCCCCGCGGCCAGTTCCGCCCTGGCAACGTTGATCACGCTGCGCACCTGCTCACCCGCCACCGCGGACTGCGCGCGGTCCGACCAGAGCACCTCGGTGACCGGAAAGAGCGCATCGCCGGGCCGCGCGGACCGGGCGCCGATCGCGGCGGATCCGACCAGCAGCGCGCAGATCGCCGCCGCGACCGCGATCACCGGCCGCGACGAGGACCGGCGGGGCACGGCCGCGACCACCTCCGCGGCCCGTTCCGTGCTCATCGGGGCCGGTGGGCGCCGCGCGGTCAGCCCGTCCTGCCACTGCGCGAAGAGCGCCGGGATCGGATCGGTGCCGGGCTCGTCCGGCCAGGTCTCGGGCGCGCCCGGCCCGGTGCGGCGCGATCGCGCGGCCAGCCGATCCAACACCGCGTCGTCATACGCGATGGCGACCAGATCCTCCGGAGGGGAGGGCCTGGCGGCACGGGCGGATCGACGCGGCGGGCGGGGCGTCATCAGCTCAACAACTCCGCCAGCTGCGCGTCGGCGGTCACCAACGCGCGAAGCTTGCCCAGCGCACGATGCTGCGCCACCCGCACCGCCCCGGGCGTGGTCCCGAGGGTGTCGGCGGTCTCCTCCGCGGTGAGCCCGCCCGCCACCCGCAGTATGAGGATCTCCCGCTGCAGCGGCGCGAGTTCCAGCAGCAGCTTCGATATCGTGCGGCCCACCGAACCGGCGATCGCGACGTCCTGCGGATCGGACTCGTCGCTCACGCTGTCGGGGACCTCGGCCACCGGATGGGACCGCGACCTGGCGGCCGACCTGTGGGCATCGGCCACCTTGTGGGAGGCGATGCCGTAGACGAACGCCAGAAACGGTCGCCCTTCGCGGGCGTAGCGGGGAAGCGCCGTCATGATCGCCACGCACACCTCTTGCGCGACGTCGTCGGCCGACGACAGCGAGCGGTGCGACGCGGTGACGCGCGCGCGGCAATACCTGACGACCAGCGGGTGGACACGTCCGAGTAGGTCGGCCAGCGCCTCCCGGTCACCGGCCGCCGCCCGATCGACCACCAGGTCGATGTGGCTATCCATTCGGTCCATCGCCCCTGACCACCGTCTCGCGACCACCGATCGCGTCACCATACCCGCGATCGGGCGCGGCGGCGATCGTTCGGGTCAGCGCCGACCGCGCAGGTCCTCAAGCCACTAGACCCCGCCGGAAACCGACCGCGACGGCCTGCGCGCGGTCCCGAGCCCCGAGCTTGCGGAACAGTCGCCGCGCGTGGGTCTTGATCGTGTCCTCGGACAGGAACAACTCGTGTCCGATCTCGCCGTTGGACCGCCCCTGGCTCATCCCGCGAAGCACCTGCAGTTCCCGTTCGGTGAGCGCGCCATCGCCGCTCACCGCGTCGTGCGGCGACGGGGCTCGTGGGCTGGTCAAGGTGTCCGCCAACGCGGCCAGCAACTCGGGGGCCGTGACGTCCCAGCGCAGGAAGCCGCGTGCTCCGCAGGCGATGGCCGCCGCTATCGACGGCGTGTCGTCCGGGGAGCCGAACACGATCACGGCCGCCGCCGGATGCACCGCGAGCAGTCGTCTGGTGGTCTCGATCCCGGTGGTCAGCGCCCGTTGGGTGCCGATCAGGACGACATCGGCCGGATCCCGGCCGAACCGTGCCAACAACTCGTCCCCGCTGGACACCGAATCGATACTCTCGACCGACGGTACGGAGGCCATCACTCGATGCAACCCGTCGCGGACGCTCCGGCGTTCGTCGCAGATCAGCACGTTGGTCACGGGCTTCATCCCTTTCGCTGGCCGCACCCGTTCGGTGCGCTCTGGGCCGGCATTCGCTGGTGGGTCGGCGAAGGCGCTGCTGACTCGATCGGTTGTCAAGCCTCACGGTCGCGACGGTTGTTCGCCCATCACCATCACGGAGTGTAGTGGAACAACTGCGTACTGTCACCCCCCGAGGGGGGCGAGTCCTTCTTTGGGCTACGGCCGGCTCGTCGCCGCGAGTCGAAGCGGCGCGCTCTTGATCATGTTCCGCGGTCGTTCTATGTTGGGAGCAACTGCAGCCCCGGCACGATGACGAACCCGGTGGAAGCAACGGCGCCGGCAACTGCCCGGATCGAGTCGCGATCGATCGTCGCTCGATTCGCAGGGCGTCCGTCGCCGGTGACCATGATCGCGCCGGGACACGATGGTCGAGAAGGGGAACGTGATGGCAGACACCAGGCGTCTTCCCGGTCCCAATGCGGATCTCTGGGACTGGCAGCTGCATGCCGCATGCCGCGGGATGTCCAGCACATATTTCTTCCACCCGGAGGGCGAGCGCGGCCCCGCCCGGGCGCGTCGCGAGGCGAAGGCCAAGGCCGTGTGCTCCCGGTGTCCGGCCCTCTTGGCATGCCGCCGTCACGCGCTCCAGGTCCACGAGCCCTACGGCGTCTGGGGCGGTCTCAGCGAGAGCGAGCGGCAGCAGCTGCTGGCCGGCGAGGCGGCACAACAGCAGATCCTCGCCGCCGTCCGCTAAATCGCCGGCGCCCGGCCGGCAACTGGAATCCGGATCACCCCGGCATCGGCGTGCGCGAAGACCCGTCACCTGGACGTGGCTGTCGGGTTCGCTGTTCATCGCGCATGAGCGTACTGCGCGCGCTGCGTTGTGTCAGCATCCCCCTTCCGGTGCGTCCGTCGCCCGAAAGGGGGGCGGTGCCACCCCGATCGAGCGAGGTCGGAACGGGGGCCGGATCAGTGGCGGTGCGCGGGCGCTGCCGCGGGTCCCTCCCGTTTCGGGATGTCCGTCACTGTCGACTGCGTGGTGAGCACCATGCCGGCGATCGATGCCGCGTTCTCCACCGCGGACCTCGTCACCTTGACCGGGTCGATGATGCCGGCCGCCAGCAGATCGACGATCTCACCGGTGGTCGCGTCGTAGCCGTGCTCGCGATCGGCCGCCGCGATCCGGGAGACCACGACAGTTCCCTCGGCGCCGGCATTGGCCGCGATCCAGTACGCCGGGGTGGTCAACGCCCGGCGAACGATCCGTACCCCGAGCGCCCGATCCCCGGTCAGGCCCAGATCGCCCTCCAACTCGGCGGCGGCGTGCACCAGGGCGGATCCGCCGCCCGGGATGATCCCCTCGGCAACGGCCGCCTTGGTGGCCGACACGGCGTCCTCGATGCGGTGCTTGCGTTCCTTGACCTCGATCTCGGTCGCCGCGCCTACCTTCACCACCGCGACCCCGCCGGCCAGCTTTGCCAGCCGCTCCTGCAGCTTCTCCCGGTCCCAGTCGGAGGTGGTGTCCTCGATATCGCGGCGCAGCTGTTCGGCCCGATCGGCGATCGCCTCGCGGCCCCCGCCGCCGTCGACGATGGTGGTCGTGTCCTTCGTCACCACCACGCGGCGCGCGGACCCGAGGATGTCGGTGCCCACCTCGGACAGCTTCAGCCCGACCTCCGACGAGACCAATTCGCCGCCGGTCACCACGGCCAGATCCTGCATGAAAGCCTTCCGCCGGTCGCCGAAGTAGGGCGACTTCACGGCGACCGCCTTGATCGTCTTGCGGAGCGCGTTGACCGTCAGCGCCGCCAGCGCCTCGCCGTCGACGTCCTCGGCGATCACCAGCAGCGGCTTGTTGTCGGCCAACACCTTCTCCAGCATCGGTAGCAGGTCGGCCAGCGCGGAGACCTTCTCCCGCACCAGCAGCACCGCCGTATCCTCCAGCACGGCCTCGCCGGCCTCCGGGTCGGTGGTGAAGTACGGCGAGATGAAGCCCTTGTCGAACTGCACGCCCTCGGTGAACTCGAGTTCGGTGTGCAGGCCGGAGGATTCCTCGACCGTGACCACGCCGTCGGCGCCGACCCTCTCCACGGCGTCCCCGATCAGCGCGCCGATGGCGTCGTCCCGCGAGGCGATGGTGGCGACCTGGCGTACCCGCTGGTGGTCGCCGGCGACCGGCGTGGCGCGCTCGGTGAGCACCTGGCCGACCTTCTCGGCGGCGGCCGCGAGCCCGGCGCGCAGGGATTGCGGGTCCGCGCCGGCAGCCACGTTGCGCAGGCCCTCGCTGATCATCGCCTGGGCGAGCACGGTGGCCGTGGTGGTCCCGTCACCGGCGACGTCGTTGGTCTTGGTGGCCGCGGTCTTCGCCAGTTGGGCGCCCAGGTTCTCGCGAGCGTCAGCCAGGTCGATGTCGCGGGCGATGGTGACGCCGTCGTTGGTCACCGTCGGGCCGCCGAACTTCTTGTCCAGCACCACGTAGCGGCCCAGCGGGCCGAGGGTGATCTTTACCGCGTCGGTCAGCTTGTCCACTCCGCGCTGTAGCGCGGCACGGGCCGACACATCGAAGCTGATCTGCTTCGCCATGATTTCCTACCGATCCTTGGTTCGTCTCGTTCGGGCTTGAGCGCGTCACGCCCCGGCACCGCGGTCGCGGGCCGGGGCGTGCCGATGCGCGTGGCAGGCCCGAGCTGGGCCCGCCGGCGCGTCACTTGTTGATCTTGGCCAGGACGTCGCGCGCCGAGAGGATGAGGTACTCCTCACCGGCGTACTTGACCTCCGTGCCGCCGTACTTCGAGTAGATGACGACGTCGCCCTCGGCCACGTCCAGCGGGACCCGATTGCCGTTGTCGTCGACGCGGCCCGGGCCGACCGCCAGCACGGTGCCCTCCTGGGGCTTCTCCTTTGCCGTGTCGGGAATAACGATGCCGGACGCCGTCGTCGTCTCGGCCTCGTTGGCCTGGACGAGGATCTTGTCCTCGAGCGGCTGGATGTTCACGCTCGCCACGATGTGACCTCCCCCTTCTGGGGTTCGATGCTTGTAGTTGGACACAACCGCCCACCTCGTCCGGGCCCGCCGTCGCGGGTGCCGGGCCGTGGATCCGGAGGACATCTAGCACTCTAGTAGCGAGAGTGCCAAGTCTCAACTACCGGGGTCCCGGCGGGCATGACGCGCCCGCCCGGCGGCTCCGCCGTCGCCCGGGGCCGGCCCGATATCGGCCGGTGCCGCAACGACTATGAACAGGCAGGCGGGCGTAGCTAGCCGCGGACCTCCGGTGGTCCGCAGGCTCACGCCACTACCGCGGTTTCGACCGGCAGCGAAGGATCTGCCGTCAGCATCGGGCCGGAGGGCGGCGCACCGGACGCCGCGACGTGAGCCCCGAGGGCGGCGATCATCGCCCCGTTGTCCGTGCAGAGCCCGGGCGGTGGCACGCGCAACTCGATACCGGCCGTGGCGCACCTCTCGGCGGCGAGTGCGCGCAACCGCCCGTTGGCCGCGACCCCGCCGGCCACCACCACGGTGCCGATGCCGAGGTCGACGGCAGCGCGAACCGTCTTCGCGGTCAGCACGTCGGCAACGGCCTCCTGGAACGAGGCGCACACGTTGGCGACCTCGATGGCGCGACCGGCCCGGCGCTCGGTCTCCACATGGCGGGCCACCGCCGTCTTCAGCCCGGAGAACGAGAAGTCGTACCGGCCCGAGTCCTTCGGCGATGTGAGCCCGCGGGGAAATGCGACGGCGGCGGGGTCGCCGTCGCCGGCCAGCCGGTCGATGACGGGGCCTCCGGGGTAGCCCAGATCCAGCAGCCGCGCGACCTTGTCGTAGGCCTCGCCCGCGGCGTCGTCCACTGTCGTGCCCACTTCGATGATCGCCCCGGGCCGGTCGCCCGCCAGGTCGTCGATCCGCAGGAGTTGCGTGTGCCCGCCGGAGACGACCAGCGCCAGAGTCGGTTTCGGCAAGGCGCCGTGCGCCAGGGTGTCGGCGGCCACGTGCCCGACCATGTGGTTGACCCCGAACAGGGGCACGCCCCAGGCGGCGGCGTAGGCCTTCGCCGCCGCGACGCCCACCAGCAGCGACCCGGCGAGCCCCGGACCGGCCGTCACCGCTATCGCCTGCACCTCGCGAGGGTCCGCGCCGGCCGCGGCGAAAGCCCTTCGGACGGTGGGGACGAGCGCCTGCAGGTGCGCCCTGGAGGCGATCTCCGGCACCACGCCACCGAACCGGGAATGTTCGTCGGCGCTGGAGGCGAGCGCATGCCCCAGCAGTTGCGGCGCCCCGTCGGTGAGCCGGACCAGGCCGACACCGGTTTCGTCGCAGGAGGTCTCGATGCCCATCAGCATCGCCCCGGGGCCGAGCCCGCTCATCATCCCGCCCCCCTCGGGGGTGGGCGGCGCATCGTGTAAGCGTCCGCATCCGAGGGCTGGTAGTAGCGCCGCCGCACCCCGATCCGTCGGAAACCCTCCGCGGCGTACAGCGCGATCGCCGGGGCATTGTCGGTGCGCACGTCCAGCAGCACCGGCAGATCCCCGGCGGCGCGCAGCAGGTCCCGCAACAGCGCCCGGCCGATGCCGCGCCGCCGGGCGGCGGGCGCGACCCCGATGGTCTGCACGTCGGCGACGTCCGGCCCTACGGCGAGGCCCGCGTAGCCGAGCACCCGCCCGCCCCGGCCGCGACGCACGACGTAGTGGTGCCCGGCGGCCAGTTCGGACCAGAACACCGCGGCAGTCCACGGTGAGTCGGTCGGGAACAGCGCCCGCTCCAGTGCGGCGGCCTCGCCGATGTCCCACCACCGCATCGGTTCCACCGACACGTCCCGGATCGCGCGCCTCGCCGCCGTCACCGTTCGTCACCTGTGCCCGAACGGACGGTCGGCGACGCTTGCCCGGCCACCGGGCCGGTTGGCGGCAGCACGGGCTTCGGCGCGGAGGGCACGGTCGCGTCGGGGCGGCGCAGGTACAGCGGGGTCAGCGGGCCGGGCACCGCGCCCGTCAGCAGCCCGCCGGCGGCGCAGTCCACCAGGAAGCCGGACAGCGGCGCGGCCGGTTCGCGGATCGGCAGCGCGAGCACGTCGGCGACCAGTCCGGCGCCCGCGCCGGCGACCCACTCCGGCGACAGGCGACGCGTCGCCAGCAGTTCCGGCACGGCGGCCGGCGCGACGACCACCGGCCCGTGCAGCCGGGCGCCGGACTCCCCGTAGGAGGACAGATACACCTCGCGCCGGCGCGCGTTGGTGACGACCAGGAAGTCCCCGGCCCACCCCATCTGTCGGGCCGTCGCTTCGTGGCTGGGCACGCCGTGCACCGGCACGTGAAGTGCGTCGCCCAGCGCGGCCGCCGTCACCATGCCGACCCGCAGGCCGGTGAACGGCCCGGGCCCGATCCCGACGACGACCGCCTCCACATCGTGCGGTTCGCGCCCGGCGTCGGCCAGCACCGCCGTCACCAACGGCATCAGGTGCTCGGCGTGACCGAACGGATCGGTGACGGTGTGCTCGGCCAGCACCGAATTCGGCTCGATCGGCGTCAGGACCGAGGCGGACCCGCTCCCCGCCGCCGGCAGGTCGCGCTCCCGGGCGGCCAGCGCGGCCTGCGCCTTGGCGACCGGCTCGTGCGGTCGCGCGAGCCGGACCAGCCCGACGGTGATTGCGGGTGTCGAGGTATCCAGCGCGAGCACGAGCACGAGAACCCATGCTACGGCGCGGCGCCCACGAACCGACCGGGCGCGGGCCTGCGGGCTACTGTCGTGCACAGCGGGGCCGCCGTGGTTCGGCCTTCGGGCGAGCAGGCCGGGCGGCAGGTGGATCGGAAGGGAAATCCGGTGGTCGGGCAGGTGACCCTGGCGGATGTTGCCGGCGCGGCCGGGGTCTCGCTGGCGACCGCGTCGCGGGCGCTGAACGGATCCGCCGGCCGCACCGTCGGCGCCGAGCTCGCCGCCCGGGTGCTGACCGCGGCGGCGGCGCTGGGCTACTCGGTCAACGCCAACGCGCAGGCCATGGCGCGCGGCACCACCACCGCGGTGGGCCTCGTCGTGCACGACATCGCCGACCCGTACGCCGCGGCGATCGCCTCCGGCGTGATGGCGTCGGCCGCGGAACGCCGGCTCATCGTCACCGTCGCCTCCACGCTGTCGGACGCGGCGCTGGAACTTCGGCACCTGCAGGCGCTGCTGCGCCAGCGGGCGAGGGCCGTCATCCTCGCCGGGTCGCGCTTCGCCGATCCGGAGGCCACCGCGGCGACCCGCCGGGTGCTCGCGGCGATCTCCGCCGGCGGCGGACACGTGGCGACCATCGGGCAGCACCTGCCCGGGGTGAACACCGTTGCGGTGGAAAACCTCGATGCCGCCCGCCGGCTCGCGCAAACGCTGTGCGCCTTGGGTTACCGGCGGTACGCGGTGCTGGCCGGACCCGAGCAGTTGGTCACCAGCGAGGAACGGCTGGCCGGCTTCCGGGAGGGCCTCGACCGGTGCGGGGTGCCGCTGCCCGCCGAGAACATCATCGCCGCGCAGTTCACCCGGGACGGCGGTTACGTGGCGATGACCGAACTGCTGGACCGCGAGTTGCGCGTGGACGCCGTCTTCGCGGTGAGCGACGTGATGGCCGTCGGCGCGATGGCTGCGCTGCGGGAGCAGGGGCTCTCGGTGCCCGACGATCTGGCGCTGGCGGGGTTCGACGATATCGCGATGCTCCGCGATATCGTGCCGCCGTTGACGACCGTGCGCCTCCCGCTGGCCGAAATGGGACGGCTGGCAATGGATCTGGCGATGCGCTCCGGCGCAGCCGAAACGATCTGCCCGGTCCGGGGCGAGGTGGTGGTGCGCGCCAGCAGTCCCGCCCGGGTGGCCGCCGGCTGACCGGCCGCTAGGATTCGCCGTCCTCGGCGTCGCCGCCGCTGGGATACAAGTGGCAGGCGACCCGTTCCGCGCGGCCCTGCTGCCGGGTGAGCAGCGGCTCCCGGAACGGCGCGAGCTGCAACCGGAGCCCGCCGCCGTCGCTGTGCATGCCGCGCAGCGCGGAGAAGAACGGCTCGTCCGGATGCTGCCGCCGGATTTCGGAGATGATCGCCGCCAGCGCGTCGGGGTCGGAACTCGGCACCAGCGCAACCGCGCCGTCCGCGGAAACCGTGGTGACCACCTCGTCGAGGCTCTTCACCAGCGCCGATTCGCGGCGGTAGGTTTCCATGTCGACCGCCGTCCAGCGCTCCTCAAGGATCGTCCGCAGGTCCCGCCCCTCCCAGCCGCAGGCAGCGAACGCCTTGGGGCATCGGGGATGGAACGCGCAGCCCATCGGCGGCCGGGCGGCGTCCGGAATTTCGCCCCGGGGTAGTTCGGTGACGGTGTCCCGGCGGTGCGAGATGTCCGGGACCGCGCGGAGTAGGGCCTGGGTGTACGGGTGGGCGCGGAAGTCGAAGATCTCCGCGGTGGGACCGATCTCCACGATGCGGCCGAGGTACATGATCGCGATCCGGTCGCAGAAGAAGCGGGCGGAGGCCAGGTCGTGCGTGATGTAGAGGAACGAAATGCCCAGATCGCGCCGCAGCCCGTCCATCAGGTCCAGCATCTTGGCCCGGACGCTCATGTCCAGCATGGAAATCGGCTCGTCAGCGATCAGCATCTCCGGGCCGAGGCAGATCGCCCGGGCGATGATCGCGCGTTGCTTCTGCCCGCCGGAGAGTTCGCTCGGGTACTTCGGCGAGAACCGGCCCGCCGGGGCCAGTCCCACCCGTTCCAGCGACTCGCGGATGATCCCCGGACGCTCCTGCTCGGCAATGCGATGGATCTTCAGGACGTCGGCGATCCCCTGACCGATCGTCATCGTCGGGTTCAGCGCGGCCGCCGGATCCTGGAAGATCATCTGGATCTTCTTGCGATACGGCCGGAAATCGGCGTCCCCCATGCCGGAGATGACGGTGTCGCGGTAACGGACCTCGCCGCCGGTCACCGGCGCCAGGCCCAGGATGGCCCGTCCCAGCGTGGACTTTCCGGATCCGGATTCGCCCACCAGGCCGACGATCTCGCCCGGCGCAACCCGCAGCGACACGCCGTCAAGCGCCTTGACGACCCCGTGCGAACGGCCCAGCAGGCGGCCCACCGAAGAGCCGCCGAGGGCGTAGTGCACCTCGACCCTGCGCAGCGAGACCAGCGGCGCCGCATCCGCCGCGGCGGTGGCGCCGCCCGGCTCCGTCATCGCCGTTTCACGCCTCATCGGCAGTCGCCAACTCGGCTCGCTGCAGCGGCGTCCGCTCCGCGTCGGACAGGGTCTGATCGTAGAGGTGGCATTCCACCGTCCGGCCTTGAAGGTGCAACTGGCGGGGGAAGAGCTTGGGGCACACCGTCATCGCGAACGGGCAGCGCTCGGTGAACCGGCAGCCCGGCGGGAGGTTCGCGAGATCCGGTGGGGCACCGGGAATGCTCTTCAGATCGGTGGTCTCAAGCGAGATGGTGGCGCCGAGCAACGCCTGGGTGTAGGGGTGTTTGGGATCGTCGAACACCTCCGCGACCGTGCCCTGCTCGACGATGCGCCCGGCGTACATCACCGCGACCCGGTCGCACACCCTCCCGACGATGCCCAGGTTGTGGGTGATGAGCATCATCGCCGGGCGGAACGTGTCGCGGATCTTGGCCAGCACCTCGATGATCTGAGCCTCCACCAGAACGTCCAGCGCGGTGGTCGGCTCGTCGGCAACGACGAAGCTCGGCTGCAGGCACAGCGCGAGCGCGATCATGATGCGCTGCCGCATGCCGCCGGAGAACTCGTGCGGGTAGTTCTTGTACCGCGACGGCGGGATCCCCAAGGCGCGCAACGACTCGAGTGCCCGCTCGTCGGCGGCGCGGCGGGAGAGGTGCTGGTGCGAGCGCAGCGCCTCGCGGAAGTGGTCCGAGACCCGCATCAAGGGGTCCAGCCGGGTCATCGGCTCCTGGAAGATCATTCCGAGGCCGGCGCCGCGCAGGCGTTGCCATTCCTTCGCGGAGATCCTGGTCAGATCCCGGCCGGCGAACTCAACCATCCCGTCCACCCCGGCGGTGGGCGGCGTGAGCCCCAGCAGTGCCCGCCCCAAGGTGGACTTTCCGCAGCCCGACTCGCCGACCAGACCCAGGACCTCGCCGCGGCGCAATTGGAAGCTCACCCCGTCCACCGCGCGCACCGGCCCGTCGCCGCCGGCGTACCAGACGCGCAGGTCGCGAACCGAAATGGCCGGGGCTTCGTCGCCCACGGCCGGCGGCAGCGCGGTGAGGGGCTCCGCGGGGGCGACGGCCGGGTTGCGCACCGAGCGGGACGGCAGGATGACGCTGCGCAACCGGCGGCTGCGCAGCAGCGGATCGAGCACGTCGTTCAGGCTCTCTCCGATCAGCGAAAGCCCCAGCACCAGAAGCACGATGGCAGTGCCGGGGAAGACAGCGGTCCACCAGATCCCGGAGGCCATGTCGGGCAGCGCCTTGTTGAGCTGATACCCCCATTCGGCGGCCGCTGAGGGCTCGATGCCGAATCCCAGGAAGCCCAGGCCGGCCAGCGTCAAGATGGCGTCCGCCCCGTTGATCGTCGCGATGATCGGCACCGATTGGATGACGTTGCCGAAGACGTAGCGCCGCATCACCTCGCCCGGCCGGGCCCCCAGCGCGCGCGCGGCCTCCACGTACGGACGCTCCCGCACGGACACCGTCGCGTTCCGCACGACGCGGAAGTACTGCGGTATGTACACCACGGTGATGGAGACCGCGGCCGCGAGGATGCCGCCGCCCTCGCTCGATCGCCCGCCGACGACGGCAATGGAGACGACGATGGCCAGCAGCAGCGACGGGAACGCGAACAGCGCGTCGGTGATCAGCACCAGCGTGCGGTCCAGCCAACCGCCGAGGTAT
>CAZUXD010000019.1:0-65809 GCA_964624455.1 uncultured Actinomycetes bacterium | reverse complement strand
CGAACAGGAACAGCATCATGATCGCGCCGGTGTAGACGATGATCTGCGCGAAGCCCAGGAACTCGGCCTGCTGCACGATGTACAGGCAGCCGAGGCAGAACATCGTCAGCACCAGCCAGAGCGCCGAATGCACCGCGACCCGGGCGAACAACATGCCCAGTGCGCCGAGCAGTGCGAGCGGCCCGACGATCCAGAACACGATCTGCTCGGCGCCGCCGGCGCCCGTGGCGGCGGCCTGCGCCACGGCGGCCGGTGCAGCCAGGGCGGCCCCGCCGGCCAACACGGATGCGATCACGATTGCCCCTCACCGCGTCGCGACTTGGCCCGCAGCACCCGCTTGGCCGACCCGCCCGTCGCCACGCCCAGCGGCGGCAACGGCGGCGGCTGCGGAATCAGGTTGCCCTCGGCCCGGTTTCGCTCGTTGAACTCGGCGAGGAACTCCGGTCCGTAATCGTAATAGTCCTTCTCGACGCCCAGCCGCTCGTCGTGCGGAGGCGCTTCCATCCCCGGCAACAACGGCGCGAGCAGCATGTCCTTGGTGTAGATCAGCCGCTGCCGATCGTCGTCGGCGGTCTCGTACTCGTTGATCATGGTCAGCGACCGGGTGGGGCAGGCCTCGACGCACATCCCGCAGCCGATGCACCGCAGATAGTTGATCTGGTAGTCCTTGGCATACCGCTCTCCCGGCGAGTACCTCGCTTCCGGGGTGTTGTTCCCACCCTCCACGTGGATGGCGTCCGCGGGACACGCCCACGCGCACAACTCGCACCCGATGCACTTCTCCAGGCCGTCCGGGTGCCGGTTCAGCCGATGACGCATGCGGTAGCGCGGCGCGGTGGGCGCCGGGTTGACCGGGTAGTCCTCGGTGACGACCGGCCGGAACATCGTGCCGAACGTGACCCCGAAACCCTTGATCGGGTCAAGAATCGACATCGCTTCCTCCGTTCTCCTCTTCGGCGGCGACGTTCCGGCCCGGCGTTTCGAGCGGTGCGGGGCCCGCCAGAACCCGAATCCGGCGCGGTGGCGACGCGGGAACGGCCAGGTCCAGCGGCGGAACGGGATAGTCGGCCAGTGACGGCCCGATCACCTGCGGCATGGGCGGCCGTGGCGACTCCTCGTCGAGGTCCTCGTCCTCGGGCGACACCCGCGTCGGCCAGAAGGCCACGATCAACAGGATCACCACCAGCGGGATCCCGATCCACAGCAGCACCTCGGCGGTGGTCAGGCTGGTGGCGGTGTTCAGCACCCGGGCGACGCCGATCAGCAGGATCCAGGCCAGCGAGACCGGGACCAGGACCTTCCAACCCAGATGCATGAATTGGTCGTAGCGGAAACGCGGCAAGGTGCCGCGCAGCCACACGAACACGAACATGAATATCAACACCTTGATGGCGAACCACAACGCCGTCCACCACCCGGTGTTGGCGGCGCTCCACAACGAGATCGGCCACGGGGCGCGCCAGCCGCCGAGGAACAGCGTCGTGGCGAGCGCCGACACGTTGATCAGGTTGATGTATTCGGCCAGGAAGAACAGTCCGAAGCGCATCGAGGAGTACTCGGTGTTGTAGCCGCCGACCAGTTCGCTCTCGGCCTCCGGAAGGTCGAACGGGGCGCGGTTCGTCTCCCCGACCATCGCGATGCAGTACACGATGAACGAGACCGGCAGCAGCCACAGGTACCAGCCGGGCTCCTGCTGCGCCACGATCGCCGACGTCGACAGGCTGCCGGCATACACGAAGACCGCGACGAACGAGAGCCCCATGGCTATCTCGTAGGAGATCATCTGCGCGGCCGAGCGCAGCCCGCCGAGCAGCGGGTAGGTGGATCCGGAAGACCAGCCGCCCAGCACGATCCCGTAGATGCCGATGGACGACAGCGCCAGGGCCACCAGCACCCCGACCGGAACATCCGCCAGTTGCAGGGCGGTCTGGTGCCCGAACATCGAGACCGGCCCGCCCACCGGGATGATCGAGAAGATCAAGAAGGCCGGGATGGCAGCCATGATGGGCGCCGCGATGTAGACGACCTTGTCGACCATGTGCGGCACGATGCCCTCTTTGAAGATCAGCTTGAGGGCGTCGGCGAGCGACTGCAGGAGGCCGAACGGGCCGTGCCAGTTGGGGCCGGGACGGTGCTGCATCCGTCCCACCACGCGGCGTTCGAACCAGATCGCGAACAGGGTCAGCAGCAGCAGCAACGCGAAGATCACCACGGCCTTGATGAGCATCAGCCAGACCGGGTCGCCGGCCAGCAGCGGCGCCACCGAGCCGTCGGGGGCGGGTGACGGAACCTGAAGGGGCGTCACCGGTGTCCTCCGATTCCCGTCAACTGCTCACCGAGGCGACGCGCCTCCGGCCCCAGCGGGCCCGACGCATCAGCCGCCACCGTCTCACCGGCCGGGGCGAGGGCCACCACCGCGCCGGCGCCGGCGCCGAGCGCCGGGCCGCTGGCCCGTCCGCCGACGCGACCCGGCACGAACACCACCCCGTCCACCATGGGGGTGACGTCGACCGGCAGGGTCAGGGCGCCGGCCGGGCCGGACACCGTCACCAGTTGGCCGTTTCCGATGCCGAGCCCGGCGGCGGTCGCCGGGCTGATCTTGGCGACCTCCGGCCGCCGGGTGGCCGCGAGGTGCGGCTCCGCGTCCTCGGCCCGGCTGCCGTCCAGCAGCAGCCGCCAACTGGCGAACCGCACCTGGCTCGGATCTGCCGGACGTTCGGCGGGGTCACCTTCGGCACGCGCAACCGCGGGGAGGCTGACCGGCCCGCCGGTCCGGTCGGGGACGAACGGTCCGAGCCTGGCCAGATCCGTCGACGCGGCCTGGGGTGTCTGCGTGTACAGATCGACGTCCATCTCAACGCCGAGCGTGTCCAAGACGCGCGCGTCATCCAGCCCGCCGGCGTTCTTCAACACCGTCGCGAACGGTCGGACCCGGCCCTCCCAGTCGAGGTAGGCACCGGCCTTCTCGGGCGCCGCCGCGACCGGGAAGACCACGTCGGCGAGGTCCGTCACCTCGCTGCGGCGAAGCTCCAGGCTGACCACGAACCCAGCCGCGGCGATGGCCCGGCGCGCGGCGGACGGGTCCGGCAGGTCCTCGACCTCGACGCCGCCGATGAGCAGGCCGCCCAGCTCGCCGGCCGCCGCGGCCGCCAGGATGCCGCCGGTGTCACGGCCGGGCTCGGCGGGGATCTCGGCTTCCCAGGCCGCCTCGACGGCGCGCCGGGCTGCGTCATCGGTGACGGGGCGGCCACCCGGCAGCAGGGTCGGCACCGCGCCCACGTCCAACGCCCCGCGCTCACCAGCCCGCCGCGGAACCCACGCCAGGCCCGCGCCTGTCAGGTCGGCCAGTTCCCCGACGGCCGTCAACAGGCCGGGCACCTCGGCGGCGCGCTCGCCCACCAGGACCACCGCCCCGGGCCGGCGCAGCGCCTGCCCCGTCTCGTCGTCGGGGTCGCCCGACAACCGTTGCACGAGAGCCGTTTCGTCGCCCGGCAAGGCCGGCAGCAGCGTGCCGCCCACCTTGCGCAGCCCCAGCGTCTCGAGCGGGGCGACCGCGGCGACCTCGGTGCCGCGGCTGGCGGCCTTGCGCAGGCGCAGGAAGAGGATCGGGCACTCCTCCTCCGGCTCCAGCGCGACGAGCAACACGTACGGTGCCTTTTCGACCGCCGCGTAGCTGACCCCGCCGGTTGCCGGCGAGACGCCGACCACCCGGCGCCCGAGGAAGTCGAGCTCCTCGGCGGAGTTCGCCCGGGCCCGGAAGTCGATGTCGTTGGTGCCCAGCGCCACCCGGGCGAACTTCGCGTACGCGTACGCGTCGGTGACGGTCAGTCGCCCCCCGGCCAGCACGCCGACCCCGCCGGCCGTCCGGGCGGCGGCCAGGCCGTCCGCCGCCGCGGTCATGGCGTCGGTCCATGATGCCGGCGCCAGCACGCCGTCCGCGCCGCGCACCAATGGGGTGGTCAGCCGATCGTCATGGCTGAAGTACCGGAACGCGAAGCGCCCCTTGTCGCAGTTCCACTCCTCGTTCACGTCGGGATCGTCACCCGCGTAGCGCCGCAGCACCTTGTTCGAGCGGTGGTCGGTGCGCAGTTCGCAGCCGGCAGCGCACAGCTCGCAGATGCTCGGCGCCGAAACCAGGTCGAACGGCCGGGATCGGAACCGGTATGTGGTGGAGGTCAGCGCGCCGACCGGGCAGATCTGAATGGTGTTGCCGGAGAAGTACGACTGGAAGGGCACCTTGGGCCCGGTACCGACCTGCTGCTCGACGCTGCGGGCCAGCATGTCGATGAACGGGTCGCCGGCGATCTCGTCGGCAAAACGGGTGCACCGGTAGCAGATGATGCAGCGGTCCCGATCCAGCAGGATCTCGGTGGAGACCGGGATCGGCTTGACGAAGACCCGCTTGGCCTCCCGGAACCGGGATTCGCCCGGCCCGTGCGACAGGTCCTGATTCTGCAGCGGACACTCCCCGCCCTTGTCGCACATCGGGCAGTCGCGGGGATGGTTGGTCAGGATGAACTCGAGGTTGGCCTCCTGCGCGCGGAGCGCGATCGCGCTGGTGAGCTGGGTCCGCACGACCATCCCGTCGGCGACCGCGACCCCGCAGGACGGCTGCGGCTTGGGCATCGGCCGGCCGCCCATCTCGACCTCCACCAGGCACTGCCGACACGCCGCGATCGGCGCGAGCAGTGGGTGGTCACAGAACCGGGGAATCTCGATCCCGATCCGCTCGCACGTCCGGATGATCATCTCGCCCTTCGGCGCGAGGACCTGTCGATCGTCGATGGTCAGCCGCACGTAGCCGTCGGGCACGGGCGGCTGCTGCCCGGCCTGCTGCGTGGTGGTCATGTCAGTGCACCCCCACTAGGTCCTTCTCGCCCATCAGCGGCGGGGTCACGCCGGTGACGAGGTCCACGAACTCCTGCCGAAACCGCTTGATGGCGCTCGACACCGACGTCGCGGCGCCGTCGCCGAGCGCGCAGAACGCCCGGCCGAAGATGTTATAGGCCACGTCGTCGAGGGTCTGGACGTCCTCGATGCTGCCGCGCCCGGTCACGATCCGGCGCAGCGCCGCCGTCATCCAGAAGGTGCCCTCCCGGCAGGGCGCGCACTTGCCGCACGACTCGTGCCGGTAGAACTCGGCCCACTTCATGACCGCCCAGGGCACCGACGCCGTCTCGTTGAAGATCATCAGCGCGGTGGTGCCGAGCAGGGACTCCGCCTCGACGAGCCCCTCGTAGGTCAGCGGGACGTCGATGTCGTCCGCGGTGCACAGCGGCACGGATGAGCCGCCCGGCGTCCAGAACTTCAGCGGGATCCCGTCTTTCATGCCACCGGCCAGGTCGATCAGCTCCCGCAGGGTGACGCCCAGCGGCGCCTCGTACTGACCCGGCCGCTCGACGTGTCCGGACAGCGAGAAGATCTTGCTGCCGGGCGATTTGTCGCTGCCCATCCGGCGGTACCAGTCGGTGCCCCCGGAGACGATCGACGGCACCGACGCGATCGTCTCGACGTTGTTGACCACGGTCGGTGCGGCGTAGAGGCCCTCGACCGCGGGGAACGGTGGTTTGAGCCGCGGCTGGCCACGATAGCCCTCCAGCGAGGACAACAGCGCGGTCTCCTCGCCGCAGATGTAGGCACCGGCGCCGGCGTGCACCACGATGTCGAGGTCGAACCCGCTGCCCAGGATGTCCTTGCCGAGATAGCCCGCCTCGTATGCCTCGCGAACCGCGGCATGCACCCGCCGGACCGGATGGAGCAACTCGCCGCGGATATAGATGACGCAGTAGTGCGAGCGGATCGCGTAACTGGTGATGATCGCGCCCTCGACCAGCAGGTGCGGATCGGCCATCATCAGCGGAATGTCCTTGCAGGTGCCAGGTTCGCTCTCGTCGCCGTTGATCACGAGGTAGCGCGGCTTGTCGGACAGCGGCGGCAGGAACGACCACTTCAGCCCAGTGGGAAACCCGGCGCCGCCACGACCGCGGAGGCCGGAGGCCTTGACCAACTCGACGAGCTGCTCCGGCTGCGCACGAAGCGCCGCGCGCAACGCCGAGTAGCCGCCCAGTTGCTCATAACTGCTGCGGCGCCAGGACTTCGGCGACAACCAGCCCCGGGTCAGCACCGGTGTCAACGGATCGGTCATGCCCTATACCCTCACTTCTTCTCCGGCACGTCCGGGAACGGTGGCGGCTGCTCCGGCATCACCGGTGCCGCCCACCCGCGATCCGCGGCCATTTGCACGCCGCGCAGCGTCTCGGGCGTGGCGGACGGGCCGTCCACGTCGTCGTCCAGGCCGTCCAGGAATCCCGCCAGTTGCAGTTCCGCGTGCTTGAAATCGGTCAGCGGCGCCCCCCTGGTCGGGTGCGGCCGCTCTCCGCGTTGCAACGCGGAGACCACTTCCACCGCGCCGGCCGGGGTTTGGTTGTCGAAGAGCTCGTAATTCACCGTCAGGACCGGCCCCAGATCGCACGACGCCAGGCATTCCACATGTTCCAACGTCACCGATCCCGGTGAGCCCGGCTCGCCCGCCGTCTCGCCCTGGCCGGAGACTCCGAGATGCTCGCGCAGCGCCGCGTAGATGGCGTCGCCGCCCAACGCCGCGCACATGGTGTTCGTGCACACGCTGACCAGGTGCTCCCCGCAGGGCTCCCGCCGGAACATGGTGTAGAAGGTGGCGACACCGTTGACCTCCGCCTCCCGCAGGCCGAGGATCTCTGCGCACACCGCGATCCCGTCCCGGGAGACGAAACCCTCCACCGACTGGCACAGGTGCAGCAGCGCCATGATGGCGCTGCGCCGTCGGGGGTAGCGGCTGATGATCTCTTCGGCCCTGACGCGGAAGTCGTCGCCGAACATCTCGCCGGTGGTGATGTACTGCGGTACTTCGAATCGCTGATTCGGCGTGGGGCGCCCCGCCTCCCCGTAGAACGCGGTGGTCGGCGCACCATAGGCCGTCCGGCCGGCGACCATTCGCGCGTTCGGGTCGCCGCCGTGTGCCGCGCCGTTGTGGCTCACCGTCATCTGTCCACACCTCCCAGCACCGGGTCCAGCGACGCGACCGAGGCCACCACGTCGGAGACCATCCCGCCCTCGCACATCGCCGAGATCGCCTGCAGGTTCACGAATCCCGGATCGCGCAGGTGCACCCGCCATGGCCTGGTGCCGCCGTTGGACACCACGTGCGCGCCCAACTCGCCGCGCGGGCCCTCGACCGGTACGTAGGCCTGTCCGGCCGGCACCGAAAAGCCCTCCGTCACCAGCTTGAAGTGATGGATCAGCGCCTCCATCGACTCGCCCATGAGGTGCCGGATGTGATCGAGCGAGTTCCCGGTCCCGTCGGCGCCCACCGTGAGCTGCGCCGGCAGCCCGATCTTCGGATCGTCAACCATGATGCGGCCCGGCTCGGCGGCCAGCCTGTCGCGGCACTGTCGGATGATCTTCAGCGACTCGTGCATCTCCGCGACCCGCAGCAGGTAGCGGTCGTAGCAATCGGCGGCACTGCTCGTCGGTACGTCGAAGTCGAACTCCTCGTAACCGCAGTACGGCATCGTCTTTCGCAGGTCCCAAGCCAGCCCGGCGGACCGCAGCGGCGGACCGGTGACGCCCAACTGCAGGCAGCCCTGCAGCGGCAGCACCCCGACATCCTTCAGCCGTGCCTTCCAGATCGGCTGCCCGGTCAGCAGATCGTCGTACTCCGGCAGGCGCATGTTCATGACCTTGAGGAAATAGTCCAGCCGCTCCAACCCGCCCTCCGGCAGGTCCTGGATGACCCCACCGGGGCGCACGTACCCCTGGTTCATCCGCAGCCCGGTGATGAGCTCCATCAGGTGCAGGCCCTCTTCGCGGTCCCGGAAGCCCATCGTCATGCCGGTGAGCGCGCCGATCTCCATACCGCCGGTGGCGATCGCGACCAGATGCGAGGTGACGCGGGTGATCTCCATGGTCAGCACCCGCATGAGCTGCGCGCGGCGCGGCACCTCGATGCCCAGCAGCCGCTCCACCGCCAGGCAGTACGCCGCCTCGTTGAACGTCGGAGACAGGTAGTCGGCGCGGGTGAGGAACTGCAGGGCCTGGGTGTACGTGCGGTATTCGCAGGACTTCTCGATGCCGGTGTGCAGGTATCCGATGACGGCGCGCGCCTGCGTCACCGTCTCCCCCTCGATCTGCAGGATCAGCCGGAGCACCCCGTGGGTGGACGGATGCTGGGGGCCCATGTTGAGGATCAACTGCTCGCTGTCGGCGAACTCGGTTTCGGCGAGCACCTCGTCCCAGTCGCCGCCGATGGTGGTCAGCATGCGGCCCCCATCGCCCGGCGCCGCCACCTCGCCGGCCGATGTGAAGGGTTCCGCCGCGCCCGCACGGGGCGCCTCGTCGGTCATGTGTACGCCCTCCTCCGGTCCGGCGCAGGAATCTCGTGGCCCTTGTACTCCACCGGGATCCCGCCGAGCGGGTAATCCTTGCGCTGCGGATGCCCGGCCCAGTCGTCGGGCATCAGGATCCGCGTGAGCCCGGGATGGCCGGCGAAGACCACGCCGAACATGTCCCACACCTCCCGTTCGTGCCAGTCCGCGGTCGGGTACACCGAGACTGCGCTGGGCACCGTGGCATCGGACACGTCGACCGACACCTCGAGCCGGATCCGGCGGCGGTAGGTCATCGACAGCAACTCGTAGACGACATGCAGCCGCCGGGGCACGTCCTCGCCGTAGTCCACCCCGGAAACCGAGCTGGCCAATTCGAATCGCAGCGCCGGGTCGTCGCGGAGCAGTTGAAGCATCTGCACAAGATGTGCGCGGGCCACGTAGGCCGTCATCTCGCCGTGGGCGATCGTCACCTGCTCGATCGCGGCATCCGGAATCTGCCGCTCCGCCATGGCATCGGCGAGCGCGTCGGCCAGCTCGTCGAAGTACCCGCCGTAGGGCCGCTGCGACACCTCGGGGACATGCGGCGGCACGGCGAGACGCCCGTAACCCGTGGTGTCGCCCGTGTCCCGGGCGAAGAACATGCCGTGCCGCTCGGGGGTGGTCGGCGACGCAAACGGTTGTGCCGCGGCCGCGCCCTCGCCCCGCGATGCACTCTGCACCGCGTCGGATGCGTCGCGACGATCTGATCCTGTCATCCGAGGTTCGCCTCCGGCCGGCCCACCGGCATGGTGCGCCGGCCGCCCGAGAAGCGGACCGACGACGCGATGAGTTCGGTTCGGGTGCCGGCCTTCTGGGCCGCCCGCCGCGGGCCCAGCGGTTCGTCCATGATCTTGGCGTGCAGTTTGAGGATGGCGTCGATGAGCATCTCGGGGCGCGGCGGGCAGCCGGGCAGGTACATGTCCACCGGAACCACGTGGTCGACGCCCTGCACGATCGCGTAGTTGTTGAACATGCCGCCGGACGAGGCGCACACCCCCATCGAGAGCACCCATTTCGGCTCGGGCATCTGGTCGTAGATCTGGCGCAGAACCGGTGCCATCTTCTGGCTGACCCGGCCGGCGACGATCATCAGGTCGGCCTGCCTGGGGGAGGCGCGGAACACCTCCATGCCGAACCTGCCGAGGTCGAAGCGCGGCGCCCCGGTGGACATCATCTCGATGGCGCAGCACGCCAGGCCGAACGTCGCCGGCCACAGGGAGGCCTTGCGGGTCCAGTTGACCATCTTCTCCAGAGTGGTCAGCAGCACCCCGCCGGGGATCTTCTCCTCCAACGCCATTCGGTTCTCCTCCCTACTGGATCCGTGTGCGTGGCCTGTGCGCGCCGAGTCGCCGGATCGCAGCGCTGCGCCGGCAGCGGTCCGTCACCCTCAGTCCCAATCCAGCCCGCCACGGCGCCACACGTAGGCGTAGGCCGCGAACACCGTCACGATGAACAAGGCGATCTCCACCAAACCGAAGACGGCGAGTTCCTGCGCCGACTGTGCCCACGGGTACAGGAAGATGATCTCGATGTCGAACACGATGAACAACATCGCGGTGATGTAGTACTTGATCGGGAACCGGCCGGATGCGCCGGCCGGCAACGGCGTGGGCTCGATACCGCATTCGTACGCGTCCAGCTTCGCGCGGTTGAAACGCCGGGGGCCGAACGAGTCGGTCACCACCGTCGCCGAAGTGACCACGAAACCGCCGGCCACGACCAGCAGGATGAGGATCGGCAGGTACTCGATGAGCATCGTCATCGGCGCATCTCCCTTCCCGACGGCCGCAGCGGCGCCGACGACCGCCGGCACGTTCGTCCGGGCTCGCCGAGTCGCCGGCCGCAGCCGACTCTATATCTGCTCGAAGGCGCCCGCCGGTTGGGGTTTGCGTATTGGGGCGGGCGGCGATGCGGGTTCTCATGCACTGCGCACCACCGAGGTCATGAGCCGGACCACGTGATCCGCCCAGTCGCCGCGCCGCGCGTCGTACAGGCCGGCCAGCGTCTTGAGCACCAGGTGCATCAAGTGTTTGCGGGGCAGGCCGAGCCGGGTCGCGTACTTCATCACCGCCGGCTTGCCGATCAGCGTCGAGAACAGCCCGCCCAGCCGGTAGTAGGAACCGATGTGCCGTTGCATCGACGTCGGATAACCGGCCAATGCTGCCTCCCGGCCGGGGCCTGCGGGCCTGCCAACGGCCTGCAGCACGACCTGCGCCGCGATCGCCGCCGATTCCATGGCATAGGCGATTCCCTCGCCGTTGAACGGGTTCACCATCCCGCCCGCGTCACCGAGCAGCAACAGCCCGTCGCGGTAGTGGGGGCTGCGGTTGAACCCCATCGGCAGCGCCGCCCCTCCGACCGCGGATTCCGCGTTCTGCTCGCGCAGCCCCCATGCCTCGGGCGTGCCGTTGAGCCAGGTCCGGAGCAGCGCCCGGTAGTCGGTGCCGCGAAACGCCGCAGAGGAGCTGAGCATGCCCAGCCCGACGTTCACGGTGCCGTCCCCGAGGCCGAAGATCCAGCCGTAGCCGGGCAGCAGCGCAGGTGCGGCCGGGTCGGTGCGGTCCCACAGCTCCAGGTGGGATTCGAGGTGATCGTCGTGGGTCCGCGCCGGGCTACGGTAGTAGCGCCGCACCGCCACCCCGAGCGGCCGGTCGTCGCGACGCCGGATGCCCACGGCCGTCGCCAGCCGGGCGGACACCCCGTCGGCTCCCAGGACCAGCGGGGCGCGGAAGCTCGCCGGGCCGTCGGCGGTGCGCGCGGTGACCCCGACCACCCGCCCACTGCGGTCGTCGATGATCGGATTGGTGACGCAGACCTGTTGGCGCATCCGCGCTCCGGCGCGCACCGCCAGGCCGGCCAGCATCTCGTCGAAGTCCCGACGGGGCCGTACCAGGCCGAAATCCGGGTAGTCGGCCAACGTCGGCCACGGCAGTTCGAGCGTGGTGCCGCCGCCGATGACCCGCAGGCCCCGGTTCCGCACCCAATCCGGGCCGGAGACGTCGACGCCGAGCGCGAGGACCTGTTTCACCCCACGGGGCGTGAGCCCGTCACCGCAGACCTTGTCGCGGGGAAAGGTGGACTTCTCCAGCAGCAGCACGTCCACCCCGGCGCGCGCCAGGTAGGTGGCGGCGGTCGACCCGGCCGGGCCGGCCCCGACGATGACCACATCCGCGCAGCCGTCGGCGCCCGGGGGCACGCCGTCCGCCGTGGTCACGTCGGTCACCTCCCTGGCGCGGTGGCAGCCTGAGGGCGCCGACCGGATCCGACTTTGTGAACGCGTTCACAAAGTCCTGTTCTTGCGAGTTTAGGCGGGTCACGATGCGTGTCGGCCGGTGGGGGTGCCGCTGCGGACAAGGCCGCCGCAGCCCATCCGGCCGGCCACCGTGCGATGCCCGGCCACCCGGGTTGTCGCCTCGCCGGCGCGCAGATCAGGACCCCCGGATCGCATGGTGCAGCGCCACCACGCCGAACGTGAGGTTTCGCCACGCCACGTCGCGCCAGCCGGCACGGGCTATCAACGCGGCCAGCGCGGCCTGATCCGGCCAGGCGTTGATGGAGTCGGTCAGGTAGCTGTAGGCGGCCGGGTTCGACGAGAACCGGCTGGCGATCCGCGGCAGCACGTGCTCCAGGTACCAGTGGTAGCCGTGGCGCAGCAGCCCCGGCCGGGGTGTGGAGAACTCGCAGACCAACAGTTGCCCACCGGGCTTGGTGACCCGGGCCATTTCGGCCAGCACCGCCGGCGGGTCCACCACGTTGCGCAGGCCGAACGACATGGTGACCGCATCGAAGGCGGCATCGCGAAACGGGAGCGCCATCGCGTCGGCGGCCGCCCGCGGCAGGCCGCGGTCCGCGCCGGCGGCGAGCATGCCCAGCGAGAAGTCGGCGGAGACGCACCACGCGCCGGTGGCCGCCAGCGCCTGGGTGGAGACGCCGGTGCCGGCGGCCAGGTCCAGGACCCGTTGACCGGGGGCGGGCTGCAGCGCCCGCACGACGTGCCGCCGCCAACGGCGGTCCTGCCCGAGCGAGAGGAGCGTGTTGGTGCGGTCGTAGCGGCCGGCCACCCCGTCGAACATTGCGGCAACCTGCCGAGGATCCTTCGCGAGGTCCGCCCGTGACATGCTTCGAGGGTAGAACGCGCGGCGGTGCGGCTTTTCCCAGCCCGGCGGCGACGGGGAACGGTTCGCCGCGGCCGCAAGCCCGGCCGGGGCGACGGGCCCGACTACCCTTGCGTTCGTGTCAGCCTCCCCCGCGCCGGTGATCAGCCCGTGCGTGACGCAGGCCTGGTGGCCGGCATCGACCGGCGCGGCGGAAGGGTCCGCGTCGCGCCTCGTCGAGACACTGCCCGATGCGGCGGGCGCCCTGTGCTTCGTCCGGGACGGTGCCGGGCTCGTCGGATGGGGCGAGCACGCATCGATCACCGTCACCGGCGCGGATGCCGCAGCACGAATCGGCGATTGGTACGCGTGGCAGCTGGACCGGCTGGAGGTGACGGACGAGGTGTCCGGCCCCGGCACCGGGCCGGTGTGCTTCGTCTCGCTGGGGTTCGGGCCGGACGATCCGTCGATCGCGGTGATTCCCGGCACCGTCCTGGGCGCGGTCGACGGCGCGTCGTTCTGCACGCGCATCGGCCACCGCCCCCCGCTGGTACCGCGGGCGGCGGTGCGCCCGCCGGGCCAGGTCCGTTACGCCGACGCGGCCATGTCCGCCACCGGGTTCACCGCCGCGGTCGCCCGGGCGGTCCGCCGGATCCGGGCCGGCGAGGCGGCGAAAGTGGTACTCGCGCACGGTTTACAGGCGGTGACGGAGCATCCGGTCGACGAGCGTTACCTGCTGGCCCGGTTGGCCCGGCGCTACCCGAGTTGCGTCACGTTCGCCGTGGCGGGGCTGGTCGGGGCGAGCCCCGAGATGCTGATCTCCCGGCGCGGGGCGGAGATCACCTCGCGGGTGCTTGCCGGGACCGCGTGGCCCGGGGGCTCGGGCTCGTCCGGATCGGATGCGCTGTCGGCGCATCCCGGTTCGGCCGGGCAGGACGTCGCGGCGGATCTGCTGGCCAGCAGCAAGGACCTGGGCGAGCACCGGTTCGCCGTGCAGTCCGTCGCGCAGGTGCTGGGCGGCCTCACCACGCACCTTCAGGTCCCCCCCACCCCGGTGGCCCTCACCCTGGCCAACCTCACCCACCTGGCCACCGACATCTGCGGCACGCTGGCCGGGGACCGCGTCGGGGCGCCGTCGGCGCTCGCCCTGGCCGCGCTGCTGCACCCCTCGGCGGCGGTCGGCGGGGCGCCCACCGACGTGGCCCTGGCCATGATCACCGAACTGGAGCCGGACCGGCGCGGCCGTTACGCGGCGCCGGTGGGCTGGCTGGATGCGCGCGGCGACGGCGAGTTCGCGATCGCGCTGCGCTGCGCGCAGGTCGCGGGCACCTCGGTGCGGTTGATGGCCGGCTGCGGGATCGTCGCCGACTCCGATCCGGAGATCGAGGCGCGGGAGGCGCAGATCAAGATGGTGCCGGTGCGCGATGCGCTCGAGGGCGGCGACTGACGCTCAGCGCTTCGCGAACCAGCCGGTGACGGCTGGGCGCAGGTTCTGGTAGATGTGCTTGGGCTCCTGGTACTCGCCAAGGCCGGTCGGTCCGAGCTCGCGACCGATACCCGACCTGCCGAAGCCGCCCCACTCCGCCTGCGGGAGGTAGGGGTGATAGTCGTTGATCCACACGGTGCCGTGCCGGAGCCGCTGCGCGACGCGCTGGACCAGCGACGCGTCGGAACTCCACACCGCCGCCGCCAAGCCGTAGTCGGTGTCGTTGCCCAGACTCACCGCCTGCTGTTCGGTGCGGAACGTCTCCACCGTCACGACCGGACCGAAGCCCTCCTCCCGGACTACCGGCATCGATGCCGTGCATCCGTCCAGAACCGTTGGCAGGTAATAGAAGCCGGATCGCAGCGGCCCTTCGCCCCACTGCCCGCCGCACCGCAGCACGGCACCGGCGTCGACCCCGCGACGAACATAGTCGCCGACCTTGTCCCGGTGCGCCGCGGAGATGAGCGGGCCGGTCTCGGCGTCGGGATCGAACGGTCCGCCCAACCGGATCTTCCTGGCGCGGCTCACCAACTCGTCGACGAACTCGTCGTGCAGCCGCTCCTCGACGATCAGGCGCGAACCGGCCGAGCACACCTGCCCGCTGTCCAGGAACGCCGCATTGAGCGCGTTGTCCAGCGCCGCGTCGAGATCGGCGTCGGCAAAGACGATGTTCGGGTTCTTGCCGCCCAGTTCCAGGGCGACCTTCTTCACGGTCCGAGCCGCGGCGGCCGCGACGGCACTGCCGGTCGTGAGACCGCCGGTGAACGAGACCATGTCGACGTCCGGATGCTCCGTCAGCGGTGCGCCGGCACCGATTCCGGTACCGAGCACCAGGTTCACCACGCCCGCCGGAAGGCCGAGGCCGTCGAACACCTGAAAGAGCAGTACGGCGGTGTGCGGCGTGAGTTCGCTGGGCTTGAGAACGACGGTGTTGCCCGCGGCGAGCGCCGGGGCGAGCTTCCAGCCGGCCTGCAGCAGCGGGTAGTTCCACGGGGTGATCAATGCGGCGACACCGACCGGCTCGTAGACGATCCGGCTCAGCACATCGGGGCTTCCGGCATCTACGATGCGCCCGGCGCCGTGCCCGGACAGCTTGCCGAAGTAGTCGAAGCAGGCCGCGACATCGGCCATGTCCAGGTTGCTCTCAACTAGCCGTTTGCCGGTGTCCAACGACTCCGCGCGGGCGAATTCCTCCTTGCGGGCACGGATCTGCGCGGCGACGGCCTGCAGCAGGTCGCCGCGCCGCCACGCCGAGGTGCGCGGCCATTCCCCGGAGTCGAACGCCGCCCGCGCGGCCGCAACGGCCGCCGTCGAGTCTTCGGCCGACGCCTCGGCCACCCGGCCGACGTCCGATCCGTCGGCCGGACAGCGGATCTGGCGGGTCGCGCCGGACCCCGCCGACCGCCACGCCCCGCCGATGTACAGGGTTGGCGACTCGGCCACCGCGATCACGACCTTTCGCTCGTCCGGGTGCGGCGCACCGTGGTGAGGCCCGCCAGTGCGCCGTGCACGGCGGCGGACGCGGATTGGAGGAGGTCCCGCAGATCGGTCCTCGTCACCGTCACCTCCACCACCTTGATACCGCCGCCGCCCGCCCGCACCGCGGT
Source organism: uncultured Actinomycetes bacterium (assembly GCA_964624455.1). GTDB lineage: Bacteria > Actinomycetota > Actinomycetes > Mycobacteriales > Nakamurellaceae > Nakamurella. The sequence continues at coordinate 50,217 of CAZUXD010000019.1, read as the reverse complement.
GCGCAACTCCTCCGCGGTCGCCACCTGAACGTGCTGTGCACCCAGGCCACGCACGATCGGCGCGAGTTCCGCGCCGGTCGGGGTGCCGAAGATGCGCTCGAACGAGGCGGCGTGCGCCGGATCGCCCGCCTCAAGTGTGCCGAAGATCGCTCCGCCGTCGTTGTTCGCGACCACGAGCACCAGGTCGGGTCGGACCTCGCGCGGGCCGATCGCCAGGCCCGTGACGTCGTGCAGGAAGGTCAGGTCCCCGACCAGCGCGACGGTCGGCCGGTCGCCGGCCAGCGCGGTCCCGACGGCGGTCGACACCGTCCCGTCGATGCCGGCGACCCCGCGGTTGGCGATCACCTGCACGCCGTCGCGGGCGCCTGCGAACAGGCCGATGTCCCTCGGCGGCTGGGAGGAGCCGAGGACGAGGTTGGTGCCGTCGGCGAGCGCCGCCGCCAGCGTCGCCGCCAGCACCGGGGAGGCCGCCACGTCCCGTCCGGCCAGGACCTGCTGCAGGGCAAGGCGCGCAGCGGCGTCGGCCCGTCTCCAGCCCGCCAGCCAGTCGGCCGGCGCGGGGCCGGCGATCGGTGCGAGCGCCGGCGCCACCGCGCGCGCCGTGCCGGGGACGTCGCCGTAGCAGCCGGGATCGCCGACCACGTCGACGTGCAGGCCGGGCATGGCGAGCAGCGACGTCACCGCGCGGAACAGGGTCGGGCGACCCAGCACGATCACCCGATCGGGACGGTGCGCGGCGACGAAATCGGCGTCGGTCAACAGGTGGACGCCGGCGGCGAGCACCGCGGATCCGCCGAGCCCGCCCGCCTCGCTGATCACCGGGTGGCCGGCGGCCGCGATATCCGCCGCCGCGGTGGAGCCCAGATCGGCGACGAACAGGCATCGTTCGTCCCGCCGCGGCGCCGTGATCGACCAGGTGGTGTCCCGGGGCACCGGAATCGCTGTCCACGGCCCACCGCGACCGGTCAGCGGTTCCGGCCATTCCGGGGCCGCGTCACCGCTCGCAACGTTGGCGCCGTCCGGCCCGCCGGGACCGTCGCCCGGATCGGGCAGCAGGGGTTCGGCGAGCGGAACGTTCAGGTGCACGGGCCCCGGCCGGCCGGTGGCGCCGGCGGCGGCCGCGACGGCTCGGCAGACCATCGAGCGCCAGTGTGCGTTCTGCCCGACGACCCTTGTGGCGCAACCGAATTCGTGCCGCATCCGCAGCACGCCGGAACCGAACACGCCCACCTGGTCGATGACCTGGTTGGCGCCCACGCCGCGCAGGCGGAAGGGCCGGTCGGCGGTGATCGCCAGCAAGGCCACCCCGCCGTGATGCGCCTCCTGAACGGCCGGATACAGGTTCGCCACCGCGGTGCCCGATGTCGTGACGACCGGAACGGGCCGCCCGGTCGCCTTCGCCAGGCCCAGCGCGACGAAGCCGGCGGTCCGCTCGTCGACCCGCACGTGCAGCCGGATCCGGCCCGAACCGTCTGCTGCGTGCAGGGCCATCGCCAACGGCGCGCTCCGCGAGCCGGGACACAGCACCGCATCGGTGGTGCCGCACGCGATCAACTCGTCCACCAACACGGCGGCGATCGCGGTGGACGGGTTCACCGGTTCGGCGTGGGGCTGCGCGGCGGGGTCACGGTGACGATTGTGTCCCGGATCGGGTGTTCGGCGCCCGGTGGGCCATCGCTGGCGGCCGGATAAGGAGCCATGCCGACCGCGTCACCCGCAGGGGCGGGCCATCGGGGCGGTTCCCCGGCGGCGTCACGGTGTCCTCACGGCGTGTCCGGCGGCGATGCCGTGGGCCTCGCGCTCCCGGGTGCAAGCATCAACTCGCCGCCGTCCATCGACCAACCGCACGCTGGCGACATCGGGTGGCCGCGCCGGAACTATCGTTGACGTCCGTGGTCGGCGATCCGGAACCCGGGTGGAGCGACGAGCGGTACCACTCGATGTACGAGGGCATCTATGCCCGAGCGGGATCCGACCTGTCGGCTATCCCGTGGGCATCCTTGCATGCCCATCCGGCGCTGGTGGGCTGGCTGGAATCACGGCCGGCCGCTGCCGCCGGCGCCGCCCTGGTGGTCGGTTGCGGCCTGGGTGACGACGCGGAATACCTCTCGTCCGAGGGCTTTTCAACCGTTGCGTTCGACTTCTCGCCGACCGCGATCGACCGTTGCCGAGAACGGTTCCCGGCCTCGGTCGTCGATTATCGCGTCGCCGACCTGTTCGCGATGCCGGAGACCTGGTTGGGCGGCTTCGATCTGGTGGTGGAGATCCGCACGTTGCAGTCGATGCCACCCGGCCGCAGGCACACCGCGGTGGCCGCCGTGGCGGCGGCCGTGAATTCCGGCGGGCTGCTGTTCACCCACGGATTCCTGGCCGACGCGGAACGTTTCGACGGACCACCCTGGCCGGTCACCGCGCAGGAGTTGGCCGGCTTCACCGCTGCCGGTCTGCGGCGGGTGCGGTATGGCGAGGACTCCGAGGTGTTTGCGGGTGACGGAATGCCTGTACCCGTCCGCTCGTTCACGGCGGTCTACCAGCAGCCGGGGCGCGGGTAACAAGCCCCCGGCGCCGATGGCGCGACCCTGCGGCGGCCCGCGACCGGCCGACGATGTTCGATGGGTTCGGCGGGCGACCTGCCACCGCACCACACCCGCCGACGCGGGTCACCCCCACTACCGCCTAGTGGCGTCGCGGGGGCGGTGTGATGGTGGCGATACCGAGGTAGTGGGCGAGTGCGAGGTCAACCTCGGCCAGGGCGTCCCGCCGGAGGTAGTCGACCGGTTCTCCCACGACATAGTTGACGTCGATTGAGCGTAACTGGTCGACAAGCAGCAAAGTCGTCTTGCCGGCGATTTCCAGGCGCGGGCGATGGATCGACGGGCCCGCGGACGTTGAGGTTGGAATGATCGTGACGACGGTCAGCGGCGATTCCGAGGGAGAGATCACCAGACCGAACCGCCGGCCGCCTTGTTCGTGCCCCCGGGGCTTGCCCAGATCAACACGGTAGACCGCGCCACGGATCACCAGGCGTCAACCTCGGTACTCAGGTCCTCATTCGACAGCGATTCCGCATCGGCCCGGAACCGCTCCAGCCACTGCTCGTGGTCGAGCAGCCGTAGTGCCCTGCGCAGCGTGTCCGATGTGCTTTCGCCCGGCCTGGCAGATTCGAGCAGAATTCGCTCGTCCTCAGGAGTAGGACGAAACCCGATCGTTGATGGCATACACCCAGCGTACCAGGGCGTTCAACAATCGTTCAACGTGACGCGGACCATGCGGCCAAAGGAGGTCGCGTTCCGTATGGGTCGTCCGGACGGGGACCGTGAACGGTCTGCCCGCGGCAGCGGTGCGTTCCAGTTTCGGATGCCGATTTCGGTTGGCCATCGGCCCTGGTCGCCGACGAACCCATCGACCCTGGTTCCCGATGAATACTGTGGCACCGCGGGCACCACGCCAGAAACTGCCGTTGGCGGCAGCAACCATGACACCGGCGATGCGCCGCAACACCACCTCCGCTTGCTGCCGAAATCAGCTCAAGGCGAGCGCCGCGACTCTCGCCAACCTGGCGCGCCAGAGGCGTTCTCGTGCCGGAGGCATCGCGAATCGCTCCAGCAGGGCCGGGTCCGGCGCCGGTGGGTAGAGCGGTACCGGCAGGTTGCCATCGACCGGAACGAGCGGCCGGGCCGCCACGTCACCCACCAGGAGGGTCGCCGTCCCCAGGCCGCACGCGTATCGCAACTCCGGCAGCGCGCCGGCCAGGGCGAGACCCGCGGCGAGCCCGACGGACGTGTCCACCGCGGAAGAGACGACGACCGGCAGCCCGCACTGCTCAGCGATGCGCAGCGCGGCGCGCACCCCGCCGAGCGGGGCCACCTTGAGCACCGCGATGTCCGCCGCGCCGAGCCGCGCCACCTCGAGCGGATCGGTCCCCAACCGGATCGACTCGTCGGCGGCGATCGGCACATCCACCCGCGCGCGCAACTCGGCCAACTCGCCGACCGTGCGGCACGGCTGCTCCACGTACTCCAAGCCCCCGGCGGCGCGCTGCAACTCCGCGATGCCCGTCACCGCCTGATCGACGGTCCAGCCGCCGTTGGCATCCACCCGGATCTTCCCGGAAGGGCCCAGCGCGTCGCGGACGGCGGCCACCCGCCCGGCATCGTCACCGATCGACACCCCGAGCCCGGCAACCTTGACCTTCGCCGTGCGGCAGCCGGACGCGATCACCAGGTCATGCGCCCGGTCCGGCGGGACCACCGGGACCGTGGTGTTCACCTCGACCTGCGCGCGCACCGCATCCGGCCAGTTGTGCAACGCGGAGTCGACCGCGGCGCGCAGCCACGGCGCGCACGCCGCGTCGGTGTAATCGGCGAACGGGGCGAACTCGGCCCAGCCGGCTGGACCGTCCAGCAGCAGCCCCTCGCGGATATCGGTGCCGCGGAAGCGGTCCCGCAGCGGAATGGAGAATCCGCGGGCGCCGGACAGCAGGGTGTCGATCATCGCGCTGGACGTCATCACCGCATCTTCGTCGCCGTTCCTGCCCGGGATCGAGGCGGCCCCGACGCGCCGATCAGACGGTGGGTTCGGAGGCATCGCGCACCTGGGTGGTGTTCCGCCCGGCGGGCATCGCCAGCACCGCCAGAAGCATGCCCACCGTGACGACGGCGACAGCGATCAGGACGTGGTGGGTGGCGGCGGCGAGTTCTCGAGGGCTCGGATTTCCGCTCGCACCCTCCTTCAGCATCGCGTTGGCAACCGCGCCGAACACCGCGACGCCGACCGCGCTGCCGATCGAGCGGGCGAACATGTTGTTGCCCGTCACCACGCCGCGTTGCCCCCAGCCGACGGATGCCTGCGCGGCGATGAGGGTGGGGCTGGCGATCAGGCCCATGCCGGCCCCCACCATCAAGCACCAGACCGCCACCTCCCAGACCGCCGAATGCTCGGTCAGCGTGAGCATGCCGAGCGTTCCGCCCAACACGACGGCACCGCCCAGCACAGCTGTCATCCGGAAACCGAACCGGAGATAGACGCGGCCGGCGAACGAGGACGTGATGGGCCAACCGATCGACAGCGGCGCCAGCGCGAAACCGGCCATCAGCGCCCCGGTGCCGAGCGAACCCTGCACGAAGGTCGGTATGTAGCCCGTGAGACCCAGCGTCACCGCTCCCACGCCCAGCGCGGCCAAGCTGGAGGTCAGCAGCACGCGGCGGCTGAACACCCACAGAGGCAGCACCGGTTCCTTCGCCCGCTGCTCCACCAGGACGAAGCCGATCAGCATCGCGACACCGATCGCCGGCACGCCGATCCCGGCCCCCGATGCCCAGGCCCACGACTGCCCGCCCTGCAGCACCGCCAAGATCAGCAGGGTGCACCCGCCGGTGAGCAGCACGGTTCCGGTGACGTCTATCTTGTGCGGCCGGCGCGTCACCGGCTCGTGGAAGCTGCGCATCAGCATCCAGGCCGCGAGCAGGCACAGCGGCACGTTGACGAAGAAGATCCACCGCCAGGAAAGGTACTCGGAGAAGAAGCCGCCGATCGTCGGCCCGATGACCGCCGATATGCCCCACACGCTGGCGAGGTATCCGGTGACCGCGGCCCGCTCGGCGACCGTGTAGATATCCCCGGCGATCGTCATCGCCATCGGCTGCACCGCTCCGGCACCGAGCCCCTGGACCGCCCGGAAGATGATCAGGACGGTCATGTTCCAGGCCAGGCCGCCGGCCACCGAGCCGGCGAGGAACAGCCCGATACCCAGCAGCATCAGCGGCTTGCGGCCGATGACGTCGGCCAGCTTGCCGTAGATCGGCACCGAGACCGCTTGCGCCAGCAGGTATACCGAAAAGAGCCAGGGGAACTGCGCGAATCCGCCGAGTTCGGTCACGATCGAGTGCACGGCGGTGGCCACCACGGTCGAGTCGATGGCCACCAGTCCGGTGGAGAGCATCAGCGCGATCAGAATGGGGCCGCGCTGCGACCGGAATCCAACGGTGCGCCGGCTGACCCGTTCCGATGCGTCGGGCGTTTTCGGCGCTACCGCAGGCGGTGCGGGCGCGGCTCCTGCCTCCGGCGGCGACACCACCGACCCGCCGGCCGGGGATGACGCTCCCGGCGCGCCGGCCGGGGGTGATGCTGCCTGCCCGTCGGCCGGGGATGACGCTGCCTGCCCGTCGGCCGGGGATGACACTGCCTCCGCGCCGGCCGGGGGCCGCGCGGAGACCGATGACGGTGTGGTGGCCGCCGACCCGTGTCCGGGTACGGCCTCGCGCATCGCACGGCGCGGTGGCTGCGGTTGCCCACCGGGCCCTCGGCCGGGCAGCGCAGGGTCGTCCACCACCCCATCCTCCCCTGCTACCTGCGGGGCGGGTGGGGTGGCCTCCTACCCTTGCTCCCATGACCGACGCCAACGGCAGGGACCGCGCACCCGTCAGCGAGATCTTCGATCCGGCACGCTGGCGAGCCGTTCCCGGCTTCGACTTCGCCGACATCACCTACCACCGGGCGGTACCGCCCGGTGGCGATGGTCGAGACCTCCCCACGGTTCGGATCGCCTTCAACCGACCGGAGGTCCGCAACGCGTTCCGGCCGCGAACGGTGGACGAGTTGTACGCCGCGCTCGATCACGCCCGGACGACCAGCAGCGTCGGCTGCGTGCTGCTGACCGGCAACGGCCCTTCCCCGCGCGACGGCGGCTGGGCGTTCTGCTCCGGCGGCGACCAGCGTATCCGCGGTCGTGACGGCTACCGCTACGCGGCGGGCGATACCGCCGACACCGTCGATGCCGCGCGGGCCGGGCGGCTGCACATCTTGGAGGTGCAGCGGTTGATCCGCTTCATGCCGAAGGTGGTGATCGCGGTGGTGCCCGGGTGGGCGGCCGGCGGCGGGCACTCGCTACACGTCGTGTGCGACCTGACCCTGGCCAGCCGCGAGCACGCCCGCTTCAAACAGACCGACGCCGACGTGGGATCGTTCGACGCCGGGTACGGGTCTGCGTATCTGGCAAGGATTCTCGGGCAGAAGTTCGCCCGGGAGATCTTCTTCCTGGGCCGGGAGTACTCGGCTGAAGAGATGCACGCGATGGGCGCGGTGAACGCGGTGGTGCCGCATGCCGATCTCGAATCGACGGCGCTGCAATGGGCGGCGGAGATCAACGCCAAGTCGCCGACCGCGCAGAGGATGCTCAAGTACGCATTCAACCTCGTAGATGACGGGCTGGTCGGCCAGCAGTTGTTCGCCGGCGAGGCGACCCGGCTGGCCTACGGCACCGACGAGGCGGTCGAGGGCCGGGACGCCTTCCTGGGCAGGCGTGCCCCCGACTTCTCGGCGTACCCATGGGCCTTCTAACGGAAGATCACGGTTTGGGAAGGATTTGCGCCGGAATCCGGGTCGGATCCTTCCCAAACGGTGATCTTCCCCGGAGGGGAGGGGGAGGGCGATGACGGGCCGAGCCCTTCAGACGATGACGATGCCCACCGGCGGCGCCCTACTGGGGCTGCTGCCGGATCTGGCCCGGGCCCTGGCGGGGGACGGGCCGGCGCTACTCCCGCTCGCAGCGACGGATCCGCGGGCAGCCGAACTGGCCGCGGCCCTGGGCGCGGGACGGCCGCTCGGGCCGGGCGAGGACGACCCCGACGACCCGACGGTCCTGGTGGTGGCCACCTCGGGATCGACCGGCACGCCCAAAGGCGTGCTGCTCGCCGCGCGGGCGCTGGCCGCCTCGGCGGCTGCGACCGAGCGCCGGCTGGGCGGCGGTGGCAACTGGTTGCTCGCGCTGCCCGCCTGGCACATCGCCGGACTGCAGGTGCTGCTGCGGGCGAGCGCCGCGGGCGGCGAGCCGGTCGTCATGGACACCGCCGAACCGTTCACCGCGGCGAGGTTCGCCGCGGCCGCGGCCCGGGTGCCCGGTCCGCGCCGGTACGTCTCCCTGGTGCCCACCCAACTCCGCCGGCTGCTGGCCGACCCGGAGGCGACCTCGGCCGCGGGGCTGTTCGACGCGGTCCTGCTGGGGGGATCGGCGGCACCCGATGCGCTGCTGGCGGCGGCCCGCAGCGCCGGGATCGCGGTGGTGACGACCTACGGCATGACCGAGACCTGCGGTGGCTGCGTGTACGACGGACGGGCGCTCGGTGGCGTCAGCGTCACCGTCGCACCCTCCGGCGCGCTGGTGCTATCCGGCCCGATGCTGGCCCGCGGGTACCGCGACCGGCCGGGCGATCCGGCATTCGCGCTTCCCGGCAGTTTCGTCACCGCCGACACCGGACAGGTGGCCGCCGACGGCACCGTCACCGTCACCGGCCGGCTGGACGACGTGATCGTGACCGGCGGGATCAACGTGGCGCCCGCGGCGATCGAGGCGGCCCTGCTGGGGCTCGCCGGGGTCGACCAGGCAGTGGTGATCGGGACGCCGCACGCCCGCTGGGGGCAGGCGGTGACGGCGGTCATCGCGGGAGACGCCGGTTGGGACCTTCCGCGGCTGCGGGCCGCGCTGGTCCGGTTGCCGGCGAGCCATCGTCCGCAGCGGCTGCTGCTCGTCCCCGAGGTGCCGCTGCTCGGCTCCGGCAAGCCCGACCGGCGGGCAGCGCGACGCCTCGTCGAGCCGCCGACCGAGCAGCCGGACGAGCGCCGATCGACCGGTCGGCACCGGGCCGCACGGTAGGGTCTTTGCTCGTGGCCAGGGCGGTGCAGTGGATCTCCGCTGCGCGTCCGCGCACCCTTCCGGCGGCCATCGCGCCGATCGTCGTCGGGGGCGCGGCGGGTGCCGTGCTGGCGCCGTTCTCCTGGTGGAAGGCGGCGCTTGCCTTGGTGGTCGCGCTGGCGCTGCAGATCGGCGTGAACTACGCCAACGATTACTCGGACGGCATCCGTGGCACCGACGACCAGCGTCGGGTGGGCCCGTTCCGACTGGTGGGTTCGGGGTCCGCCCGCCCGTCATCGGTGCGGGCGGCGGCATTCGGATGCTTCGCCGTCGCGGCTGCAGCGGGACTGGTGTTGGCGGCGGCGACCGCGTGGTGGCTGGTCCTCGTCGGCGCGGCCTGCATCGCGGCAGCCTGGTTCTACACCGGAGGCCCACGGCCGTACGGCTACGCCGGGCTCGGGGAACTGTTCGTCTTCGTCTTCTTCGGGCTGGTATCCGTCGTGGGGACGACGTACGTGCTGGCGCAACGTATCTCGCTGACCTCGGTGGCGCTGGGTATCGGGACCGGCCTGCTGGCTTGCGCGCTGCTGGTGGCCAACAACCTGCGGGACATCCAGACGGATCGACGCAGTGGCAAGCGCACCCTGGCGGTGCGGCTGGGCGGACCGTTGGCCCGTCGGGTCTACGCGACGATGGTGGCGGCAGCCTTCCTTGCGGTCGTCGTGGTCGGCATCCGGCATCCCTGGTGCCTGATCGCGCTGGCCGCCGCCCCGATCGCCGTACGGCCCGTGAAGCGGGTTCTGCGCGGCGCCACCGGCCGGGAGTTGATCGGGGTGCTCGGTGCGACCGGGCTGATCGAGTTCGGGTACGCGGTGCTGCTGGCCGTGGGTCTGCTCCTGGGCCGGTGACGCGCCCCGCCCAGACTGCGGGGCGCGTCAGCGCCCTGGATCGGCGCCGGCTGGCACGATACGGATATGTTCATCGCCGGGCGCGACACCTGGCGCATCACGATCGACGAGCCCTCGGCGCTTCGAGTGGCGCTGTACATCCGCGACGTACAGCGCCTGGACGCGCGGACGAATCCCGCGATCCCGCCGTTGGACCCGGGACCCGACATCTGGCCGGTCTGGTCGGGGCGACCGCGCCGACCCGCGCCACCGTTGCCGACCGACGCCGCGGGACGGCGACGCGCGGCCGAAGAGTGGGCGCTGTGGTGGGCGCACCTGTTGCCGTTGGCCGACGGCGGCCTCGGCGAACTGGCCGGCGATTCCCTTCCGGCGCTTGCCCGACTACCCGCCCTGCAACCGATGGTTCGCCATCACCGCCAGACCGCGATGGCTTGGGCCGACGGGATCGGTGACGACCCGCGGATCAAGCGGGATCACCTGGCCTTCGGCTCCCGATTGACGACGTTGGTCGAGGAACTGGAGCGGATGTCGGGGCGCCCGGTCCCGCCGTTCGAGTTCCGGATCACCGTCATCGGGGTGCAGACCAAGCACGCCTGGGTGTTGACCAGGAGCCACCTGCTCTTCACCCATCGGCTGGTAGCCGACGACGAGAACGCGTTGGACTGGTTGCGCCACCGGATCGGCGCCCTGGTGTAGTGACGGGCCGGTTGAGCGGCTGCCCGGTGTACCGGCGCCCTGGCGTGGCGGCGGCCCGGTGATACGGCGCCTCGGTGATACGGCAGCCTCAGGTTTCGGGCGCGTCCTTCCCGGTAAGCGCGGCCCGAAGGCGATCCCGCTCCGCGCCGCGCCTGGATCTGGCGCCCGCGAGCGCCGCCGTGAGGCCATGCCGTTGGCGCGGAAACAGCAAGAACGCCAACGGCAGTTGCAACACCACTGCGAACGCCAGCGCGACGATCAGCGGCATCACCCACATCAGCGCAACCGTCAGCACGATCATCAGCCCCACCCGGAGCCCCGTGTACACCGCGACCGCCCTGACGAGCCGGCCCCGGTCGACCGACGCGGCGCCGTGGTGCGCCGGGTCGGGGGATGGCGCCGGCGCGGCCGGGCTATTCGCAAGCTCCGGATGGACCGCTGCGGACGTCGGCAGCCCGTCCGAGGGTGCCGCGTCCGACGGCGTCACCTCCGACAGGGCGTCTCGGAGGGCCTCCGGCGACACGCCGGCCGGCGTTCGGGGAGATTCCGCCGGGTTTGGGGCGCCTTGCCGAGGATCCTGCTCCACGAGAACCCAGGGTAGCCCCGGTCGGGCGTCGGTCAGCCGGCCCGCTCCCGGAAGGCCGCGGGCCGGACCGGGCGGGATTCGAACCGGGTGGCCAGTACCACCGTCGTCCGCGTCCGGGCGACCCCTTCGATGGCGCGCATCCTGCCCACGCACAGGTGCAGGTCGTGCACGGTGGCGACCCGGACCAGCACGATGAAGGCCTCCTCGCCTGCCACGCTGTAACAACTGTCGACCTCGGGCATGCCTTCGAGCGCCGCCGCGATGTCCTCGTCCCGCCCGTACTCCCCCGGCTGCACGCCGATGAAGGCCGTCACCGCGAGGTTGATCTGCCGAGGGTCGACAACCGCGCGATAGCCGCTGATGACGCCGGAACGCTCGATCTTGGCGACCCGTTCGTGCGCCGACGAGGAGGACAGACCCACCGTTCGCGCCAACTCCGCATAACTGGCCCTGCCGTTCGCGCGCAGCGCGTCGATCAATGCCCGGTCCACCGCGTCCATGCCGCCTCCCGCCACCTTCAGCGGAATCGTACCCATGACCCGAACCGGCACGATGTGAAGCGCATGTCAAGCCGCCCGATGGCTCTTGCGACCGAACGGGTGGTCTTATGCACGAACGGGTGACCAAGAGTAGCTGTTGCATCGTCATCTACCTGACGTCTTGCCAGCTCAAGTAAATTCGTCCGAGTTGCCCTCCCTCTTTTGGATGAAACAAGGTAAATAGCGACATTCAGGATCTTATGTACTTACCTACTCATTACCCATCCAATAGCATTCGAGTAACCGGCATGAACCGCGCACAATGGGCATGTCGGCCGACACGAATCGGACGCCATCCCCAGGCAGGGCCAACAAGGAGGTGCCAAGTGAGCGTAGGAGAGACGACCACGGCGAACACGGAACGATTGTTGACCCCGGGCGAGGTCGCGCAGATGTTCCGCGTCGACCCGAAGACCGTTACCCGGTGGGCGTCAGCCGGCCGGATCGGCTCCATTCGGACCCCCGGCGGCCATCGCCGGTTCCGCGAGTCCGAGGTGCGGGGCCTGCTCGCGAACCTGACGATGGAGGCGAACCGGGCCGCCATCTAGGTCGGCCGCTGCGCCTGGTCCGCGCTGCGCCCGGCATCGGATCACCCGTCCGCCGCGTCCTGCGTAGGCTGGAGGCGACAAGGGAGGTGGCCGATGTACCTCATCGTTGCTCTTGCGGTGACGATCCTGGTGATCGCGCTCGCCTGGCGCGGTATCGGCACCACCAGGAACGGCGACCAGAACCCGTTGCGGATGCCGCCCCGCGCGCCGCTGCCGCGACGTGATCGCGCACCGCGGGTCGTGGCACCCGACGACGATCCGGAGTTCCTCTCCGAGATCGACCGGAAGCTGCGCGGCGAGGACAAGAGCGGCTGATTCTCGCCGCCCGCGCGACTGCTGCCCGGCGCGCGGCCTCCTGTCACCGCCTCCGGTCCCCCACCGGTGGGCGGTGCCCGATCGGTGGGACTGCATTCGTACGCCGGGCTCAGTTCAGCCCGGCGTACGAATGCAGTCCCGACACCACCATGTTCACGAAGAAGAGGTTGAACACGATGGTGGCAAGGCCGACCACACTGATCCACGCAGCGGGCCGGCCGCGCCATCCCGCTGTTGCTCGCGCATGCAGGTAACCGGCGTAGACCACCCAACTCACCAGGGCGACCGTTTCCTTGGGATCCCAACTCCAGTACGAGCCCCAAGCCACCTCTGCCCAGAGCGCGCCGGCGATGATCGCGAACGTGTAGAACGGGAAGGCCGCGATGGCGCTGCGGTAGGCGATACGGTCCAACTTCTCGGTGCTCGGTAACCGCGTGCTCGGTAACCGCGTGCCCGGCAACCGCGTGCTCGGCAACTGCGTGCCCGCCAACTGCGTGCCGGGCAACCGACTCTCGGCCTGCTCCGGGCCGAGTCGCCCGGCGGCTATCTGGCGGTCGTGCCGGTCGCGCACCAGATACGCGGCCGAGGCGAAGCCGGAGAGCATCAGCACTCCGGAGGACAGCGAGATCGCCGCCACGTGGATGATGAGCCAGTACGAGTTCAACACGGGCAGCAGCGGCGCCGACGTCGTGTAGAGCACGGTGCCCGCCAGGAACACCAGGACCGCGACCGGCGTCATCACGTAGATGCCGATCTGGCGCGCCCGGGTGCGCCAGAGCACCACGAGCCAGGCCGCCACCGCGGCGCCGGTGATCATCAACGTGAACTCGTACATGTTGCCCCACGGCGGCCGCTGCGCGGCGAATCCGCGAAAGACGAGCGCCAGGACGTGGAACGCGAAACCGACGACGGTCACGGCCACGGCGGCGCGGCCCAGCCGCTGGCCGATCGGCGCCCGGGCCCGTCCGGCCGTGCTGCCGGGAACGTCCGGAGCGCCGGCGGGCGAAGCCGGTTGCCAGCCCGCCCCGGCGCCGACCATCGCCGGGGCCGGCTCCGCGCGCCGGGTCCGCAGGGATGCGTATTCGGCCGCATGGCAGACCAGCGCGACCAGATAGCCCGCCATCGCGCCCTCGAAGGCCAGGTCCGACAGGTGCGAGAGGTCTTGGTCAATCATGTGCGTCAACCATTCCGTTCGTCCTTCATCACGTCCGTGCCCGGTAGCCGGACGGTCGGCACGGCCGATGGGCCCGCCATCCCACTTCTGTTGACAAGGGCCACCAGCGAGTCGAACTCCGCCCCGTATCCGGCCTGATCGGTGCGGGCCAGGCCGCCCACGTCGACAACGCTGACCGGATCACCGGCGCCCTCCGGATCGGGGGGACCACCCAGAGGTGCGGCGCCGCCGGCCGAGCTCGAGCTCAGCGTACGGCCGGCCTTCCCGGGTTCCGGGGGGGACCCGTCCGCCGCGACACCCCGAGCGGGCGCAGGGGTGATCCGGAACCACACGCGGCGGCGCTTGATGGTCAGCGACGCCAAGAGCCCCGCCACCAGCCCGATGGCGAACACCAGCGCCCAGCCCTGCGCCGGGTCGTAGGACGTCTGCAACGACACGAAGTCCTTGGCACCGGTGAACGTGATCGTCGTCCCGTCGGAGAGCGTCATGGACTCCCCGACGGTGAGGTTCTGGCGGCCCTGCGACTTCAGCAAGCCCTTCGTCACCTGGTCGTTGTCGATGGCGAAGACCGACTGCGCCTTCCCGTCGTCAACGCCCAGGTCGCCGCGGTACACCTCGACGGCCACTGCGGGAGCCAGCAATTCCGGATTGGCTGACGTCAGCACACCGCCAGCCAGTACCGCGCTCGGCGCGAAGATCCCGACGATGGCCAGCTGGTTCTTCCGGGCGTCCGCGCCGGTGTAGCCGGGCGGATCGGTGATCTTGACGACGCCCTCGGAGGTGAACAGCGCGTCCTTCGGTTCGAACGGCGCGGTGTAGTCGCGCGTCTCGCCGTCCGGGTACCGAACCGTGAAGGTCGGCATGTAGCCGTGCCCGAGCAGGTACAACCGCTGGCCGGAGATCCGCAGCGGATCGTTCACCTGGAGCACCCGGTCGGTCCACACGTTGGAGTGCAGCGCGGCGCCGGACTGCACCTTGACGTCGGCGCGGAACGAGCGGGCCATGCCGGATTCGGTGTAATCGGCATGAAAGGCGGTGACGGTGACGCAGAACGGCGCCATGTCGGTGCCGTCCACCATCCGGCCCGGCCGGAAGTTGTCGTACTGGATCGGCGCCGAGGAGCAGAACCCTTCGCCGGCGCCGACGATGATCGAGCCGGTATACCCGAACGTCGAACCGACCGCCATCGCGATCAAAAGGCCCAGCACCGAAACGTGGAAAGCCACATTGCCGACCTCGCGGAGGTAGCCGCGTTCCGCCGAGACCGTCACGGCCCCGCCGCCCTCGCCCCGCACCGCGGCGCGCCAGCCACCTATCCCTTTGCGGCGCAAGGCGAGTCGAATGGACTCAGCGATGGCATCCGGCGTTCCGGGCGCGGACAGCGTGGCGTGGTGCGGAAGGCGGCCGAGGTTGCGCGGTGCGGCGGACGGTTTCGCGAGCCACTGCCGGGCGAGTTCGGCGCTGCGCGGGAGGATGCAGCCGATGAGCGAGATCCCGAGGAGGAGGTAGATCGCCGAGTACCACGGGGAGGCGAAGGCGTCGAAGAAGCCGAGCCGGTTCAGCACCGGGCCGATCGTCGGGTGATCGAGGATGTACTGCGCGGTCTTGGACGTGTTCAGATGCCACTGCGGCAGCAGCGCCCCCGGCAGGGAGGCAATGGCCAGCAGGAAGAGCAGGATCAGCGCGGTTCGCATGCTCGTGAGCTGCCGCCAGATGGTGCGGCCGAATCCTGTTGCGCGGCCGAGGATCCGGCGCCGGCGCGCCGGCCCACCCCGTTCGGGGCGCGCTGGTGGTCGCGGCTCGGACCGTTGCCGGGAATCGGACCCGGCCGTCAGCCGGGCCTCGGTGCGCACCCGGACGGAATCACGCGGCGGCATCGGCAGTTCCCGTCATAGGAGCACCACCGCGCCCTGCAGGGGGCCCAGCACCGCGCCCCATGCACCGCTCACCATCAGCACCCCGATCGACACCAGCACCACGGCACCTCCGAGTTGGATGCCGCGGGCGTGCCGGCGCAGGAAGGACACGGCGGTAGAGGCCCAGCCGAACCCGATGGCGAGCAGCACGAACGGCACCCCCAGCCCGGCGCAGTACAGGAGCACCAGCGCCAGCCCGCGGAACGCGTTGCCGTTCCACTCGGTCGCCGACGAGAGCGCGACGATGCCGGCCAGCGTGGGGCTGGTGCAGGCCAGCCACCCGGTGCCGAACGCGGCGCCCAGCACGGGCGCCCCCCAGAACCGGCCCCGTGGCCGCACGTGCGGCCGCCACTCCCGCCTGGCCAGTGGCAGCGCGCCGGCGAGCAGCAGCCCCATCACGATCGCGATGACGCCGGAGACGCGCATCAGCAGTTCCTGGTTGCGGATCAACGAGGTGTAGAGGCCCAGGACGAGCGCGCTCTCGGCCAGGAACACCGCCGAGAAGCCGGCCACGAAAAGGCATGTCGCACCGACCGCGTTCCAGCGCACCGTGGACCGGACGGCGAGGGCCGCGCCGCCATGGCCAAGCGCGTCGCCGTCCGATCCGCCCGGGACGGCGGAGCGGACGGTTTCCGCCCCCACGAGCCCGGCCAGGTAGGAAAGATACCCGGGCACCAGCGGGACGACGCACGGCGAGGCGAAGGAGACCACCCCAGCGGCGAGCGCGAGCAGGCCGGCGAGCAGGAACGGGCCGGAGATCACCGTGTCGGTGATGCCGCCGGAGGCGGTCCCGGCGAGCGCGGCGACGGACAGCATGCCGGCCATCACGCGGTGCCGTCGACGTCTTCGGCTGCGATCGCTTCGATCGTCGACTTCATCGTTCCGATCGGCACTTCCGCGGATACCAGCCAGATCTGCGCCACCCGATGGTGCCTGTCCAGCACGATGGTGGACGGGATCATGGCGGCCGGGTAGCCGCGCAGCGACAGGATGGTCCGCATGGTCTGGTCGTAGATCGACGGGTACGGCACCCTCTTCGCCCGATGGAAGTCCTGGCCGGCGCTCTGCGAGGGCTCCTTCAGGTCGATCCCGAGGAACTGCACGCCCTGGCCCGCGAGCTCGGTCGAGATCAGGCTCAGGCTGTCCTGTTCCTCCCGGCACGGCCCGCACCACGAGCCCCAGAAGTTGATGACCACCACCTTGCCGGCGTAGTCCGCGACCGAGATGGTCTCGTTCGTCATCAGGTCCGGCCCGGACAGGGCCCCGATCGTGCCGCGCTCGGCGGGCGGGTACGAGATCGTGGCCTTGCCCCCCGGGGAGACGAACGTGAACGAACCGCCGTACACGGCGGCGTCGCTGCCGGTGGAGCAGCCGGCGAGCGCGGTCAGCAGCACCAGCAGGGCCAGCAGGCCGTTGCGAAGGGGGGTCGGCACCCGGTGGCGGAGGTCCCTCATGCCCCGACCGCCCCCGCGTGCTTGGCCGGAATCAGGTCCGCGGCCGGCTCGCGGTAGCGCAGCCCTTGGAACACCCCGTCGGCGAAACGGAGCGAGGTGACCGAGGCGAGCCCACACTGGCGGCGGGATGGATTGTGCCAGAGGCGCTTTCCCTCCAGATACCGGCGCAAGGTCCAGATCGGCAGTTGGTGGCTGACGAGCGCAGCCTGCTGGCCCGCGCTGTTCGTCACCGCCGTGTAGACCGCCGCCAGCATTCGGTGCGCCACGTCGAGGTACGGCTCGCCCCAGGACGGCGTGAACGGGTCGCGCACCTTCGCCCAGTGCTCCGGGCGCCGCAGGACTCCGTCACCCACCGAGAATCGGGTGCCTTCGAACACGTTGGTCGGCTCGATCAACCTGTCGTCGGTGACGACGTCGAGGCCCAGTGCCGACGCCAAGGGGGCGGCGGTCTCGGCGGCGCGCTCCAGCGAGGACGCCGCAAGGTAGGTGATGTCCGACCCGCCGAGGTACTCGGCGATTCGCTTCGCCATCGCCGCGCCCGGCGCGGAGAGGTGAAACCCCGGCAACCTGCCGTACAGCAGCCCGCCCGGGTTCTCGACCAGACCGTGCCGGATCAGGTGCACCACCACGGGGGCGGCGCCTTCGCGGCGGACGGACAGCGGGTCGGGCACCGGGCCATTGTCCCAGGCGGCCCCGTGACGGCTGCGCCTGGTGGCGCTCGGGCGGCCCGGCCGGCCGGTGGCGGTTGCGTTTACGGCAGGGCCGCAGGTTCGGGCGCCCGGAGGTGGCGCCCGATGAGTCGACGGCGCCACAGGTCCGTCACCGCGGCCACCAGCAGCAGCCCGGCGAGCGCGCCGACCCCGATCGCGCCGGCCAGCCAGGGTCCGGAGTAGGAGGAGATGACGGTGCCTTTCGCGCCGGGCACGTACGGCGGGAATTCGTGGTCGGCGACAGCGCCCAGTGCCATCCAGATGCCGCACGCCAGCAGCACCGCGGCGCCCGCGAGCGACAACCCCGCGCGGACCGCAAGGCCAGAACGGAGCCCCCGATGCGCGTGCAGCAGCGCCAATCGTCCGAATTGCCCAAGTGCGACCCTCCGTCGCCGTTCCGGCGCGGACGGTTCCGGCTCGTTCACGTGTGCTTTCTGGCCCGCACCCGCAGGAAGAACGTCGCGCCGGACGAGAGGTAGCACAAGATGACCGCGATCATCACCAGCAGCGTCGCCGCCAGGATGAACGGGGTGGAGACGCCGAGCATGAGGGCGCCGAGCACCGTCACGATCGCCACCGCGACCAGGCTGCGCCGCGCCCAGGCCTGGCCGGCGCGCAGGAACCACCCGGCCAGCACCAGGATGGCCCCCATCAGCATGAACACGACCGCGACCACCATGCTTGCGGTGCGGAAAGACTCCCAGTCGCTGTCGGTCAGGACCGACATCCGCTGGCAGGTGGCCGCCGGACCGGTCGGGCTGGCGGCGGTGACGGCGGTGCTGCCGACGCCTCCGAATCGAGAGGTGCACTCGCTGAGCTGCGACTGGTACTCGCCCCGCGCGTTTCGCATCATCGAGTCGACGCCGAGAACGCTCAACCCGCCGCTGAACAGATACATGGCGCCGGCGACGATCGACAGCACGGTGGCGGCGGCGACGCCCTTCGGCGCCACCAGCGGCCCGTCGTCGTTCTCGGGCAGTGGCTGCGGCGACAGCGCGGCCGACAACGCGGCCAGGAACCCGCGCCGCGACGCCGAGGGTTCATCGTTGGGTCTGGTCACGGTTCGAACCTACCGGCCCTCATCGCGGCGACGGACCCGGCGCCCGGCCCGACCGTACCGGTCGGGAGGAGATCACCGCCTGCGCGAGCGGCCGCGCTTGACCTCCGCGAAGTAGGCGTTCGAGGCCGGCAGGTACATCAGGACCAGGGCGAGCACGGCAAGCACCACACCGACCCAGCCGAGGGCGATGTTCCCGTCCGGGCGTGGCACGTCCACCTCGCCCGCTCCGGTCAGCGCGTTGCCGGACACGCCGGCCAGCACGGCCAGTGCGCCGAGCACGGTGAGCACGATGCGCGCCCAGTTCCGGCCCAGGTACATCTTCAGGCCGAAGAACACGTAGATGAAGACCGCCACGACAACCGACACGACGGCCGCGATCCTCGCGATGTCACGTGCGGTCTGCACCGAGTCCGGGTCGAGGCGGCCACCGGCGCCGGCCAGCACCTCGTCGAAATAGCCACCGGTGAAGAGCAGCACGTTCGCGACGATGCCGACGAGCATGATGACCATCCACAGCCAGAACGCGCCCCGGACCGTCGCCGGCCGTTCCGGTGGTGGCCCCGCCGGTTCCTGCACGGCGTAGCCCGGTCCGCCCGGGTAAGCGGGCACGCCGTAGCCGCCCGGCTGCGGATATCCCGGTTGCGGGTAGCCGGGCTGGTAACCACCTTGCTGGTAGCCACCCTGCTCGTAACCCGGCTGCGGGTAGCCGGGTTGGTAACCACCCTGCTGGTAGCCACCCTGCTCGTAACCCGGCTGCGGGTAGCCGGGTTGGTAACCGCCCTGCTGGTAGCCACCCTGCTCGTAACCCGGCTGCGGATAGCCCGGCTGCGGGTAGCGGCTCGCCGGGTACTGCGGCGGTGCCTCCCCGGGTTTCGGATAGCCGGACGGCCGGTCAAACGGCTTGCCCGTCCACGGATCGGGCGAAGGTTGCTGCGGGTCCTTTTCGTTCATCTCGTCACCGTATCGGGCCGACGCGGGCAGGGGCCGCCCAAATGCCGCCACCCGCCGCAGGATGCGGGACTATTTCCGCCTGGGCGCCTTCCGCGGAGGCGGCAACGCCCCGTCGGCCCGCAGCCGGCCGGCGTGCAGGGCGAGATCCTCCACCATGAGCGCCACATCCGCCTCCTCGGGCAGGACATCCACCCGCAGGCCGAACTCACGCGCCGCTTCGGCGGTCTTGGGTCCCAGACAGGCAACAATCGTCCGGGCGTGCGGTTTGCCGGCTATTCCGACCAGGTTCCGGACGGTGGACGCCGAGGTGAAGCACACCGCGTTGAACCCGCCGGTCTTGATCGCCTCCCGAATCGGCGCCGGCGGCGGGGACGCGCGCACGGTGCGGTAGGCGGTCACGTCATCCACCTCCCAACCGCGATCACGGAGGCCGGCCGCCAGCGTCTCGGTCGCGATGTCGGCCCGCGGCAACAAGACGCGGTCCACCGGGTCGAGCACGTCGTCGAATTCGGGAAATTCGGTGAGCAATCCGGCCGACGACTCGGGCTTTGTCGATGCGAGTTCCGGCTCGATCCCCAACTCCCGCACCGCCGCGACCGTCGCCGCATCCACGCACGCGATGCGCACGCCGGAGAACGCCCTCGCATCCAGCCCGAACTCCGCGAACTTCTCCCACACCGCCTTGACCGCGTTGGTCGACGTGAAGACCAGCCACTGGTACCGTCCGTCGACGAGGCCCTTGACCGACCGCTCCATCTGGGCGGGACTCCGCGGCGGTTCCACGGCGATGGTCCGCACGGTCTCCGGGATACCGCCGTGCCGGCGCAGGCGCTCCAACATCGCGGCATCCGGTTCTCGCGTCTGCGGGACCAGCACCCGCCAGCCGTACAGGGCGCGCGACTCCCACCAGGACAGCGCCTCGCGCTGCGGCACACCGGCCCCTACGGTGATCACCAGTTGTCCGGGGAGTTCTCGACCGATCGTGTCCAGCGTGGCGACGGTTCCCTGGACGGTTCGCTGGCTGGGGAGGGTTGCGTCGGCGGTGATGCACGCCGGCGTGTCCGAGCCGATGCCCGCCTCGACCAACGCCGCGGCCGTGTCGGCCAGATGCCCCGCAGCCGCCTGCAGCAGCAGCGTGCCCGGGGCGCCGGCGAGCCGGGACCACGCCGACGCATCCGCGGCCACGCGCACGTCCGCCACGGTGTGGACCGATCCGACGGGCACACCGGCGTAGCTCGCCGCGGCGGTCGCCGCGGATATGCCGGGGATGACGTCGAACGGCACATCGCAGGTCGCGACCGATCTGATCTCGGTGACGACCGGGTCCGCCATGAACACGTCACCGGCGACCAGTCGCACCACCGGCAACCCGGATCGGGCCGCCGAGACCAACGACGCGGCGACCTCCGCCGGATCTCCCACCGCACGCCGGATCTCCGCACCGGCGGCCAGGGCGGTGATCTCTTCCGGCACATCGGGGTCGGTGACGACGGTCGCAGCCGCCGCGAGCGTCCGGGCGGCGAGCACCGTCAACAGTCCGGGGTCCCCGGGACCGGCACCGATGAACGCGATGCGCTCCGCCGCCCCGAGGCCCTGGCGAGCGGTGGTGCCGCGATTCTTCCTGGCCGTCACAAGGCCTCCAATCGGGCCGGTGACCTGCCTCGACGCGACTCGTGGAAGGCCAGCATGTGCAGTTCCAGTGCGAGGTCGACCCGTCGCACCTCGACGTCGCCGGGCACCGCAAGGTGACCGGGGGCGAAATTCAGGATCGAGCGCACGCCGGCGCCGATCAACACCTCGGCGGCTTGCTGCGCCGCGGCCTCCGGGGTCGCGATCATCCCGATGGCCACGTCGGCCGCCTCGCATGCCGGTATCGCGTCGGCGATGTCCGACACCTTGACGCCGGCGACCGTGCGTCCGATGACGGCCGGGTCGGCGTCCAACAGCACCCGGATGGGGAAACCACGGCCGGGAAACCCCCGGTAGCCCGCCAAGGCGCTGCCCAGGTGGCCCACGCCGACCAGTGCGACCGGGTAGACCTGGTGCGTGCCCAGAGTGCTTTCCAACGCGTCGAGCAACGTCGCCACGTCGTAGCCCACACCGCGGGTGCCCCGCGAGCCGAGGTAGGAGAGATCCTTGCGCAGCTTGGCGGGATTGACCCCTGCCAGCGCGGCGAGTTCGTCGGACGATACGGTGACGTCAGCCACCGGGTCGCTGCCGGACAGCACCCGCAGGTAACCGGCCAGCCGAGCCACGGTGGCGTCCGGAATGGGCCGGGCCATCCGGGTGGGACCCGGGTCGGCGTTGGCTGCCACTGTGCGTTTCACCTACTGATCGAGATCGAAGGGGCGGCGCCCGCTTGCATTCCGGCGGCGCGGCACGGCCCGACCACCGACAGGAACGACCATAATCATTTGTGAACGCAAGCACAAAGTCGCCGAGGGCCGCCGCGGGGCCGACGAGGGGCTGACGCGGCGCCGACGGTGCGGCCGGCAGCCTGCAGAGGGGGCCGGCGGACGGCCCGAACCCGGCCCGGACCGCGGCCGAACGGTTCCCGAGCGGGGCCTAGCGACGCGCGAGCGCCTGTGCCAGGTCGGCCGGCTCGACGATCAACGTTGCGAAAATCTCACCGTCCAGCAGCACCACCGGCACCTGATCACCGAATTCGGCGCGGAGCTCCGGATCGGAGTCGACGTCCACCTCGGTGAAAGACTCCCCCGCGGCGCGGCAGGCCTCTGCCACCACCGATCGGGCCGGACCGCATAGCTGGCAGGCTCGACGGGTGAGCAGCGTCACCCGGTCCTCGCTCGCGATGCTCATCGCCGGCCGTCCTCGCGCAACGCCCGGGAGATCACCAGCCGCTGGATCTGGTTGGTGCCCTCCACGATCTGGAGCACCTTCGCCTCGCGCATGTAGCGCTCCACCGGATGATCCTGCAGGTAACCGGCGCCGCCGAGCACCTGCACCATGTCCGTCGTCACCGACATCGCCATGTCGGTGGCGGTGAGCTTCGCCATTGCCGCGTTCGTGGTGAACGGCAGACCCGCGTCCTTGCGACGGGCGGCGTACAGGTAGAGCTGCCGAGCGGCGGCGATGCGGGAAGCCGCGTCCGCGAGCAGGAACGACACCCCCTGGAAGCCGTCGATCGTCCGCCCGAACGCCTCGCGTTGCCCCGCGTAGTCGACGGCGGCGTCCAGCGCCGCCTGCGCGAGCCCCACCGCGCATGCCGAGATCCCCAGCCGGCCGGTGTCCAACGCCGTCATCGCAATGCCGAAGCCCTGACCCTCCCGGCCGATCAGGCGATCCGGTGCGAGCCGCACTCGATCGAACCGGATGCCTGCGGTGGGTGACGCGCGCACGCCCATCTTCCGCTCCGTAGCGGCGACGGCCATCCCGGCGAGGCCCGCCGGCAGGTGGAACGCGCTGATCCCATGCGCACCGGGGGCGCCGGTTCGGGCCAGCAGGAGATAGAAGTCCGCGACCGGCCCATGGGTGATGAACGCCTTGTCACCGGTGACGAGGTAATCGGCCTGGGGCCCGTCACCATCGCGCTCGGCGCGGGTTCGCATGGCCGCCGGGTCCGAACCGGCATGCGGCTCGGAGAGGCAGTACGCGCCCAGGGCTGCGCCACCGAGCATCTCCGGCAGCCAGCGCGCCTTCTGCTCCTCCGTGCCGAAACCGGCCACGCCATGGCAGGCGAGGACGTGCACGCTGATGCCCATCGCGACCGTCAGCCATCCGCGGGCCAGTTCCTCCAGCACCTGCAGATAGACGGTTGCCGGCTGGCCCCCGCCGCCGTACTTCTGTGGGTACGGCAGCGACAGCAGGCCGATCTCGCCGAGCATGCGGAAGACGTCGCGCGGGAACGCGCCGGCCGCCTCGTCCGCATCGGCCCGCGGCAGCAGTTCGCGGCGGGTGACGTCGCGGGTCAGCTCGATCAACTCGGCCGATTCCGTGCTGGGCAGTTCGCGGTCGATGCTGCGCAGCGGCACGGCTAGCTCCCTTGCTCCAGCACTGCGGTGTCCCAGCACTGCGGTGTCCCAGCACTGCGGTGTCCCAGCACTGCGGTGGCGATGGTGCCATTGTGCGGTATCGATCGGTCATCCGACGATCGGATTACCTATCGATCGCGTCTGCGGCGCCGGACACACCGCACCGACCGAGGTTTCGGCCCGGGCCGACCTCGGTCCGGGACCATGGGCGCGCGGGGCTGGGAGGTGAGCGGCCGGTCGCCGGCGGCCACTCACGGCGCCGGCGGTCGATCGGTGGTCAGGCCGGTCAGGCCCGGGCGGTCAGGAACTCCCGCAACGCGACCGCCTGGTTGTGCTCGGTGTCCGACGCGCCGAACAGCAGGCACACCCGCTCCGACTCGGCGCGCTGCACGAGCGGGCGCCACAACCCCTCGGCGTCGGCGAGTTCGGCGGCGTACCGGCTGCGGAACTCGTCCCACCGTGCCGGGTCGTGCCCGAACCAATGCCGCAGTTCGTTGGACGGCCCCAACTCCTTGATCCATTCATCCAGCGCGGCGCGCGCTTTCGACAGTCCGCGCGGCCACAGGCGGTCGACCAGCACCCGGTAGCCGTCATCCTTGCCGGGTTCGTCATAGACCCGTTTGACTTCAAGATCCATCGTTTCCTCCTTCGCCGAGCGCCGAGCCGCCGAGCCCGGGTCAGAACAGGTCTTCGTCGGTGTCCTGGGCGCCGCGGCGCCGACCGGCGTTCCCATGCGGCAGCTTCGACCCGAGCTCCTCCAGCGGCGGCATGGCGACCGGGTCGGCCGCCGCACCGGTCGTCCCGGGGACCCGGGTGGGGACGGCGGACGGCCCCGCGCACGAGCGGCGGACCGCCTCCCGGTCCAACCGGCCGACCTCGGTGCGTGGCAGCACGTCCACCAGTTGGTAGTCGGTGGGGATCTTGAACGGTGCCAGCTTGTCGGCGAGGAACTCGGCCAACTCGTCCGGCGTGGGTCCAGCACCGGGTTTGACCACCAGCGCAGCGACCACGGCCTCCCCGGCGGGTCCAGGTACGCCGACCACGGCTGCATCCGCGACGCCCGGATGGGTGACGAGGACGTCCTCCACCTCCCGTGGATACACCGTGAATCCAGCGACCGTGACGGTCTCCGCCGCCCGGTCGACCAGGCGGAGTTCGCCGGCGTCATCGAGGTAGCCGATATCGCCGGTGACGTACCAGCCATCCTCATCGGGGCCGCCCGCGCCGTCCGGCCAGTACCCGGAGAACAGGGTGCTCCCACGAATCGCGATCGGGCCGAGAACGTCGTCACCGTCGGAAAAGTCGGCAAACCGTCCGTCGTCCGGAAGGGGATCCGGCACCGCAGCCTCCGCCGGCGCCTCCGGTTCGGCGGACCCGGTCCCGGCGGGCTCGGCCGGAATGTCCGGCACGTGCGTCAGGCCTGGTGCGACGGGCCCGTCGGGGATGTCGGGCGTGGCCTGCCACGCCGGCGCCTCGGCTCTGCCTGCTGCGCCCGCCCGGGGCCCGGGCAAGGGCGGTTCGGGCGCGGGAGCGAAGGCCCCCGCGACACCCTGGCCCGGCTCGTCTGCGGCGCGTGACGTTTCCGACGGCGGTTCCGCCGCGTCGCCGACGATCCGCAGCTGCACACCGGGATACGGCACGCCGACGGACCCCGGCCGAGCGGTCGTCGTCATCAGGGTGGAGGCGATCGCGGCGGCCGATTCGGAGATCCCGTAGCCCTCCCGGACCGACTGGCCGGTGGCGGCCCGGATCGCGGCGCTCTCCGCGGGGTCCAGCGGGGAGGACCCGGACGTCATGAGCCGGACCGTCGCCAACGCCCGCTCGAAACCGTCGGCGCGGTGCATCTGGCGGTACAGCGTGGGTTCGGCCGGAAGCACCGTCACCCGGTGGTCGGAAACCGCGCGAAGCGCGGCCTCGACCCGCGTGCCGGGCGTCGCCGGGTCGGGGAGGACGACCGACGCCCCGGCCAGCGCCGCCGGAAGGAATGCCGTCACCAGGCCAACCACGTGATACAGCGGCAGCACCTGCAGGACCCGATCGTCCGGCGTCAGATCGAGGTGCGGCGCGCCAAACACGGCGGCGGCGGCGGCGAGCAGCGCTCGATGCGACAGCATCACGGGTGGCCCACTTCGCGCGGCACGGGCGAGCAGCGCCAGGTCCTCGCCTCCCGCCCCGGGCGGGTCGGCGTCGCCGGCGGATCGGCCGGCAGGCTCGCTGCCGGCTCCCCACCAGCCGCCGAGCTCCGCGGAGGAGATGACGCGAACCGCCCCGGACGCCGGCTCGTCGGTGCAGGCGACCGTCGCGCCGACCCGCCTGGCAACCCAACCCAGGTCCGTTCGCCCCGGCCGCACGGGTACCGCGACCAGGCCGGCGCGAAGCACCGCGAACAGAGCCGCGGCCAACTCGATCCCGGTCGGCAGCGCGAGCACCGCCCGCTCGCCGCGTCGGTATCCACCGGCGGCGAGCGCGGTCACACCGGCGTCGACGGCGGCATCCAACTCGGCCCACGACCGGCTGCCGTGCGCACCGGTCAACGCGGGCCGGTTCGCCGCCGCCGCGGCGGCCGCTCGCAGTACGTCGGCGAGGTTGGCCGGGCCGCCCCACGCGGGCGATGGGATCGTCACCCCCCCATTCTCCCCCGCCCGCCGGCGCGCGCCACGCGGCCGTGCCGCCCGCATGTGGCCACCGGCACGGCGATCGGCGATCCCTTCGGGCGTGTGCCTAGGCTCTGATGCAGTGCCAGATCCTGGGAGGTGCCGTAGAGGTGACGACGCGCAAGGCGGCCGCCGCTGCGTCCAGGGCCGAGATCGCCGGAGACGCCTCGGCCGAGGCCGCGTTCCGGGCCGGCCACGCCGATTTCGAGGCGCTGGCGCCCGGGACCGACCTGACCGCCGCCGCCTTCTTCGACGTCGACAACACGATGATGCAGGGCGCGTCCATCTACCACTTCGCCCGTGGCCTGGCGGCGCGAAAGTTCTTCACCACCGGCGACATCGCTCGCTTCGCGTGGCGACAGGTCAAGTTCCGGGTGCTCGGCAGCGAGAACATGACCGACACGCACGACGCGCGAGCCGCGGCACTGTCCTTCGTCGCGGGGCGCCGGGTGGACGAGGTGGTCGCGCTCGGCGAGGAGATCTACGACGAGCTGATGGCCGACAAGATCTACTCCGGCACCGAGGAACTCGCTCGCAGGCATCTGCGGGAGGGCCAGCGGGTGTGGTTGGTGACGGCGACCCCGGTGGAGCTGGCACAACTGATCGCGCGCCGGCTCGGCCTGACCGGCGCGTTGGGCACCGTCGCCGAGACCCACGACGGGGTCTATACCGGCCGGCTGGTCGGCGAGCTGTTGCACGGGCCCGCGAAGGCCGCGGCGATCCGCGGCCTTGCGGCCCGAGAGGGGCTGGACCTTCGGCGCTGCACCGCCTATTCGGATTCGGTGAACGACGTCCCGATGCTGTCGGCGGTCGGAGCGGCCGTTGCCGTCAACCCGGACTCCGCGTTGCGGGAACTCGCACGCAAGAGGGGCTGGAAGGTCCGGGACTACCGCACCGGCCGCAAGGCGGCAAAGATCGGCGTTCCGACGGTGCTCGGGGTCGGCGCGGTCGGCGGGGTGATCGCCGCCGGGATGGCAAGGCGTCGCCGCACCCACTGATCAGTAAGTCCGTACTGACACTGCCGGATCCGGGATCGGAGATTGCCCGGTGTACGGCACGATCCACCGGGAACCGCAGCTTGAGATCTCGGCGGGGCCAGCAGCGTGAGATGTCCGCCGGCATCTCAGCGCAGGGCGGCCAGGCCACCGGCGAGCCGGTCGAACATCGCCCGATCGACCCGTAGCCCGTCGTGCCGCAGCGCGAGCACGGCGGCCCCGAGCACCCCGTCCGGCACCGTGATGACCTCGCCCGCCCCGCCCGGACCGGGCATGTCCGCCGCGATGGCCGCGGCCAGGCCCGGCAGCCGGCGCGCCACACCGCCACCCAAGACCACCGGCCCGCCCACACCCCCGATCCGCACGGTGCGCAGCGTCTGCAGCAGCCTTTCGGTTGCGGCACGAAGGATCTCGGACGCAACCGGGTCGGCCGCCACGGTTGCGTCCGCCGCCTCGCCGACCCCCGCGGCCTCGAACGCCAGCGCCGCGAAACCCGCCAATTCCACCGGGCGCCGGCGATACAACTCCTCGACGGCCACCCGCAGCGCCGCCGGCCTGCCGTCCACCGA
The DNA here is from genome assembly GCA_964624455.1 of uncultured Actinomycetes bacterium. Lineage (GTDB taxonomy): Bacteria > Actinomycetota > Actinomycetes > Mycobacteriales > Nakamurellaceae > Nakamurella. The sequence continues at coordinate 22,521 of CAZUXD010000019.1, read as the reverse complement.
CCGGCCGCCCCGCGCCACTCCCATGCGGTCCAGCAGCAGCCCGGTCAGCGCCGTCGCCGGCCCGCGGCCCTCCATGCCCGCCATCGCGGCCCGGACCGCGCGATGGCCGATCCAGAAGCCCGATCCCGCATCGCCCAGGAGCCAGCCGAGCCCGTCCGCCGAAGCCACCACCCGGCCACGGCCCACCCGGATCGCGGCCGATCCGGTCCCCGCCACCAGCGCATATCCCGCCAGCCGCGGCGTTCCGGCACAGAATGTGGCCAACAGGTCGGGCACGATCCGGACGGCGCAGTGCACACCCCTGCGCCGAAGCTGCGCCCGCACCGCGTCGGCGGTCAAGAACGAACTCCCGCCGGCCATCGCGAAGATCGCCGTCCCGGCGACAGGCACCGGACCTGCCTGCGCAAGGGCGAGCGTCACCGCCTCTGCTATGGCATCCCCGGCAAGGTCCGGTCCCCACGAGACGGGGTTGCCGCCGCCGGATGCGCCATATCCGCCGCACCGGCCGGTGCGGTCCACCAGCACGGCGCGGCTCGACGTGCCACCGACGTCCATCGCCAGCAGCATCGTTACCGCTTCGATATGCAGCCGGCATTGACACCGGCCGCGCTGCCGATAATTCTTTTCATCACCATGCCGACTTCGTGAGACGGATTTTCATCTGTGACCGTAGAACAGTTTGATTCTGTGACCCGCGCCACTCGAATGCGCGAACGCATCCGCTCCCGGATGCCGCAAATGCCGGCCGCCATGGTAAAGATTGCCACGTTCCTGCTGGAGCAGCCAGCGGCGCCCTTGGACCTCTCGATCACGGAGCTCGGCAAGAAGGCCGGGACCTCCGCGGCCACCGTGACGCGGTTCTGCCGGCTGCTCGGCTACTCCGGGTACGTCCCGTTCCGGGTGGCGGTGGCCTCGGACATCGGCCGCGGCACCGCGCAGGAATCGTGGCGGGCGGACATCGGGCGGGCCATCGGGCCGAGCGACCCCCCCGAGCAGGTCCTGCGGACATTGCTGCTGGCCCAGACGATGTCGCTCAAGGCCACCGCGGACGGCATCAGCCTGGAGCAGGTCGCCACGGTCGCGCGGGCGATCGCCGACTGCCGACACCTGGACATCTACGGGATCGGCGGCAGCGGCGTGATGGCGGCGGAGATGGCCGGGCGGCTCTACCGGATCGGGATACCGGTGTACGCCTGGCCCGAGATCCACGACGCGCTGACCAGCGCGGCGATGCCGCGCGAGGGCAGTGTCGCGCTTGCGGTGTCCAACACCGGCCGCACCGACGAGACGATCGAGGCGCTGTCGCTCGCGCGGTCGTCCGGCGCCTTCACGGTGGCGATCACCGGAAGCGCCACCTCCCCGCTGGCAGCCGTCGCGGACGTGCACCTCACGGCCTACGCCCCGGACGGGTACCTGCAGCCCGACGACCTGGCCGCCAAGCACGCCCAGCTGTTCGTGCTGGACCTGTTGTACCTGCTCGTAGCGCAGCAGAACTTCGGCACCGCCGCGACGCTGTTGGCGGCATCGGCGATGGCGGTGTCCGGCCACCGCCGCGATGCCCGCGAACCCGCCGTCGGCGCGGTGGCCGACCGGGCCGCCGCCGGATCCCGACACCGCAGGGCCCGCCGCCATGACTGACCTCGCGAACCGCTTCCTCACCGAGGTCACCGGCCGACTCGACGCCATCGCCGCCGACGCCGCCGCCGGGGCATTCGATCCGTCGATCGCGCTGATGGCCGATTCCGTCGCGGGCGGCGGCGTGATCCAGGCGTTCGGGACCGGCCACTCGCAGGCGTTCGCCATGGAGATCGCCGGGCGGGCCGGCGGACTCATCCCGGCCAACGCCATCGCCCTGCGGGACCTGGCGCTGTACGGCGGCCGGGCGCCGGACGAGCTCGGCGGCTCCGCGCTGGAACGCGATCCCGCCGTCGCCGACGAGCTGCTTCGGCTCTATCCGGTGCACCCCGCCGACATCTTCGTCATCGCCTCGAACTCCGGTGTCAACGGGGCGATCGTGGGAATGGCACTGCTGGCCAAGCAGCGCGGCCACCCCGTGATAGCCGTCACCAGCCTGGCCCACACCACGGCAGTTGAGCCGAAACACCCTTCGGGGCAACGACTCTGCGATGTCGCCGACCTGGTGATCGACAATCGGGCGCCGTACGGGGACAGCACGATCGCGCTGCCGTCCGGGGTGGTGGTCGGTGCGGTGTCTTCGATCACCGCGGCGTTCATCGCGCAGCTCCTCACCATCGGCGTCGCCCAGCGGCTGTCGGCGGGCGGCGCCGTGCCACCGGTCTACATCTCGGCGAACATCCCCGAAGGGGACGAGCGCAACAGGGTGCTAGAAGCCAGCTACGGACATCGCATCAAGCGTGGGTCGACCCCGGCCCCCATCACCGACGGAAAGGTTGGTCAGCAATGAGCAGTGACGACAAGAGCCTGAACCGCAGGACCCTGCTGCGCGGTGCCGCTGCGACGGCCGCGCTGGTCCCGATCGCCGGCGCCCTCGCGGCATGCGCCGGCGGCGGGGCGGGAACGCAGACGTCACAAGGCAGCCCGACCTCGGGCGGTGGCGCGGGAACCCAGACGTCGCAGAGCCCGGCCTCCGCCGGCGAGAGCCCGACCGGCGGAGGCGCCACCACGCCGAGCAGCTCCGGCGGCGAGAGCGACACCGGCGGCGGCAGCGCCGACAACCCGTTCGGCCTCAAGGCCGGCTCGGCGGTCGACGCCGTCATCTTCAACGGTGGCTACGGCATCGACTACGTCGAATTCGCCGCGAAGGTCGCCGAGAAGCACAACGAGGGGCTGACGATCACCGTCAAGCCGTCGCAGGAGATCTCGACGGAGCTGCAGGCGCGGTTCGTGGCCGGCAACCCGCCGGACCTGATCGACAACTCCGGCGAGAAGGCCATCGGCTTCACCGCGATCCTCGACCAGCTCTCCACCCTCGACGACGTCTTCGAGGCCAACAACTACGAGGGCACGAAGATCGCCGACACCTTGGCGGGCGGCGTCAAGGCGCCGGGAACGTTCCAGGGCAAGTTCGTGGCCGTGAACTACGCGATGACGATGTACGCGGTGTGGTACTCGGGCTCGCTGTTCAAAGACAACGGCTGGACCCCGCCGAAGACGTGGGACGAGGCGATCGCCCTCGGCGCCGAGGCGAAGAAGAAGGGCAAGTACCTGTTCGTCTGGGGCAAGGAGGCGGCGACCTACTACCAGACGCTCGCCGTCGACTCGGCGATCAAGGAGGGCGGACCCGAGGTTCGTCTGGCGTTGGAGAACCTCAAGCCCGACTGCTGGTCGCACCCGGCGGTGCAGGCGGTGTTCAAGGCCTTGGAGACCTGCGTCAAGAGCGGCTACTTCGTCCCAGGCGGCGCCGGCACGCAGTTCACCGCGGCCCAGGCCCAGTGGTCCAACGACCAGCAAGCCCTGCTCTACCCGTCGGGTTCCTGGATCGAGAACGAGATGGCCAAGGCCACCAAGTCCGGCTTCGAGATGAAGGGCGTCACCACCATGGTGGTGTCCAGCAGTCCGAAGATGCCGTACGACGCGATCCGCGCGGGTGCCGGCGAGCCGTTCATCGTCCCGTCCACCGCCGCGAACGCCGCCGGCGGCAAGGAACTGTTGCGCGCCATGCTCTCCAAGGAGGCCGCGACCAACTTCGCCAAGGAGAAGAAGGCGCCGACGATCGTGCTCGGCACCGTGCCCGAGGACGGCTTCGGCTCGACCGCGTTGGTCTCGCAGTCGGACATGCTCAAAGCCGCCGGCAAGGACGTGTTCAACTACCAGTTCGTCGACTTCTACGGCATGAACAAGGCGCAGTTGCAGGTCTGGAACCCGTTCCTGTCGGGCCAGATCGACGCGGCGGCGCTCACCAAGCAGCTGCAGGACATCACGGACAAGATCGCCAACGACAGCTCGATCGCCAAGAACGAAGTCACCGCGTAACTTGCGTGGGCGCGCCGCGACCCCGCAGAGTGGTCCAACGCAGTGACCTGCAGTACCTCGCACGACCAGTTCGGGCCGGGTGGCCAAGGCGGCGCCCCGTCACCCGGCCCGAACGACATTCCGTGAGGATCTCGTCATGAGTCGGCCCAGCGTTCTCGAACCGCCCGCGCCCGGCACCCTCGCCAGCGCGGCGCCGCGCAGCCCCGCCGCCCGGCGCGCGGACACCGTCTCGACGCTGTCGCTGATCGCCGGCGGCGGCGCGGGCGCAGCGCAGATGGTCCTGCCCTGGTTCTCGGGAGCCATCCAGGACGCCGCCTGGCTGTCGGGTTCCAGCGGATGGACCGCTTACTACACGAGCCCGCTGAACACGGTCGGGACCACCATCGCGACCTACGCGATACTGTTCGGCGCGATCGCCGGGGTCGTGCTGTTGGCGTTGGGCATCTCGACCCTGCTCCGGCCGGCCGCCCAGCGGCCCCTGGCGAAGATCGCCCGCTACCCCGCCTTCGTAGCGCTGATCGCGGCGGCCTGGTGGGTGTTGGGCGGGCCGGTCGACATCAAGACGGCGTTTGTGCACGGCAGCGTCGGCTGGTACCTGTTCCTGCTGGCCGGAATCCTGGGGCTGATCGGCGCCTTCAAGCCGCTGGCCAGCCCGAATCTGACCTTCGACCGGGTCAGCTTCATGGCGGTCTTCCTGGCGCTACCGCTCGTCATCTTCGTCATCTTCGTGCTGTCCCCCTTCGTCCAGGCCGTCTACTACTCGATGACGGACTGGAAGGGCTTCTCCAAGACGATGAACTTCATCGCCCTGGACAACTACCAGACCCTGTTCACGGACGACGTCTTCCAGAAGGCGATGCTCAACTCGATCAAGCTGGGGATCATCGTCCCGCTGGTGACGATCGTCCTGGCGTTGGCCATCGCGAGCATGGTGACGGTCGGCGGCCCGACACGCGGGCCGGTGCGCGGCATCGGGGGCTCGAGCTTCTACCGCGTGATCTCGTTCTTCCCCTACGCGGTGCCCGCGATCATCATCGGGCTGCTGTGGGCGGCGGTCTACCAGCCGCGCGCGGGCCTGCTGGACGGCTTCCTCTCCCTCATCGGGCTCAGCGGCCCCGCCGCCGGATGGCTCGGCAGCGAGTCGACGGCGATGGCCGTATCGATGTTCGTCATCATCTGGAGCTTCGTCGGGTTCTACGCGGTGCTCTTCATCGCGGCGATCAAGGGCGTTTCGGCGGAGGTGTACGAGGCGGCGAAACTGGACGGCGCCGGGAGGTTTCGCACGGCGGTGTCGGTGACGATCCCGCTGATCCGCGACACCATCCAGACCGCCTACATCTACCTGGGTATCGCCTCGCTCGACGCGTTCGTGTACATGATGGCGCTGAACTCCAACGGCGGCCCCGGCTACAGCACGATCACGATGTCGCAGGACCTGTACCTCACCGCGTTCGCGGGGAACAGCCAGTTCGGGCTGGCAACCGCGATGGGCGTGGTCCTCGCCGTCGTCACCCTGCTGTTCGCAACTTTGGTGTTCGTGATCAACCGCGTCACGGGCGGCGGAAAGGTGGGGAGCACGCAATGACCACCGATCTCCGGACGGAGCGCGCCGCACCTTCGGCGCAGCTCAACAAGCCGTCGCTGTCCGTCGGCGACCGGATGGTGCTGACGTTCACACACGTCCTGTTGATCTTCTGGGCGGCGGTCGTTCTCATCCCGTTGCTGTGGATGCTGATGAGTTCGTTCAAGTCGACCAGCGAGGTGCTCTCGAACCCGCTCGCGTGGCCCGGAGCGATGCACTGGGACAACTATTTCAACGCCTGGCAGAAGGCCGGCATCGGCAAGTGGTTCTTGAACACGATCATCGTGGTCGGCATATCGCTGACCACCGTGATGGTGCTGGGGGCCATGTGCGCCTACGTGCTCGCGCGGTATCGCTTCCCGGGCAACCGGCTGATCTATTACGCGATGCTCGCCGGCCTCACCTTCCCGATCTTCCTGGCGATCGTGCCGCTGTTCTTCACGTTGAAGAACCTGGGGCTCTTGGGCTCGCTGCCCGGCCTGTCGATGACGTATATCGCCTTCGCGCTCCCCTTCACGGTGTTCTTCCTGCATTCCTTCTTCGGGGCGCTCCCCGACGAGATCTACGAGGCGGCACAGGTCGACGGGGCGGGGGAATGGCGGACGTTCTTCCGGGTCATGCTGCCCATGGCCAAGCCCGGAATGGCGGCCGTCGCGATCTTCAACTTCCTCGGCCTGTGGAACCAGTTCCTGTTGCCGGTGGCGCTGAATCCGAATCCCGACAACTACGTGCTCACCCAGGGCATGAACATCTTCGCCTCGCAGATGAAGTATGGCGTCGACTTCGGCTCGATGTACGCCGGCGTCGTGATCACCGTGGTGCCGGTGCTGATCGTGTACGTGCTCTTCCAGCGGCAACTGCAGGGGTCGGTGTCCTCCAGCACGATCAAGTAGCGCACCGGGCGCACCCGCCGATCCGCGCCACCTTCCCGGGTTCGCGCCACAAACTTCCGGCGCGAGTCCGTGGAACCGGCCCGGATCGCGGCTGGCCGGCCCGGATCGCGGCTGGCCGGCCCGGATCCCCGCAAGCCCGCCGCGGGAACCGTCAGCCCAGGAACGGATGCCCGCGGCGCAGCAGCAGGTGATATAGCGTTTGCTGGATGGTCTCCCGCACCCGGTCGGTCAGGTTGAACACCACCATCGGGTCCTCGGCGGCACCGTCGTCGTAGCCGTCGGTCGGGATCGGCGTGCCGAACTCGATCAGCCACTTGCTGGGCAGCGGAATCGCCCCGAGCGGGCCGAGCAGCGGGAACGTCGGGGTGACCGGGAAGTACGGGAGGCCGAGCGCCCGCGCGAGCGGCCGGACGTTGGCGAGCAACGGGTAGATCTCCTCGGCTCCCACGATGGACACCGGGATGATCGGCACCCCGGTGCGCAGCGCCTGCGAGACGAACCCGCCCCGCCCGAAACGCTGCAGCTTGTACCGCTGCGAGAACGGCTTCCCGACACCCTTGAACCCCTCCGGGAACACCGCCACAAGTTCCCCGGACCTCAAGAGCCGTCCGGCATCCTCGTTGCACGCCAACGTGTTCCCGGCCTTGCGGGCGAGCGGACCAAGAATCGGCGTGTCGAAGACGAGGTCGGCGCCCAGCATCCGCAGCGGGCGTTTGCGCGGGTGCTCGTCGTGGACCGCCACGGCCAACATCACCGCATCGACGGCGATGGTGCCGGAGTGATTGGCGACCAGCAGCGCACCGGTGTCGACGGGGACATTGTCCATGCCGATCGTCTGCACCCGGAACCACTTGTCGAAGAGCAGGCGCGCCGCCGGTAGCAGCAGCGTCTCGGTGAACTCCTGGTCGTAGCCGTACTCGTCGACCGTGTATTCGCCCGTCAGGCGCCGGCGGGTGAACGCCAGCAACTCTGCCAGTCGCGACTTCCAGGCAGGTTCCGGCGCATCGCGCTGCTCGTCGGCGCCCGCGGCATCGGCGTGAGACCCGTGCGCTACCGGTTCGGTCACCGCTGCCCGCCCCCGGCCGGGCGGGGCGCTTTGGAATTGCCATCGATAGACACCAGGTGCCCGCGCCGACGCCGCACTGCCGGGTGCCGCCGCGAACCGGTGGCGTTCGCACGGCGGGCAGCGATCGAGCCGCCGGGACGATCCCCCTCCTCGTCGGGCGGGCCGCTTTCGGCAACGCGATACCCGCCGTCGCCGTCCGGACCCGCGCCGCGATGGTCCGCGACGCGCGGGTCGTCGTCCGGCCGCGGCGCCACCCGCAGGAGCGATGCCAGGCGCGACTCCACCGTCCGCACCGCCGCCGGGTTCAGCACCGGCGTGATCGTCCTTGCGAAGTCGTCGAAGGCCTGCCGGGTCGTATACCGGCAGGTGAAACCGGCCTCGGCGCGGAGTCGGCTGGTGTCCAGCACCCGGCCCGCCGTCAACAGGCGCAGTTGTTGCGTCGAGAAACCGCCCACCCGCGCGAACCTCAACAGTTGCATCACGGCGTCCATCGCGGGCATCGGAACCGGCAGCGGAATCCGGCCGGCGCGGCGAATCGCCTGCGAGAGGGTGAGGGCTCCGTCCCCGGCGACGTTGACGATGCCCGCAAACTCCCCGAGCGTGAGGTGCTCCAGCAGGTTCACGGCGTCCTGCTCGTGGACGAACTGCACCCGGGCGTCATAGCCCAATGCGACCGGCACCGCGGGGCGAAGCGAGAAGTACCGGGTCAGCGGGGTGTGCACGGTCGGGCCGATGATCTCGGCGAACCGCGGTACGGCGACCCGCACATCGGGCCGGCGCCGGCCGAAACCCCTCACATAACCCTCGATGTCGGCCGCATCGCGGGCGGAGCTGACCGGCGGAGCGGCACGCGGCGCCGTCTGTTCCGTGAACACCGCCGGGTCCTGCGGCGATCCCCCGTACACCGCCGAGGTGGATCGCACGATCAGGTTCGCCACGCTCGGCGCGCGCTGGCAGGCCGCCAGCAGTTGCATCGTGCCGAGCACGTTCATCTCTTTGGTCATGGTGCGGGCGGCAGCGGCCACTGGCGCCGCCGAGGCCGAGGCGTGTACCACGGTGTCGACCGCTGCGGCTTCGATGACCCGCGCGATCAACGGGTTGCGGATGTCTGCCCGGACGAACTCGGCATCTCCCAGTCGGCGGCGGGCGATGGGGTCCGGGAGTGCTGCGTCGACCCCGATCACGCGCTGCACACGCGGATGCGATGCCAGCCGTCCGGCCAGGCTCGAACCCAGAAAGCGGGAGACGCCGGTGACAAGTACCGTCAGGCGGCTGTCCGGGACCGGGCGGGACACTCGCTGCCTACCAACCGGCCTACTTGCCGGCCTTGCGGCGAGCCACCCGGGTCTTGCGCAGCAGCTTGCGATGCTTCTTCTTCGCCATCCGCTTGCGGCGCTTCTTGATCACAGAACCCATGGATGCCCTCTTGCCCGTTCCGCCGACCAGATGGCCGGCCGCTTGTCCCGCCGGCCGGTGCCGACGCGCGCCTACGGCGCCTTGCCGTGACTTGGCAGACGCCGACCCATCCTAGCGTTTCACCGCTAGGGCCGGTCGGGCGTCAGCCCGCGTCGGTGAAGGCAGCGCGCAGATACTCGTGCACGGTCCGTTCCGGAACCCGGAAGGAACGGCCGACCCGGACGGCAGGCAATTCCCCGGAGTGCACCAGCCGGTACACCGTCATCCGCGATACCCGCATCACCTCCGCGACCTCCGCGACCGTGAGGAACCGCATCTCGGCGAGGGCCGGATCCCGCGGCTGCGGCGAATCCGGCCGCAGCCGATCGCCGGCCTGCTGCTTCTCGGGAGGTTTGCGCTCCCTGGACTGTTCACGTGGCATGTGGCACCGTCTTCCGGCACGCATCGCGCCGCCGGCTTCCCCTCCGGCGGACACTGTCGCGCTCGTGCTCTCAGCACTCTAGCGTGACTGATGGGACTGATGCGACAGTAACTTTGGGTGGTCGATCCCAGCGGGCGTACCTGCGCCGTCATGACGTCGCCACGAACGAGCTGTATCGTCACACACTGTTACGGCCCGCGTACGGACCGTTATTGAATGTCCTCACGCAGTCTCACCGGTGCACGCCGCCCAGCTCGGCGGACTTGCGGGCGGCAGCCTCGATCGCCGATAGCAGCGCCGCCCGCACCGCATGGTTCTCCAGCTCCCGGATCGCGGCGATCGTGGTGCCACCGGGAGAGGTGACCGCCTCGCGGAGCGTCACCGGATGCTCACCGGTCTCTCGCAGCATGCGCGCCGACCCGACGGCCGACTGGATGATCAGTTCGGTCGCGACCGTTCGCGGCAGGCCGAGCAGGATTCCCGCGTCGATCATCGCCTCCACCAGGTAGAAGAAATATGCCGGTCCCGATCCGGACAGCGCGGTGACGGCATCCTGCTGGGACTCGGGTACCCGAACCACCTTTCCGACGCTGAGGAGCAGATCCTCCACCAACTGCAGGTGCTCCGGGGTGGCATGGCTGCCGGCCGAGATCGCGCTCATCGCCTCCCCGACCAGGATCGGCGTGTTCGGCATCACCCGCACCACCGGCGTACCGGCGGGCAACCGGGCCTCGTACAGCGCGGTGGGTAGCCCCGCCGCCACCGAGACGACCAGGGTCCCGGCGGTGATGGACGCCGCGATCTGCTCCAGCAGCACGTCGATGTCCTGCGGTTTGACGGCCACCACCAGCACGTCGGCGTCACGGGCGGCGGTCGCCACGTCCACGCCACGTACCCCGTACCGCGCGGTCAGATCGGCGCACCGTTCTTCGGAACGCTCGGAGATCAAAAGGCCGTCGACGCTCCGGCCGGCGGTCAGCAAACCGGACAGCAGCGCCTCGCCGATCTTGCCCGCACCCAGGATGGCAATGATGCTCATACCACGAGCCTGCCAGCACGGCCGAACGGGACGACGCCGGGGCCGGACCGTATCCTTCGGCGGTGACGACGCACCGCGAACCGGACGGGTCAGGGCACCCGGCAGGCGTCGCGGCCCGGATCGCAGCAACGGCCCGCCGGGCTCGGCGGACCGGGGGCATCCTCATGGTGCTGGCCGTCGTCCTGCTGGCGCTGAACCTTCGGCCCGCCGTCAACGCGCTGGGCGTCGTCATCCCCGAATTGCAGGACGCCACCGGGCTGTCCAGCACCACCGCGGGGGTGCTGCTCGCCCTGCCCACCATGTGCTTCGCGGTGATCGGTTTCGTCGCGCCGGCGGTCGCCGGCCGGCTGGGCTCGCACCTGACCGTCGTGCTCTCCCTGGTCGCGCTGACCGCCGGGCAACTGGTGCGCGCCGTGGTGGGTGGCACCGGAGCGCTGTTCGCCGGTTCCATCCTCGCCCTGGCCGGGATCGCGATCGGAAACGTTCTGCTGCCGGGCCTGGTCCGCCTGCACTTCCCGTCGGCCATCACCCCGATGACGGCCCTGTACACCACGGTGCTGATGGCGGGTCAGACGTTGGGCGCCGGGATCACGCTGCCGCTGGAGCACGCCATGGGCGGAAGCTGGCGCCTCGGGATCGGGATGTGGGCGGTGACCGCAGGGATCGCGCTGGTTCCGTGGGTGACGGCGGCGGCGCGGCATCCAAGGCCGCGGCGAGGGGCTCGGGCGGCGCGGGACGAAACGGCCACCGGCCAGCGGCCCCGCGGCACCGCCCGCCCCGACGGACAAGTCCGGGTCATGGCGCTCTTTCGCTCGCTCAGGGCCTGGTCGCTGGCGGCGTTCTTCGGAGTCCAGTCGCTGCACGCCTACGTGATCTTCGGCTGGCTTGCATCGGTGCTCACGACGGCGGGGCTGTCCGGCGAGTCCGCGGCCGGAATGCTGGCGATCGTCACCGCAGTCGGCATCCCGATATCGGCAGTGGTGCCGGCGCTGCTCGGCGCGTTGCGCCGGCAGGAGATCCTGGTGATCGCGTTCGTCGCGTGCATGGCGATCGCGTACCTGTGGTTCCTCGCCATCCCAACGAGGATGACGTGGATCCCGTCGATGCTCCTCGGGCTCGGATTCGGCTCCTTCCCGATGGGGCTGACGTTGATGGCGCTGCGGTCGCGCACCCACTCCGGCACCACTGCGCTGGCGGGTTTCAGCCAGTCGGTCGGATATCTCATCGCCTCGTTCGGTCCGGTCGGCTTCGGTTTCCTGCACGACGTCAGCGGAGGGTGGCAGGTGCCGCTGGTGACGCTGACCTGCACCCTCGTCGTCATGCTGGCCGGCGGGATCGTTGCGGCGCGCCGGTGGGAGATCGAGGACGAGCTTGCAGGCGGGGCGAACCCGAAGACCCCCGAATCCGGCGCGACCGAACAGGCGCGCTGAGCAACCGGCAGACGGGCAACACTCTCAGCACGGAACGCCCGCAACCCACGCGCGCTTCCTCGCGCGGCCAGCGCTCCCTGCTCCGGCTTCCTACGCCGCGGTGGCCGAGGACAGCACCTCGTCCAGGATGCCCTCGGCGTTGTCCTCGTTGGTGCCTTCGGCCAGCGCCAGTTCGGAAACCAGGATCTGGCGCGCCTTGGCCAGCATCCGCTTCTCGCCCGCCGACAGCCCGCGGTCCTTGTCGCGGCGCCACAGGTCTCGAACGACTTCGGCGACCTTGTTCACGTCACCGGACGCGAGCTTTTCCAGATTGGCCTTGTAACGGCGTGACCAGTTGGTGGGCTCCTCGGTATGCGGGGCCCTCAGCACCTCGAAGACCCGGTCCAGCCCGACCTGATCGACCACATCGCGAACGCCCACCGTTTCGGCGTTCTCGGCCGGGACCTTGACGGTCAGGTCGCCCTGCGCGACCTTGAGGACGAGGTAGAGCTTCTCCACGCCTCGGACGGTTCGGGTCTCGGTGGCCTCGATGAGCGCGGCCCCGTGATGGGGATAAACGACGGTTTCACCAACCTGGAATGACATCGGTAACGTACCCCTTTCGCCTACCTGACATTACCACATCGTGACCTTTTGCTCAAACCGTTCTCGCAGGTCAGGGCGCATATGCTCCCTTGACAAAAACTCCGCGACGTGCATGACGCGGCCCGCCACCATCGCCCGGGCGCCGGCCTCGAGTGGTCATATCAGACCCCGGGGACACCGCCGCACATTCCCGGTCCGACCCAATTGGCTCCCCCGCAAGGCGCGCCTAGTCGGCGGCGGCTAATCTGTTCGAGTCGGCGTTTTCAAGATCCGCCCGCCTGAAGGGGGCTGCCCGTGTCCCGCACCGTCAGGCCGCGCAGCAGTGCGCCCGGCACGTCACAGCGCACGTGGCGCCGGAAGATCTGCACGATAGCCGCGCTCTCGTTGGGTTTCTCGGTCCTGGCCGGCTGCGCGGCCGGCCAGATCGCCCAGAGCGTCGACCAGATCTCCGGCGTCGACGGTGCGCAGGGAACGGTCGGGCAGATCGGCATCCACAACGCCTTGTTCGCCACCCCGGACGGTCCGAAGTACCCGAAGGGTTCGGAGGCGCCGCTGACGCTCTGGCTCACCAACAACGACTACTCGTCCGACACGCTGACAGCCATCACCACCGACGCCGGCAAGGTCACCATCAGCGGCGACGCGACGATCGAGCCGAAGTCGTACCTGCCGGTCGGCGGCCCGGACGCGAAGGTGACGGCCACGGTCAACGACCTGACGCACGACCTCTCCTTCGGCATCTCGGTGCCGATGACCTTCTCCTTCGCGCACGCCGGTGACATCTCGCTGAACGTCCCGATCGAGAACCCCCACGAGCGGGTCACCCCGCGGGCGACCACCAACAATTACCCGCAGGAACCGCCGAACCTCTGGGAGACCGTTCAGACCACCCCGACGAACCTGACGTCGCCCAGCGTGGCCGTCACCTCGCCGTAACCCGCTCCGGCAGCGGATCGGCACGGCCCCCGCTGTCATAGGCCCGGGTTACGGTCCGGGCCATGAGCACAGCGCCTCTCGGCCGGCGAGCCCACCGTTCCTACCGCTGCGGCGATTGCGGGCATTCCGCGCCGAAATGGGCCGGCCGCTGTCCACAGTGCGGGTCGTGGGGGACGCTGGCGGAGGATTCAGTCACTTCGATCGCGTTGCGCCGCACCGGCGGGCCGGTGCCGGCCGGTGCGGCCGTGCGGCTGCGGGATGTGGACGCTCGGCCGGTTGCACCGCGGCCCAGCGGTATCCCGGAGTTGGACCGGGTGCTGGGCGGCGGGCTCATCCCCGGCGGCGTGGTGCTGCTCGCCGGCGAGCCCGGAGTCGGCAAGTCGACGCTGCTGCTGGCCGCCGCACAGGCCTGGGCGGCGGGCGGGCACGGCCGGGCCCTGATCGTCACCGGGGAGGAGACGGCGGCGCAGGTGCGGCTCCGCGCCGACCGGCTCGGGGCGGACCATGAGGATCTGTTCCTGGCCGCCGAAACCGATGTGGCGGCGGTCCTTTCACACGTGCAGCGGCTGGCGCCCTCGTTGCTGGTCGTCGACTCGGTCCAGACCATCGGCGATGCCGGAACCGACGGCGCGATCGGTGGCGTGTCCCAGGTCCGCGCGGTGGCCGCCGCGCTCACGGCGGACGCCAAGCGGCGCGGCATGGCGTGCGTCTTGATCGGCCACGTCACCAAGGACGGGTCGGTCGCCGGGCCGCGGGCGCTCGAGCACCTGGTCGATGTGGTGCTGCACTTCGAGGGCGAGAAGCACTCCGCGCTGCGCACGGTGCGCGGAGTCAAGAACCGGTTCGGACCGGCCGACGAGGTGGGCTGCTTCAGCATGACGGAGGCCGGCATCGAGTCGATGACGGATCCCTCGGGGCTGTACCTGTCCGCCCGGCGCCCCGGCGTTTCCGGCACCTGCACCACGGTGCTCATCCAGGGGCGTCGGGCGGTCCCGGTGGAGATTCAGACCCTGGTCGGTCACGGTGGCGCCGGGCACCGCACGGTCTCCGGCCTCGACCCGGCCCGGGTGTCCATGGTGCTCGCGGTGGTGCAGCGGTGGGGCGGCGTTTCGCTGACCGGCGATGTGTTGGCCGCAACCGTCGGCGGCGCCCGAGCGGCCGAACCGGCCGTCGACCTCGCGCTCGCCATGGCGGTGTGGTCCGCCGTCCGGGACATCCCGCTACCGCCGTCGTTGGTCGTCTTGGGCGAACTGGGACTGTCCGGGGACGTGCGCCCGGTGCCCGGAGTGGCGCAGCGGCTGACCGAGGCCGCGCGGCTCGGCTTCGACGAGGCGATCGTGCCGCACGGCGACCACGGCGCCTACCCCGCGGGGATCCGCGTCTCGCGCGCATCCGACCTCCAAGCGGCGATGCGAGCGCTCGCGGACGAGTCGGGGGTCGTGGTGAGCATGCTGCGCAGTCGGCCCGGTTAGCATTCGGCTAGCCGGGCGCGCGCCCGGAACGGCTCGGCGGGCGATGCCGCGGCGGCGACAACGAGCGGGGGACGGGGCGGTGAGCGACCGGAGCGGCCCGATCGAGGCCCACCGCACGATCATGGCGATGGTCGCACCGGGAACCGCCCTTCGAGCCGGCCTGGAACGGATCCTGGCCGGCGGCACCGGCGCGCTTATCGTGCTGGGCTTCGACCGGGCGGTGGCCGCGTTGTGCGACGGCGGCTTCCGCCTCGACCTGGAATTCTCCCCGACACGACTCCGCGAACTCGCGAAGATGGACGGGGCGGTGCTGCTGAGCGCGGATGCGTCCAAGATCCTGGGCGCCAACATCCAACTGATGCCGGACGCGACGATACCCACGACCGAGTCCGGAACCAGGCACCGCACCGCTGAACGGGTGGCCGTTCAGACCGCGCGCCCGGTCATCGCGGTCAGCCATTCGATGAACATCATCGGGCTCTACCACGGCGGGCAGCGGCACGAAGTGGCCGATTCCTCGATCATCCTGGGGCGGGCGAACCAGGCGCTGTCCGCCCTGCGCCGGTACCGCGCCAGGCTCGACGAGGGCACCCAGTCGTTGGCGATCGCGGAAATCGAGGACGTCACCACCCTCCGCGAGGCGCTGACCGTTCTGCAGCGCCTGGTGATGGTCCGTCGGATCGCCGACATCCTGACCGGCAACCTGGTGGAACTCGGCACCGACGGCCGGCTGCTCGGCCTGCAACTGGACGAGTTGCTTGCTGGCACGGAGGGCCTGGAGGAGTTGTTGATCCGCGACTACCGCCGGGCCGGTCGGGACGGCGCGTCCGAGGTCGACCGGATCGTCGCCCGGCTCGACGAGTTGACCGGCGAGGAATTGCTCGACCTTTCGGTACTCGCGGCCGCGCTCGACCACGACACCTCGACCGACTCCCTGGATGCGCATGTTGGCGCGCGGGGTCACCGGTTACTCGCGCGAATCCCGAGGGTGCCGCCGTTCGTGCTCGGCCGGCTTGCCGAACATTTCGACTCGCTGCAGGGCCTGTTGGCCGCCACCGCCTCCGATCTGCGGACGGTCGACGGGGTCGGCGACGCGCGAGCGCGGGTGATCCGGGAGGGCCTGTCCCGCCTTGTGGAGACGTCGCTGTCCGACCGCATGCCGCAGCGCTGGTGAGCGCACACGCTGCCGAGCGCACCGCCCCGGCCCACAAGGGCTCGTCCACCACCCCCGGGTCACGTGCCCGCTCACTTCGGTGGTGGTGGACGGCAACGGCTGGCGCCACGCGGCCGGTACTTGCCTGCTCCGGGTACGACAGGGGGTATTTCAGGGCGCGGCGGCGCGGTTCCAAGAATTCGGCAAGCTGGGCCCGGGCACTCAGCCGGTCACGGTGAACGGTCGGGGCGGGCTCTTGAGCGGTCCCACGTTTGCCACCAGCGTGTAGCCACCGGCCGCGACTGGTACCCGGGGCGTTGCGCAGCCGGGGGTGGACGTGGTCCCGGCCCATTTGATGTTGTACGTGACCGATCGGCCAGGGACCAGTTCGCGGACGTCCGAACCGACTCCGGGGAAGCAGTCGTCCGTGGACCACATCCGCTTTCCGGACGCGTTGTAGACCGTGTACACCTGCAGGGGGCCGGAAAGGTCCCGCACGCACGGTTTGCTGCCGGTGTTGGTGACCGTCATCCCCAGGATCGGCTGCGAACCGCTCGGGTAGCTCGGCGCTCCCGTTGTGGCCACGATCGCGATCGCGCTGTCCGGGCACAGCAACCGGCCATCGGCGTCATAGGAGGGGGTCGGCGGGGCGGTCGTCTTCGGTGCCGTCGACTTGGCCGTTGAGTTGGTGGTCGTCTTCGGTGCCGTCGGCGGGGCGGTCGTCTTTGGTGCCGTCGCCTTGGTGGTCGTCTTGGCGGTTGTCTTGGCAGTGGCCGCCTTGGTGGTGGTCGTGTTGGTGGTGGTCGCCGCCTGCGAGGTAGGCGTGGCCGCACCTCGGGTCTCGCCGCTGGCGCTGTCGCTGCTCCCGCCCGGACCGGATGACGTGGAATCTGTCGGTCCGCCGGTGGCCGGCGGCGGCAGCACCCCGGTCATCCGGCTGGTGGTGCGCGGGGCATCGGCCGCCGCCGAGCCGGTACCCGGGCCGCTCCCCTGGCCGACGACGAACCAGGCGGCTGCGATGACGACGGCCGTCCCCACAGCCGCGACCAGCGCCCGTCGGACCCAGTACACGCCTGCGCTGTGGGGGCCGACCGGACGGAACACGATGCCAACGGTAGCCTCGACCCTCGGGAAACCAGTGGCGCAACGCCGATGTCGGGCACACCCGATCGCGGGCCGGCAGCGGCCGGCCTCGTCACTCGGAACGGCGGCACAAGCAACAGCGGCACACGCAACAGCGGCACAGCCGCGAGCAGCACTCTGGGAGCAGCACTTGAAGCGCGCGGACCCGTGCGGCCGTTGCGCCGTGCGGTGGCCCGCCCACACCCGGATCCGGCCGGCAACCGACGCGGCCCCACGATGACCGCGGCGCTGGATCCGGACGACGACCGCCGCGGCACCGAAATGGCCTCGGCGCTGGACCCGCAACGGCTGATGGCGTTCTTCGCGGCGCACGGACGGGACCTCCCCTGGCGACGAAGCGACGCCAGCCCCTGGGGCGTCTTCGTCAGCGAGGTCATGCTGCAGCAGACCCCCGTCCGGCGGGTGCTGCCGGTCTACCCGGTATGGCTGGCGCGCTGGCCGACACCACTGGCGCTGGCAGCGGACTCGCCCGGCGAGGCTGTCCGCGCATGGGGGCGGCTGGGCTACCCGCGGCGGGCGCTCAGGTTGCATGCCGCGGCTGCGACGATCGTGCGCGATCACGGCGGCGCGGTTCCGGCCGACGTCGATTCGCTGCTCGCGCTGCCGGGCGTCGGCGAGTACACGGCACGCGCGGTCGCCGCGTTCGCGTTCGGAGCGCGCCAGCCGGTCATCGATGCCAACGTGCGCCGGGTGCTGGCGCGCGCGCAGCGCGGCGTGGACGAGCACCTGCCTGCCACCGCTCGCGACCGGGCCGAACTGAACTCGCTGCTACCGATCGACGCACCGACCGCGATCGCCGTGAACGCGGCGCTGATGGAACTCGGCGCGCTTCGCTGCCGCGTCACCTCCCCGGCGTGCGATCAGTGCCCGCTCCGGGCGCGGTGCGCCTGGCTGGCGGCCGGCCGACCAGCGGGGCCTCGCAAACGGCCCGCGCAGCCATGGCGCGGCACCGACCGGCAAGTGCGGGGGTCGATCATGGCGGCGCTGCGGGGCGCCAGCGGACCGCTGCCCGATGCTGCGCCGGCCCTCACCCACCCGGAGGCGCACGGCGCGGAGCAGTGGCAGCGCTGCCTGGAATCGCTGATCGCCGATGGCCTGGCGATCCGCGATGGCGCCGGGCGGATCAGCCTTCCGTGAGGGGCGCGGCCGCAAACCGACCCGAATGTCGAACAACCCCGGCACACGGTCGGGCGCAGCGGCTGGCTCAGGCCGTAACCGTGACCGGGCTCATCTTCGCCGCCACCCCGACGCGGCTGCGGCGGTACCGAAGCGCAGCGACGCTCGCCGCCACCAGGATCCCGATGGGCGTGGCCACGCACATGATCGCGACTTCGCCGGCGGGCACCGCGTAACCCAGCCAGAGCACTTGGTTGAGCAACTGCAGCAACAGGCCGACCATGGAAACGCCCGCCGCGTCGGGCGCCCGCAGGATCTCACGCAGTTGGGAGGTCTGCCCGATCGCGCCGGGGACGAAGGCCACCGCCGCGAAGGCGATGGGGCCCAGCCACAGGTCGGCGACAAGGGCCACCGCGGCGACCGCGATCGGAATCGTCCACGTACGCAGCAACGGCAACCGACAAGACCGGCACAACTGCCACAGCACCCAGGCGGATGTCACGGCCAGCAGCGCGTTCGGCCAGATGATCTGCTGCGTCCCGTTTATCGTGCCGTGCACCGTCCAGGCGAGGCCGGCGATCAGCATGGTCTGCCAGGTCACCGCGCTGACGCCGGCGACCGAGCGGGTGAGCGCGATCCGCAGGCCCTGCGGTACCGCCAGCGAAGCGGAGGACAGCGCGGCTATCCAGCCGACAGCATCCACGACGGACACCGGGTGACTCCTGCAGGGACAACGAACAACTCGGACAAGGGGCGGCAGGGACAAGGAACAACTAGAGGCAAAGAACGGCAGGAACAAGGGACTGCAGGGCCGTACCACCACCGTGCGCCCCACCCCATGCTACGCATGCCGATGGCCCGGGGCGCCGGTTTCGGCACTCGGCGTAAGGCGGATCTCCGGCCGGTCACCCTCCGGTCAAGGGCGGTGGCCGGTGCCCCCAGCCGATCACCGATCCGGTCAGCCGGGAGTCACCGGTGGCGGTGACGACGCAGGCCTGCGGGCCGAGGACCACGGTGATCGCGTCGACGCCGGCCAGCGGGCTCAGTTCGCCGCTCGGCAGCTCGACCGTAATGCGGCCGGACATGTCGTCGGGTGGGTCGCTTGGCGGGGCACCCGGCAGATCAACGCCGTCCATGCTCGTGGGCGAGACGTTCAACAGCCCACCGAAGGTCGCGTCGCCGGAGCCGATGAGCTCCTCGGCGACGCTGTCGCACTGCCGGTCGAGGGTCTCGTGCACCCGCTGGATGAGCTGCCTGGCGGCCTGGCGGGCGAGCGAAGCCTGCCGCTCGGCCTCCTGTTGTGCGTGTGCTTGTTCGCCTTCGGAGGGTGCGCGGCCGGCCGGTGGACTCGGCGATAGCGGCGGCTCCGGCTCCACCTCCGACGGGTCGCCTGCCGGCCCGGCGGTCGGGTGGCCGGCTGACCAGGTCCAGTCGAATCCCGAACCTGTGACTGCAAGCACCTCGCCCCGGTGTGGGACCGCGCAACTCACGTCCGGGCCCTGACCGTCTCGGCACGTGCGGAAGGCCGCCGGCGCCGACGCGAACCGTACATCGCGCACGCTTCCGAGATACCGAGCGGGAACAGACGGGCCCACCACGCAGACCTGCCATCCGTAGGCGCCGGCGCGCTGGTCGGGCGGCGCCGCCACCGGCGCGGCGGCATACTTCAGGCCCATGGTGCGCCAGCCGCTCGCCCCGCGAATGGCGGCGGCCTCCGCTCCGGGCCCGAGGTAGTCGGCCGCGCTCGCGGCGCAGGCGTCGTACATCGGGTCACGCGCGGTGTCCGTGACGATCGGGTCCAGCGCGCCGTACGCGGCGGTCACCTCGGCGTCGTGCGGCCCGCTGCACGGCACCACGGCGATGCCGCCGTCGGTGTCCACGCAACTGCCGACCGGAGGCGGTTTCGGCCAGTCGGTGACGGGGTTCCCGGCGATCCGTTGGGTGGCGACGCGATTCACCGTCACCAACGCTGCCAACGCGAGCAGCAGCACTGCAGCGCCCGCCAACATCCGGGACCGCCGACGGCCCGGGCCGGAGCCGGTCGGCGTCCCCGAGCCGTCCGCCGCCGGGAAACCGATCGGCGCGTCCGAACCGCCGGCCCCGACGAACACGTCCGCGGAGGCAGCCCCGTCCGACCCCGTGGAACCTTCCGACACGGCAAGTCCGCGCAACGCCCCGACGCCGCCCGAGGCGCGGGCGGCGGCGGACGTTGCGGCGCCACCAAGTTCGGTAGAGCCGTCCGGGGCGTTCGGATCAGGCATCGCCCGACGACCACCCCGAACGGCTCATCCCGCCACGCCTCAGCTGGCGGCGTCCGCGTCCCGGCCGTCCGAACCGGCACCGACCACGACCACCTCCGGCACCGAAGGCTTGGGCTCACCCCGGAAGGTGAACTCCTTGCGCCCGTCGGTCTCGGCGACGTCGACCACGATGATGTGCCCGGGCCGGATCTCGTCGAACAGGATCTTCTCCGACAGCTTGTCCTCGATCTCCCGCTGGATCGTCCGGCGCAGCGGCCGCGCCCCGAGCACGCGGTCGAAGCCGCGCTCCGCGAGCAACTCCTTCGCCGCCGTGGTCACCTCCAGGCTCATGTCCTTGGTCCGCAACTGCTCCTCGACCCGGGCCACCATCAGGTCGACCATCGCCAGGATCTCTTCGTTGGTCAACTGGTGGAACACCACGACGTCGTCGATGCGGTTGAGGAACTCCGGCCGGAAGTGCCGCTTGAGCTCGTCGTTGACTTTGATCTTCATCCGCTCGTAGTTCGACGCCTCGTCGTTGCCCGCGGCGAAGCCGAGACCAACCGCCTTCGAGATGTCCTGCGTTCCGAGGTTGGAGGTGAAGACGATGACGGTGTTCTTGAAGTCCACCGTCCGGCCCTGACCGTCGGTCAGCCGGCCATCCTCCAGCACCTGCAGCAGCGAGTTGTAGATCTCCGGGTGCGCCTTCTCGATCTCGTCGAACAGCACCACCGAGAACGGCTTGCGCCGCACCTTCTCGGTCAACTGGCCGCCCTCTTCGTAACCGACATAGCCGGGCGGGGCGCCGAACAGCCGGGACGCGGTGTACCGGTCGTGGAACTCTCCCATGTCGACCTGGATCAGCGCATCCTCGTCGCCGAACAGGAACTCCGCGAGCGCCTTGGCAAGCTCGGTCTTCCCGACACCGGAGGGGCCGGCGAAGATGAACGAGCCGGACGGACGCTTGGGATCCTTGAGCCCCGCGCGGGTACGGCGAATCGCCTGCGAGACCGCCTTGACCGCCTCGTCCTGGCCGATGATCCGCTTGTGGATCTCCGCCTCCATGCGGAGCAACCTGGAGGTCTCCTCCTCGGTCAGCTTGAATACCGGGATACCGGTCCAGTTGGCGAGGACCTCGGCGATCTGTTCGGCGTCGACCTCGGCCACCACGTCGAGGTCGCCTTCCTTCCAGGACCGTTCGCGGTCGGCCTTCTTCGCCTGCAATTGCTTCTCGCTGTCGCGCAACGATGCTGCCTTTTCGAAATCCTGCGCATCGATCGCGGATTCCTTTTCGCGACGGACCTCGGCGAGTTTCTCGTCGAACTCACGCAGGTCCGGCGGCGCCGTCATCCGTCGGATGCGCATCCGTGCGCCGGCCTCGTCGATCAGGTCGATGGCCTTGTCCGGCAGGTACCGATCGGAGATGTAGCGGTCGGCCAGGGTGGCCGCGGACACCAGCGCATCGTCGGTAATGGTGATCCGGTGGTGCGCCTCGTACCGATCGCGAAGGCCCTTGAGGATCTCGATCGTCATCGCCACCGAGGGTTCGCCCACCTGGATCGGCTGGAAGCGGCGTTCCAGGGCCGCGTCCTTCTCCACATACTTTCGGTATTCGTCGAGCGTGGTCGCGCCGATCGTCTGCAATTCGCCGCGCGCGAGCATGGGCTTCAAGATGCTCGCGGCGTCGATCGCGCCCTCCGCCGCGCCGGCGCCGACCAGCGTGTGGATCTCGTCGATGAACATGATGATGTCGCCGCGGGTGCGGATCTCCTTGAGCACCTTCTTCAGGCGCTCCTCGAAGTCGCCGCGATACCGCGAGCCGGCCACCAGCGAACCCAGATCCAGCGTGTAGAGGTGCTTATCCTTCAGCGTGGTCGGCACGTCGCCCCGAATGATCGCCTGCGCCAGGCCCTCCACGATCGCCGTCTTGCCGACCCCCGGCTCGCCGATCAGCACCGGGTTGTTCTTGGTGCGGCGGGAGAGCACCTGCATCACGCGCCGGATCTCCTCATCGCGGCCGATGACGGGGTCGAGCTTGTTCATCCGCGCCAGGCGCGTTAGGTCGCGGCTGTAGC
>CAZUXD010000018.1:0-65933 GCA_964624455.1 uncultured Actinomycetes bacterium | reverse complement strand
GTGGGGCCAAAACAAACCATCACAGTGGGGCCAAATGGGGTTGACATTCTCACGCCTGGGCTTCCCGGTCGCCGGTGTCGTCCCCGCACACGCGGGGGTCATCCGTCCAGAAGCCTTGACAGGCGGGTCATGTCGTCGTCGTCCCCGCACACGCGGGGGTCATCCGCGAGTAGGTCTTCACCGTCATCGGTGCTGCGAGTCGTCCCCGCACACGCGGGGGTCATCCTGTGGGTTTGCAGCCAGCGGGCGGAGCGGCCCAGTCGTCCCCGCACACGCGGGGGTCATCCCGAGCAGAGTGAACGCAGGTAGCCCGACACGCAGTCGTCCCCGCACACGCGGGGGTCATCCCCGCCTGCACGCACTGGCAACCCTGCTCGGCCCGTCGTCCCCGCACACGCGGGGGTCATCCGTAAACGCAGGTAGCCCGACACGCACGCGGACGGTCGTCCCCGCACACGCGGGGGTCATCCCTCGGCAGGCTGGCCTAACCCCGGCGACGTTACGTCGTCCCCGCACACGCGGGGGTCATCCTCTTCGCCGTCCGCTTCGTCAGAGTGCCCGTCGGTCGTCCCCGCACACGCGGGGGTCATCCTCACGTTGTCCGGCCGCACATCCGCCGCGCCGAGTCGTCCCCGCACACGCGGGGGTCATCCCCACACGCCCTCGGTCTCGAACATCACCCGCTGGTCGTCCCCGCACACGCGGGGGTCATCCGACGCGCCCGACGCCCGCCACCCCTGGCTCGTCTCCCAAGGTCGTCCCCGCACACGCGGGGGTCATCCGACGACCGGCTCAGCCGGAACAAAGAAGAGGTGGTCGTCCCCGCACACGCGGGGGTCATCCGCCGCCCGGGAAGCCGCGTGGAGAGCCGCCCGGGTCGTCCCCGCACACGCGGGGGTCATCCGCCGAGACGACCCGCGCGCTGTGCCTCGCCGGGGTCGTCCCCGCACACGCGGGGGTCATCCCGGAACTTCGGCGCCGGGATGCGCACTAGGTCAGTCGTCCCCGCACACGCGGGGGTCATCCTCCGAGTGGTGCCGAACCTGTGGAAACTACCGCGTCGTCCCCGCACACGCGAGGGTCATCCCTCGGCAACAGCAAGGGCATGCACGGCCACGACGTCGTCCCCGCACACGCGGGGGTCATCCTTATCCGCACGGTTTGCAATTGCGTCGGAAAAGGTCGTCCCCGCACACGCGGGGGTCATCCCACGCCGTGAGTAGACCGCCGAGCAGCGCCGCGGTCGTCCCCGCACACGCGGGGGTCATCCGCAGGCGCCGCGAGGTTCGGCGCTCCGCCGTTCGTCGTCCCCGCACACGCGGGGGTCATCCCGCGGCGGCGATCATCGGCCCGGCGTTCGCGGAGTCGTCCCCGCACACGCGGGGGTCATCCAATTACGCATGCGACAACGGGCACCTGGAGGACCGTCGTCCCCGCACACGCGGGGGTCATCCGCGTTCCTTCACCGTCGCCGCGGTCTCCGCGGAGTCGTCCCCGCACACGCGGGGGTCATCCTCACCAGGCCCTGCCCGAAATCCGCCAGACTCCGTCGTCCCCGCACACGCGGGGGTCATCCGTACTTCACCCGCCGCGCTTTCTGATTCGCCCGGTCGTCCCCGCACACGCGGGGGTCATCCCGGGTTGAGTGCGTCTTTCACCATCTGCTTCATGTCGTCCCCGCACACGCGGGGGTCATCCCTATTCGCCACCGATATCGGCGGGGTGGGTGGCGTCGTCCCCGCACACGCGGGGGTCATCCTCAGATCGTGGGCGCCGCAACGGATATGGGCGAGTCGTCCCCGCACACGCGGGGGTCATCCCGTTTCCGCTGTTCTGCTGTCGCCGGAGGATGAGTCGTCCCCGCACACGCGGGGGTCATCCTCGTTCTTACCGATGTTCGACAGGCCAGGCAGGGTCGTCCCCGCACACGCGGGGGTCATCCCCCTGCCCGGGGCCGCGGTGTGGGCGCTGGACCGTCGTCCCCGCACACGCGGGGGTCATCCGTTCTCGGTGGACGG
Organism: uncultured Actinomycetes bacterium; assembly: GCA_964624455.1. Taxonomy (GTDB): domain Bacteria; phylum Actinomycetota; class Actinomycetes; order Mycobacteriales; family Nakamurellaceae; genus Nakamurella. The sequence goes on along the minus strand of CAZUXD010000018.1, from coordinate 63,915 downwards.
CGCGGTGGTGGCGTTGGTGTCGTCCCCGCACACGCGGGGGTCATCCGGTCCAACGATCGGAAGAACTTCGCCAGGTCGCGTCGTCCCCGCACACGCGGGGGTCATCCTCCTTCGACGATCTGGGACGCCACCCAGATGCCGTCGTCCCCGCACACGCGGGGGTCATCCCCTCGAAGATGCTGAGCGGCGAGTCACCGCACCGTCGTCCCCGCACACGCGGGGGTCATCCTCAGGCCCAACGGGGACCCCCTCATCATCATCGGTCGTCCCCGCACACGCGGGGGTCATCCAGGACTTCTTCGTCCGGCAGGCCAGGGCTGTCACGTCGTCCCCGCACACGCGGGGGTCATCCCCCGTCAACGTGCAGGCCGCGATCCTGGCACGGGTCGTCCCCGCACACGCGGGGGTCATCCCTGGTGCCGTTGGTGGAGGTCGTCATCGTCCCGGTCGTCCCCGCACACGCGGGGGTCATCCCTGGTGCCGTTGGTGGAGGTCGTCATCGTCCCGGTCGTCCCCGCACACGCGGGGGTCATCCCGTGGCGCCGGATCAGTCGTGGTCGGCGATCGGGTCGTCCCCGCACACGCGGGGGTCATCCCCCGGCCGCGTACGCGGCGGCGTCCAGATCCACGTCGTCCCCGCACACGCGGGGGTCATCCTCCGCGTCACCAACGCATCCAGATCGACATGCCGTCGTCCCCGCACACGCGCGGGTCATCCGTCGCGTCGCGCGCGGGCGTAGTCCCCTGCCTGGTCGTCCCCGCACACGCGGGGGTCATCCCAAGCGGGGCCCTATAGGTGTAGGGCACGCGGTGTCGTCCCCGCACACGCGGGGGTCATCCCGCGGACTACTACGCGGCGCTGCTCCGCGCGGAGTCGTCCCCGCACACGCGGGGGTCATCCATCGCACCGAACCGGGACAGCGCCGCGCCCATGGTCGTCCCCGCACACGCGGGGGTCATCCACGCCGTGACCTGCGACGATATGGCAGCGGCTCCGTCGTCCCCGCACACGCGGGGGTCATCCCTGATACCCCCGACGCGAGGCGTGCCGCAACACGTCGTCCCCGCACACGCGGGGGTCATCCCCCGGACGTCTGGGAGCTCCACGTCGTGCTGTCGTCGTCCCCGCACACGCGGGGGTCATCCCATGGCGGCATTCGCCTCCACGGTGAGCGCGGCGTCGTCCCCGCACACGCGGGGGTCATCCGAAGTAGGGAGGTGACCCGTGGCCGATCTCGTTGTCGTCCCCGCACACGCGGGGGTCATCCCCTAGCCTTTCCGATTCGCAAGAGCAAGCCGGAGTCGTCCCCGCACACGCGGGGGTCATCCTAAATCGGCGCCCGGTCAGGATGGACACGTAGCGTCGTCCCCGCACACGCGGGGGTCATCCTCACCTTCTGCGGATGCGCCCCATATCGCGCGAGTCGTCCCCGCACACGCGGGGGTCATCCTACGTGCGACTAAGTCGATATGCCGTTGCAACGGTCGTCCCCGCACACGCGGGGGTCATCCGTAGCGCGGCGACTTCCGTTGCTGCTGCATCTGGTCGTCCCCGCACACGCGGGGGTCATCCCCACCGCCGATTCACCTCGAGCGCCAGCAACGCGTCGTCCCCGCACACGCGGGGGTCATCCGTCGGGCGCTGCGGACTTGGCGGATCGTTTGCGGTCGTCCCCGCACACGCGGGGGTCATCCGCTCCTACCGGTCGTGGCGGACCTAACGAACTTGTCGTCCCCGCACACGCGGGGGTCATCCGGGGATTCGTGATGAATCTCAAGGAGATGCGCGGTCGTCCCCGCACAGGCGGGGGTCATCCCCTGGCGGCGAACTCCGGCGGCAACGTCCTGGTGTCGTCCCCGCACACGCGGGGGTCATCCTGATCATCATCTGGCCCGAGGTGAGAAGCTGCGGTCGTCCCCGCACACGCGGGGGTCATCCTTGACAGTCGTTGCGTAGAAGCCTCTTCCGCCGGTTGTCCACGTACACACAGGGGTCATATCATCGTCGCCAGCGCGTCGTCTGTCACCGACGCCCCGAACCGGTCCGGTAGCATCAGCACCGCTATTCCAGGCAGCCAGAACCGGCCCACCGAACGCCCTGTCACCAGTTCCTTTGGCCGTCCCCTTGCTGCCCCGGCCCTCGTAGCTCAGGGGATAGAGCACCGCTCTCCTAAAGCGGGTGTCGGCGGTTCGAATCCGCCCGGGGGCGCCGAGTTTGTGCAGGTCATACGCTATGTATCGGTCAGCAGCCAAGCAGCTTCGGACTGCACGCGCGACAGCCGGTCCGCCACGTCGTCAAGATCGGCGTCGAGCAGGTCCGCATACACGTCCAGTGTCATGCTCGGCTTTTCGTGTCCGAGCTGACCGCCACCCGCAACGGATTCCCACTGAACGTGAGCGGTAGCCACCACACGCAGGGGACGAACGCTTGCCAAGCACTCATCGATCCAAGCTCAAATGCATGCACCAAACCGGGACGGATCTTGGGACGTAACAGGGACGTACAGGTACACTGACGGCGGAAGACTACGAGTGATAGGAGCGTCATGAGCGCTGCAATGCAAGCTGCGGCCACTCAGGCGCCACGCCAGGCGTCACGGGCTCGCCGCAGCACTCCCGTGGGTCACACCTCCGCTATATCGGCGCCTTACCGTCGGGCGGTGGCCACCGGGCTGGACGAGGTGGTCGATCGCCTGCGCGACATCCTCGGGCCATCGCTGGTGGGGCTTCTCGCCGGGGTCGACCGCAAGACCGTGCAGCGATGGAGCCCGAATCGGCGGCCCCGCTATACCACCGAGCGGCGGCTGCGCACTGCCTGGCAGATCTACGGTGTCCTAGCCGAGGCGGAGGAGCCGGAAACGATCCGCCAGTGGTTCATGGGCATGAACCCAGACCTGGACGACATCGCCCCGGCGGAAGCGATCGCCGCCGACGATCACCGCGGCGCCCTCGCGGCGGCCCGAAGCTTTGCCACCGGCGGGTAGGCCAGCGCTCGCCACGGCGTCAGGCTGATAGAAGCTCGACGCCCGCGACGTCCTCGAAAATGTGGTCGTCACTGATGAGGGGGATTTCGAGCCATCGCGCCGTCGCTGCTATCCAGCGATCCGCCTCGTGCTCTTTGCCTCCGAGACCATGGCCCGTTCTCGTGCACCATGCGCGCAGAGCCACATACTCAGAAACCAGCGCCGGCCCGGACCAGACGGTACTAGCCTGCCCCAAACGTTGTTGTAGTTGGGCAACGCGACGCGGTCCCCAGCCTGCGTTCGCTGCACCGAATCGCAACTCCGCGTCCGTGACGAACGAGATAACGACCGGGCGGTTCTCCAAAAGCGGACGGAAACGGAACGCCAGGGCATGCCCGGCCGGCGTCAACCTCGCTCCGAACACACCGGTATCGACGACAGCGGCACCGTCCGCAACGTTCCTCACGCAGTCAGGATCGTGTCAAGGAACCGCTGGCCCTCTTCGGCGGTCAGCCCGTCGATCAGCATCTCCTCGATCGGAGGCAGCGGCCTGGCAGCAGCGAGTACTTCTTCCTTGCTCACTTCCCGTGACGCTCCATCGCGCGTCGCCGGAACCGAATCAGGCTTCGACATCGGGCCCCACCTCCTCCATCTGAAGTGTAACGTCAACAGCAGTCACGAGTGCGTGACTGATTCCCGCTGCTTGGGGCTAGCAGATGCCACAGTAGGGTCGGCGCCGCGGGCCTGGCATGTGCCTCGGCCATCGATCGAACAGTCCGCAACGAGTCCGCAAGAGTCCCACAAACTGCCGTCCGAACTCTACGAGCGTCAACCTCGTCGACCCCGCCAAAGTGCACTCTGACCAGCGTATTCATGAATCCCCAGCACTTTTCGCGCAGATCGAACGCCGGCGAAAACGCTCTCCTAAAGCGGGTGTCGGCGGTTCGAATCCGCCCGGGGGCACGGCGTTGGTTCAACACCAACCCCCGGGCCGAACGGCCCACGACTTGGCCGCCATGGCGCCAGTCGACGGCATCGGCTCTTCCTGATCGTGCCCGCCGCCCCGACACGCCGACGGAATTCACGACGAGAACCGCCCCGAAGGTACGACAGATCGTCGCGGACGCGCGGCAGCGCAGCGGTTCCGGCGCGGACTGGAGATGGAATCGGAACGGGTCGCGGCGCGCCGGTTGCGCGCGTGCCCGCGCCGTGACTTCAATTCGTCATGAGCAACGAGGCATTTGCAACCGGCCAGCCGTCCGGCATGATCAGCAAGGGACGCCTGGAAGCGTTCTCGGACGGCGTCATCGCGGTCGCGATCACCATCCTGGTACTGGATCTGCGCGTTCCGCCGCCTTCGGGCGAGGGCAGCCTGGCGGCGCGCCTCGGCGCGCTGTGGCCCAACTATTTGGCCTACGTCATCTCCTTCGTCGCCATCGGCATCATGTGGATCAACCATCACGCAATGCTGCGTCGCCTCGCCGCCGTCGACCACTCGGTGCTGGTGCTTAACCTGCTGCTGCTGCTGTGCATCGTGGTCCTGCCGTTCACGACGTCGCTGCTGTCCACGTACCTCGCCGAACCTCATGGCGGGCACCTCGCGGGCGTGGTCTACGCCGGTTCGTTCCTGGTGACGTCGGCCGTCTTCTTCGCGATGCAATGCCACGTCATCCTGCGCCGTGGTCACCTGCTGCACGAACCGGTGCCGACGGGCAGCCAACGGATGGTCCTGGCGCGCGGCGCCATCGCCGTCCCCACCTACGTCGTCGCGGCGCTCCTCGCACTGGTGACGCCGTACCTGACCTTGACGACCTGCGTCGCGTTGGGGGTGTTCTATCTGGTCCCGGCCCGACGATCACCGAAACAGAACGCTGCCCGATGAGTTTCGTCAGCCTCGCAGCCGGATCGAAACGCCCGGCACCGCCGCCACAGGCCCCGACAGTGGTGCGAAATGTACCGACCTGCGGTCGAATTGCCGGACTTTTCGCACCACTGTCGGGATGAGCCTCACCACCCGGGACGGACGCGCCACTGCGGCGGGTTTAGCGTGAGGGGCTATGAGCCCAGAGCGTGCCGCGTTCGACGACCTGCTGGAGGCCAACCGGGCCTTCGCCGCGGATTTCACCCTCGGCGGCTTCGATGGGATCGCCCGGGCCGGCGTCGCCATGGTCACCTGCATGGACTCGCGCATCGACCCGTTGCGGATGATCGGCATGCAGCACGGCGATGCCAAGATCCTGCGCAATCCCGGCGGCCGCGTGACGAATCCCGTGCTGGTGGCCCTCGTCCTCGGCGTGCACCTGCTGAACGTCGACCGGGTGTTGATCGTCGAGCACACGCGCTGCGCGATGGCGACGCTCCCGGAGCGGGAACTACGCCAGCGCCTGTCCGACCATTCCGGCCAGGACGCCAGTTGGATGAGCATCGGCGTCATCACCGATCAGCAGGCGGCGCTGCGTACCGACGTGCGCCGGGTCACCACGCACCCGCTGATCCCGCGATCCGTGCACGTGGGTGCGTTTCTGTACGATGTGGACACCGGACTGCTCGCTGCGGTCGACTGAACCCCGCTCCGCGCGCCGATCCGGTCCTGAACCTACGGCTGCGTCGGCGTGGATCCGCGCCTTGGTTCGTAGCGCCTGCTGGTGATCCTGCGTAGCTGCCGGGATTCGTTGCGCAACCGTAACCTTGACGCGAAATCGATTGTGCGCAAACCAGAAGCTCCGTCATCGCAGGCCGTCGATCGGCATTGTGCGCTGGGCAGCGCAATAGTCGGTGCTAGTGTTGACGCTTGCTTTACGAATCACCAGCTTTGCGACGACACGAGACGACACGATGATATGTAGCACTTGGGCCTGCGGGCGATCGATACCGGGAGCATTGTGCCAGCAATTGAAGCCTGCAACATTTTCAAGATCTTCGGCCGGGGCGCCGAACGGGCAGTCGAACGCCTGAAAGCCGGTGCATCGCGCGAAGAACTGCGCGAGGACGACCTGATCGCCGCCGTCATCGACGCCTCGTTCACCGTGAATGCTGCCGAGATCTTCGTGGTGATGGGCCTGTCCGGTTCGGGTAAGTCCACCCTGATTCGTACCGTCAACGGGCTGCTCGAACCCACGGACGGAACGATGCTGGTCGGCGGCAGCGACATCACCAAACTCAACGCGAAAGAACTCCGCGTGGTGCGCCGGGACAAGATCAGCATGGTGTTCCAGCACTTTGCGCTGTTCCCGCACCGCACCGTCGGTGAGAACGCCGCATACGGCCTGCGTGTGCAGGGCGTGGACACCGTCGAGCGGCAGCGCAGGGCGAACGAGGCCCTTGCCCTGGTTGGTCTGAAGGGCTGGGAGGGCTCGCTGCCCGGCCAGCTTTCCGGGGGTATGCGGCAACGGGTCGGGCTCGCCCGCGCGCTGGCGGCGGGGACCGACGTCATGCTGATGGACGAGGCCTTCTCGGCCCTGGACCCGTTGATCCGCCGCGAGATGCAGGACCAGCTCGTCGAGTTGCAGAACCAGTTGGGCAAGACCATCTTGTTCATCACCCACGACCTCAACGAGGCCATGCGCCTCGGCGATCGCATCGCAATGATGCGTGACGGCCGCATCGTGCAGATCGGCACCGCCGAGCAGATACTCAACGATCCGGCCAACGACTACGTTGCCCAGTTCGTGGCCGATGTCGACCGGAGCCGGGTCCTCACGGCCGGTTCCATCATGGAAAGGCCGGCCGCGACCCTCGGTGCCGAGCAAGGACCACGCGCGGCGCACCGCCTGATGCGCGGGCACCAACTCGCGGAACTGTTCGTGGTGGGCCGGGACCGCACGCTGCGCGGCATGGTGAAGGAGTCGGACATCGCCGCCGCCGTCAGTGCCGGGCGCGACACGCTGGACGGGATCGTGCGGACGGATTTCCCTACGGTATCGCCGGACACCGCGATAGCCCACCTGTTCGTCGACGCGGCGCGGAGCGACATCCCGCTGCCGGTCGTGGCCGACAACGGACGTCTGCTCGGCGTCATCGCGACGGTGACGCTGCTCAACGCCTTGGGTAACGGCGGCCACGGCGAGTTGCACGCCGACTTGGGGCCACCCCCGGACGATCCGGGTGTGGGCCCACCTCTTCCGAGCGGGATCGGGGCGATCGCATGAGCTTCCTGGATGCCGACATCGTCCCGCACATCGCCATCGGTGAGTGGTTCAGCGACCTTGTTGACTGGGTACAGGACAACCTCCAGGGCCTGCTGAAGCTCATCAACCTCGTGCTTCAGAGCTTGGACAACTGGCTCTCGACCGGCCTCAACGCGGTCCCGGCGCTGGTGATGGTCGTCATCCTCGCCGCGCTGGCCTTGGTGCTGCGCGGATGGCAGATGGCCGTGTTCACGATCGTGGGCATGCTCATCATCCAGAGCATGCGGTATTGGAAGGATGCGATGGACACGCTGGCCCTGGTCATCGTTTCCGGCGCCATCGCGATGATCATTGCCATCCCACTGGGAATCCTGGCCGCCCGAAGCGGAATCGCATCGAAGATCATCAAGCCGGTGATGGATTTCATGCAGACACTGCCGGCTTTCGTCTACCTGGTTCCGGCACTGTTCTTCTTCTCCGTCGGCGTGGTCCCCGGCATCATCTCGACGATCATCTTCTCCATGCCACCCGGAGTACGGTTGACAGAGTTAGGAATCCGCCAGGTCGACAGCGAGATGGTCGAGGCGGGTCAGGCTTTCGGCAGCACGCCGGCCAGTATCTTGGCACGGGTTCAGATCCCGCTTGCCATGCCGACCATCATGGCCGGCGTAAACCAGGTCATCATGCTTGCGCTGTCCATGGTGGTCATCGCCGGAATGGTGGGCGCGGGCGGCCTGGGTGCGCCCATCTACGGCGCGATCACCCAACTCAATGTCGGAAAGGGTTTCGCGGGCGGCCTCGCCGTGGTGATCTTGGCGATCTTCCTGGATCGGCTCAGCGCGGGTCTCGGCGATCGCTCGGCGGTGGCCAGAGCCGCCAAGGCAACGACGAAGGCGGGGAGGTGATCGGGGAACCAGGGCGAAGTATTGGGCGCAGTAAACAAGAGACGACGAAACGCGAAGAGGTATCGAAACTGATGAAGCGACTAACGATTCGAGCTGCAGCGGCAGGCGCGGTCATCGCGCTGGCCGCCGGCGCGCTGGCCGCGTGCGGCAGCAACAGCGAGGCGGGCGGCGGAGGCGAGTCATCCACCACCTCCGTCAACGACACGACCGAGACATCGGGCGGCGAGACCACCCAGGATGAGCCCACCACCGGTGACGAGCAGCCGGCCACCAGTCAGGGCGGCGCCATCGACCTGTCGCAGGACACCAAGAAGAACATCAGCATCCCGATCGCCGCCGGTTGGGACGAAGATATTGCGGTCAGCAACCTGTGGAAGTACGTGCTGGAGAAGAAGGGCTATACCGTCGACCTGCCGACGCTGGATATCGCGCCGGTCTTCAAAGGGGTCGCTAGCGGCGACTACGACATCTTCTTCGACACCTGGCTGCCGAACACGCACAAGAACTATTGGGCCAAATTCGGCGATCAGGTCGACGACATCGGCGTGTGGTACGACAGCGCACCGCTGACCATTGCGGTGCCGGACTACATGGACATCGACAGCATGGACCAGCTCAAGTCCATCGGCGACAAGGTCGGCAAGACGATCATCGGCATCGACCCCGGTGCCGGGCTGACGGATGTCACCAAGAACAGCATGATGCCCGCCTACGGGCTGGACGACTGGACGCTCAAGACCTCCTCCACCTCCGCCATGCTGGCGGCGCTGAAGAAGGCCACCGACGCCAAGGAGCCGATCGTCGTCACCCTGTGGCGCCCGCACTGGGCCTACGGCGCCTACCCCATCAAGGATCTGAAGGACCCGAAGAACGCGATGGGCGATCCCGACAGCATCCACGTCATCGGCAGCAAGGAATTCACCAAGGCCGACCCGGGCTTGACCGCAGCGCTGAAGAACTTCCACATCGATCCGGACACCCTGACCGACCTGGAGACCGTGGTCCTTCGGCAGTACGGCGACGGCAAGTACCAGGAGGGCATCGAAGCCTGGGCGAAGGACAACCAGGACTTCATGGACACGCTGCTCGGCTGACACCCCTGGATGCGATGATCACGAGTTGTGTGGGAAACGCGCCGGATTCCGGCGAAAATCCTGCACAACTCGTGATCATCCCGGGACATAGTCCTTGACCCTCCCGTAACGTCAGGCTGCAGTCTGGGCTCATCCGGGCCGAAGGCCGGTCCGGGCGTTCCCCGGAGGGAAGACGCGGTGCGGAACTACACGGTGGGCAAGGCCGCCCGGCTCGGTGGCGTAACGGTCCGAACGTTGCATCATTACGATCAGACCGGGCTCCTCGTCCCGTCGTCCCGCAGCAGTGCCGGATATCGGCTGTATTCCGAGTCCGATCTGGACCGGCTGACCAGGATCCTGTACTACCGCGAACTGGGCTTCTCCCTGGAGGACATCGCGACCCTGCTCGGCGACGACGTGGATCTCGCCGAACACCTTGAGCGGCAACGCAAACTGCTCGCCGAGCGCTTGCACCGCGTGCAGGCGATGGTCGCGGCGATCGAGAGGGAATGGGAGATGACGATGGCGGGCAGCGAACTCACGCCGGCGGAGAAGCTGGAGGTCTTCGGCGCCGACTACGACTCGTCCTGGGAGCAGGAGGCCGAGCAACGCTGGGGCGACACGGATGCGTGGAAACAGTCCGCGGCCAGGACCCGGAAGTTCGGCAAGAACGACTGGAAGCGCATCAAGGCCGAAGGCGACGCGTTCGACGCGAAACTCGTCGCCGCCTACCGCTCCGGCGCGGCGGCGGACTCGGAGGCGGCGATGGCGCTGGCCGAGGAGCACCGCGGCATGGTCGGGCAGTTCTACGACTGCTCCTATGCGATGCACCGCGGCCTCGCCGAGATGTACCTGGCCGACAGGCGGTTCACCCGCACCTACGAGGACCAGGCGCCGGGACTCGCCCGGTGGGTGCACGACGCGATCCTGGCCAATGCCGACCGCCACCCGGACGATCAGGGCCAGGCGTTCGGCTAGCTTCGGCCCGGCTCCGGCGGGCGGGGACGGGTACGGTGACGGGCATGCCCGATGCCGACCCGTCCCCCGCCGGCGGAGCGATCTCGTTGCAGCGGCGGCGATTCCGAAGCGGCCCGTTCGCCGGATGGGCGTTTGTCGGCGCGCTGTGGGCGCTGTCGCTCGCCTCCGCCTTTTCGATCGGCGTCTTCCTGATGCCAGTTGCCCTGGTCCTCACGGTGGTGATGTGCCTGGGCTACGCGCGCCCGGAGGGCTGGCCGGGCGCGCTGGCCGGAGGCGCCCTGGCGGGGTTCTACCTGGCGTTCCTGCACCGCCACGGCCCCGGCCGGTACTGCAGCGCTCCCGGCGACGCGGCAACCTGCCGGGAACTGCTCAACCCGTGGCCGCTGCTCGCCGGCGGGCTCGTGCTGCTTGCGGTCTGCGCGCTGGTGTCCTGGCGCTGGTACACGCGGCTGGTTGTGCCCCGGCGTTGGCTCAGATGATCGTCAGCCGCCGGTCGCCACCGGCGGCTGACTCTGCAAGGCGGCCAACACGTCCGGAGCCTGCAACTGCATCCATGCGATCACATCCTGATAGGTGGTGCAGTACACGTCCGGCTTTCCGCAGGTGTCTTCCATGAACTTCAACGCCGGCTGGTTGAACGAGTTCCCGTTCCAGTTGTTGAAATGGTTGGCGATCAACACCGGAGCGCGGTTGCCGTGGTAGGCCTGATCGAACATGTAGTCGTAGGTCTGCCGCACCATCTCGCGGAGTTGCGGGGCGGTTTCGGGTTCGTCCTTCGCCCCGTTGAACTTGACCCACATGTTGTAGTCCATGGCCATCACCATGCCCTTGAATCCGGGCGAGTACACGTACGGCATCTGAAACTCCCAGATACCGTCGACCTGCTTCGGCCAGCCGATCCCGGTGTAGAGGTTCTTCGACGTGTCGTACGTCATCCCATGGGCTTTCCACGCCGGGATCATCGCGTCGAGATCGCCTTCCAGACAAGGCGTCCGCCCGCCCTTGATCGCGCTCGCCGGAACCTTCAGGTCCGGCGCGTCGGGGTAGCCGTTGATCTGTTTCCAATTCTTCAGGAATCCGAAGAACTGATCGAGCTCCGAATTCCATTGCGCGGTCGACCAATCGTCGCCGCTCGGGTCGTTCCCGGAGCAGAAGTGCCCGTTGTAGTGCGTGCCGATCTCGTGCCCGCGGGAGTACGCGAGGTTGAGATCGTTCACCTCGGTGACGACTTCGGCCTTCGTGCCGCCGAATCCGATGGACGCCTTGCCCGGGGCGTGACCCGGCCCGGTGTAGGCACCGCGGTGATCGGTCGAAAGCAGGTAGATGCCCGAAAGGAAGCCCGTGAACCGCGAATCGGTGGGTGCCGCGGCATCCATGAACTCGTGCCACTTCTCGTGCGAACCGGCACCGTCGAACGAGAAGATCACGAACTGCGGAGCCTTTTCGCCCGGCTTCAGCTTGGTCATGGGCACGTTCGAGGCCGGCGGGTCCGGCTCGCCGGCCTCTGTCGCGGGGCTGCCGGTCCCACTGGTCGGTTGCGGGGACCGGTTCCCGTCCGCCGGCCCCGCAGCGCCGGTTTCGCCGGATCCGATGACGGTGATCGGTCCAGCACCACCCGTTCGGTGATCGCCCTGCCCTCCGGCGGTCCCGGTGGCGGTCCTCGGGACCGTTTCGGTCACCGTCACGGATCCGGACGCGCCGGCTTCGCGCTCGTTACTCGCGTCGATCAGGACAACGGTCGCCGCCACCACGGCGACAACGAAACCCAGCGCCAGGAAACCGCTTCGCATGCAAGAACCCCGTCCCGTCTGGCCGCGCGGCGCGTTCCGTCCGCGGCGGGCCGCTGTTGACCGGTCACCAGGGTCTCACGAACTCGTCCCGAATCCGGGTAACCAGCGCGCTTGTAGGACGCCTGGCGACGCCGCCCGGTTGCGCGGTCGGTCTACAGACCCTTGGCAAGCTCCCGCTTGAGGACCTTGCCGGACGGGCCGAGCGGCAGGTCGGTGGCGAACTCCACCCGGCGGGGATACTTGTAGCGGCCGAGCCGCTCCTTGGACCATTCCACGAGCGCGGCCTCGGTCAGATCCGCGCCGTCCGGGCTGCGCACCACGACCGCGCAGATCTCCTCGCCGTGCACGTCGTCCGGGAAGCCCACCACCGCGACCTGAGCCACCCCCGGATGCCCCGCCAGGACCTCCTCGACCTCGCGCGGATACACGTTGAATCCGCCGCGCAGGATCATGTCCTTCTTGCGGTCCACGATGGAGATGAAGCCGTCGCCGTCGACGGTGCCCAAATCGCCGGTGCGGAACCAGCCGTCGACCTTGACCGCCGCGGTCGCCTCTGGGTTTCCCAGGTACTCGGTGAAGATGTGGTGCCCGCGCAGCACGACTTCGCCGATCTCCCCCGCGCCGAGCAGTTCGACCCGGCCCTCCACGTCCGCCGCGGCGATCGCCGCGTCGCAGCCCCAGATGCCCCGACCGACGGTTCCCGGTTTGCGGCCGTACACCGGCTGGTTGAACGTGGCGACCGGCGAGGTCTCGGACAGCCCGTAGCCCTCGTAGATCTCCGAACCGAAGACGTCGCGGAACTTGTCGATCACCGCGACGGGGAGGCTGGACCCACCGGACGCGCAGATGCGCAGGTTCGGGCGTCGGTCGTCGGCGCGGGCGGCGCCCAGCAGCGCGATGTACATGGTGGGCACGCCGGCGAACACCGTCATCGCCTCTTCCACCATCAGCGAGAGGGCGAGCCCCGGCTCGAACCGGGGTACCAGGACCATGCAGGCGCCGACGAAGAACCCGGCGTTCATCACCACGGTCTGGCCGAACGAGTGGAACAGCGGGAGCGCCCCCAGCAGCACGTCATCGGTGCGCAGGTCGATCACCGAGGTCGCGGTGACGATCGCGTTCATGGTCATGTTCAGATGGGAGAGGATCGCGCCCTTCGGCGTCCCGGTGGTTCCCGACGTGTACAGCACCACTGCCGGGTCCTCCGGCTCGCGCTGCACGTAGGTCGGGATCGGCGTGGCGTCCGCGGCGAGCTCGTCCAGCCGCTCGATCCCGTCACCGCCCATGACCGCCAACACCGGCACACCCGCCTGCGCGGCGCCGGCCGCACCCTGCTCGAGCAGCGGCGCCGCGACCACCAGCACCTTGGCGCGGGAATCCCGCAGCATGTAGGCGATTTCGCGTCCAACCAGCAGTGCATGGATCGGAACCACGACCGCGCCCAACGACAACGCGGCGTAGTAGACCCGCGGAAAGTCCGGCACGTTGGGCATCAGCATGGCGACGGTATCGCCCGGCCCCACACCGCGGTCCGCGAGCACCGCCGCGTACCGCCGGACCTGGTCCCACAACCGCGCATACGTGATTCGCTGGGGGCCGAGCACCACCGCCTCACGATCCGGGTATCGCTGGGCCGACTCGGCCAGGATGGATGCCACCGTCAGGCTCATGTCGTCCGCTCCCTTCGCGTGTGCTGCAGCCTACTGTGCCCTCCGGCGGTCGGCGACGTGCTCGAGGGCAAGCGACGTGCACGATCGCCGGCACTGCCCACGCGACCCCGCGGCGGCCACGCGACCCCGCGGCAGCCGCGGGCCGCGCACCGTGGCACGCTACGGCCGGCGGGTATGCGCGCTGTGGCGCACGGCACCCGACACGGTCGTCGCACACCGTAAAGGGCCGTTAACCTGGCAAGCAGGCAGCCGCAATTTCACAGAAGGCGAGAGATGGATGACCGACGCGATCAGCAGCACCGACCAGGTGACCCTGACCCACGAGGACTCGACGTTGCAGATGCCGATCACGTTCGCCACCGAGGGCGCCTCCGGCTTCGACATCTCCAAGCTCCTGTCGACGACGGGGCTGGTTGCGTTGGACCCGGGGTACACGAACACCGGTTCGACCACCTCGAGCATCACCTACATCGACGGCGACGCCGGGATCTTGCGCTACCGCGGCTACCCGATCGAACAGCTTGCCGAGAACTCCAGCTATCTCGAGACCAGTTACCTGTTGATCTACGGCGAACTGCCGACCGCCGCGCAACTGGAGGAGTTCACCGAGCAGGTCATCCGGCACACCATGCTCGACGAAAACCTCAAACGGCTCTTCGACGCCTTCCCAAGGGACGCCCACCCCATGCCGGTGCTGAGCTCGGCGGTCTCGGCGCTGTCCACCTTCTACCAGGACTCGCTGAACCCGTTCGACCCGGACCAGGTCGAACTCTCCACCGTCCGGCTGCTCGCCAAGCTGCCGACCATCGCTGCGTACGCCTACAAGAAGTCCGTGGGCCAATCTCTGCTCTACCCCGACAACTCGCTAGGCCTGGTGGAGAACTTCCTGCGGATGTGCTTCGGGATCCCGGCCGAGCCGTACGAGGTGGACCCGACATTGGCCCAGGCGGTGGACCAACTGCTGGTCCTGCACGCCGATCACGAGCAGAACTGCTCGACGTCGACCGTTCGGCTGGTGGGCTCCGCGCACGCGAACCTCTTCGCGTCCATCTCCGCCGGCATCAACGCCCTGTTCGGCCCCCTGCACGGCGGGGCCAATCAGGCGGTGCTGGAGATGCTCGAGGCAATCCGCGACGACGGCGGCGACATCGCTTCGTTCGTCACCCGGGTGAAGAACAAGGAGCCAGGGGTCAAGCTCATGGGCTTCGGCCACCGCGTGTACAAGAACTTCGATCCGCGGGCCGCGATCGTCAAGCGGACCGCCGACGGGATCCTCGACAAGCTCGGGGTGAGTGACGAACTGCTGGACCTCGCCAAGCAATTGGAAGAGGTGGCGCTGTCCGACGACTACTTCGTCGAGCGCAAGCTCTACCCGAACGTCGACTTCTACACCGGGCTCATCTACAAGGCGATGGGCTTCCCGACCAGGATGTTCACGGTGCTGTTCGCCATCGGCCGGCTGCCCGGCTGGATCGCCCAGTGGCGCGAGATGATGGCGGACCCGTCGAGCAAGATCGGCCGGCCGCGGCAGGTGTACACGGGTGAGCGCGCCCGCGACTACCGGCCGATGGGCCAGCGGTAGTCGTCACCGCCCGGCGTCACCGCCCGCCCGGAACGGCGTGAGCCCCCAGGACGCGCTCCACACCTCGCCGCCTCGCAGCGCGATCAGGCCGGTGCCGGAGTTCAGCGCGTTGGCGGGGCATGTCATGGGCTCGACGGCGACGGCCTGCCGAGGCCCCTCGGGGGCCGGAAAGCCGTGCGGCGTGAACAGTTGCACCCACCGGAACGCCGGATCGGCCCACAGCACCAGGCCCCGGCCCTGCGGCGCCAGCAGCGTGTGCTCGTAGCGCCCGGCGACGGGTTCGAGGTCCGCAAGGCCGATGTCGACGTCCAGTCCGGCGAGCCGCGCGCCGGTGGGAAGGGCGGCCAATTCGCCGCCGAGCGGCTCGGTTGCGGTGGGGATCATCCCCGAGTCGGTGACGATGCGGGTCGCCGCGCGGATGGTGAGGGTGAGATCCCCGGTCGGGACCCCGCCGATCCGCAGGTACGGGTGCGCTCCGCAGCCGAACAGCGCCGGCGCGGAGCCGACGTTGCCGACGGTGTGCGTCACCCGCAGGCCGTCGTCGGTCACGGTGTAGGTGACGGCGGTGTCCAGGCTGAACGGCCAGCCGTGCTGCGGATAGACCGGCGCGGCGAGGGTGACGGAGTCCTCGGTCAGCCGGACCGGCTGATAGGCGGTGTTGCGAAGCAGTCCGTGAATTGCGTTCCCGCGACCCGGCTCGGTGATGTCCAGTTGCCGTTCGGTGCCGTCGTGCACCCAGCGTCCGCCGGCCACCCTGTTCGGCCACGGCATCAACACCATGCCGCAGCCGAGCGGCGGCAGTTGATCGTCCGGCCACGTTTCGGTGTAGTGCACCCCGTCGAAGCTGAACTCCCGCAGCACGGCGGCGACCTGCCCGATCCGGGCGAACGCCGCGCCGCGCCGAATCGCGAACTGCCGGCCACTCGCCGGTCGCGGAAGATCATCGTTCGGGGTGGCCAGCCCCCCCTCCGCGAGGTCCAGTAGACCAAGCTGGTGATCCTGGGTCATGGCCGCGCCACCGCCACGTAACGGGACAGCGCCCGCCCGAACTGCAAGAGCCGCTGCATCTGCGCGAGCCCGCCATCGGTCACCGATTTGGAGAAGCGGTAGGTCTCGACATACTGCACCGTGCGGGTCTCGTTCGCCTCGGTGAGCTCCGTCATCGACCGCTCGGGTGTCTGGGTCGACAGGTACAGCAGCACCGAGTACATGGTGCGCTGCCCGTTCGGCTCGGTCCGGAAACGGTTCCGCAGCCCCTGGTCGACGATGGCGGACAGCGGGATGGTGCGGATCGACGAGGTGAACAGCCGCAGGTCCGGGCGATCGTCGTCCACCTCGTCATCCCCGTGCCAAAGGATCAGGCGGTGGCCGTCGGTGACCGCGACCTCCTGCCACAGCGACTCCCCCCACGGCTGCGTCGACGCGACCCGTTCCAGCGTGAAAGCCTGCACCGCGGCCAGGTCGAGCACGCCGGAGAGCGCCTCCAGCGCTGCGTCGCAATCCCGCATGTAGGCGCGCACCGCATCGGCCAG
Source organism: uncultured Actinomycetes bacterium (assembly GCA_964624455.1). Taxonomy (GTDB): domain Bacteria; phylum Actinomycetota; class Actinomycetes; order Mycobacteriales; family Nakamurellaceae; genus Nakamurella. Next base: position 47,295 of record CAZUXD010000018.1, on the reverse strand, counting down.
CTCCTGGTACGGCGCCCAGTCTTGCGGTTCGCGGGGGCTCATAGGCGTCCTTCCCGTCCGGTCGAAGGCCGGCGGATCGGTTCGATCCTGCCCAATCCGATCCGGGGCCGTCGGTCGGGCGAGGGAACGGCGCGAGCCGGCGGCCGGCGGCCGGGCCGGAACGCCCGATCCGCCCGCCTCATGGCGCAAGCCGTTCGAGGACCCAGCCATCGCCATCGCGGCGGTAACGCAGGCGGTCGTGCAGCCGTGCCGAGCGGCCCTGCCAGAACTCCACCGTTACCGGCGCGATCCGCCACCCACCCCAGTGCGGCGGCGCCGGAATCGGATCCGTCCCCTGCAACCCGCCGAAGCGAGCCTCCACCTCCGCCTGCAAGGCGTCCAGGCCGGCCCGGTCGTTCAGCACGGTGGATTGCGGGCTGGCCCAGGCGCCGATCTGCGAGCCGCGCGGTCGGCCCGCCCAGTACGCATCGGTGGTCGCCCGGTCGACCTTCGCGACGGTTCCGCGCACATGGACCTGCCGTTGCAGGCTGTACCACGGGAACGTGACCGCAGCATGCGGGTTCTCGACGAGGTCGCGGCTCTTGTCGGAGCGGTAGTTGGTGTAGAACACGAAGCCGGCCTCGTCCACCCCCTTCACCAGCACGCTGCGAGCGGCGACGGTGCCGTCCCGCGCGGCCGTCGCGAGCACCATCCCGTTGGGTTCGGGGATTCCGGCCGCCACGGCATCGTCGAACCAGCGGCGGAATTGGGTCAACCAGTCGGCGGCGAGGTCGGACTCCGAAATCCCGGTGTCCGCGTAGTTCTGCCGCATCTGAGCGATCCGATCGGTCGTGCTCATCAAACCCCCTTGCAGATCGTCACATCCGGTGGTCAGCCGGCGGTTCAACGCGCGCCCTCGGCGCATGCCGACCGGCGGCCGCTACACCGCACGCTGCGCTTCTTTCGGCTACTGTGTGTCAACACTTACTCTGCGCTATAGGTCAACGGCCGATAACACCACATTCAGTATCCAACCGTCGGAACCGATGAGGTGGGTGTGACCGGATCGCTGCCGATCGTCACCGAACCGTCCCCGTGGGCGGCGATCGCCCATGCCCCGTTGGTGACGGCCGAGATGGCGCAGGCCGCGCTGCTGGCCATGGAGGTCGGTCGCTCCCGGCACATGGGCGCCCATCGCGCCGGCGCCGAACGCATCGCGGCAGTCGCCGCGGAATTGGGCCGGGCGGATCTCCAGGCGCGGGCGCGATTGGTGCTGGCCGATATCGACACCCGCTCCGGTATGCCGCTGCGGGCCGGCAAGGTGATGAACGAGATCAGCGTCCAGGCCGAACAGGACGGGGACGGCTACCTGCTGGCGCGTAGCCACTTCCTGCTCGCGACGGTTCAGCACGCGCTCGGCGACCTGCCGACCGCCAGGATCCACGGGATCAGAGGCGTGGAACTGCTGCCGGAAGGCTGCCATCCCGGCATCCTGGTCGATCACCTGATCATGCTCGCCGTGGCGTGCGGTCCCGGTGCGGACAGCGCCCGCCACTACGCGCAGGCCCTGGACCTCGCCGCCGTCATCGGCGACCCGGACAAGGTGATCCACATTCACAACAACCTGGCCTTCGACGCGTGGGAGGCGGGGGACGCCGAGAACGCCACCAAGCACGTCGACCGCATGTTGGAGCTCTCCGGGCTGCGCGGCCTGCCGCTCAGGGCCTCTGCGCTGGAGACCGTCGCCCGGGTGCACCTGATGAACGGCCGGCCGGAGGATGCTATCGCCCTCCTCGATCCCGTGGTGTCGGCCACATCGTGGGCGGCGGTGGAGTCGGGCGCCGCGTCCGCCGGCCCGTCCATCGATCCGGCCGCCGACGCCGCGTACTCGTTGTGTACCGAGCCCTACGCGTTGCCGGAGTGCATGCGCACGCTGGCCGAAGCGCACCGCATGCTCGGCCGGTTCACCGCGGCGCATCACACGCTGAATCGCGCCCTTTTGCTGGCGAAGGAGCGCGGGCTCAAGGCGACCCATGCGAGCATCCTGGGCGAGCAGGCCCGGCTCTACGCGGCCGTGGGCGATCACCGCCGCGCGTACGAACAGCACCTCGCCTTCCACCAGGCGGTCGTCGAGATGCACTCCGAGGAGGAGCAGGCCAGGGCCCGGATCGTCCAGGCATCGTTCGACGCCGGCGAAATGCGCCGCGACACCGAGCGGTTCCGGGAGTTGGCCATGCGGGACGCGCTGACCGGGCTGTACAACCGCAGGTTCGTCGACCATCAACTGGTCAGCCTGACGGCCCAGGCTGCTGGCGGCACGCCGCTCTCGGCGGCGATCGTCGACGCCGACAGGTTCAAGCGCATCAACGACGAACTCTCGCACGAGTCGGGCGACCGGGTGCTGCGCATCCTCGCCGACATCCTGGTCTCCCATGCCATCCCGCCGGAAACGGTCGGGCGGCTGGGCGGCGAGGAGTTCGTGGTCCTGATGCCCGCGGTGTCCGCGGCGCAGGCCCATGACCGCTGCGAGACCCTGCGACGGGCCGTGCAGGACCACGATTGGGGTCCGGTGACGGGTTCCATACCGGTGACGGTGTCGATCGGGGTGACGACGGCTCCCACCGGAGCCACGTCACCGGCCGCGCTGCTCTCCGACGCCGATCGGAACCTGTACGCGGCCAAGCGATCCGGCCGAAACCGGGTGATGGGCGACCCGCTGCCGGCCAGCCACGCCGCCCGGTGGGAGCCCGCGGTGGAACCGTCCAGGTGAGCCATCGCGGACCGGTGGGAGAATCGGCCCGTCGTCGCACCCCCGGCAGCCACCCGCGCGACGGCGACCAGGCGGTGGCTGACGAGGGAGTTCGCCGGAATGACAGACCAGATCCGCATCGTCCTGCCCGCGGCGATCAAGCCGTCCGACGGGCGGTTCGGCTGTGGCCCGTCGAAGGTTCGCATGGAGGCGCTCCGAGCGTTGGCCGACACCGGGACGGCGCTTCTGGGCACCTCGCACCGCCAGCAGCCGGTGCGAAACCTGGTGCAGCGCATCCGGGAGGGCCTGCTCGCGCTGTTCGAAGCCCCCGCCGGCTACGAGGTGCTGCTGGGTAACGGCGGTTCGACGGCCTTCTGGGACGCCGCGGCATTCGGCCTGATCCGCGACCGGGCCCAGCACCTCGTCTTCGGGGAGTTCTCCGCGGCATTCCGGGCCGTGACGGCGGGCGCGCCGTTCCTCGCCGAACCGCGCGTGATCAACGCGCCGCCGGGCGACGGCCCGAACCCGGTGGCCGATCCGGACGTCGACGTCTACGCCTGGGCGCAGAACGAGACCTCCACCGGGGTGGCCCTTCCGGTTGCGCGGCCGGCCGGTGCCGGTGACGACCAACTGGTCGTGATCGACGCGACCAGCGCCGCCGGCGGCCTGCCGGTCGACATCGGCGCTGCCGACGTGTACTACTTCGCGCCGCAGAAGGCGTTCGGCTCCGACGGCGGCCTGTGGATCGCCGTGATGTCGCCGCGGGCCTTGGGTCGCATCGAGGAGATCGCCACCTCGGCGCGGTGGATTCCCCGCTTCCTCTCGATCCGCGCCGCATGCGAGAACTCGCGCAAGGACCAAACGGTGAATACGCCGTCGGTGGCAACCCTGTACCTGCTGGCGGACCAGATCGACTGGATGTTGCGTCGCGGCGGCCTGTCGTGGACCACCGCCCGCACCGCCGACTCCGCGACACGCCTGTACCGGTGGGCCGAAACCAGCGATTTCGCCAGGCCCTTCGTCGTGCGGCCGGAGCTGCGATCACCGGTGGTGGGCACGGTCGACCTGGATGAGCGGATCGACGCTGCGGTGGTGTCCAAGGTCTTGCGGGACAACGGCATCGTCGACACGGAGTCCTACCGGAAGCTGAACCGCAACCAGATGCGGATCGGCATGTTCCCAGCCGTCGAGCCCGACGACGTCTCGGCACTGACGGCCTGTATCGACTACATCGTCGAACGGCTCTAGCCGGCGTGGCGCTCGACGATCGCCGCGACATCGGCCCCGGCCGGCAGGACGCCGTAACCGACGCCGCGGTCCGGACCCAACCGCGCGGAGAGGAACGCGTCGGCGATCGCGTCGGGCGCATGACGCGCCAGCAGGGACCCCTGCAGCGCCAGCGCCAGCGCCCCGGCGAGGCGTCGCGCCTGGGCTACGTCACCGCCGCCCGGCGCACCGGCTTCGACGCCGCCGACCCGGTCGAGCATCGCGTGCACGGCCGCGACGTGCCGGTCCAGCACTGCCGATGCGCCCGCCGCCAACTCCACCTCGGCCATGAAGGCCTTGCCGACCCACGGGTCGCGGCCGATCGCGCGCAGCACATCCAGCGCGATCACGTTCCCCGAACCCTCCCAGATGGCCAGCACCGGCGCCTGGCGGTAGCGACGGGCCAGCGGGAAGTCCTCGATGTAACCGTTGCCGCCGAGGCATTCCATCGACTCGTAGGCGTGGGTAGGACCGCGCTTGCAGATCCAGTACTTCGCAACCGGAGTCGCGAGCCGGCGAAAAGCGCGCTCCTGCTCGTCGGCGTCGGCGTCATGCGCGCGGGCCAGCCGCATCGCCGTCACTGTCGCCGCCTCCGACTCCAACGCCAGATCGGCCAGCACCGCGAGCATCACCGGCGCATCGACGAGCCGGGCGCCGAATGCGCTGCGGTGCTGGGCATGCCAGATCGCCTCGGCCACCCCTTGCCGCATGCCGCCGGCCGTGCCGATGATGCAGTCCAACCGGGTGTGGCTCACCATCTCGATGATCGTTCGGACGCCCTGTCCGGGTTCGCCGACCATTCGGGCCCACGCGCCGTCGAGCTCGATCTCCGCGGAAGCGTTCGACCGGTCGCCGAGCTTGTCCTTCAGCCGCTGGATCCGTACCGCGTTGCGGGTGCCGTCATCCAGCACCCGGGGCATCAGGAAGCAGGAGAGCCGCGGCTCTCCCCCGCCGGCCGGAACGGCTTGTGCCAGTACCAGGAACGCGTCGGACATCGGTGCCGAACAGAACCATTTGTGCCCGGTCAGCAGGTACTCCCCGCCCGGGCCGCCGGGGCCGATCGGCGTTCCCAGCGTGGAGTTCGCCCGCACGTCCGAGCCACCCTGTTTCTCCGTCATCGCCATTCCCAACAGCACGCCGGACTTGTCGGCCGGCCGGACCAGTGCCGGCTGGTATCCCCGGCCGAAGATGCGCCCCTGCCACTCCGCCGCCAGTTCGGGCTGGTGCGCCAGCGTCGGCAGTGCGGAATACGTCATGGAGATCGGGCAGCAATGGCCCGGCTCGACCTGATTGAACAGCAGGAATCCGGCGGCCCGGGCAACGTGCGCGCCAGGCCTGGGCTCGGCCCATGGTGCCGAGTGCGCGCCGTACGCCATCGAGCGGGACATGATCTCGTGGTAGGAGGGGTGGTAGGCGACCTCGTCGGTTCGGTGGCCGTAACGGTCATGGGTATGCAGCACGGGCTTGTTGTTATGGGCCGCCTCCGCCCAGCCCTGGTACTCCGCGGTGCCCACCAGGCGGCCGATCTCGTGCAACTGGGCATCGGCGAAGTCGCCGCCGTACCGCGCCACCGCCTCGCGCAGCGGCACGTTCGCGCCGTACTCGTCGACCTCCCACCGCGGCGGGGGCTGGTTCGTGACCTGATGGGTTGCGTGCGGCCTCATCTCGCGATCTCCTTGCCGTCGCCCGGAATGCCGCGCCCCGCCGCTGTCCACCGATCCACAAGGGTGGACGCTGCCTGGCCGGGCGCCTGCCGTCAGTCCCGAGTAGACCAGGGTCCGCGCCGTTGCACCACCGGCCGACCGCCGTGTCGAGGCTGTCGAGCGTCACCGGTACCGTCCACGGTTCGGGCCCGCTTCGGCGTGGCCGCTTGCATCGGGCTAGGCTGCGTCCGCGAGAATGATCACGCACACGGCACGGATCGGGCACACGATGCGCGAGATCGGGTCGGCGGCCGGAGATTCCGCGAAGGGGTGATCGAAATGATCATCGATTCGCACCTGTACGTCTGGGGATCGTCGACCAGGCTGGAAAGCTCGGACATGCCGTGGCTGCCCGGGGAGATCCCGAGCTGGCGGGAGGGCTTTTCGCTCGATGCCGTCCATGCGGAGATGACGGATCTCGATGTGGGCGGCGTGGTGCTGGTTCAGGCCGCCAACAACTTGGCGCACACCGATGAGTTGCTCCAAGCCGCCGCGTCGTCCCGCCGACCGGCCCGGGTGGTCGGCTGGCTGCCGCTCACCGAACCCGACGAGGTGACCGCGGCCTTGCAGCGCTACGCGCGTCATCCCGCGCTGCGCGGGGTGCGGCACCGCATCCTCGATGACGACGATCCCGCGTTCCTGCTGCAGCCGACGGTCGCCAAGAGCCTGGAACTGATCACCGAAGCGGGCCTGCGGCTTGATGTCTCACCATGGCCAGCAACCGTGCTCGGCCAGCTTCCGGTGCTCGCCCGGCGCCACCCGCAACTGCCGATCGTGCTCAACCTGCTGGGTTGGCCGGAAATCCGTGCCCGGCGGATGCAGCCCTGGACCGACCAGATGGCGGCCGCTGCAGCCGAATCCGGGGTATACGTCAAGGTTGGTGGCCTGCAGCGGATGACCGACGATCCCGACGCCTGGATACCGTACGTCGAAACCGTCATCGAACTCTTCGGCCCGGAGCGGATCAAGCTCTCCGGGGATTGGCCGACCGTGATGGCCTTCGGCCATGGCTACACCCAATCCATGCGGGCCGTTCTCGGCGCCCTCGGCGACCTCACGCCGGCCGAGCGCGCGGAGGTGGAGGCCGGCACCGCCCGCCGGGTATATGGATTCGGTCCGACGACGGACGAGGACGGTTGATCCCGTGCCGGAGTATCGGTTGACCCTCGGCGCCTGCACCACGTCAGGTCAAGCTGAGCGCGACCCGACCACACGGGCGAAGGAGTGATCGGGTGATCGTCGACTCGTACATCCACGCGTGGAGCGCATCCGCCGACCCGCAGTTGGCGCCGACGCCGTGGCTGCCGAGACCGATGCCCTACTGGGCCCTGGGGGTTGCCTGGGACGAGGTGGAGCCGGAGATGGTCGAGGTCGGCGTTTCGGCCCTGGTGGCGATGCAGTCGACCAATTCGCTGCGCCACACCGACGAGTTGCTGGCCGCCGCGACCGCCTCCCGCCGCCCCACTAAGGTGATCGGCTGGGTCCCGCTCACGGAGCCGGCAGAAACCGCGGCGGCGCTGCGGCGCTACGCCCACCAACCGGCCCTCGCGGGGGTACGCCATCGGTTGTTGGTCAGCGAGAATCCGGAACTGCTCCTACGGCCGGAGGTCACCGAAAGCCTGCGGCTGGTGCACGATGCCGGCCTGGTCCTGGACGTCCTGCCCTGGCCCCCGGAGGTGCTGCGCCAGATCCCGACCCTCGTCGAGCGGATCCCGGGCCTTCCGATCGTCATCGATCTGCTGGGATGGCCCGCGATCGCCGAACGCCGGATGCAGCCGTGGTCCGACCGGCTCGCCGAGGCGGCCGCCCATCCGAAGGTCTTCATCAAGGTGGCCGGCCTGCACCGGATGGCGGGCGCGCGCACCGATGCGAGCGCGTGGGCGCCGTACGTCGCAACCGCCGTCGAACTGTTCGGTGCCGCGCGCATCATGATCGGCAGCGACTGGCCACCGGTGACGGCGTTCGGACATGGCTATGCGGACGCCATGCGATCGATCTTGGCGGCGTTCAGCGATCTCACCGGGGCCGAACGGGCCGACGTGCAGGCCGGCACCGCCGCGCGGGTGTACGGAATCTCCATCGGCGACGTCCCGCCCGCGCGCTGAATTTCGGCCGCCATTTCCGCGTGCGGCGGCATTTGCGCAGGTCGAATGGATCCCGTTCCCATCCAGCGGCCACTGCTGAGCACCCATCGCGACCCGCCGCCATGCGGCCCGGCGCGCCGCATGGCGGCGCTGCCAATCGTCCCGGCGCGCCTGCCGCGGCGCGCACGAAGTTCCGGCTAGCGTGACCGATGTCGCGCCGCGAGCCGGCGGACCCGCGCCATGGGCTGATCGCCGAGCGGGAGGAGAACGCCATGAGGACACTGCGTGTCCTCGGTATCGCCGAGGGCGGAAGCCACCTGGTGTGCGCCGACGCCCACGCCGCCGATGGCGAGTCGGAGAAGTACGCCCTGCCGCTCGACGACCAGGTGCGCGCGGCGATGCGCGGCGACCTCAGCCGGATCGGGCAACTCGGTATAGATGTGGGCCCGCACCTGCGACCCAGGGAGATACAGAGCAGGATCCGGGCCGGCGCCACCGTCGACGAGGTGGCCGCAGCTGCCGGCTGCGACCCGGACCGCATCGAGCGCTACGCCTATCCGGTGCTGATGGAGCGCGCAACCATTGCCGAACGCGCGCGCCGGGTGCGGCCCCTCCAGGGCGCTGCGCTGGGATCTGCCGGCGCGGCCAGCGCCGGTCGGTCGCTCGAAGAGATCGTCATCGCCACCCTGGCTGACCGCGGGCAGCGACCGGAACTGGCGTGGGACGCGTTCCGCGACGAGCGCGGATGGAACCTGACGGTCACTTGGCACGCCGGCCGGAGCGAGAACCGCGCGGCGTGGGCGTACCGCGCCGGTCCCGACGGCGGCAGCCTCACCGCACTGGGCGAGCAGGCGGCCGAATTGATCGAACCGGGCCCCAGACCCCTGCGAACCATCGAGGCCGCGGCCCCGCGAGGCGGCGAGCGCCTGGGTGGCACCGGCGGCGAGCGGGGCGCCCGTGTCGGGGATGATCCTCGCCGGGAGGACGGTCCCCGCTACCGCGGTGACGTGGAGCCCGGGAGTGACGAGGAATTGGTGGAGAGCACCGTCACCGACGATCGGTCCGGCGCGCGCGCGCCGGGTGAAGCGGTTGCCGGTCCACCGAGGCGCGTCCAGAAGCGCGGCCATCGTCCCCCGATGCCGTCCTGGGAGGACGTGCTGCTGGGAATCCGCGCCTCCGGACGCTGAACGGCCCGCGCGTTCGCCCACGCCGAAAATCGGTCGAGCCGCCCCACGGTGTGCACGTAACCTGGGACGAACATGACGACGAGCAGCACTGTGGCGCCGGTCGGAACCTCTTCGGGCCGTTCGGCCGAACAGGCGCAAGCATCGTCCCCAGACGGCGGCGAACCCACCCGCAAGCTCTCCACCATCGCGTCGGTCGCCCGACTGATCCCCTACGCACGACCGGCTATTCCGGCCGCCATCGCCTCCACGTTGACCGCGGCGCTCGCCACCTGCTGCGGTCTCGCGTTCCCGCTGGTGATCGGCGCCATCATCGACGGTCCCATCGCCCACCGCGACAGGGCCGGGCTGACCTGGCTGGGCCTGGCACTACTCGGCATCGGAATCGCCGAACCGGCGTTGTTCTTCATCCGGCGAATGCTGATCGCGCGCCCGGCCATGCGGGTCGAAGCGCACATGCGCGACGACCTGTACGACAAGTTGCAGCGCCTTCCAGTCGCGTTCCACGATCGCTGGCCGGCCGGGCAGTTGCTGTCCCGTGCGGTGTCCGACCTGTCGACCATCCGGCGGTTCCTCTCCTTCGCAATGATCTTCCTCGTCGTCAACATCGCCACGTTCGTCATCGGCACCGCGTTCTTGATCGTGCTGGACTGGCGGTTGGGACTGATCGTCGCGGCGTTGGCGGTGCCGCTGGTCGTCGTCTCCGCGGTATTCGAAACCCGCTACCGCACGCTGTCGCGCCTGGCCCAGGACCAGGGCGGCGATCTGGCCACCGTGGTGGAGGAATCGGTGCTGGGCATCCGGATCCTCAAGGCGTTCGGCCGCAGCCGGCACCTGTCGCGGCGGTTCTTGGCGCAGGCGGCCGACCTGCGGGCCACGCAGTTGCGCAAGGCCCGCGTCCTGGCCCTGCTGTGGGCTGGCATCGTCGCCCTTCCGGAAGCCGCGCTCGGCCTCATCCTGCTGCTGGGCATCGTGCAGGTGGCCCACGGCACGCTCACCGCCGGGTTGCTGGTCTCGTTCTTCGGCGTCGCGATGACGCTGCGCTGGCCGGTGGAGTCGATCGGCTGGCTGCTGGCCATCAGCAACGAGACGGCCGCGGCCAGCGAGCGGTTCTTCGAGGTCATGGACACCCCGGAGACGGTGCGCTCGCCGGCGCACCCGGCCGCTGCAGGGCCGGCCGGCGGCCGGCTGACGTTCCGGGACGTGCGATTCTCGTTCCCCGATCAGTCGCCCGATCGCCCGCCGGTGTTGCGCGGCATCGACCTCGACCTCCGACCGGGCGAGACCGTCGCGTTGGTCGGACCGACCGGCTCCGGCAAGACCACGCTGACCGGCCTGGTGGCGCGACTGCACGATGTGACCTCCGGGGCGATCCTGCTCAACGGCGTGGACATTCGCGCGTTGGCCCTGCCGGATCTGCGCCGGCGGGTGGCGGTCGCCTTCGAGGAGCCCACCCTGTTCTCCGCCTCGGTACGGGAGAACGTGCTGCTCGGGTTCCCGGAGGGCACCGACGACGACGTGGCGCGGGCGCTCGGCGTGGCACAGGCGGAGTTCTGTTACGGGTTGCCCTGGGGGCTGGACACCCGCATCGGTGAGCAGGGATTGTCGTTGTCCGGCGGTCAGCGGCAGCGCCTGGCGCTCGCCCGAGCGGTGGTCAGCGGCCCGGAGGTGCTGGTGCTGGACGATCCCCTCTCGGCGCTGGACATCCACACCGAGGCCGCGGTGGAGCGGGCCCTCGCGTCGGTGCTGGCGGGCACGACCGCACTGATCGTCGCGCACCGGGCCTCCACGGTGCTATTGGCCGATCGGGTGGCCCTGCTCACCGATGGGCGGATCACCGCCGTCGGCACGCATGGCGAGTTGATGGCCACCGCGGCGGAGTACGCCGGCCTGCTCTCCAGCGGGCAGGCGGAGCCGGCCCCGCCTGCCCTGCGCGGCGCACATGAGTGACACCGTCACGGTCGGCGGCGGCAACAGCGCCCACGGCGCCGCTACCCGATCGGCAGCCTCCGGTGAGGTCGGCGACGAGGAATGGCGCGGGGTCGCGGCGGAGGACCTCGACGAACTCTCCACCCACGCCGGGATCCGGCTCGCGGCCCGTTCGAGGCGACTGCTGCGCTCGCTGCTCCGTCCGCACCGGCGCCGGCTGATCCTGCTGCTGGCGCTCGTCATCGTCGAGCAGGGCTCGTTCATGCTCGGGCCGCTGCTGGTGGCATACGGCATCGATTCCGCGGTGCCGGGCTTGATCCGGGGGGATGGCTGGCCGCTCAGCCTCGCCGTCGGCGGCTATCTGGCGGCCGGTTTGGTGAACGCCGGCGCCAAGGCCGGGTTCGTCCGGGTGACCGCCCGGGTCTCGCAGGACATGCTGCTGGACGTGCGCGGCCGAGTCTTTGACCACTCGCAGGCGTTGAGCCTGTCCTTCCACGAGCGGTACACCTCCGGCCGGGTGATCGCCCGGCTGACCAGCGATCTCGACACGCTGGCGGACCTGGCCGAGGAGGGTCTGGACGGTTTGATCTCCGGCGTGCTGTCCGTCGGGGTGATCAGCGTGGTGCTCCTCGTGCTGGACCCACCGCTCGGCCTGATCGCGTTGGCCGCGTTGATCCCGATCGGCTGGCGCAGCCGCGCATTCCAGCGCGCCTCGCGGGTGATCTACCGCCGCACCCGGCGGATCATCGCGGCGCTGATCGTGCAGTTCACCGAAACCATGAACGGTCTCCGCGCGGTGATCGCCTTCCGCCGCGAGGGGCGGAACTCTGCGATCTTCTCGAAGCTGACGGCAGATTACGCCCAGGCGAACGGTGACGGGCTGGTCGCGATCGCCAAGTTCACCCCGTCGATCCGCCTCGTCGGCAATCTGGCGCTGACCGCGGTGATGCTTCTGGGCGCCGTGCGAGTGCTGGACGGCGCCATCCCGGTCGGAATCTTGGCGGCGTTCCTGCTGTACCTGCGGCGGATGTACGACCCGCTGGAGGAGCTCGCCATGTTCTACAACTCCTTCCAGGCGGCCTCGGCGGCGCTGGAGAAGATCTCGGGGCTGCTGGAGGAGGAGCCGACGGTCCGCGAAGCGGCCCAACCGGTTCCGCTGGGCGATATCGCCGGTGCGATCGGCCTTTCCGGCGTCGAGTTCGGCTACGCGCCGGGCGTGCCGGTACTGCACCGGACGGACCTCTCCATCCCCGCGGGGCAGACGCTCGCGCTGGTCGGCGCGACCGGCGCGGGCAAGTCGACGCTCGCGAAACTGCTGGCCCGCTTCTACGACCCGACCCGCGGGACGGTGACGCTGGACGGGGTCGACATATCTCGGCTGTCCACGCCCGAACTGCGCCGCGGCGTGGTGATGATCACGCAGGAGAGCTTCCTGTTCTCCGGGTCGGTCGCCGACAACATCGCGCTGGGCCGGCCGGGCGCGTCCCGTTCGGAGATCGAGGCGGCCGCTGATGAGCTGGGCGCGGGTGAGTTCATCCGAGCGCTGCCCGACGGGTTCGCAACCGACGTGCGCAAGCGGGGCGGGCGGTTGTCGGCCGGGCAGCGGCAGTTGGTCGCCTTCGCGCGGGCGTTCCTGGCCGATCCGGCCGTGCTGATCCTGGACGAGGCCACCGCCTCCCTCGACATCCCGAGCGAACGCAGGGTGCAAGAGGCGCTGCGGCGCGTGCTTCGGGGCCGAACGGCGGTGATCATCGCGCATCGGCTCTCCACGGTGGCGATCGCCGACCGCGTGCTGGTGATGTCCGACGGCCGGATCGTCGAGGACGGCCCTCCGGGTGCATTGATCGGCGGTGACGGAGCATTCGCCGGCCTGCACGCCGCGTGGCGGGAATCGCTCGCATAACGTCTGCCCCTGACCAACTCCGGCGGTCGCAGTAGGTGGTCGTAGGCCGTCCCGCCTCGGCCCGGCGGCCGGCGCGGACACCTCGTCCGGGGGGCGGCGTGGTCCCGTACCCTGGATCCATGGCGACGGAAAGCGATCGCGGCATCACCGACGCGAAAGTGAATCCCTATCCACAGGCTATGACGGTCCAGGATTTCGTCGCGAACCTCGCTGCCGTCCGCACGACCATCGCCGCCGCGGCATCCAGAAGCGGGCGGGACCCGTCGGAGATCCGGCTCCTCCCGGTCAGCAAGACCGTCCCCGAAGGGCGCATCCGGCTTGCCGTCGAGGCGGGCTGCCACGAGCTTGCCGAGAACAAGGTCCAAGAGGCCAAGCGCAAGTCGCAGAACCTCGCCGATCTGGACATCGCCTGGTCGGTCATCGGGCACCTGCAGACCAACAAGGCCAAGGACGTCGCTGCATTCGCAGCCGAGTTCCAGGCGCTCGACCGGCTTCCCGCGGCGGCCGCGCTCGACCGGCGCCTGCAGGCCGCCGGCCGGCAACTCGCCGTGTACGTGCAGGTGAACACGTCCGGCGAGGAGTCCAAGTACGGGCTGCCCCCGGCGGAGGCGCTCGGTTTCTTGAAGAAGCTGCCGCAGTTCACCGCGCTGCGGGTCCAGGGGCTGATGACGCTGGCGATGTTCACGCAGGACTTCGAGAAGGTGCGCGGCTGTTTCCGGTTGCTGCGCGAGTTGCGCGACCGAGCCCGCCAGGACGATCCGGATCTGATCGGCCCCGGCGAATTGTCCATGGGAATGTCCGGCGACTTTCCCGTGGCGATCGAGGAGGGCGCCACCGTGGTGCGGGTCGGGCAGGCGATCTTCGGCGCCCGCGCGGTCCCCGACAGCTACTACTGGCCGGCCACCGGCTAGCCGATCAGCGCGCCGATCCAACCCGCCAGGACGCCGACGGCCGCGCCGGCCCCGATGAAGCGCAGCACCGGCAGGCGACGGGAGAGCCACAGCGCCGGCGCCAACCCCGCGGCGACCAGCACGTTCGCGACCACGGCGAGCCACGGCAGGTCCGAAAGTCCATACGACAACACCAGAACGGCCAAACCGACCAGCAGCGCGGCGAATGCCGCGAGCGTCACCCCGGGCGCCCAGGCCGCCGGCTCCCCGGACGCGCGCCACTCCTCCACCCAGGCCCAGTCCGGCGCGGCCCGTTCGGCGATGTCCCGCTCCGGCGGCTCGCCGACCGAACCGGATCCGGCCGAGGCTTCGTCATCGATGCGCCCCAGGTCCCCCGCGGACCCCAGCGCATCGTCGCGGGGCGGCACCGACGCATCGCCGGCCGGCGGCGCCGCTGCGGTCTGCTCGGCGGTGACACCGGCGGCATCGTCGTCACCGCCCTCAGCGCCGCGCTCCGCAGCACCGTCGGCGACGGCAGCAGCGGCAGCGCCATCGGCAGCGATAACGTCATCACGACGGCGGCCCGCCGCCTCCTCGTCGCCCCCGGCGGGCGCGTCATCGTCGCCGCGCTCCGCGGGCCGCCCCGATTGATGCGGGCCGTCGGGTGTGGTGTGCACGTGCTTCAGTATCGACGACGGCGAACGGATGGCGCGTCCCGGACCGGCCGATGACGCGGCTACCCGCCGCGCGCCGCCCGGCCCAGGACCGCGAACGCCACGGCGGCGGCACTGGCCACGTTGAGCGAGTCCACCCCGACGACCATGGGAATCCGCAGCAGCACGTCCGCTGCCCGCAGCGCCGCGTCGGACAGCCCCGCTCCTTCCGAACCGAGAACGACCGCCACCCGCTCCGGCATCGGCATGTGCGGATCGAGGAATGCCGCCTGCTCCGCGGGGGTCAGCGCCGCCACCACGAAACCGGCCGACCGCAGCAGGTCGGCGCCGCCATATCCCAGAAGCGGCAACGTGCTGAACGGCATCCGCAACACGTTGCCCATCGAGACCCGAACGCTGCGGCGGTACAACGGGTCTGCGCAACCACCGGACAGCAGAACGGCATCGATCCCCAATGCGGCGGCGTTGCGGAATATCGCGCCGATATTCTCGTGATCACCGACGCCCTCCAGCACGGCCACCCGCCGTGCCGCGGCGAGCAGGTCCCGGGTCGACGGGAGGGCGATCCGGTCGGCCGTGGCAAGCACGCCCCGGTTGAGGTGGAAACCGATGGCGGCGGCCATGGTGTCGGCATCGGTGACGTAGAACGGCGCGGACACCGCGACAAGGTCGGCCTGCAGTTCCGCATACCGGCGGGCCACTCCCAGCAGGGCCCGGATCCGGTAGCGCGATTCGATCATCCGGCGCACCACCACGGTGCCTTCGGCGATGACGAGTCCCCGTCCGCCCGGCCGGTCGGGCCGGGTGTCTGCGCGTTTCAGGTCGCGGAAATCGGCGAGCCGCCCGTCGGCGGCATCGGTGATCGTGACCGCGGCGCTCATCGCCGGGCCGACCCGATCACCGGCGGCCGCCGCCCCGTGGGCCGCGGCCCGGCCGGGCCACCCCGCGTCCCACCACATGGCCGGCGCGGCGCAGCGTGCTAGCCGCCGGCCGGACCGTGCGGCGTGCCGAGCCGGCGAGCGCGTGCATCGACTTCGCGACGCTCGCCGAGAGGTGCTCCTCGTCCGGCGCCAATGGGTTCACCAGGTGCACATGCGGAACCGGCCGCACCCGCACCTCCAGGTGCATGCGGGCCGCCCGGGCGATCCATCCGCCAAGCACGATGGCCGACGTCGCGCAAACGATCCCGCCGACCAACAGCGGCGAACCACCGCTGAATCGCTCGGCAAGGTATCCGAGAACCGGTGATATGAAGGGTGTTCCGCCCAGGAAGACCAGCACGTAGATGCTCATGACTCGGCCGCGCATGGCCGCGTCGCTGGTCAGTTGCAACGCGGCATTCGCCGCGTTGGAGAACACCAGCATGAAGATGCCACCGGGTACCAGCAGCACGGCCAGCATGGCGTAGGAGCTGGTGAACCCCATCCAGATCTCCAGGCCGCCGAAGCACAACGCCGCGCCGAGCAGCAGGCGAAGCCGGGGCGCATCCTGTCGACGGGCCGAGACCAGCGCGCCCAACAGGGATCCCACCGCGAGCGTCGTGGTCAGCAGCCCGTACGACGATGCGTCCAACCCGAACACGATCTTCGCCATGATCGCCAGCGTCAGCTGGAAGTTCATCC
This sequence comes from uncultured Actinomycetes bacterium, assembly GCA_964624455.1. GTDB lineage: Bacteria > Actinomycetota > Actinomycetes > Mycobacteriales > Nakamurellaceae > Nakamurella. The sequence continues at coordinate 31,312 of CAZUXD010000018.1, read as the reverse complement.
CGAAGGTGGCGACCAGGAATACCAGCACCATGATCATGCGGAGGTCGCGCCGGCCGGCGACATACCGCACGCCCTCGCTGATCTGGCCCTTGGCGCGCGGCACCTTCTCCACCACATGGAGTTCGGCCGGGCGCATCCGCAGCAAGCTGATGATCACCGCGACATAGCCGAATCCGGCCAACACCATCACCGGCCCGGAGTCGGTGATGGCGATGAGCACCCCGGCAACGGCCGGCCCGACGATCCGGGCGCCGTTGAACCCCATGGAGTTGAGCGCCACCGCGTTGGTCACCTCGGCGCGCCCCACCAACTCCATTACGAAGGCCTGCCGGGTCGGGCCGTCGAACGCGGCGGCCATCCCCACGACGAGGCAGACCGCGTAGACATACCAGACTGTTGCCACGTGCAGGGTGGCGAGCAGGCCGAGGGCGACCCCGGCAGTACCGAGAATCGCCTGCAACCACACCAAGAGCCGTCGTTTGTCGTAACGGTCGGCCACCGTGCCGGCGAACAGTCCCAGCGCCAGCACCGGGCCGAACTGCAGCGCGGTGGCGATCCCCAGGGCGATCGGGTTGTCGTCGGTGAGCTCCAGCACCAGCCAATCCTGCGCGACCCGGTTCATCCAGGTGCCGACCTGGGAGACGACGTTGCCGGTGAAGTACAGCCGGTAGTTGCGCACCCGCAGTGAGCGGAAAACACCGCCCCGGCTTGTGGAATCGACGATCTTCGGAATTTCGCCGGTACGGGCGATCTCGTCCTGCCGCACCGCCTCGTGCCGCACCGCCTCCGATTCGGCCTGCGCCGAGATGACTGTCGCGGCGGTCGCGGTGGTGGACGCGGCGGCGGGGGTGACGGTGAACCGAATGTGATCCCCGCCGTGATCGGGGCGCCCGCCGGCCGGTGCGACGTCGAGCAGCGGCGGGGACGGCAGCGGGCCTCGCCCAGCGCCGGCCGACCCGTCGCCCGGCGGCTCCGAACCGTCCGCATTCCGGCTCTCGTTCGACGGCGCGCCACCGTGTGGGGCGCGCCTGTTCACTGACCCGCCAACCGTTCGATGACCGGGGCGGCCCGGCGCAGCAGCGCCCGGTCGCGTTCGCCGAGCGCCTCCAACTGCTGCGCGAGCCAAGCATCCCGAGCGCGCAGATCCGCCTGAATGCGTTCCGTGCCGGCCGGCGTGACGGACACCTGGATCTGCCGGCCGTCATTGGGATCGGTCATCCGCTCCACCAGACGGAGCGTTTCGAGAGAGGCGAGGACCCGGGTTGCCGACGGGGGTTTTACGCCCTCGCGGGCCGCGACCTCGCCGGCCGTGAGCGGTCCGTCACGCCAGATCGTCACCAGCGCCGAGAGTTGCGTCAGGGAGAGGCCGTCGGTGGGCCGTTGCGCGCGCAGCCGCCGCGTCAGCCGGTGCACGGCCAAACGCAATTCGCTGGCCAGCGGCGCTGGGTTCGTCACAGTTACGCAGTCTAATTGACGCCCCGCAACTCCCGGGCCGAAGCGATATCTATCGATGCCGCGAGCCGCGCTGCGCCGGCCCGCGGCATCGATAGGCTGTGACGGTGCCCGACCGTCCGTCCGAAGCCGCGGCCACCCCACCCCCGTTGCCGCCGGTGCGCGGCGCCGGCCTGGCACACGTCCTGATCCCCGGGACCGCGCTCTGGTTCGCGGTGTTCGTGGTGCTGCTGATCGTGACGCCGACGTTGCGCGCGCACGACGCGATGCTGTGGCTGTGGACCGCCTTGGCCGGCTGGCTGCTCGGCTTCGTGGGCATGGGGATCTATCTGTGGCAGCGGGCGGCGGCGCGGCGAGGATCGCGAGGCGCGAGCCGCATGGCCCTGGCGGAGACGATCCGCCCTCCGTCCAGGGGCACCGGGGTGTAGGCAGCCGGGCTGTGCCGGTCGCTACCTGGCGGACGCCAGGCCATCGCGGTCGCCCATGGCGTCCGGCGCGGCGGCGGCCCGCAGCAACGTTCCCGCTCGGGCGAACTCGTCGAGCACGTCCGCGGCCGGCAGCCCGACCCGGATCTGTCCGACGCCCTGGCCGCAGTAGACCGGCGCCACCCGGACGTCTCCCTCGGCGCGAGCACGCATCAGGTCCGCCGTGACCGCCGCCTGAACCGGATCCGAGACGAGTTCGCGCAGTTCCTGTTCCCGGCCCGTCCAGCGGCGCGTGAAGTCGTTGGCCAGCGCGCGGCCGCCGAACCTCTCCGGCCAGGCCAGCCGCTGCGCGATGTCGAAGGTCCGCACATAGACGGTGTCCGTGCCGTCGGCACCGGCCATGGCCCGGCGCGCCGCCGGCGAACTGGTCGACTCCAGGCACCCGGCGAACGCGGTGCCGACCCAGGCGCCGGCCGCGCCGGCGGCCAGCACCGCACACAGCCCGCGCGACGTGGCGATGCCTCCGGCGGCCACCACCGGAACCGAGACCGAGTCCAATACTTGTTGCAGCAGCGGCAGTGTCGCGACCGCATTATCGCCATGCCCGCCGGCTTCCGCACCCCGCGCGACCACCACACAGGCGCCGGCCCGTTCCGCAGCGACCGCGTCGGCAACCGTCCCCGCCTGCACCGCCACCGGGATTCCGGCGGCGCGGGCCTGCTGCACCCACGGCGCGACATCGCCGAAGGAGATGGAGATCAGCGCGGGCCGCGCCCGCAGCGCGAGTTCGAACCCGCCGGAATCCTCCGGCAACGACCAGGCCATGAAGCCGATCCCGAACGGAACCTGAGCGGCCGCAGCCCGATCCAACTGCTCGGCGACCCAACTGGCCGGACTTCGCGATCCGACCCCGATGCACCCGAGGCCGCCAGCCCGGCTGACCGCCACGGCCAGGGCAGCATCAGCCACCCCGGCCATGGGCGCGGCGATGACCGGGACCGACAGGTCGAACATGCGGGTGAGCGAGGTCTTGATGCCGGCGGTTTCCATGACATCAGCATGCGCCGGCGGGCAGTCGTCCGCCGCGCCCCGGTGCCTCCAGTCGGCCGTCCCCCTCCCTCCTGGCCGCCCGCCGACTTCGCGCACCATCGAAGCTCCTCGCAACCCTTGCGGGGGTTGCGAAGTCGTAACAGCGGTTGCAAGGTTCCGGAAATCGGGCGTTTCAGCCGGTCGGCCAGGCGCCGGGGTCCCCGTCATCATCGTTGTCATCGTTGTCATCGTTGTCATCGTCGGCGTGGTCGGCGTGGTCCTCGCCGCGATCGATCTCGTCGGGGACCGGCCCCGCCGGCGGCGACTCGGCAGATATCGGCTCGGCGGACACCTGCCCAAGGGAAATCGGCTCGCCGGAAAGAGTCTCGGCCGGTCGCTGGTAGACATCCAATAGAAGTTCGTCGACCACGGCGTCCGACGCCTTCGAGCGGCCTGCGCCGATCGCCTCGGAGTGCGCCCCGCATCCGTAGCCGGCGTCCACCACCCTGCCGTCGGCCGGCGAGTACTCGTTGCCGCAGGCGCCGAACGCCGCCCCCAGCGATCCGGCCAGCGGCAGGTAGAAGGCGCATGTCGCGCACTGCGCCGGCGCATGTTTCGCCATGTCGTCATCGGGTCCGAACGCCCCGCCGTGCCACCGCTCCGCGGAATCGGCGCGCCCCTCCCGCGACATGACCCGCACCCGGCCGATACCCAGCTCGTGGGCGACCTGTTCCACCGCAGGATCGTCGGATTCGGCGTATGCGGGCACCAGCCGCGGATCGTCCGGTGCCGACGGCAGCAGGTCGCCAACCCCCAGGTCGCCGGATCGGACCCGCTGCTCCCACGGCACCCACGCCGGCGCCAGCAATGCATCTGGGCCGGGAAGCAGTGTCACCTCGCTAACTGTCGGGCGCTTCGCGTCTACCAGCGCGACGGTCACCGACCACAGCCATCCCCGGTACCCGGCGAGCCGCGCCTGGAACCGCGCGGTCACCGTCACCGGATCCTCGCCGTATGCGTCGACCGCATCGCCGACCAGTTCGATCCCACCCGCCTCCGCGGCGGCCGCGGCGCGCGCGATCTGCAGGGCATCGTCATCGAGCAGGACGGTGGCCCCGCCGACCGCGGTCGGCGCGGATCCGACCGGCACGGCCTCCTCCACCCGATCGTCAGGGCCATCGGTTGCGATCACTCGTTCATCATGCCGCACAAACGGCCGTGCGGGCACCGCGCCGTACGGCCCCACGGGTGCGCCGAGTGCGGCAGGATAAGGCTGTGACCGACCAGCCGCGGCAGCCGGGTAGCCCCGCCGACGAGCAGCGCACCACCGCGCTACCCCGGCCGGCCGCGCCCGCCGGGTCCCGGCCCGGCGACCCGTACGCGCCGCGCGGCGAGCCTCCCAGCACGTCGAACGACCCAGCCGAGGACCGCGAGACGACCGTCCTTCGCCGCCCGCCCAGCCCACCGACGGCTTCCAACCTCCCCGGCGCGATCAGGCCGGCCGAACCGGATATCGCCCCGCCACGCCCATCCGGACCGCCGGCAGGCCAACCGCCGCGCTCCTGGCCCGCGCCGCCCCCGGCCGACGCTCCCGTCGGCCCACCCGCCGGCTACCCCGCCCCCGCAGGCGATACCGCAAGCTGGTACGACGATGCCGGTTTCCGGGCCGGGCAGGATCCCCGAGCGCATCGTGACTATCCGCACCCGACAAGGGAAATGGGCCGGACGATCCCGCCGGACCAGCAGCGCGGCTACCGCGACGAGCCCGCGGACCAGGCCGGGCCCGGAACCCGGGGCGCATCCGGGCGTCGCGGCCCCCTACCGACGCCGCCTCATCCCGAATCCACCGCGTCGCGGTCGGGACCCGGTTCGCTGCCGCCGGGCCCCGAATCCCCGGCGCCCAGCCCGGGGGCCCAAAGGCCGCCGGGTGCTGGGGCCCATACGCCGTCGCGTTCCGAAACCTCCGCGTTGCCGCCCTATTCCGGGTCCTTCGAAAGCTACCGGGACGAGGCCGATCCGCAACTGTTGGCACGTCCGGGCGGTCTGCGGCGAACTCCGCGCAAGCTCACCGTCACCCGCGTCGCCGCGCTGCGCAGCGCCCAACTGACCCAACGCGGCATCGAGAAGTTCCACGGTGCAGTGAGCAGGGACGGCGCCGATCGGTCCGGGCTCGGCCACCTCACGTACGCCGTCATGGCCAACTACGCGGTGGATGCCGCGCTGGCGGTCGCGCTGGCCAACACGTTGTTCTTCGCGGCCGCCAAGGCCGATTCGACCGGCAAGGTCCTGCTGTACCTGCTGCTGACCGTCGCGCCGTTCGCGGTGATCGCGCCGCTGATCGGTCCGCTGCTGGACCGGTTGCAGAATGGCCGGCGAATTGCGCTCGCCGCATCCAGTTTCGGCCGGACGATCCTCGCCGTCGTGATGGCCGTGAAGTTCGACTCCTGGGTGATCTACCCGTGCGCGTTGGGCATGCTCGTGCTGTCCAAGTCGTTCGGGGTGCTCAAGGCCGCACTCACCCCGCGGGTCCTGCCGGAGGCGAGCACCCTGGTCAAGACGAACTCCCGCCTGTCGGTGTTCGGCCTGATCGCCGGCGGGGTGTCCGGTGCCGTCGCGGCCGGCATCGCCGCGCTCACCGGGTCCGCCGGCGCGCTGGGTTTCACGGCCGCGTGCGGCCTCGTCGGCGGTTGGCTGTGTCTGCGCATCCCGGCGTGGGTGGAATCCACCGAGGGCGAGGTGCCGGTCCGGCACGTCGAGGGAAAGGCTCGCGCCCGCGTGCACCGGGTGCTGCCCCGCCCGGTCACCACCGCGATCTGGACCAACGCGACGATAAGGGTGCAGACCGGCTTCCTGGCGCTGTTCATCGCATTCGTGATCAAGAGCCGGTACCAGTCGTCGTCGGTGATCGCCGGCTCCGGGGCGAGCACCATCGCGCCCACCGACCGCGAAGGGTGGATGCAACTGCTGCTGCTGGGCACGATGGGGGCCGTCGCGGGATTGGGCGGATTCCTGGGCAATGCCCTGGGCGCGCGCCTCCCGCTGCGAACCCCGCAGAACGTCGCGCTGGTCTGCGTTTCCGCCGTCATCGCCGCGGTGCTGCTGGCATTCCTGGTGCCCGGGCTGATCACCGCAGGCGTGGTCGCGCTCGTCGGGTCCACCTCCTCGTCGCTGGCCAAGGTGTGTCTGGACGCGACCATTCAGTTGCACCTGCCGGAGGCGAGCCGGGCCTCGGCGTTCGGCCGCAGCGAGTCGATGCTCCAGCTGAGCTGGGTATTCGGCGGCGTCATCGGCCTGCTGATCGGCGGGGTGTGGGCATTGGGCGGGAACTCCGTGTACCTGGTCGGTTTCGGCATCCTCGGGCTTCTGCTGCTGGCCGGCGCCGCCCAGTGCGTGGCCCTGCGGCTCGGACACAACCTGCTCTCCCCGATCGGCGCCTGGTGGCGGTTGCACCGCGGCAGCCGGCACGAGACGACGCCGCTGCAGCGTCCCCGGGCGGGGATGACGGAGGGTCCGGGGACGATCGCCGCTCAGCGGGGCGGCCTTGCTCGACGGGCCGAAGCGGCACCGCGCGCGCCGTCACCGAACCAACGCCGGGCACCGCGCAAGGCCGGGCGCCCGCGGTGAGGCGCGGCGAAGCAGCGCGCCGCGTCGACCAGCGGGAGCCGCGATACACATTGCCCTGGAAGGGGTCCGCCGGAAGCGGTCGACAATCCGGCGCACCGCGCAGGCCGAGCGGCCGATCGGATCATCGAGCCATCCCCCGCCGCCCGCGGCGCAGCGCCTGGCGACTGCCTGCCCTGCTGCTACTGGCGGGCGCGTTGGCGTTCGCAGCCGGATGTTCGCGCGACGCGACCGTGACCGCCGTGACGGTCCGGGCCGGTTCGGTGACGGTGACCCTGCCGGTGGCACTGTCGTGCGGGGTGCCCGCCCCCGGCAGCGCCCCGAGCGGCGCAACAACGAACACCGCACCGTTGGACGGGACCGTCCGCACCACCGAAGCGCCGGGGGCCTCCGCCGACCCGCAACCCGGGACCACTCCCCCGCCCGGCACCGCGATCCGGCGCACCGGTTCCGTCCCGCAGGGTTCCACCACCTCCGGCGGCACCCCCACCGCGCCAGGCGGCACCGCGCTCGCCTGCGCGGGCGGCGAGGACGACGAGGGGGCGCCGCGCCTGACGCTGGCAGCGGGCACCCCGCTGGACGTGAGCGTGCCCACCGATGTCGGCCAGACGCCCTGGGTGATCGTCTTCTCCTACGTCGACGCACAAGGCCGGTCGCAGGGCGACCGGACCGCCGTCTTCCCAGCCGGACAACGCTTTTCGTATCACCTGACGCCGCCGGCCGGCGCGCAACTCAGCCGCTTGGAGGTGCAGAGCCTGATCGCGGCGCCCAATCCGGAGGGCGGCGTCGAGTTCCCCGCGGTGCGCACCTGGGTGTTGGTGATCGATCCGGCCGGCGGCGGCTGACCGGTGCCGGTCGCTCAGACCTCGAATTCGGACGCGACGGCGCGCAGCACGCTGGCGATCCGGCTGCCGCTCGCCCGATCCGGATAGCGACCGCGCCGCAGATCGGGGAGCGCCTTGGACTCCAGGAGCTTGATCATGTCCTCCACCAGGCCGTGCAGTTCCTCCGCGGGCCGACGATGGGCAGCGGCGACGGACAGCGGGGCCTCGACCAGGCGCACCTGCAGCGCCTGGGGACCGCGCCGGCCGTCTGCGACGCCGAACTCCACCTTCTGCCCGGGCTTCAGCGTGACCACCTCGGCCGGAAGGGCGGAACTGCGCACATGAACATCGTCACCGCCGCCGTCCGGCGCGATGAAGCCGAAACCCTTGTCCGCGTCGAACCACTTCACCCTGCCGGTCGGCACCGAGTTCTCCTTGTCATGCGGTAGGGGGTCATGCAGTCGGGGGTCATGCGGTAGGTGTCACAGGGTAGGAGTCATACGGCAGGCGTCACAGGTCGGGGCAATTCGGCCGGTCGCGGGCGGATGCCCCAGCCGACGCGCACGACCACCCCACCGATCAAGCCTACTGGCCGGGCGGCGGATCGCGCACGCTCGTGCCGATCATCGCAACGGCGCCGCAACGACCGGCCCCGCCCAGCGACTGGGTTCGGCGCACCGAACCGCGGCCGGCGCGCCGCCTGGGCATCGGGCAGCGGAACCGCGGCCGGCGTCAGCCGGCCCGGCAGCGAACTGATCAGTGCACCGTCGCGGACAAGTAGTTGTCCAACCAGGCCGGAAACCCCGTGAGGTCGTCCAGCACCAGATCCGCTCCGGCCGTCGTGAGGTCCTCGGCGGTCATCGGTCCGGTCGCCACGCCGACGGCCAGCGCGTCCGCGGCCCGCGCGCCGGCGATGTCGGCCACGTGATCCCCGACGTAGATCTCGGCGCCCGCCGCGACCAGCGCCGCTGCCTTGGCGGTGGACCACAGGCCCCCTGCGATGGCCACCGTCTCGATGCCGAGCGCGTCCAGGTGTTCGCGAACGAGACGAGGATGCTTGGCACTGACCACGATCACCGAGCCACCGCGGGCCGAAACGCTGGCGACCGCGTCCAGCGCGCCAGGCATGGCAACCGTCGATGGCACGACGACGTCCCGGTACAACTCCCGATACCGGTCCACGAGGTCCGCAGCTGCCTCCCCTACCACGCCGTAACGCGCGAACTCGTCGGTCAGCGGAGGGCCGAGCCGGGTGACGAACGCCCGTCCGTCCAGTGGGATTCCGGTCTCGCCCTTCAAGACGTCGAACAGCGTGACCAGGCCCGCCCGCGGGTCGATCAACGTCATGTCCAGGTCGAAACCGACGGTGAAACTCACCTTTCGAGCCTACGGCCGGACCCCTCGCCTACCGGGGGGTCGTACACAGGCTGATGCCCGACGGTGACCGAATGGTTATGCAGGCGGTGAGGATCGTCACGTTGTGTTTGCCGGATCCAACTCGAGAGGCTTGCAACCCAGCCGATCCGCCAGCGGTCGAGAGGTGGCCGCCGGCCACAAAGGCCCCCGGCTGCAGTCACACGAAGCGGGGGCGCCGTGTCGGGGCACCAGCCGCAGTCAAGCGATCCAGCATCAACCGGACCGGTCACCAAGTCCGGCCGCCCCAGTGGCGGATCCCGTCGCCGCTATAGCGTCGGGCTCAGACCAGCAGGGCGATCTTGCCGGCGCCATGGCCGGTGATCCCGGCCTGGTGCGCCCCGGCCGCATCGCGCAGCGGGAACGAGCGCCCCACCACGACGGTGAGCTTCCCGTCCGCGGCCAGCCCCGCGAGTTCGTCCCCGGCGGCGCGCCGGATATCGTCGCCCGGATCGCCGCCCGGGCCGTTGCCCAGCACCAGGACTCCGTCGGCCGTGCCGCGGGCGAAGTTCGCGATGGTCGCGATGCGCCGTCGATCCGGTATGAGTTCCTCCGAAACGGACAGGGCCTCGTCGGTGCCGACCGTGTCGACCGCCACCGTGACCCCACCGGGCGCCAGTTCCCGCACCCGGTCGGCGAGGCCGGCTCCATACGCAACAGGGTCGCCGCCAAGGCGCCTGATCAGTTCGTTGTTGCGCGGGCTGGCGGTCCCGATCACCCGCGCACCCCGCGCGACGGCCGCCTGCAGCGCCAGATGCCCGACCCCGCCCGCCGCACCGTGGATCAGCACGGTGTCGCCCGGCCCGACGCCTGTCGCCACCACGCAGTGCACGCCGGTGCCGCCCGCCAGCAGCAGGCCGGCGGCCTGCGCGAAGTCCAGCTCCGTCGGCTTGGCAACCAGGGCGGCGGCGTCGGCCACGACCGCGTCTGCGTAACCGCCCTGCACCCGTGCCATCACCTCGTCGCCGACCCGCCAGTCGCCGACGTCATCGCCGACGGCGGTGACGATCCCCGCGACCTCGAACCCCAACCGCATCGGCAGCCCCGCCGGGTCCGTGCCGTATACGCCGGAGTAGAGCTTCCAGTCGATCGGGTTGACGCCCGCCGCGCGGACCGCGACGGCAACCTGCCCCGCCCCCGGCGCTGGCGGATCGATCTGCGTGAGCGACAGGACCTCCGGCCCCCCGTAGGCGGTTGCGACGACGGCGGTCTTGGTGTCGGTAGTCATATTGCTGTGCAACGGGTTGCGCCGGGGCGTCATTCCCGATTCGACGCCCCGGCTGGGCCGGCCACCGACGGTGGGTGCCGGCCGGACGCGGTGGGACTGGCTGCCGACGGTGGATGCCGGCTACCGACGATGGACACGGACCTCGGTCGCCTTGACCGCAAGGAGGACCGAAGACCCGGCGTGCAACCCGAGTTCGGCGACCGACGCCGCGGTCAGATGGGCCGAGACGGCCGGTCCCCCAGGCGCGCCCGCACCCAGCGCCGCGCGCAACCGGATCGCCGAACGGCCGGGCTCGACGGCGGTGACGACCGCCGGCCAGCTGTTGCGCGGGCTGCCGGTGGGGGCGGTCAGGTAGACCGCCACCGCCGCGGGCGCGAATACCGCGGCGGTCGCCTCGCCGGCGGCCAGCGGTTCGGCCGCCAGCCCGCTGATCGTGTGCTCCCCGGTGGTCATCGTCACCGCCTCGCCGGCGTCGGCCGCGGACGCAGCCTGTCCGACCAGCAGGTTCAGCCCGGCGACGGCCGCCGTGAATGGCGATCGCGGCGCGGCGAGAACCTCTGCGGTGGCGCCGGTGTCGACGATGACGCCGTCGGAGAGCACGGCCAGCCGATCGGCGAGCATCGCCGCGTCGAGCACGTCGTGCGTCACCAGGATCGTGGTGACGCCGGCGGCGCGCAGGTGCGAGCGCAGCACCTGCCGGATCTCGGGCGCGGTCTGGGCGTCGAGCGCCGCCAGCGGCTCGTCCAGGAGCAGCAGTTCCGGCCCGGCGGCCAACGCGCGCGCCAATGCGATCCGCTGCCGCTGACCACCCGACAACTGCGGCGGCCGCCGCCGGCCGAACTCCGCCAGCCCCAACCGGTCCAGCCATTGCGCGGCGAGCGCATCGGCCTGCCGGCGGGGCACTCCCTGCGATCGCGGGCCGAAGGCGATGTTCGCCACCGCAGACAGGTGCGGGAAGAGCAGCGGATTCTGGCCCATCAGACCGACCCGGCGGCGCTCCGGCGGTAGCAGGACCCCGCGATCGGTCAAGACCCGCGGCCCCAGCCGGACCATGCCGGACGTCGGCCTGATCAGCCCGGCCAATACGCCGAGCAGCGTCGACTTGCCGGCGCCGTTCGGCCCGAGCACGGCGAGTACCTCGCCGGGTTCCGCGTGGATGTCCACGTCGAGGGTGAAGGCGCCGCGGCGGACCGTGACCCGCGCGCGCAATGCGCCGGCAGCCGCCGGCGCCGCCACGGTCGCCGCCCCGGTCGCCGCCCCGGTCGCCGCCCCGGTCACCACGGCCACTCCCCGGCCATCCCGGTCGCCGCCCCGGTCACCGCGGGCGCTCCGGGCGCCAGCCGCGGATGAGCAGCAGGAACACGATCGCCACGACCACCAGCAGCAGCGACAGCGCGATCGCGGCGTCCCGATCGGCGCCGGTGCCGTTGAAGTAGGTGTAGATCGCCAGCGGCATCGTGCGGGTGACGCCGGCGGCGTTGCCGGCGAACAGGGCGGTGGCGCCGAACTCGCCCAGCGCGCGGGACAGGCACAGCACGGTGCCGGAGGCCAGCCCCGGTAGCACCAGCGGCAGCGTGATCCGAACGAGCACCGTCCACCGGCGAGCACCGAGGGTGGCGGCAACCGCCTCGTAACGGGTCCCGGCGGTGCGCAGCGCCCCTTCCACGGAGATCACCAGGAAAGGCATCGCGACGAACGCCTCGGCGAGGATCACCGCGAGCGTGCTGAACGGAATGGTGATGCCGAACCAGGCGTACAGGTACTGCCCGGCCAGGCCCTGCCGGCCCAGCAGGTACAGCAGCGCGATGCCGCCCACCAGCGGCGGCAGCACCAGCGGCAGCGTGACCAGCGCGCGCACCAGGCGTACCAGCGCCGAATCGTGCCGGGCCAGGAGCAGCGCGAGCGGCACCCCGACCACGAGGCACAGCGCGGTCGCGGCCAGGCCGCAGCGGATCGAAAGCCATAACGCGGACAGCGCCGCCGGCGACGTGATGGCCCGCGGCACGATCGCCCAGTTGGCCCGTGCGACCAGCGAGATCACGGGCAGGAACAAGAGCGCGAACCCGGCGGCGGCCGGCAGGTACAGCCACCGCGGCATGCGGGCGGCGGATGCTTCCACGGCATTCACGCCGCCCCGCGATCCGCCGCGCCCGGTCCGGCGGGCCGGGCGGGCGGCCCGGGCCGTACTCACGGCGGGCCGAAGCCGGCGCCGGCCAGCACCTGCTGACCCGGGGGACCGACGACCAGGGCGATGAACGCCGCGGCCGCAGCCTGGTTCGTCGACGCGGTGAGCGCGGCGATCGGATAGGTATTGACCGCCGCCGCAGCCTGCGGGAAGTCGATGCCTTCAACCTCGCCGCCGGACGAGTTGATGTCGGTGGCGTAGACCAGCCCGGCGTCGGCATTGCCGGTGGCGACCTTGGTCAGCACGTCGGTGACGTTCTGCTCCTCGCTGGCCGGCCTGAGAACGACCCCGGCCGCCTGAAGCGCCCGGTGGGAGGCTGCGCCGCACGGCACCGGCGCGGCGCAAATCACCGTCACCACACCGGGTTTCGCCAGGTCTGCCAGGGAGGTGAGGTGCTTGGGATTGCCGGGTGCCACCGCGATGCGCAGCGTGTTGGTGGCGAAGTCGACCCGGCCTGTGACGAGATCACCGATCCGGTCCATGTTCTTCTCGTCGGCCGATGCGAAGACGTCGGCCGGGGCCCCGTTTCGGATCTGCGTCACCAGCGTGGGCGAGCCGTCGTACGTGATCGCCGGAAACGTCACCTTCGGGTGGGCTGCCATGAAGATGGCGCGCAGTTGGTCGAAGGTGACCTTCAGCGACGCGGCCGCGAAGACGTGCACCGTGCCGGACAGGTCATCGACGGGCGTCGGTGACGGCGCACCCAGGCCACCCGACGGCACCTCCCCGACCCCGGACACCGCCCGCGCGGTCGACCCTGACCCTGGTGCACCCGGGGCCGCACATCCCGCGAGCGCCAGCACCAGCGCCACCAGCATCCCGAGCCCCACAGGCCGGCGACTGCGCATCGCGCTACCCCTCACCCGGAGTCTCGACGATGACGGTGGTTGCCTTGATCACCGCGACCGCGAGGGATCCCACCTGCAGGCCCAGTTCGCGGACGGCCTCCGAACTCATCAGCGAGACCACGCGGTGCGGACCGCACTGCATTTCCACCTGCGCCATGACGGTATCGGCAACGATGGCCGTCACGAGTCCGACGAACCGGTTCCGCGCGCTGCGTCCGACGACGGATGGATCGGGCGCGGCGGCGGCGTGCGCGCGGGCGAAGGCGGCCAGTTCGGCGCCCTCGACCACCTTCCGGCCGGACTCGTCGGTGGTGGCCGGGATGGTTTTGGCGTCGATCAGGCGCCGGACCGTGTCGTCGCTGACCCCCAGTAGCACAGCCGCCTGGCTGATCCGGAATTGCGTCATATCAGGACGATACCATCCGCGATTGCGGATTGTAGCAGGGTTAACCTCCGCAGATGCCTTAGGCGACTGGATGCGTCGCCGGGCGGCCGCCGCGCGGTCCTTCGGCGAGATTCGCCCCCGGCGTCCGGCGGCTGGCATCCGCTGGCTGGTCGGACTGCACGCGGTCGCGCCCGGCCCGCTTGGCGCGATAGAGCTGCCGATCGGCGGCATCGACAAGATCGGCCGCCGCCGACATGGCGGGCGAGGCGGCGGCCACGCCGACGCTCACCGTGAGAACTCCGGCCGCTCCGCCGCCGGGCATCGGGATCCGGGCGGCACGCACCGCCCGCACGATCTCCTCGGCGGCAGCGCGGGCCCCGACCGGGTCGACGCCCGGCAACAGGCAGGCGAACTCCTCGCCCCCGAAACGTGCCGCGTGGCACCGGATCGAAGGCAGCGATCCGCGAATGGCCGCGGCGATCTGCTGCAGTGCCCGGTCCCCCGCGACGTGGCCGAGGGAGTCGTTGAGCAGCTTGAACTCGTCGATGTCGGCCATCACCAGCGCGAGCGGCTCCGACCCGTCCCGCCACGCCTGCCACGCCTGCTCGAGCAGGCTGTCGAACGCCCTCCGATTGACCAATCCGGTCAGCGGGTCGGCGCTGGACAGTTCGCGGAGCGCCTCGCGTTGCGCGAAGAGCACCCGTCGCTCCTGCCGCGCCCGGCGTGCCTCGATCAGGCTGAGCAGGTGCGCCACCGCGGTGGCCACCAGGACGTAGCCGACATCGACGCTCGCCAGCGCATCCGTGGCGAGCAACCAGGTCGGGATGGTGATCGCGGAATACAGCACGGCCAGGGCGCACACCACCGTCAACCGCAACGGCATGGACAGGTACGTCACCACCACGCCGCCGAGGACCAGGATCGATCCCCGAAAGCCCATGCCCGGCCCGGAGGCGATCAGGCCCGCGATCGCCACGATCAGGAAGATCGCCGCCAGGATGATCACCCCGAACAGCCGCCGTGGGCGGCGCACCCGCAGCAGCGCGCCGACGATCAGGGCGCCCGCCACGACGATGCCACCCTGGATCGCGGCCCGGGACCACCACGTCGGCTCGTGCCGATACAGGGCCGAGAACCCGAATGCCGCCAGGTTTGCCAACAGGATGACCGCCAGGGCCGCCAGCGCGGCCCGCCGCTGCTGAAGCAGGTTGTAACGCCGAAATCGGCGCTCCTGCGCGCGATCGCAAAGCTCCGCCGTCCACCGGGTGAGCGGCGGCCGTTCCACTTCCACGGCGCCCGCCCTCCGAACCCCACGAGATCTGCACGATCGGGCTTCCGACCGGCCCCGATGACTCACGGTTCATGATGACAGAACGTTGCGCAGCCGTCACCCACGGTCGAACCCGTGGTTTGCGCGCCGGCTAGCCGGCCGGCAACAGGGTGGGATGCCGGCGGCCGAGTTCGCCCGCCACCTCGATCGCGATCTCGCAGAAGCGTCGCGCGGCGGGGGACAGCGTGCGCCCGCTGCGCCACACCAGGCGGATCACCCGGTCCGGGATGGGCGGTTGCATCGGACGGATCGCCAGGCGAAGGTCGTCCAACTCGTCGAGCACCGCCAGCCTGGGCAGCACGGCCATACCGAGCCCGGCACGCACCATCGAAACCACGGCGCCGTTGTCCGCGCTGCGGAAGAGGTATTCGGTCCGATACCCGGCCTCGCGCAGCCCCTCGTCGACCAGGTTCTGGCAGGCGTTGGGCATCTGGCCTATCAGCGGCTCCGCCACCAATTGCTCGCGCGGCACTGGCCCCGGGCCGACGTCCCCGGCGCGGGCGAGCACCACGAACGGATCGATCAGGACGGGGATGCCGTCCACGCCCGGCACTTCGGCGTTGACGACGAACGTGACGTCCAGATCGCCGCGCAATAGCAGCTCCAGCAGTTCGGTCTCCTCGTACCGTTCCTCCAGGCGGGTCTGCAAACCGGGCCGTTCCGCGATCAGGCGGCGCAGGATCGTCGGAACCAGGGCCGTCGAGGTGCTTTGAATCGTGCCGATGTCGATGCGGCCCAGGTCTCCGGACCGGTAGCGCTGCACGTCCTTGGCGATGGATTCCAGCACGCCCACCAGATCGTCGGTGCGGTCGATGAGCAGGCGCCCCAGCGGCGTGAGCTCCACCGGGCGGGGACCTCCCGGCCGATCGAACACCGACGCGCCGAGAACCCGCTCCAGGGCAGCGATCTGCTGGCTGACGGCGGACTGCGTGTAGCCCAGGCGCGTCGCTGCGCGCCCGAAGGTGCCCTCGGCGGCCACCGCGCGCAGCGCCAGCAACAGCCGGGTATCCAGGTCGTGGATCCGGATCGGATCGCTGCTCGGCGCCGCCGGCCGGACCGGCGCGCCGTCGACCTGCCCGTCATTCGAGTGTTTGGGCATCTTCCGATTCATCAGGTGAGCTTATCGCATCGAGCATTAATTATCGTTGGATCTGTTGCTCTGTTGCGCATAACGTCGATGACGAAGGTGCTGTGAACGGGCTCCCGAGGAACCGAGGGACACCGACCGAGCCGGAGAACCCGACCACCGGAGAACAGGCGGAGAACACCATGACGATCACCCCCGCACGACGGCCTCCGGCGGCGGCGATACGGCACGCGTTGCGCGATGCCGGTCCGACACGCGCCCGCGCCGCGGGCGGCGTGACGGTCGCGCCGGCGGGCGGCGCCGCTCACCTCGCTCCCACCGGGAACACCGAGCCCGCCCGGAACACCGAGCCCGCCCGGGACGCCGCGCCCGCCCGGGACGCCGCGCCCGGCGGGATCATCGGGATCGCCGGGATCATCCCCTTCGTCACGCTCGCGTCCTGGGCGGCACAGATCGACGCCGACGGCATCGCCGCGCACGAGGACCTGGCGGGCTGGCTCGTCGCCACCGCGGCCGGGCACGGGATGTGCCCAGTGCTGGTCGACGTGCTGGCCGACCCGGGGCAACCCTCGGTAGCGCGGGAACGCGCCTTCGGCCGGCTCGCACTGGCACTGCAACGTTCGTAGGCCCGACCCACGAAGGCCTGACCGACCCACGCACCCGACGGCAACACCCGGACGGCGTCACCCGGCGGCGGCCAGCACCGCCCGTTCGGTGAGGACCTGCGCGAGGTGCGAACGGTACGCGGCCGGCGCCGACGCGTCGTCCACCGGCGAGGTGCCGTCGGTCGCCGCCTGCGCGGCCGCGTGCATCGCCTCGGCCGTCGCCGGTCCGCCGACCAGCGCGCTCTCGACGGCGCGGGCCCGCACCGGTGTCGGGCCCATGTTGGTCAGCGCCACCCGGGCCGCCGCCACCGTGCCACCGGCCTCCAATACGGCCGCGGCCACCGCCACGATCGACCAGGCCTGCGCCACCGTGTTGAACTTCTCGTAGTGCGCGCCCCAACCGGCGTACGACGGGAACGCGATGCCCGTCAGGATCTCCCCGTCGGCCAGCGCCGTGGTGAAGTAGTCGGTGAAGAATCCGGCCGCGGGCACCGACCGATCGCCGTTCGGGCCGGCGATCCGCATCGTCGCGTCCAGCGCCACCGTCGCCGCTCCCAGGTCGCCCGCCGGATCTGCATGCGAGAGCGAACCACCGAGCGTGCCGCGGTAGCGCACCTGCGGGTCGGCGACCGTCGCCGCCGTCCTGGCGAGCAACGCCAAGTGGTGGTTCACCAGCGGATCGACGATCACGTCGTGGTGCGTCGTCATCGCCCCGATCAGCACCTCGTCACCGTCCATCCGCACCCCCCGCAACTCCTCGATGCGGCCGAGGTCAACCAGCAGCGCCGGTGCGGCCATCCGCAGCCTCAGGACCGGCAGCAGCGACTGCCCCCCGGCGAGGATCTTGGCATCCTCGCCGCCCTGGGCCAGCGCGACCAACGCATCGGCGACGGTCTCGGGCGCGGTGTAGTCGAACGACGCGGGGATCATGCCCCACCTCCAACAGCAGCCGGTGTGCCGGTAGCGGCACCGTTGATCGCCTGCCACACCCGCGCGGGGGTGAGCGGCATGTGGATATCGGGGACCCCGAGGTGCCGGACGGCGTCCAGCACCGCGTTGACCACCGCGGGCGTCGAGGCGATGGTGCCCGCTTCGCCGACGCCCTTGACCCCCAGCGGGTTGGTGGTGGCGGGGGTGACGGTCCGGTCGGTGACGTACCCGGGCAGGTCGGCCGAACTGGGCACCAGGTAGTCCACGAACGTGCCGGAGGTGAGCTGCCCCTGGTCGGTGTAGACCGCTTCCTCGTACAGCGCCTGCGCGATGCCCTGCGCCACCCCACCGTGCACCTGCCCATCGACCAGCAGCGGGTTGACCACGATGCCGATGTCGTCGACCGCGACGTACTTGCGGATCGTCACCCGGCCGGTTTCGGTGTCCACGTCGGCGGCCACCAGGTGGGTGCCGTGCGGGAAGGAGAAGCTCTCCGGGTCGAACGTCGCCTCCGAGTCGAGGCTCGACTCGACGCCCTCCGGCAGGTCGTGCCCGGAGAAGGCGGCGAACGCGATATCCGCCATGGTCTTGGAGCTTTCGGTGCCCTTGACGGTGAACGTGCCGTGGTCGAACTCGACGTCCTCCTCGGACGCCTCCAGCAGGTGCGCCGCGATCCGGCGCGCCTTGGCGATGACCTTGTCGGCCGCCTTGACCACGGCGATGCCGCCGACCACGAGCGATCGCGACCCGTAGGTGTCCATGCCCTTGGACGCGACGTTCGTGTCGCCGTGCAGGATCTTGACCTTCTCGAACGGCACCCCGAGCCGGTCCGCGACGATCTGGCTGAACCCGGTCACATGGCCCTGGCCGTGCGGCGAGATCCCCGTCACCACCTCGACGCCGCCGGTCGGCAGCATCCGGATCGACGCGCTCTCCCAGCCGCCCGCGGCGTAGGCGAGCGCCCCCAGGATCCGCGACGGAGCGAGTCCGCACATCTCCGTGTAGGTGGAGACCCCGATGCCCAGTTGCACCGGGTCGCCGGACTCCCGGCGGCGTGCCTGCTCGGCCCGCAGCTCGTCATATCCGAACAGCTCCAACGCCTTCGCGGTGGCGGCCTCGTAGTTGCCCGAGTCGTACGTCAGGCCCGAGACGGTACTGAACGGGAACTCCTCGTGCCTGATCCAGTTCTTCCGGCGCAACTCGATCGGGTCCATGCCCAGTTCGGTGGCCAACTCGTCCATCATCCGTTCGATGGCGAAGGAGGCCTCCGGCCGGCCGGCGCCGCGATACGCGTCGGTCATCACCTGGTTCGTGAACACGTTGGTGCAACTGAACCGGTACGCCGGGAACTTGTAGATGCCGTTGTACATGAACGCGCCGAGGATGGGGATCCCGGAGCCGATGAGCCCCAGGTAGGCGCCCATGCCGGCGGTCAGGTCGACATCCAGGGCGGTGACGGTGCCGTCGCGGCGGGCCGCGATCTTCAGGTGCTGGATCTGATCGCGTCCGTGGTGGCCGGCAACCATGCTCTCCGAACGGGTTTCGGTGAACTTCGCCGGCTTGCCCAGCTTGCGGGCGACCATCATGGTGACGATCTCCTCGGGCGTCACCTCCAGCTTGCCGCCGAAGCCGCCGCCGACGTCCGGGGCGATGATCCGCAACAGTTCCTCGGGTATGCCCTGGCTCAGCGAGATCACCGTCCGCAGCACGTGCGGGATCTGGGTGGAGGACCACATCGTCACCTGGTCGTGCTCGCCGTGCGGATCGACCACGATCGACCGCGGCTCCATGTAGGCCGGTATCAACCGCTGCTGACGAAGCGTCCGCTCCACCACGACTTGGCCCGGGTCGTTCCGCGCGGCGGCGATGGCGTCGGCGGCGCTGCCACCCGTCCCGGCATCGCCGGAGTCGTACACCCAGGTCGCGCTGACGTTCGTCCCCAGGTCCGAGTGGATCACCGGGGCGGAGCCGTCCCTCGCGGCCGCCAGGTCGGTGACCACCGGCCGCTGCTCGTAGGTGACGTCGACCAGTTCGACGGCGTCCACCGCGGCGGCCTTCGTGCGCGCCGCGATCACCGCGACGATCTCGCCGACGTGCCGGACGGTGTCCACCGCGACTGGCAGGTGGGTCGGGGCCTTCATGTCGGCAGTGATCGGCCAGACGCACGCCAGCCCGCCCTGCTCGGGGAACTCGGCGCCGGACCACACCCCGAGCACCCCGGGCGCGTCCTTCGCGGCATCGGTCGCGATCGCGGTGAGGGCCGCGTGCGCCATCGGCGAGCGCACCATGGCCAGGTGCACCATGCCGGGCAGCACGATGTTGTCGGTGTAGGTCGAGCGCCCGGTGATCAGGTGCCGATCCTCCTTGCGGGTGCGCGGGGCTCCGATCTCGCTTCTCGGGGCCTGGGTCGTCGTCACTTCGCACCTCCGGCCATCGCCGCGTCCAGCTGCTGCGCGGCCTGCGCGACGGCGGCCACGATGTTCTGATACCCCGTGCAGCGGCACAGGTTTCCTTCCAGGCCCGCGCGGATCTGTTGTTCGCTGGGGTGCGGATTCTCGGCCAGCAGGCCGACCGATCGCATGATCATCCCGGGCGTGCAGAAGCCGCACTGCAGCGCGTGCTTGTCGTTGAAGGCCTGCTGCACGGGATGCAACTCCTCGTTCAGGCCGGCCAGCCCCTCGATCGTCGTCACCTCGTGGCCGTCGGCCTGCACCGCCAGCACCGAGCAGGACTTGATGCTCTTGCCGTCGAGCAGCACGGTGCAGGCGCCGCAATTGCTGGTATCGCATCCGATCAGCGTCCCGGTCTTGCCGATCGTCTCGCGCAGGTACTGCACCAGCAGCATCCGCGGTTCCACGTCATCCCGATAGGTGGTCCCATCCACCTTGACCGATATGGGCGCCATCAGCTCTCCCTTATCCGCACCGACCGTTCGGGGATGCCGGCCCGTCTGGCGCGACGCCGGGTGCCCGCTTGCGACGACCATGCCCCAGCCGGCCGGTACTCGCAACCTGTGGGGCCTATCCGGCCACCCCCGGGACGGGCCGAGGTCCGATCACCCGCTGCGCGCCGGCGTAGACCACCATGGAATCGCCGCGCGCGAAGCCCACCAGGGTCATTCCACATTCCTGCGCCAGGTCGACCGCGAGCGACGACGGGGCCGAGACCGCGACCAGCGCCGGGATCCCGGCCATCAGCGCCTTCTGCGTCAGTTCGAAGCTGGCCCGGCCGGAGACCACCAGCACGGTCGACCGCAGCGGCAGCCGGCCGGCGGCGGCCGCCCACCCGACGACCTTGTCGACGGCGTTGTGCCGGCCGATGTCCTCGCGCACGACCAGCGGCTCGCCGGCCGCCGCGTCGAAGAGACCGGCAGCGTGCAGCCCCCCGGTCTTTTCGAAGATCGACTGCTGCGCCCGCAGCCGCGAGGGTAGCTGGGCCAACGCGTCCGCCGCGAGCCGCAGCGGGTCGTCGGAGACGATGAACGCGGACCGGGTGCGGACCGCGTCGATACCCGACTTGCCGCACAGGCCACAGGAACTCGTCGTGGTGAACGCTCGCTGCAGCCCCGGGGCGGGCGGCGCAACGCCCGGCGCCAGCGCGACGTCCAGCACGTTGTAGGTGTTGACGCCCTCGTCGGTCGCGCCGGCGCAGTAGCGACCGGTCAGCACCTGGTCCCCGGCGGTGACGACGCCCTCGGAGATCAGAAATCCGATGGCGAGCTCGAAGTCGTGGCCGGGGGTGCGCATGGTGACCGTCAGCGGGCGGCCGCCGACCCGGATCTCCAGCGGCTCCTCGACGGCGACGGTGTCCTCGGCCGGCAGCGCCCGGGCGCCCAGCCGATACCGGGCCACCCGGCGGCGCGCGGTGATCCGGCTCATCGTCATCTCCCGATCGATCCCATCCGGACGCCCTCCAGTTTCCCCCAAGCACCGCCCGGGGAACCAGCCCTGCGGCATCCGGCGGGCTCCGCCCGGCGGCCACAGACGCTGGCATAGGCTGGGCGCCATGGCGAACCCGGTGACAGACACACGGGGTCGGGCGCTGCTCGACATGCGGATCTCCGTCACCGACCGGTGCAACTTCCGCTGCGTGTACTGCATGCCGAAGGAGGTCTTCGGCCGCGACTTCGCATTCCTCGACCGCCAGGAGATCTTGACGTTCGAGGAGATCACCCGGCTGGCCCGGATCGGCGTGGCGCACGGCATCCGCAAGATCCGCCTGACCGGCGGCGAACCCCTGCTGCGCAAGGACTTGGAAGACCTCATCGCGATGCTGGCGGAGCTAAGGACCCCGGACGGCGAGCCGATCGACATCGCGCTGACCACGAACGGCTCGGCGCTGGCCTACAAGGCCCGTGCCCTGCACGATGCCGGCCTGCGGCGGGTGACGGTCTCGCTGGACTCGCTCGACGATGCGACCTTCCAGGCGATGAACGACGTGCGCTTCCCGGTCGCCAAGGTGCTGCACGGCATCGAGGCGGCCCACGAGGTCGGCTTCTCCCCGGTCAAGATCAACGTGGTGGTCAAGCGCGGCCTGAACGAGCAGGAGATCGTGCCGCTGGCCCGGCACTTCCACGGCGGACCATACGTGGTGCGGTTCATCGAGTTCATGGATGTGGGCACTACCAACGGCTGGCGGATGGACGACGTGGTGCCCTCCGCCGAGGTCATCGAGAAGATAGGCGCCGAACTGCCGCTGGAACCGGTCCCGCCGCGCTACCCCGGGGAGGTCGCCTCCCGCTTCCGGTACGTCGACGGCGGCGGCGAGATCGGGGTGATCTCGTCGGTGACGGCGCCGTTCTGCGGCACCTGCACCCGGGTGCGGATCTCCACCGAGGGCAAGCTGTTCACCTGCCTGTTCGCCGAGAACGGGCACGACCTGCGCGGCCTGATGCGCTCGGGTTGCACCGACGACGAGCTCGCCGAGGTCATGGCCTCGATCTGGCGCAAGCGCACCGACCGCTACTCGGAGATCCGCTCGTCGCTGACCGGCGAACTCCGAGGTCGGGGCCAGCGGATCGAAATGAGCTACATCGGCGGGTGACGACGGCCTTGTGGAAGCACGGCCGTCCTGCGAACCGGCGTCAGACCACCCCGCGGTGCTGCAGGATGCGGAAGGTCACCACGCCGGGAAGCACCGGCAGCCAGAACGTCAACGCGCGATTGGTCAGCGCCGCCGCGATGGCATCGGCCGAATCGATGCCCAGCGCGGTGAGCCCGGCGATGAGCGCGCCCTCGACGGCGCCCAGCCCGCCCGGCGTGGGCACGAGTTGACCCAGGGTCGATCCGACGACGAACACCGCGAACACCGCGAGCACCGGCACGCTCGCGCGAAACGCCGCCAGCGTCGCGGCCAGCCCGGCAGCGGAGAGCAGCAGGAAGCCGACCTCGCCGACCAGCAACTGGCCGAAACGCGCGGGGTTGCGCAGCACCGGCAGGATGCCTTGCCACACCGCGCCGAACATGCGGCGCACCGGGCGGATGAGCCTGGCCCGTCCGAAGCGGGAGAGCAGGAGCGCGATCAGCGCCAGCACGGCTCCGCCGCCGGCGACCCACCACTGCCAGCCGACGTGCACGGCCCCGATCGGAACGGCGTTTCCGATGATCAGCACGCCGATGACCGTCATCGTCCCGGCGACGGCGAAGGTCGCCGCGCGATTGAGCACCAAGACGCCCGCGGCGTGCGCGCGGCGCAGCCCTTCGCGCTGCAAGAACGACATGTTGATGCCGAAGAAGCCGAGCGCCCCGACAGTGGTGCGGCCGGTGAACGCGGCTGCGATCTGCACCGCGACGGTCCGCCCCACCGGGAGGCGTTCGGCGCATGCGCCCAGGATGGTCAGCGCGGTGATGAGCACCGCGGCCATGCCCGCGCAGGTCGCGATCAGCAGCCACCCCCATTGCGCCCGCGCCAGCGCGGCCCTCACCTCGCCGATGCTGGAGAGTTCCGGAAGCACCAGGTAGACGGTGAGGCCGCCGGCGATCAGGAGCGCCACGGTGGAGGCGCGCACCGGCGAGTGGAACGACGGCACCGGGCATCCCAGCGTGTCGGCGAGCGCCTCGCGCAGCGCCGCGAGGGACACCGCGCGGGCGAACTGCCGGCGGAACCGGTGGTGCAGGGCCAGGGTTTGCAGGTGCGGCAACGCCCCCTGCAGGACGCCTGCCGGCAGCGCATGCGTTGCGCTGGCCACGGCCCGGTGGATGCCGACCACGCTGGCCACCGACACCAAGAGCTCGGCGGTGTCCTGCGCGGCCTGGCCCGCGGGGCCGCCGACCCGGCTGAAGGTGAAGTCCACGATCCGCGGACGGCCGGCCGAATCCACCAGGATGTTCTCCGCCCGCAGGTCGTGGTGCGCGATCCGCACCGCGCCGAGCGCCGCGACGTCCTTCCACAACCTGGCCAGCAGTTGCTCGTCGACCTCGTCGGCGGCCAGTTCGGATAGCAGCCGGCCGACGATCCGGCGCCGGATCAGGAACGGCGGCCCGTGCTCGATCTCGCCCGCCATCAGGACCGGCACCGTTCCCACGCCCGCGCGTTCGGCGAGCAGGGTGATGTACGCCTCGTGCTCCACCTCGTGCCGGGGGGTCGACAGCCGGGCTTCGTGCTCGGTCTCGACGGACGCCAGCATGCGCCGCGCCTGGTAACCGGGGCCGGCGAGCCGATGCAGCCTGCGCACGATCTTCATCTCGAAGACGTCGCCGGTGGTGTCGACGACGTCGTAATACAGTGGGCGTCCCCAGCGCCGTCGGCGGGCGGTGACACCGGCCGGATCCAGGCCCGCCTGCCGCAGCGCGACGCGCACCGCGCGGTCGGAGGTGCCGCGGCCGGGGGCCCCGAGCGCCAGGTGTAGCAGCGTGCCGGTGCCCCAGCCGAGGAACCCGCCGGCGAACACCCCGAGCGGCAGATTGTAGCCGAGGATGATGTCCGCGAGCCCAACGGCGACCGTAAGCGCCCAGGGCACTCCACGCAGGGTCCGGGTCAGGTAGGGTCCGGCCGCGGTGGCCAGCGCGGCGGTGATCGCGGCATGGGTGGAGGGGAAGTAGATCGTCCCGTCCGCCAGCCCGTGAGTCGCCCGTGCTATCAGGTCGGCGGAGATCACCCGTGGCCCGATCAGCGAGTGCATGATCAGCGCAAGCATCCAGGCGATGGCCGATGACGAGGCCAACGCCAACGCCATGCGGGCGCGCCCCAGGTAGGCGGCGGCGCCGGCCGCCAGCACGATGCCCGGCCACCAGCCGGCCCAGGTCAGCACATTCAGGTACCGGTCGGCGGGCAGCGGGATGCGCTCCATCTCGGTGAAGATCGACTGCTCGACGGGGTTGACTTCGGGCACCCGCGCAGCGAACAGGCACGCGATGACGACGCCGGCGGCGACCGCCAGGCGGACCACCTCGCCCGGGTGTCGACCGATGGACATCCGCAGCCGGGCGTACCGGGCGCGCCGCCTACGCGCCGCGGCGGAACGCGAATCGTCCATGTTCCATATGCTGCCCTGTCGACCCGGCCGATGGCCGCGGCTGGGACCCGACAGCGGTGCGAAACTGCCGACAATCCAGACAGAAAACGCGCCTACCGCGGCGGTGTCTGGCATCGGCGGCGGCGGGGATGACGGGCACCAGCAGATGACGAGGCCGCCGGGGATGACGAGCGTCATTGGGCCGGCGCCGCACCGCCCGCGGCGCTATCCCAACCGCGCGGCCGGCGCCGGCGGCGCGGCGGCCTGGACGACCGGTTCCCGGTGGATCGCGCCGGATGTGTCCGCGAGCGGCGTCGCGTCACCCTCCCACCGGCGCGCGATGATCTGCGCGGCGATCGACACCGCGGTCTCCTCCGGGGTGCGCGCCCCGAGGTTCAGCCCGATCGGTGAGACCAGGTGCTCCAGGTCCTCTTCACTGACCCCCGCGGCCCGCAACCGCACCAGCCGGTCGAGGTGGGTGCGCCGGGATCCCATCGCGCCGACGTACGCGACCGGCAGCGGGAGCGCGACCTTCAGAACCGGCACGTCGAACTTCGGGTCGTGCGTGAGCACGCAGATCACCGTTCGCTCGTCCAGCGCCCCGGCATCCGCCTGCGCCTTGAGGTAGCGGTGCGGCCAGTCGATCACCACCTCGTCGACATCCGGGAAACGCTTGCGCGTCGCGAACACCGGCCGCGCGTCGCACACCGTCACCCGATAGCCCAGGAACGTCCCGATCCGTGCCACCGCGGCAGCGAAGTCGATCGCGCCGAACACCAGCATCCGCGGTGCGGGCGCGAACGCGGCCACGAAGACCTGCAGGCCGGAGTCCATCCGCTCGCCGTCCAGGCCGTAGGTGAGCGTCGCGGTGCGCCCGGACGCGAGCAGCCCACGGGCGTCGGCGCGCACCGAGTGGTCGATCCGCTCGCTGCCCAGGGAACCGGCCGTGCGGTCCTCCCAGATCACCAGGTGACGACCCAACTGGTCGTCACGGCCGGCCACGACGGTCGCCAGCGCCACCCGCTCGTCCGCCTTGATCGAACCTGCGAGCCGCCCGAACTCCGGGAAGTCGTCCCGCGAGAACCGTTCGGTGAACACGTCGATGATCCCGCCGCAGGTCAACCCGACCGCGAACGCGTCGCCGTCGGAGACGCCGAACCGGGTGAAGATCGGGGCGCCGCCGTCGCGTACCGCGGTCGCGGACTCGTACACCGCGCCCTCGACGCACCCGCCGGACACCGATCCGACCGCGGTCCCCTCCGGGCCCACGATCATCGCCGCGCCGGCCGGGCGGGGCGCCGACTTGTACGTCCCGACCACGGTGCCCACCCCGACCCGCTGGCCCTCGTCCCACCACCGCAGCAGATCATCGAGCACGTCACGCACCGCGGATCACCTCCAAGAGTTCTTCCAGGGTGGCCAGCGAATGTCCGGCCACAAAATGGTCAACGTGCGGGAGGGCCGCAACGATCCCCGTCTGCACCGGCAGGTAGCCCTCCCGCCCCTTGTGGGGGTTCACCCACACCACCGTCCGCGCCAGCCGTTGCAACCGCGCCACCTGCTCGGCGAGCAGCTCGCAGGACCCGCGTTCCCAGCCGTCGGAAAAGATCACCACCACCGCGCCGTGCGCGGTGCCCCGATGGCCCCACCGGTCGTTGAACGCCTTGAGCACCTCGCCGAGCCGAGTGCCGCCGGAGAAGTCCGGGATCACCTCGGCCGCCGCGGCCAGCGCGACATCCGGATCCCGGCCGGCCAACGCGCGGGTCACCCGGGACAACCGGGTGCCGATGGTGAACACCTCCGTGGTGGCGGGCCGGTGCCGCACCAGCACGTGCGCGAATCGCAGCAGCGCGTCCGCGTACAGGGCCATCGATCCGGACACGTCGATCAGCAACACGATGCGGCGTGGGCGCCTGCCGGCGCGGTGCCGCGGCGGCCGCGCGACCTCGCCGCCGGCGGCCAGCATGGCGCGGATGGTGCGCCGACGGTCCAGCGAGCCGTGGACCGACGGTTGCCGGCGGCGGGATCTCCGAGTCGGCAGGCCCGGCCGCAGCATGCCGATCATGGCGGCCAACTGGGCTCGCTCACCGGCCGTGAGCCGTGCCATGTCCCGTTGTCGCAGGGTCTCCGTGGTGCTCGCCTTCGCCCGCACCCGAGGGGCCTCCTCGTCGGCGTCGTCGCCGGCCTCTTGCACGACATCGTCGTCGCTGCCCGGCATCTCGACCGACACGGTGACTACCGTGCGGCGCGGCGCCTGGGATCGGAGGCGGGTGCGCCCGGAGAAGTACGCGGCGAAGACCGCGTCGTACACGGGTAGGTCGTCCGGCTCCGTTGCCATGGTGATGCGACCGGCCCAGTACACCTCGCGCGGGTTGGTCGCGTGCAGCGCGCGCACGGCGGACAGGAATACGGCGGTGCGCTCGGGACCCACCCGGAGCCCCGCCGCGGCGAGGGTCCGGGCGAATTCCACGAAGATCTCGGTGGCGTCCCGTGCCGACGCACCTCCCGTGGCCGCCGGGCCGGTGGCACCGCCCGGGGCCGGCGGCGGGGGCGTGTCCAGCGCGGACACTGGCGCGATATGTACGCCGTCGTGGGTGTCTTGCCGGACATTTCGCGCCACCGTCGGTGGCGGCCGGCGGGCCGACTCAGACACCAGCGCCGACGGCCCGTCGCCGGCCGCCGCACGAACGTCGTCATCGGGCATTCGCGCTATCCCACCGGCGCCAGGATCTTCTCGAGGCCCATTGCCGCCACCCGGGCCGAATCCTCCCGGTACTTGAGCACGGTGCCCAGGGTGAGCGCGGCGGTTTCGGTGTCCAGGTGGTCGCGTCCGAGCGCGTGCAACGCGCGCGCCCAGTCCAGCGATTCCGACACGCCCGGCGGTTTGAGCAGGTCCGCCTCGCGCAACCGGCCGACCGCGGCGGCGACCTCGGCGGCCAACGAGGCCGAGATCTCCGGGAGCCGGCGCCGCAGGATCGCCACCTCGCGCTGAAGGCTCGGGTGCTCGATCCAGTGATACAGACAGCGGCGCTTGAGCGCGTCGTGCACCTCTCGGGTGCGGTTGCTGGTGAGGACCACCAGCGGCGGCGTCTTCGCGGCGATCCTGCCCAGTTCCGGGATAGTGACCGCGTAGTCGGAGAGCACCTCGAGCAGGAACGCCTCGAATTCGTCGTCGGCGCGGTCGATCTCGTCGATCAGCAGCACGGCATCCGGGGTGCGCAGCGCCGCGAGGATAGGCCGCGACAGCAGGAATCGCTCGCTGTAGAGCGCGGATTCGAGCTCATCCAGATCCCTGTCGCCTGCGCTGAGCGAGCCGACGGCCTCGACGGCCCGCAGGTGCAGCACCTGCCGCGGGAAGTCCCAGTCGTACAGCGCCTGGGATGCGTCGATGCCCTCGTAGCACTGCAGCCGGATCAGTTCCGAGCCGCGGACCTCCGCCAGCGCGCCGGCCAGCGACGTCTTGCCGACCCCGGCGTCGCCTTCCAGGAACAACGGGCGGCTCAAGGCGTTCGCCAGGTACGCGGCCATGCTGATTCCGGCGTCGGGCAGGTAACCGGTGCCTTCCAGCGCGCCCGCCAGGGCCTCCGGATCGGAAAATGCGCTCACATCTCCACTATGGCCTATCGCTGGCACGACCCACTATCGGCCGTCGATCCCAGCCCGGGGATGACGAAATGCCCACCGATCGGACGGCGTCCGGCGCCCCTCGACCGGCAGCGCCCCGCGGCCGGCGGCGCCCCGCATCCGCCGGGCTACCCTGGCCTCATGCCTGATCTGCCTGTTTCCGTTGCCGCCCGAGGGGCGAGCGCCGATATCGACGCGGCCGGACCGGTTCCCCCAACCGCGCCGGCGACCGCGACGGTGACCGTGCGGTACTTCGCGGCGGCGCGCGCCGCGGCCGGAACGGATGCCGACCTGTTGACGCTGGACGTCCCGGCGACCATCGGCGCCGTGCTGGACGCGGTCGTACACATGCACGGCGAGGATCTGCGCCGGGTGCTGACCCGTTGCAGTTACCTCAAGAACGCAACCGCGGTGCGCGATCTGGCTGCGCCGGTCCACAGCGGTGACGAGTTGGATATCCTGCCGCCCTTCGCCGGAGGCTGAGGCCGGCTCGCGTTCCCTGCGGCCGCGGATCGTCCCGTGCATGTCGCCCACGGGAGCGACCACGGCCAGCGCTTGCGTTCCCTACGGCCGCCGATCGTCCGTTGCGGTACCCGCGGGCTTCGCCGTCACCACGGATGACGAAGCCCGCGGCGATGGCCCGAGCAGGCGGGCGGCGCCGCGGCGACCCGCGGCGCAGGCGGCCGGACATCTGCACGCAGACCGGCCGCGATGTCGGCTCCGGAGGGCATTTCGTGTGTTACCTTCGCCGGAAAGATGCCGACGTGGCGGTCTGCTCCACCCTGCTCCACCGAACCTGCCCGTCGGAGTCTGCACCAACAGGGCACCAACCAACAGGGCACCAACAGAGCATTGCGAGTATCGGGAGGAACTTGTGACCCAGCCACCGCCCGGCGGCTACCCGCCCCCGGAACAGACACCGCCCGGCGGCCAGCCCGGACCCGCCGGCCCGGCCGCGCCGTCCGCCGGCGCGGGCTACCCGCCGGATCCCGGTCAGGCTCCGGCGGGGCCGCCCCCGGGGTACGCTCCGCCAGCCGGCGGGTATCCGCCACCCCCACCCGGCGCGCCCGGATACCCGCCCCCGCCGCCGGGCCAGCCCGGCTATCCGCCGCCCGGCGGCTACCAGCAGCCCGGCCAGCCGGCGTACGCGGGCGCCCCAGGATCGGCTCAGTTCGACATCTCGAAGGTGACGATCGGTGACTGGATCATCATGGGCACCGGGCTACTGCTGCTGATCTTCAGCTTCTTCGGCTGGCTGTCGATCAGCCTCGGCATGTTCGGCAGCTACTCGGTCGGCGCCTGGCATGAATACTGGTGGATTGCAACCATTCTCGGACTGGCTGTGGCCGTCATCGTGGCCCTTCGCGCGACCATGGGGCAGAAGATCGACCAGATCAAGCCGCAGTACCTCATGTTCGGCGCGGCCGCCGGTTTCCTCATCACGCTGATCGCGCTGATCGAGATCTTCGCCCGATTCGAGGGCGCCGGACCCGGCTTCGGGATTTGGGCGTGCCTCATCTTGTCCGCGGCACAGACGTACTTCGTCTGGCTGTGGGCGCAGCGGCAACCCGGCTGGACGTTGCCGAAGCTCCCCGGCCCGGCGAACTTCTGATCAACCCGCGCGTTACCGAGACGGCGGCCGCAACCCACACGGGTGCGGCCGCCGTTCTTGTGCGGACCCGCTGATGGTGGAATCGGACCCATGAGCGATCGAACCCCGGCGGCCACCATGAGCGTCGCCGACGCCGCGGCGCTGTGGGACGTCACACCCGGCTTCCTGGACACCGCCTCCTACGGGCCGCCGCCACGGCCGGGCTGGGATGCGCTGCAACGCTCGCTGGCCGAATGGCGGGCCGGCGCCGGTCCCTGGAATCCGTGGGCGGACGCGGTGGCCCGCTCCCGGGAGGCGTTCGCCGAGATGGTCGGAATCGGCGTCGACCGGGTGGCCACCGGCGCCGCCGTCTCGCAGCTTCTCGCGCCGGTCGCCGCCGCGCTGCCGGACGGGGCCAACGTTCTGGTCCCCGACGTCGAATTCACCTCCGGCGTCTTCCCGTTCGCGGTGCACGCCCATCGGGGCGTCACGGTGACCACCGCGCCGCTGCACGCGCTCGCCGCCGCCATCCGGCGCGACACGTTCCTGGTGAGCTTCTCGGCGGTGCAGTCCGCCACCGGCGAGGTCGCCGATATCGCCGCAATCACCTCCCGCGCACGCCAGGTCGGTGCGCTCACGGTACTCGACGCCACCCAGGCGGCCGGATGGTTGCGGCTGGACGCGATGACGGTGGATGTGCTGGTGGCGGCCGCCTACAAGTGGCTGTGCGCCCCACGCGGCAGCGCCTTCGCGACCCTGCACCCGCACCTCGCCGATCGGAATCCCGAGTTCGCGCGGCGGTTGCACCCGCTCGCGGCCGGCTGGTTCGCCGCCGAGCCCGGCGCCTACTACGGCATGCCGCTTCGCCTGCGCCGCGATGCGCGAGCGTTCGATATCTCTCCCGCGTGGCATAGCTGGGTGGGGACCGCGCCCGCGCTGCAGGTCCTCTCCGCGGTAGGGGTCGGGGCGATCGGCGCGCACGATGTGGCGCTGGCCAACGCGCTGCGGGCCGGGTTGGACCTGCCGCCGTCGAACTCCGCAATCGTGTCCGTACCGGTCTCGGACGAGGCGCTCGGTCGGCTCCGCGCGGCCGGCCTCCGCTTCGCCGTCATGAGCGGCCGGGCCCGGTTGGCGTTTCACCTGTACAACACCGAACAGGACGTGCAAACGGCGGTGACGACGATCCGTGGCTGAGGGGGCCGCCGGCCGCCGGCCGTCGGGGCTAGCCCGAACTTTCGGGGGTTTGGGCGGTGTCGAGTGCTGCGATCTGCGGCGATGCGGT
>CAZUXD010000017.1:0-66263 GCA_964624455.1 uncultured Actinomycetes bacterium | reverse complement strand
CCTGTTCTACACCGGCATCACCTACAAGATCGGCGAGACGCACGAGGGCGCCGCGGTGATGGACTGGATGGAGCAGGAGCAGGAACGCGGCATAACGATCACGTCTGCGGCCACCAAGACGTTCTGGCACGACACCGCGATCAACATCATCGACACGCCGGGACACGTGGACTTCACGGTCGAGGTGGAGCGCAGCCTGCGGGTGCTGGACGGCGCGGTGGCCGTCTACGACGGTGTGGCCGGCGTCGAGCCGCAGACGGAGCAGGTCTGGCGGCAGGCGGAGAAGTACCACGTGCCGCGCATGTGCTACGTCAACAAGATGGACCGCACCGGCGCGGACTTCTTCCGTTGCGTGGACATGATGGTCGAGCGTCTCGGTGCCACGCCGGCGGTGCTGCAGCTCCCGATCGGCGCCGAGGCCGACTTCGTCGGCGTCGTCGACCTCTTGTACATGCGCGCGCTGACCTGGCACGGGGAGACCAAGAAGGGCGAGGACTACGACATCGAGGAGATCCCGGCGGGTCTTCTCGAGCAGGCCAAGGAATACCGGGAAAAGCTCATCGAGACGATTGCCGAGCACGACGACGAGATCATGGAGGCCTACCTCGGCGGCGAGGAGTTGTCCATCGAGCACCTCAAGGCGGGCCTGCGCCGCGCGACCATCGCGAGCAAGGTCAATCCGGTGGTGTGCGGCACCTCGTTCCGTAACAAGGGCATCCAGCCCATGCTCGACGCCGTGGTCGACTATCTGCCCTCTCCGCTGGACGTCGGCGCCGTGCACGGCACCCTGCAGGACGGTGCCACGCCGGCCGTCCGCGAGCCAGACCCTCGCGCGCCGTTCTGCGGCCTGGCCTTCAAGGTGGCCACCGACCCGCACCTGGGGAAGCTGACGTTCATGCGCGTCTACTCCGGGACGGTCGAGGCCGGCTCGCAGGTCATCAACGCCACCAAGGATCGCAAGGAACGCATCGGCAAGATCTACCAGATGCACTCCAACAAGCGGGAGGAGCGGTCCTCGTGCACCGCCGGCGACATCGTCGCGGTGATGGGCCTGAAGCAGACCACGACCGGCGAGACGCTCTGCGACCCCGCGCATCCGATCGTCCTGGAGTCCATGAGCTTCCCGGACCCGGTGATCGAGGTGGCGATCGAGCCGAAGACCAAGAGCGACCAGGAGAAGCTCGCAATGGCGATCGGCAAGCTCGCCGAGGAGGACCCGACCTTCAAGGTGCACACCGACGCGGAGACCGGCCAGACGGTGATCGGCGGCATGGGGGAGTTGCATCTGGACGTGTTCGTCGAGCGTGCGCGCCGCGAGTTCAAGGTCGAGGCGAACATCGGAAAGCCGCAGGTCGCCTACCGCGAGACGATCCGCGGCATCGTGGACAAGCTGGAGTACATCCACAAGAAGCAGACGGGCGGATCCGGTCAGTACGCCAAGGTGCTCATCAAGGTGGAGCCGCTGGACATGGCCGCATCGGATGGGGCGACCTACGAGTTCGTCAATGCGGTGACCGGTGGGCGGATCCCGAAGGAGTACATCCCGTCGGTGGACGCCGGTGCCCAGGATGCGCTGCAGTACGGCGTGCTCGCCGGCTACCAGATGCTCGGGGTGAAGGTGACGCTGCTGGACGGCGCCTACCACGAGGTCGACTCGTCGGAGATGGCCTTCAAGATCGCCGGTTCGATGGCGATGAAGGAGGCGCTCCGCAAGGCCCGCCCGGTGCTGCTGGAACCGATGATGGCGGTCGAGGTCATCACCCCAGAGGACAACCTGGGAGACGTGATCGGCGACCTGAACTCCCGCCGCGGTCAGGTGCACGCGATGGACGAGCGCAGCGGCGCCCGGGTGATCAAGGCGCTGGTGCCGCTCTCGGAGATGTTCGGCTACGTGGGCGACCTGCGCTCACGGACACAGGGGCGTGCGTCGTACTCGATGGTGTTCCACTCGTACGCCGAGGTTCCGGCGAACGTGGCCAAGGAGATCATCGCGAAGGCGACCGGCGAATGAGCGTGGCGAGTGGGCGGTCGGTGAGCGGTTGGTACTGCGAAGGCGACCGGCGAATGAGCGTCGTTCGCCTGAGCGCGTCGAATGCCGTCGGGGCTGCCGGGGCGGCTCGTTCATGACCACCTCGCCCAGGGGCTGCGTCATCTCCCCACAATCGTGCCGGGTCATCTCCCCACAATCGTGCCGGGTCATCTCCCCACAATCGTGCCGGCGGGGGTCAACTACCGCCCGGTTACGGGTCCGGACCACCGGTCCGGTCCAGATCCATCCATCCGCCTCGACGATCGAGATGTGATTCCTTCAGTCGTCGCACGGCAACAACCAGTCCACCAGGAGGACAACAGTGGCGAAGGCGAAGTTCGACCGGAGCAGGCCCCACGTCAACATCGGCACCATCGGTCACGTTGACCATGGCAAGACGACGTTGACCGCGGCGATCACCAAGGTGCTGCACGAGAAGTTCCCCGACCTGAATCAGAGCTACGCGTTCGATCAGATCGACAAGGCGCCGGAGGAGCGCCAGCGCGGCATCACCATCAACATCTCGCACGTCGAGTACTCCACGGCCAAGCGGCACTACGCGCACGTCGATGCCCCCGGCCACGCCGACTACATCAAGAACATGATCACCGGTGCCGCCCAGCTGGACGGATCCATCCTGGTGGTCGCGGCATCCGACGGGCCGATGCCGCAGACCCGTGAGCACATCCTGCTGGCCCGTCAGGTCGGCGTGCCGTACATCTTGGTGGCGCTGAACAAGGCCGACATGGTCGACGACGAGGAGATCCTCGAACTGGTCGAACTCGAGGTCCGCGAGCTGCTCTCCAGCCAGGACTTCGACGGCGAGAACGCGCCGGTGGTCCGGGTCTCCGCGCTCAAGGCGCTGGAAGGGGACCCGAAGTGGACCAAGGCGATCGAAGAGCTCATGGACGCCGTGGACGAATCCGTTCCGGATCCGGTTCGCGACATCGAGAAGCCGTTCCTGATGCCGATCGAGGACGTGTTCACCATCACCGGTCGCGGCACCGTGGTGACCGGCAAGGTGGAACGGGGCATTGTCAAGGTCAACGAGACCGTGGAAATCGTGGGCATCCGGCCGAAATCGTTCCAGACCACCGTCACCGGTGTGGAGATGTTCCGAAAGCTGCTCGATCAGGGCCAGGCCGGGGACAACGTCGGTCTGCTGCTGCGCGGCACCAAGCGCGAGGAGGTCGAGCGCGGGCAGGTTGTCTGCAAGCCCGGTTCGATCACGCCGCACACCGAGTTCGAGGCGACCGTGTACGTGCTCGGCAAGGACGAGGGCGGGCGGCACACGCCGTTCTTCAACAACTACCGCCCGCAGTTCTTCTTCCGCACGACCGACGTGACCGGCGTGGTGAGCCTTCCCGAGGGAACCGAAATGGTCATGCCCGGCGACACCACCGATATGACGGTGAACCTGATCCAGCCGATCGCCATCGAGGAGGGCCTGCGGTTCGCGATTCGCGAAGGTGGGCGCACCGTGGGCGCCGGCTCCGTTACGAAGATCATCAAGTGAGTTGACGGGCGGCCGCCAGGCCGATGACGAAGGCCCCGGAATGCGCGCGTTCCGGGGCCCTCGTGTCTGCCCTCAAGCGTCCTCGGGAAACAGGGTCACCACCTTGGCCCCGGGATCCTGGGCGGGGCGGGGTGCGCGCCGGCCGGGTAGCCGGTACGCCGCGGCAGCGGTCTGCGCGCGGTAGTCGCAAACCAGTTGCGACAGCTCGTCGAGGGATTCCCGGATGGCATAGCGTCTGCCGTTGAGCAGGGTGATCACCGTTTCGGGGGTGGCTTCGGCGCGTTCGATCAGGTCCGGGTTCAGCGCGAACGCCAGTCCGTTCATCCTGGTCAACAGCAGCACGGCGACCGTCCTCGCAAGTCGGGGCCCAACGGCCTGATTGTCTGATCGACCGGCCGGCCGGGGTCTTGAGCAATTCCGTGCGGCCGACGGGCGAATTTTTCGAGAGTGATTGCGGTTGAACCGATTCCGCC
Source organism: uncultured Actinomycetes bacterium (assembly GCA_964624455.1). Classification (GTDB taxonomy): domain Bacteria; phylum Actinomycetota; class Actinomycetes; order Mycobacteriales; family Nakamurellaceae; genus Nakamurella. Next base: position 62,245 of record CAZUXD010000017.1, on the reverse strand, counting down.
GGCCTGGCGGAGGCCGCCGGACGGCCCCGGGGGCGGTGACGTGAATCCTGGGGGCAGGGGTCGTATGCGACCTCGGGCCGTGGCTGCGGCCCGGCTCTCGGCGGCGCGGCGGGCGCGCTGGCAGATCCGAGTTCCCCGGTCCGCCGCGAAGGCCCGCCGTCCCGTGTAGGTCGGCAGGCCGGCGTCGTCATCTCGCGCCGAACGCCCGTCCAGGTGATCGGGCGCACGCGCGACTCGCACCGAGCAAGGCGGGACCACCGTGCGCGGCTGGGGGGCGAGGCAGCGGGGCGGTCAGCGAGCGATCCGAGTGCCGAGCAGCCCGGAGCGGATCTCCCCCAAGGCGGTGGTTGCGGCAAGCCTCGCCGCGAGCGTCGATCGGGCGGCGACGGCCGCCACATATGACTCGCGCGCGGCTTCGCCGCGCGCGGGCCGACGGGAGCGCACGGCGCTCGCCGCCCGCCCCTTTGCTCCGGCCCCGCTGGCGGCGCCCCGCTCGGCGTCCTGACCGTGAAGTCCCTCGCGAAGCAGCGTCAGCGCTTCGGATCGCAGTTGCGAGACGCGCGATTCGGTGACCCCGAGGTCCGCGGCGATCTCGGCCATCCGCCGTTGGCCGTAGAAGTACTCCGTCACCACGGTGCGCAGCCGCTCGGGAAGCTCCGCAATTGCGTCATGCAACAGTCCGACCTGCTCGCGCCGGACCAGCACGGCCTCCGGTCCGTCGTGTTGGCTGGACAGGTGAGCGGTGCCGCCGGCCTCGTGCAGGCCCTCGACGCTCAGCATGGCGGCCCGATGCACGTCCGCCTCGAGCGCATCGAGTTCGCCCACCGGCACGCCCATCAGATGCGCGACCTCTTCCCGGCGCGGCGCGCGGGACAGCGCGGCGGTGAGCTGCTGGCGAGCGGACTCCACCTCCCGCGATCGATTGCGCACCTTACGGCTGGCCCAATCCATCGAACGCAATTCGTCGGTGAGCGCGCCCCGGATGCGGATTGCCGCGAACCGGCCGAACGGCACCCCCCGGGACGCGTCGAACCCCTGTGCGCTGGTGACCAGGGCGAGCATGCCCGCCGAGGTCAACTCATCGCGGCTGACATGTGCTGGCAACCGGCCGGCGAGTTCCCGAACCAGGTGCCCGACCAGCGGCAGATGTGCGCGAATGAGCTCCTCCGCGCGCCCAGCCGCGGTAGATGCGTGCCCCGCGGCGGCCGACAGCGTCGCCAAACTAGCCATGCTCTCCCCCAAAGTACAAAATCCCCCACAGCGTGCACACCGGACGAAATCCGTTGCGCTGCAAACCAACTTCGTCGTCACTCGCCGACCGGCGTCGCCCCCGCCCAGCGCTTCCGCTGGGTAACGAAACCGATCAGCAAACTCCGTGCATTGGTAGCATCGAGTGATTATTACACTACGCATAGTCATCACGCCACCCCTCGATTAAGAAATCGGTCCAACAAGCCGATGTATCGGGCATGCGGCGGGCGGAATGGACGGGCTACTGATGGGCGCCGTGGTGCGGCACGATAGGCAAATGGGGACGGACGAGACGGCATTCGCCATGGCGGGTGCCGTCTTGTGGGAGGAGCGACAGCACCTCGAGCAGTTGCTGTACGCCCTGGTGGCGCAGCAGTTGATGCTGCAGTCGGGGCATGTCCGCTGGATGGCTCGGGCCGATGGTGAGGTTCTGGCGGCGCTGGCTCAAGTGCGCGACAGCGAGGTGATCCGAGCGATCGAGATCGCGGGACTGGCCGAGGCGCTCGGCCTACCGGCGGACATCTCGCTGGAGCACCTGGCCCTGGCCAGCCCCGAACCCTGGTCGATCACGCTCGCCGAGCACTGCGTCGCCCTTCGCTCGCTGGCGGCCGAGGTCGACCAGACCGTTGCGCGAAACCGCCACCTGCTCCAGGCCGCTGCGCGGGCGCTGGAGGTCGATGCCCCAGAACGCCCGGCCGCCGCATCGGATTCCGCATGGTGCCCCCCTTCCGGGGGCGAACCGGGACCCGGGGCCGAGCCCGGTTCCGATTCCGGGCCGGACGCCCGCCGCCACGTGCAGTTCGGTGCCGACGACGGCGCAGAGGGCGGCGCGGGCAATGGTCGGGCCATGCCGGGCGCAGGCGGCGCGTCTGCCAAGGTCGGCCCTGCCAACGTCGGCCCTGCCAAGGTCGGCCCTGCCAAGGTCGGCCCTGCCAAGGTCGGCCCTGCCGAGTCCGTCGTTGCTGCCGGCGGTCTGGCTGAGCGGTCCGAAACCCCCAAGACGCCCGAGGCTTTCCACAGTGGGGCGATGCGCGCCGCCCTGTCCGCCTCGCTTCACGACGACACCGGCGGGCCGTCTATGCAGCACGAGATCGTCGCCATCGCCTATCGGTCGGCGTTGCGCACCGCCGCGAGCATCCGGCAGGTGTCTTTGAGCCAGTTCCTGCGCTGAACCGCTCCGGGCGGGGCCGCCCGTGGCCCTTGCCATCGGGTCGGCGGGCGCTCCGCCCCGACCGCCCGGGCCGAGTTGAAGTGTCGGCACCCGATCAGGCATACTTGACCGGTTGCCCTGTTCGGGCCGAACGGTGACGCGCGGCCCGGATCTGCAGGACTCGGCAAGGCGCTGCGGCGCCTATCATCGACGGCCGGGACTTCGCAAGGGCAGCCACCAGCAGGACCCGCCCGGGACCGGGTAGGGGACGGTTCACGCCACCACCGCTCAGGCCCGCGGGCCGGACGAGTGCGGCCGGAGCCAGTCGCGCCGACCGGCGCACGGCGTCCGGCGGGCAGATGAAGCTGAACAGGGCAGCGGGACGCCACGCGGCACCCGCGGGAGCAGGCGCCGGGCGGTTGGCTGCTCCGGCACAGGCACTACGAAGGGGACGCACGTGGCGGGACAGAAGATCCGCATCCGGCTCAAGGCCTACGATCACGAGGCCATCGACGCTTCAGCCCGCAAGATCGTGGAGACGGTCACCCGGACCGGTGCGCGCGTCGTCGGTCCGGTGCCGCTGCCGACGGAGAAGAACGTGTACTGCGTCATCCGCTCCCCGCACAAGTACAAGGATTCGCGCGAGCACTTCGAGATGCGCACGCACAAACGGCTCATCGACATCCTCGATCCGACGCCTCGCACGGTCGATGCGCTCATGCGCATCGACCTGCCGGCAAGCGTGGACGTCAACATCCAATAGCGGCCACCGCGCGGTGGTAGACGGCCGCGCAGGCGCACGGGCGAACAACAGATGGGTAGCTAGAGTCATGTCACAACCGATCAAGGGAATCCTGGGCCAAAAGCTCGGGATGACCCAGGTCTTCGACGAGGCCAACCGGGTCGTCCCGGTGACCGTCGTCGCGGCCGGACCGGTGGTCGTCACCGCGATTCGCACGCAGGCGGTGGACGGGTACAACGCCGTGCAGTTCGCGTTCGGTGCCGTCGACCCGCGCCGGGTCAACAAGCCCGAGGCCGGCCACTTCGCGAAGGCGGGGGTGACGCCGCGGCGGCATCTGGCCGAACTGCGCACCGACGCCATCGATGGATACACGCTGGGGCAGGAGCTCACCGCGGCGGACGTCTTCGCGGCCGGCGAGGTCGTCGACGTCACCGGGACGAGCAAGGGCAAGGGCACCGCCGGTGTCATGAAGCGGCACGGTTTCCGTGGGCTCGGCGCGGCCCACGGTGTCCACCGCAAGCATCGCGCGCCCGGATCCATCGGCGGCTGTTCCACCCCCGGCCGGGTTTTCCGCGGACTGCGGATGGCCGGACGAATGGGGAACGTGACGGTCACCACGCAGAACCTCGCCGTTCATGCGGTGGACCCCGACGGCGGTCTGCTGCTGATCAAGGGCGCGGTGCCCGGGCCGAAGGGCGGCCTGGTGATGGTCAGGACCGCGAGCAAGGGCCCACAGCAGAGCGCCGGCGCAGAGGATGACGCAGCATGACCACCGTCCTGATCACGTCGCCCGCGGGCCAGACCGTCGGCGCACTGGCACTTCCCGCGGAGATCTTCGACGCACCGTCGAACATCCCGCTGATGCACCAGGTAGTGGTAGCGCAATTGGCGGCCGCCCGGGCCGGGACCCACGCGACGCTCACCCGCGGGGAGGTGTCCGGCGGCGGTCGCAAACCGTACCGCCAGAAGGGCACCGGCCGAGCCCGCCAGGGTTCCATTCGCGCGCCGCAGTTCACCGGTGGGGGGATCGCGCACGGTCCGGTCCCACATCGCTACCTGCAGCGCACCCCGAAGAAGATGAAGGCCGCAGCTCTGCGTGGAGCGCTGTCCGATCGCGCTCGGGGCGGGAACGTGCATGTGCTATCCGCCGTCATCGACGGTGACGTGCCGTCGACCAAGGCGGCCGCGGCGACGCTGGCATCGATCGAACTGCGTCGCAATGTGCTGGTCGTCGTCAGCCGCGCGGACGAGGCGGGGACCAAGAGCCTGCGGAACCTGCCGATCGTGCACCTGCTTCCGGCGGACCAACTCAACACCTACGACGTACTGCGCAGCGACGACGTGGTCTTCACCCGAGCAGCGCTCGACGAGTTCTTGGAGTTCTGCGGGTCGGCCTCGGCGGCCGAAGCGGACGTGCCGGCGGGAGCGGTCACCCACGAGGCCGCCGCGCCCGCGAAGCCGAACCTGCCGAGGGCGGGTGCCAAGCATGCGGCGCCGGACGACGTGGAGGCCGACGCGGACGGCGTGGAGCCATCCATGCCGCAGGACTCCGCGGATCCGGCGGCACCCGGCGATGACGAGGCGTCCGACGCCAGCACCGTCATCGTCGAGTCGCCCGGCGACGGAACCGCTGCTGACGAGGCGTCCGACGCCGGCACCGATGAGGAGGACTCGAAGTGATCTCCGACCCCCGCGACATCGTGATGGCACCGGTGGTGTCCGAGAAGAGCTACGGCCTGCTCGAGACGGGCCGGTACACCTTCGAGGTGCACCCGGACGCCAACAAGACGCAGGTGAAGATCGCCGTGGAGAAGATCTTCGGCGTCAAGGTCGTCTCGGTGAACACGCTCAACCGCAAGGGCAAGCGCAAGCGGACCCGGTTCGGCTACGGGCAACGCCGCTCGCAGAAGCGCGCCATCGTCACGCTGTCCGCCGACAGCAAGCCGATCGAGATCTTCACGGGCGCCTGAGTCGCCGGAGCGAACAAGGGACTGACGAAACATGACTATCCGCAAGTACAAGCCGACGACGCCGGGGCGGCGTGGGGCATCGGTGAGCGACTTCTCCGAACTCACCCGGGCCACCCCGGAGAAGTCGCTGATCCGGCCGCTGCACTCCAAGGGCGGGCGGAACGTGCACGGGCGCATCACCGCCCGCCACCAGGGCGGCGGCCACAAGCGGGCGTACCGGCTGATCGACTTCCGCCGCGCCGACAAGGACGGCGTGCCCGCGAAGGTCGCCCACATCGAATACGACCCCAACCGCACCGCCCGGATCGCGCTCCTGCACTATGCCGACGGCGAGAAGCGGTACATCATCGCGCCGGAGAAGCTCCGGCAGGGCGCGACGATCGAGACCGGTCCCGCGGCGGACATCAAGCCGGGCAACAACTTGCCGCTGCGCAACATCCCGGTCGGAACGGTGGTACATGCGATCGAGTTGCGGCCGGGCGGAGGCGCAAAGATCGCCCGGTCGGCCGGCTCGAAGGTGCAACTGGTCGCCAAGGACGGTCCGTACGCCCAGTTGCGCATGCCGTCCGGCGAGATCCGGAACGTGGACGTGCGGTGCCGGGCCTCGATCGGTGAGGTCGGCAACGCCGAGCAGGCCAACATCAACTGGGGCAAGGCGGGCCGGATGCGCTGGAAGGGTGTGCGCCCCCAGAGCCGCGGCCAGGTGGTGAGCGCGGCGGACCATCCGCACGGCGGTGGCGAGGGTCGGACGTCGGGTGGGCGCCACCCGGTGAACCCGGCCGGCAAGCCCGAGGGGCGCACCAGGCGGCCGAACAAGCCGAGCAACAAGTTGATCGTCCGCCGGCGCAAGGCCGGAAAGAAGCGGTAGGCGTGGCGTTATGGAGACCACGTCGATCATCGGAATGCGCGCCGCATCGGGCGCCGCGCCCGAGCCGAGCATGGAGCACTGAAGATGCCTCGCAGCCTTAAGAAGGGTCCGTTCGTCGACGACCACCTGGCGAAGAAGGTGTCCGTGGCGAACGAGCGCAACTCCAAGAGCGTGATCAAGACCTGGTCGCGTCGGTCGATGATCGTGCCGGACATGCTCGGGCACACCATCGCGGTGCACGACGGCCGCAAGCATGTCCCGGTGTTCATCACCGAGTCGATGGTCGGGCACAAGCTCGGCGAATTCGCCATGACTCGCACGTTCAAGGGCCACATCAGGGACGACCGGCGAAGCCGCCGGGGCTGACCGGAACCACCATCGCCACCACCGAGAGCCAGTAAGAGGGACTTGTGATGAACGCCAACGCCGCGGACGCCGGCGAGCTGCCCCGGGTGCGGGCACAGGTGCGGTACCTGCGCATGACGCCGACCAAGGCCCGCCGAATCGTGGACCTGATCCGCGGCCGGAGCGCGGGCGACGCGGCTGCGGTGTGCGCGTTCGCGCCGCAGACCGCCGCGGTGGCTGTCGGCAAGGTGCTCGCTTCTGCCGTCGCGAACGCCGAGAACAACCGGGGCCTGGACCCGGAGACGCTCCTCGTCGACCGCGCCTGGGTGGACGAGGGTCCGACGCTCAAGCGGCTCCAGCCGCGGGCCCAGGGCCGGGCGTTCCGGATCAACAAGCGCACCTGCCACATCACGATCGAGTTGGTGTCCGTCGAGAAGCCGGACAGCGACAGCCGGCGCCGCGGTCGCGGCGCCGAAGCGAAGGGAAGGACCCGGTAGTGGGCCAGAAGATCAACCCGCACGGCTTCCGGCTGGGCATCTCGACCGACTGGCGATCACGCTGGTACGCGGACAAGGCCTACCGCGAGTACGTCGCCGAGGACGTGGCCATCCGCAAGCTGATGGCCACCGGGATGGAACGAGCCGGCATTTCGAAGGTGGAGATCGAGCGGACCAGGGACCGGGTCCGGGTGGACATCCACACCGCCCGTCCGGGCATCGTCATCGGCCGCCGCGGCGCGGAGGCCGACCGGATCCGCGGCCAGCTCGAGAAGCTGACCGGCAAGCAGGTGCAGCTGAACATCCTGGAGGTGCGAAACCCCGAGTCGGATGCCCAGCTCGTCGCGCAGGGCGTGGCCGAGCAACTCTCGAACCGGGTCGCGTTCCGCCGGGCGATGACGAAGTCCATGCAGTCGGCGCTGCGGTCCGGCGCGATCAAGGGCATCAAGATCCAATGCTCCGGACGGCTGGGCGGGGCGGAGATGAGTCGCTCCGAGTTCCGGCACAACGGCCGGGTTCCGCTGCACACGCTGCGCGCCGACATCGACTACGGCTTCTTCGAGGCCCGCACCACCTTCGGCCGGATCGGCGTGAAGGTATGGATCTACAAGGGCGACAAGACCGGTACCCTGGCAGAGCAGCGCGCCGCCGAGGCGCTCGCTGCGCAGCGCAGCATTGCCGGCCGCGACCGCGACCGCGACCGTGACCGCGGTGACCGCGGCGCCCGCCGCCGTCCCGCACCGGCCGCTTCGGCTGCGCAGACCACCGACGCCGAACGCCCCGCAGAGGTCGCGGTCGGTACCGACACGCCAACGGAGGGCTGAGCCGTGCTGATCCCGCGCAAGGTCAAGCACCGAAAGCAGCACCGCCCTACCCGGAGTGGTCTTGCCAAGGGCGGCACGACCGTCACGTTCGGCGACTTCGGCATCCAGGCGCTGGAGCCCGCGTACGTCACCAACCGGCAGATCGAGGCGGCGCGTATCGCCATCAACCGGCACATCCGCCGTGGCGGGAAGGTGTGGATCAACATCTACCCGGATCGTCCGCTGACGAAGAAACCGGCCGAGACCCGGATGGGGTCCGGCAAGGGCTCGCCCGAGTGGTGGATAGCCAACGTCAAACCCGGACGGGTGCTGTTCGAGATGGCATATCCGTCGGAGGCGACCGCACGCGAGGCGTTGCGCCGCGCGATGCACAAGCTGCCGATGCGTTGCCGCATCGTCGCCAGAGAGGGGGCCGAGTGACATGGCGGAGGTGACGGCCGCGTCGCTGCGGGAGTTGGGCGCCGAGGAGTTGATGATCCGGCTGCGGGAGGCCAAGGAGGAGTTGTTCAACCTGCGCTTCCAATTGGCCACCGGACAGATGGAGAACAACCGCAGGCTGCGTCAGGTTCGGCACGACATCGCCCGGGTCTACACCGTCATGCGGGAGCGGGAACTCGGCCTGTCGGTCGGGCCGGACGCCCTGGCACCTAGTACGGAGGAAACTGCGCAGTGAGCGAGCAGAACGAGAATCCGGTGACGGATCAGCCGCAAGACGCACATGAGTCGACGGTGGACGCGGCCGCCGACGCTGTTGGCGCTACCGCGGGCGCGGTCGTCGGTGCCGCTGCCGGGGCGGCCGCTGCGATCGCGGAGGGCGCGGCAACTGCTGTGTCCGAAGCCGCGGGCGCGGTGGAGGTCGGGGTGGTGACCGACGAGACGCTGCGGGCGGACGACACGCCGAGGCGAGGTTTCCGCAAGACCCGCGAAGGCATGGTGGTTTCCGACCGGATGAAGAAGACCATCGTCGTGGCGCTGGAGGACCGGGTGAAGCACCCGCGCTATGCCAAGGTCATCCGGCGCACATCGAAGGTGCAGGCGCACGACGAGACCGAACTGGCCGGGATCGGCGACCGGGTGCTGCTGGCCGAGACGCGTCCGCTGTCGGCGACCAAGCGCTGGCGGCTGGTAGAGGTCTTGGAGAAGGCGCAATAGGCGCTGCAGCATGCCCGAGGGACGCGGTCCGCGATGCGTGGATGCGGGCGGTCCCTGGGGGAGATGAGGCACGGCCCGCGTTTCGTGAGTCTCGCCGCCGATTTGAACCGACAGCCGATTCTCGGGTAGGCTGGCGTGTCGGCAGCGGTGCGCGAGCACCGATGCCGATCTGGCCCGGCGGTGCAGGACCCGCTGGGACTTCGTACCAGCCCGACCGGTTCCGGTAGCACCACACGGGACCACAGGCAAGAGCGAAAAGGCGGGCCGGCCGCCATGCGTCCGGGGTGCCCGCACTTCCTCTTGTCTTTTCGCGTGTCACGGGCGTGGCGCGGAACCAGCGGCGCCGGGCGTGGCCTGCACGCCCACGAAGAACGAGAAGGACCACCTACGGTGATTCAGCAAGAGACCCGGCTGCGGGTCGCCGACAACACGGGTGCCAAGGAGATCTTGTGCATCCGCGTGCTCGGTGGTTCAGCGCGCCGCTACGCCGGTATCGGCGACGTCATCGTGGCGACCGTCAAGGACGCGATCCCGCGGGCCGGGGTGAAGAAGGGCGACGTGGTCCGGGCCGTGGTGGTGCGCACCGCCAAGGAGAAGCGCCGCAGCGACGGCAGCTACATCCGGTTCGACGAGAACGCCGCGGTCCTGATCAAGACCGACGGCGACCCCCGCGGCACCCGGATCTTCGGACCGGTGGGCCGCGAACTGCGCGACAAGCGCTATATGAAGATCATCTCACTGGCGCCGGAGGTGCTGTAGATATGAAGGTGCGCAAGGGCGACACCGTGCTGGTCATCGCCGGCAAGGACAAGGGCGCCCGGGGCAAGGTGATCCAGGCCTACCCCGACACGGGCCGGGTGTTGGTCGAGGGTGTGGGTCGGATCCGCAAGCACACGAAGGTGTCCACCAACCAACGCGGGGCGAAGGCCGGCGGCATCGTCACCCAGGAGGCGACCATCGACGCGTCCAACGTCATGGTCGTCGACGGGGACAGCAAGCCAACCCGGGTCGGCGTCCGACTCGACGAGGACGGCCGGCGCGTTCGCGTGTCCCGGCGCTCCGGTAAGGACCTCTAAGGCATGAGTGCAGCAACCCAGACTTCGGAGAAGGCGACGCCGCGGCTGCGCAGCCGCTACGTAGCCGAGGTGCGCCCCGCGCTGCAGCAACAGTTCGGCTACCCCAACGTGATGCAGATTCCAGGGGTCGTGAAGGCCGTGGTGAACATGGGCGTCGGCGAGGCGGCCCGGGACGCCAAACTGATGGACGGCGCGATCCGCGACCTGACCGCGATCACCGGTCAGAAGCCGCTGATCCGCAAGGCGCGGAAGTCCGTCGCCCAGTTCAAGCTGCGCGAGGGCATGGCGATCGGCGCCAAGGTCACCCTCCGGGGCGACCGGATGTGGGAGTTCCTCGACCGGTTGATCACCATCGCGCTTCCACGGATCCGCGACTTCCGCGGCCTGTCCGATCGGCAATTCGACGGCCACGGCAACTACACCTTCGGCCTGTCGGAGCAGTCGATGTTCCACGAGGTCGACATCGACCGCGTCGACCGGCCGCGCGGCATGGATATCACCGTGGTCACCACCGCCCAAACCGACGACGAGGGCCGGATGCTGTGCCGGCTCCTGGGCTTCCCGTTCCGGGAGAACTGATCGTGATCGACCGCGGACGCGGATCCGAAGATCCTTGCCGGATCCATCGATCCAGCGGCCCGGGCCGCGGAGGCGGCCTCATGATCAATTCGATGATGGAATCCGACTAGGAGGACTGACCGTGGCGAAGACCGCGCTCATCAACAAGGCCAAGCGCACCCCGCGGTTCAAGGTGCGCGCCTACAGCCGCTGTAGCCGTTGTGGCCGACCGCGTTCGGTGTACCGCAAGTTCGGCCTGTGCCGGATCTGCCTGCGGGAGATGGCGCACGCCGGCCAACTGCCGGGAGTGACCAAGTCGTCATGGTGAGCACCCCGCAGCAATCCCACGGCCGCCCGTTCCCGACCCGACTTCACGATCGCCACAGGCCCCGCGTCACGGGGAACCAGACGAGAAAGGCGCCACGGCCATGACGATGACCGACCCGATCGCGGACATGCTCACGCGCATCCGCAACGCGAACTCGGCCTACCACGAGCAGGTCGCGATGCCCTTTTCGAAGCTGAAGGGCAACATCGCCGACATCCTGGTACGGGAGGGGTATGTCGCCTCCTGGACCACTGAGGACGCGACGGTCGGCAAGACCCTGGTGGTCAACTTGAAGTACGGCCCGTCCCGGCAGCGGTCGATCTCGGGGCTTCGCCGGGTGTCCAAGCCGGGGCTGCGGATCTACGCGCGTTCCACCGAACTGCCCAGGGTGCTGGGCGGACTGGGCGTGGCGATCATCTCGACGTCGGCCGGCCTGTTGACCGACCGCCAGGCCGCCAAGAAGAAGATGGGCGGGGAAGTCCTCGCCTACGTGTGGTAAGGCTCTGGGGAAGGCAACGACATGTCGCGAATCGGAAGGATGCCGATCAGCGTGCCGTCCGGTGTGGACGTCACCATTGACGGCCAGCAACTCACCATCAAGGGGCCGAAGGGAACGCTGCACCACACGGTGGTCTCGCCCATCACGGTCGCCGGGAACGACGGCATACTCACCGTGTCCCGGCCAGACGACGAACGCGACTCGCGCTCCCGGCACGGATTGACCAGGACCCTGGTGCACAACATGGTCGTCGGGGTGACCGAGGGGTACGCGAAGTCGTTGGAGATCGTCGGCGTGGGATACCGGGTGGTCGCCAAGGGGCGCGACCTGGAGTTCGCGCTCGGCTACTCGCACCCGGTGCCGGTCGTCGCGCCGAACGGCATCAACTTCGTGGTCGAATCGCCCACCAGGCTGCGGGTCGAGGGCATCGACAAACAGCAGGTGGGCGAGGTCGCCGCGAACATCCGCAAGCTGCGCAAGCCCGACCCGTACAAGGGCAAGGGTGTGCGCTACGCCGGCGAGAACGTCCGGCGCAAGGTCGGGAAGACGGGTAAGTGATCATGGCAGCGAACGTTTCCCACGCCAGGGCCATCGCCCGCAGCCGGCGGCACTTCCGGCTGCGCAAGAAGGTCGTCGGTTCGGCGGGGCGGCCGCGGTTGGTCGTCACCCGCTCCGCGCGGCACATCAGTGCGGCGTTGGTGGACGACCGCGCGGGCCGCACGGTGGCGTCGGCATCCACGCTGGAGGCGGATCTGCGCGCAGCCGCCGGCGACAAGACCGAAAAGGCGCGCGAGGTGGGCGGGCGCATCGCCGAGCGGGCGAAGCTGGCCGGCATCGGATCGGTGGTGTTCGACCGCGGTGGTGACGCGTACCACGGCCGGATCGCGGCGCTGGCGGATGGCGCCCGTTCCGGCGGTCTGGAGTTCTAGCAGATGACGAAACAAACGAATGTCGTTGCGCAGGATGCGCGCAGCGCAGCCACGATCGAGAGGGACATCTGATGCCCGGACCCGCACGCCGCGATTCGGCAGACCGGGGTGATCGGCAGGGCCGCCGCGATCGCCGCGACGGTTCCCGCCGGGACGCCGCGGTCGAGAAGAGTCCCTACCTGGAGCGCATCGTGGTTACCAACCGGGTCGCCAAGGTCGTTCAGGGCGGCCGGCGGTTCTCGTTCACCGCGCTGGTGGTGGTCGGGGACGGCGACGGCCGGGTCGGCGTCGGCTACGGCAAGGCCAAGGAGATCCCGGCGGCCATCGCCAAGGGCGTCGAAGAGGCCAAGAAGCACATGTTCACGGTGCCCCGCATCGGCGGCACCATCCCGCACCCGGTGCAGGGGGAGGCGGCCGCCGGTGTGGTGCTGCTGCGCCCGGCCAGCCCCGGCACCGGGGTGATCGCCGGCGGCCCGGTCCGCGCGGTGCTGGAATGCGCCGGCATCTCCGACGTATTGTCCAAGTCGCTGGGCAGCAAGAACGCGATCAACATCGTGCATGCCACGGTCGCGGCGCTGAAGGCGTTGCAGCGCCCGGAGGAGGTGGCCGCCCGGCGCGGCCTGCCGATCGAGGATGTCGCGCCCGCGGCCATGTTGCGGGCCCGGGCCGGACAGGCGGTGTGACGATGGCCAACAGCACGGCGCAGTTGCGGGTGACCCAGGTCCGCTCGCTGATCGGCGCCAAACCCAAGATCCGTGCGTCGGTGAGATCGCTGGGACTGAAGAGGATCCACCACAGCGTGGTGGTTCCGGACACGCCGCAGGTCCGCGGGTACGTGCACGCCGCGAACCACCTGCTGGCCGTGCAGCGCATCGACGCGGACCAGCCGGACGCGAGACCGTGACAGGAGCGAGCAGCACATGACGATCAAGGTTCATCACCTGCGACCCGCGCCCGGCGCGAAGACCGCCAAGACCCGGGTGGGCCGTGGCGACGGCTCCAAGGGCAAGACCGCGGGCCGGGGCACCAAGGGGACCGGCGCGCGCGCCAACGTTCCCGCCGGCTTCGAGGGTGGCCACCTGCCCCTGCACATGCGGCTGCCCAAGCGGGGGGGCTTCTCCAACCCGTTCCGAACCACCTACCAGGTGGTCAGCGTCGGCCGGTTGGCCGAGCGCTTCCCGGACGGTGGGGATATCGGCGTGGAGCAGATCGCGTCGGCCGGGCTGGTCCGCGCGGGCGAGAAGGTCAAGGTACTCGGTGACGGCGACGTCGGCGGCGTGGCCTTGCGGGTGACGGTGCACGCGGCGTCGGCCGCTGCCCGGGAGAAGATCACCGCATCCGGGGGTAGCGTCACCATCTTGTAGTTCGGCCGATCCGGCCACCTTTCTGCCCCGGCGGGGGCGTGCCAGGAGGACCTTTTGCTTACCGCCTTCGTCTCGGCGCTCAAGACGCCGGATCTTCGCAGGAAGATCCTCTTTACGCTGGCCATGCTGGCGATCTACCGCGCGGGTGCGACGCTGCCGTCGCCCGGTGTGAACTACAAGGCCATCAACCAGTGCCTCACCGAGGCCGGTGGCGGCAGCAACGCAGTCTTCACCCTGCTGAACCTGTTCTCCGGCGGGGCACTCCTGCAGCTTTCGGTGTTCGCGCTGGGAATCATGCCCTACATCACCGCGTCCATCATCGTGCAGCTTCTGGTGGTGGTGATCCCGCGTTTCGAGGAGCTCAAGAAGGAGGGGCAGTCGGGTCAGGCCAAGATGACCCAGTACACCCGGTATCTCACGATCGGGCTGGGTGTTCTGCAGTCGACCGCCTTCATCGCGCTGGCCCTCAACGGCCAGATGTTCGGTGGCTGTTCGGTCGCCGATCAAGTCATCCTCGGCCGCAGCCCGATGACGCTGGCCACCCTGGTCATCGTGATGACGGCCGGTACCGCCGCGATCATGTGGATGGGCGAGCTCATCACGGACCGTGGCATCGGCAACGGCATGTCGCTGCTGATCTTCACCTCTATCGCGGCGCGGGTGGTGCCGGAGGGCCAGAACATCTACCAGAACAACTCGGCGGTGGTGTTCGGCGTGGTGATCGCGATCGGTATCGGGATCATCGCCGCGGTGGTGTACATCGAGCAGGGCCAGCGCCGGCTGCCGGTGCAGTACGCCAAGCGGATGATCGGCCGGCGCATGTACGGCGGAACGTCGACCTACCTGCCGCTCAAGGTCAACCAGGGCGGCGTGATCCCCGTCATCTTCGCCAGTTCGCTGCTGTACATACCCACGCTGATCACCGGGCTGCTGTCCGGGTCGTCGGCCGGGACCAGCGGGGCCGTGCAATGGGTGAACTACTACATCTCCGACCAGGGCGTCTGGTCGCACGTGCTGTTGTATTTCGCCCTCATCATCTTCTTCACCTACTTCTACGTCGGGATCCAGTTCAATCCGGTCGACCGGGCCGATGAGCTCAAGAAGTACGGCGGGTTCATTCCCGGCATCCGGCCGGGCCGGCCCACGGCCGAGTACCTGCAGTTCGTGTTGTCCCGCATCACGCTGCCGGGTTCGCTCTACCTCGGCATCGTCGCGATCCTGCCGAACTTCTTCCTGTCGGTGACGGGGCCGGGCAACAACCAGAACTTCCCGTTCGGCGGCACCGCGGTGCTGATCCTGGTGGCGGTGGGCCTGGACACCATCAAGCAGATCGAGACGCAGTTGATGCAGCGCAACTATGAAGGGTTCCTGCGCTAGCCGCGGAAAGTTTTTTCAAAGTCCGTGCCCCGCGGACGTTCGACGTCGGCCCGCGGGCTCGTCATTGGAAGGGCGGAGTTCGACGATGCGGCTGCTGATCATCGGCCCGCAGGGTGCCGGCAAGGGCACCCAGGCTGCGCTGCTGTGCCAGGAGCTTGCCATCCCGCACATCTCCACCGGCGACCTGTTTCGCGCGAACATCGCCGACAGCACCCCGCTGGGGCGAAAAGCCCAGCGGTACCTCGACTCCGGGCAACTCGTCCCCGACGAGGTCACCCAGCAGATGGTCGCGGATCGGCTTGTGCGGCCCGATGCGGCCGACGGCTTCCTGCTGGACGGATTCCCGCGGAATACCGGGCAGGCGCGGTGGCTCCGCGACCTGCTGGGCGCGAGCGGGCGCGCCGTGGACGCCGTGGTGCTCTTGACCGCGCCGGATCACGTGCTGACCGAGCGGATGAGCGCTCGCGGCCGTGCCGACGACACCCCGGAGGCGATCCGCACCCGCCTGGCGATCTACTACGCGGAGACCGAGCCGCTGGTGGACTTCTACGGTGCGAAGGTGATCCGGATCGACGGTGACGGAACGGTCGACGCGGTGCACGATCGGGTGATGGCCGCAGTGCATACGGGCCGGCGGGGTGCGCCCGGCGGTGGCTGACGGCCGGGCGATAGAACTGCACACCCGCGGCGAGTTGCAGGCCATGCGCGCCGCCGGGCGGGTTCTGGCGTCGGCGATCGAAGCGGCCCGCGCCGCGGTCGCGCCGGGCGTGAGCACCGCCGATATCGACGCCGTGGTGGCCGGGTCATTGGCCGCCGCCGGAGCCAAGAGCAACTTCCTGCACTACGGCGGCGGGCCGGACGGCACCGGGGCGTTCCCGGCGACCATCTGCGCGTCGGTCAACGACGAGGTGGTGCACGGAATCCCGTCATCCGCCCGGGTGCTCGCCGACGGCGACCTGCTCTCCATCGACGCCGGGTGCGTGCTGGACGGCTGGCATGCCGACGCGGCGATCTCCCTGCACGTCGGCGCGGCACCGTCCATGGCCGAGGTGGACCTGATAGCCGCGACAACCAACGCCATGTGGGCCGGTATTGCGGCCGCCAGGGACGGCGGGCGGCTCGGCGACATATCCTGGTCCGTCGAGATGTCGGCCCGGCGATCGGCCCGCGAAGACGGCCGTCGGTACAGCCTCGTCGCCGGCTACGGCGGCCACGGTATCGGCACCGCCATGCACATGGCCCCGTTCGTGCCCAACACCGGCCGCCGTGGCAAGGGCGAGCGGCTCGTCGCCGGCATGGCCCTGGCCATCGAGCCGATGCTCACCCTGGGCCGGCCCGCCACGGTCGAATGGGATGACGGATGGACCGTGGCGACGAAGGACGGCGCGCGGGCCGCGCACACCGAGCACTCCATCGCGATCCTGGATGACGGGATCTGCGTGCTCACCGCGGCGGATTCCGGCGTCGCCGGCCTCGCGGAGTATGGAATCACACCGGTCGATCTGGACTGAGCCTCTGCGCCTCCCTGCTGGTCCGCGCCACTTTCCCGAATTCGCGCCGCAAGTGTCGGGCGCGGACTCGCGGAAGTGGCGCGGATCGGGCGCGGGCAGGGGAGAGGTGGCGCAAATCGGGCGCGGACCCGCTGAAGCGGCGCGGATCGGGCGCGGGCAGGCGGACTTGGCGCCGACGGGCCGGCGGATCATGGAAACATGCATGCCATGCACAAGAGGGTCGGCGCGATCGACTGCGGTACCAACTCGATCCGGCTGCTGATCGCAGACCTATCGCGTTCGCCGGACGGCGCGTCTCTGGTGGACGTCCATCGGGAGATGCGAGTGGTCCGGCTCGGCCAGGACGTCGACGCAACTGGCCGGTTGGCGGCCGCCGCGCTGGATCGCACCTGGCTGGCGCTGGCAGACTTCGCGGCCATCCTGCGCGCCTCCGGCGTTGACCAGGTCCGGATGACGGCGACTTCCGCGACCCGCGACGCCCAGAACCGCGACGAGTTCACCGAGATGGTCCGGAACACGCTGGGGCAGGATCCGGAGGTGATTTCCGGGGCGGAGGAGTCGGAGCTGTCGTTTCGCGGAGCGGTGGGCGACCTCCCGCCGGATGACGGCCCCTTCCTGGTCGTGGACATCGGCGGCGGGTCGACGGAGTTCGTCGTCGGTACCGCCGGGTCCGCCAACTCCGGCGTGGGTATCGCGCTGACCGGCACGGTCAGCCAGAACATCGGATGCGTGCGGATCACCGAGCGGCTGCTGCCCTCCGACCCGCCGACGAACGGCGAGATCGCCGCGGCCCGAGCCTGGGCGCGTGGCATGGTCGAGCAGGGGCTGGACACCCTCGGCGCCGAGGCGTTGGCGTCGGTGCGGCGAATCGTGGCGGTCTCCGGCACGGCAACCACCGTCACCGCGGCGGTCTTGGCGCTTGCTGCGTACGATCCGGCGCGAATCCATTTGTCCCGCTTGCAAGTAGCCGACATCCGCCGAACGTCGGAGCGGCTACTCGGCGCCACTCGGGCGCATCGAGCGATGCTCGGCTACCTGCATCCCGGCCGCGTCGACGTGATCGGTGGCGGTTCGCTGATCCTCGCGACGGTCGGCGAACTGGCCGCGCAGCGGACCGGCATCACGGAGATCACGGTGAGCGAGCACGACATTCTGGACGGTATCGCGCTATCGCTGGCGTGAGTCCGCCGCTTTATGGCGACCAGCTTCGGCGGCGCGGGGGCGGCGGGAACGTCCGGCCGGCTTGAGACGATACGGCGGTGACGACGTACTCGCCGTATCGCCGGACCCGGATCGCGATGGTCATCAATCCGCAGGCGGGCCATGGCCGCGCGGTCCGCGCCGGCGCGGTCGCCGCCGGCGCCTTGCGCTCGGCAGGCGTGGACCTGACCGTGTCACATCCGGTGGGGCCGGGCGCGTCGCTTGCCGCCCTGAGCGACGCGGTGGCGGCAGAGCCCGATGCGGTGGTGGTATGCGGCGGTGACGGGATGGTGCACCTTGCGGCCAATGTGCTTGCCGGAGGAGGGATTCCGCTGGGCCTGATCCGCGGCGGCAGCGGCAACGATGCCGCCGACGTGCTGGGGACACCGGACGATCCGCTGCTGGCAGCTCGGTACCTGCTTGACGCGCTGGCCGCGGGCCGGGTCCGTCGGATCGATCTGGGGCGGTGCGACGGCCCGCGCCTGATCCCGGAATCGGCACGGGCGTTCGTCGGCCTCGTCTATGCGGGGTTCGATTCGGCCGTCAACGATCGGGCGAACCGGTTGCGCTGGCCGCGCGGCGCCGCCCGGTACAACGTGGCCCTTGCGATCGAGATGGTCCGCTTGCGGGCCAGGCAGTTCCACCTGGAACTGGACGAGCGGGCGATGACGGTCCCGGCCACCCTGGTGGCGGTCGGCAACGGCTCGCAGTACGGCGGGGGCAAGCGGATCGCGCCGCACGCCTGCTGGGACGACGGGGTGCTCGGCGTGGTGGTGGTCGGACCGGTGTCGCGGATGACGTTGGCACGGCTGGCGCCGACGCTGCCGCGAGCCGGGCACGTCGGTCATCCGCGCGTGCTGCTGACAGGTGCGCGGCGGGTGTTGTTGGACGTGCCGGATGGTCCGATGACGGTGGCCTACGCCGACGGCGAGGCCGTCGGGCCGCTGCCGATCCGAGCCTGGACCGATCCGGGCGCGCTTCCGGTGCTGGTTCCCGTCATCCCTTCGTGACGCTGGATCGGATCGAAACCCGCTATCGCTTGGCGGGCGGAGTTGCCTCACCATGGGTTTGACACGATGGGCAGGTGAGCGCCCAGGCCGATCCCCGCACCGCGCCCAGTCGGGCGGCAGCAACCAAGACCATGGCGGAGTTGGATGCGCTGGTGACGACGTGCCGCGCGTGTCCCCGTCTGGTGGCGTGGCGCGAGGCGGTCGCACGCAAGCCCCGGGCGGCGTTCGTCGGACAGACCTATCGGGCGAAACCGGTGCCCGGCTTCGGTCCCGACGACGCGCGGATTCTCGTCGTCGGGTTGGCTCCGGCGGCGCACGGCGCCAACCGCACCGGGCGGATGTTCACCGGTGACCGATCGGGAGACTTCTTGTACGCCGGGCTGTTTCGTGCCGGGCTCGCGTCCCAGCCGCACTCGATCTCGCGGGATGACGGGCTTTCGCTGCGGGAGGTGCGCATCACGGCTCCGGTGCGTTGCGCCCCGCCCGACAACAAGCCGACCACCGTCGAGCGGGACACCTGCGCGCCGTACCTCGCGCGGGAGCTCGAGCTGTTGGCACCGACGGTGCGCGTGGCGATCGTTCTCGGCGGTTTCGGGTGGCACGCGCTGCTCGGTACGCTCGCCCGTTCCGGGTGGAGCATCCCGCGGCCCCGTCCGGTATTCGGCCACGGCGCTCTGGCGACCGTGACGCGGGCCGAGCAGTCGCTGATACTGCTCGGCTGCTTCCACGTCAGCCAGCAGAACACGTTCACCGGCCGGTTGACGCCGGCAATGCTCGACGCCGTGATCGAGCGGGCGAAAGGGCTGGCGCAGGTCCGTGGGACCGATGCTGAGGCGGTTAAGGCGAGCGGGGGGGTTGCCCGGCAAGCCGGCGGATCGGGCGTGGAGCAAATCGGCGGGTCCGTCGTGGGCGAGGGCGGCGGGGGGGTCGCCGGCATGGCCGGCGGAGCAGGCGCGGTGGCCGCGGTGGGCCGGCACGGGACGGGCATCGCCGCTCCTGCGATCCGCCGGGCGCAGTCCCGAGGGCGTCGCACGTCGCCGAGCGGCCCTGAGCTGCCGCGCAGCACCGAGTAGCCGACCAACCCGCAGGTGCCGCGCGGGCCGACCTCATGGGCGGCCGGCGGCGTCGGCCCCACCTCCAGACGCCAATCGGCCGGAACATCCCCTTAAGCTCGACGTGGCACAGGTCCGGCGGCGGTGCCCGAGCCCCCGTAGCCCAACCGGCAGAGGCAGGTCACTTAAAATGATCACAGTGTGGGTTCGAGTCCCACCGGGGGCACGTTCAACCGGAGCGGGCGGCCCGGGATGCGGCGGCCGCCGAAGAGGGCGCGCGTGCCGGGGGTGACGTGACGACGACGGTCGCCGAGTTGGTGGACGCGGTGATGGCCGAGTGCGTGCCGTCGCTGTCCGAGCGCACTCAGGAGGAGTACGCCCGCGTCCGACGAGCCTTCGCTGTCGCCGCTGCTCGGCGAGCTGCCGTGGTCGATCGAAGCCGGCGCGGCGCGGGCATCGATCGGGGCCTTCGTGCACACGGGGCGAGCAGCGCCGCACGGGCGAAGGCGCCGTTGGCCAATGCCCTCAACTCGGGGGCATCAGCCCAGGTTCAGCTCTTTGATGATCCGCGGCTGGCGCGCGGTCCAGTAGTGCTCGATTTCGCTGCGCCGCAAGGGAAGTCCGGGATCGTCCGGAACATCGTCGAAGTAGCCGAGGGCGCGAACTGCCTGCAGGATGTGCTGCTCGGGCGTTGTCGGCCGGTAGCGCTCCAAGTACAGCGTCATTCCTTCGGCGACGTTCAGGTTCGTATGCTGCTCGATGCACATGAGATCGAAGTAGTCGCGGAGCTCGCCACGGTCCATCACGACCTTGATCTTCATCGCCAGGATGTCCTCGACCCCGGCGACCCGGATACCGGCGAGCAGCGGTGCCTCCACCAGGCGGTGCTGCGGTGACGCATCGAGGAACTGGACCTTGGTTTCGCCGAGCACACCGTTGACGGTGCCTTCGGAAATGTGTGTCGGCACGAAATCTGGGAATGTGCCGATGAGCATGTCCGCGTGCTGGGCCGCGTCGAACGGCTGCTCGGTGAACAGGTCCAAATCGCGGCTAGTTCGATGGCGCAGGTGCATCGCCAAGGCAGTGCCTCCGGCGAGATACATCCACGACGTCGTCGCGGGTGCAAGCCGCGTCCAGGCCTCGGCCGTCGTGGGCGAGAGCACATCTCGGTAGGAATCAAGCACCGCGCGCCCGTCGCCCGGCTTCGTGTGCTCGGCGCCCAATTCGCCACTGGTCGGGACATCGGATCCAGAAGATCGCTTATCGCCGCTGTCCATCACCGGACGCCGATCCGCGCCCGGGATGCAGCCGGGGCAGGGTCACCTTGTCCGGCAATCCAGTTGCGTACCATCGTCCGGGTCCGCTCATCGGTCCCTCGACCTGAGACCGCAGCGAGAAGGTCCGCGCTGTCGACGTGTTGGAGAGCCCATTGTGCGGCAGCGATGCTTGTGCTGTTCAGCATTCTTCGGGCAATGTAGGCGCCGTCCTCCGGAAGCCGTAGCGTTGCCGGATTCGTATTCCAGAACAGGTGCCAGAGCGCCCGGGGCAGCCGAGACTGTGATTTCGCTTGCCGTTCCGGCAGGACGACGGTTCGCACGGCGGACTCGACGTGAGGCCATTGCGAGCTGCGCAGATTGAGCGCGATGAGCGTCTCCGTTACTGCACGCCCGGCCCGAAGGGTGCGCCGTTCCTTCCGGCGCACTAAGCCCAGACCCTCGAGACGAGTCAACGCGGCGGACGCAGACGTCGGGCTCACACCGGCCGCCGCGGCCACCCGGCGGGCGGAGGTCAGCCCCAGCGGGCTGACGGCAAGCGCCGCCAGTACTCGGACTTCGGTGTCGGTGTATCCGCTCGCGTGTTCCCGAGTGACACGCGCGGCCACGTCCGGTGGCACGGCCCGAGGCACTCCCCGCCCGGTACGGGGGACGTCCCGGCGATCGAGGATCGCGTGAACTGTTGGCAGCGAGACACCGATGCGCCGGGCGAGCTCCGGTGGATAGATAGTGTCCATGTTCTTTATTCTACGCTGTGCGAGGTGAGACGGCCGGTCGATGATCGACATGAACAGCCGTGGCAGTGCGTACGTCTCCGGGTAACCTGTCAAGTTGCGTCGCACGAAGAAGGCTGTCCGTCGATCGACAACGGCTATGAGCGCAATCTGGGGTCTCCATGTGAGCCGACTTGCGCTGGTCAGTGTGGCCTCCTCCAGGATCGTTCCGCTGGTGGCTGGCGAGGCTCGGTGGGTGGCCGCAGGCGCCGGGCGGGTTAGGCACTTGTTTGTTGGCTTCCGGCTTGGGGATGAGCGCCTTGTAGCGGACGGGGTCGTGCCCGACGGCGAGTTCGAGCAGTCGACAGAACAGCATGCCGCGGGCCGATGAGTTGCGCCGATTGAAGCGGGAGCTGAATTCGTCGAGGTAGATCTTTTTCGACGGCGCCTTGATGCTCTTGCCGACCTGCCTGGCTCCCTCGATCACCAAGCCCGGGCTATGGCCAGCATGCTCGTGGGTAGCAGCTCCACGCGCCGTGCGATCAGCTCGTCGTGGCATCGCCCGCCTAGCACGAAAGGGCCATCGAACAAGACGGCCGAATCCGCCGCCCTGGGCCGAATCCGCTGCCCTGTGGGGCAAACGGATCGACGCCGGGGCGGCGGATCCTCCGGAAGCGCCGGCTCAGCTGGCGGTCGAGCAGGCCTTGTCGTACGGGATCTTGGCGAACGTGGTGCCGGTGTAGAACCCGCCGGTCGCCTTCACGCCCAGCGGTGACGCCGCATCGGGTGCGTAGACCATCATCTGGTCTGCGGCCACCGCCTTGCCGTCGCCGCCGAATGTGACGTCCTGCATCATGCCGTTGTAGCTCACCTGCAAGCCGTCGACCATGGCACGAACCCCCGCCCGCGTCAGATCGCCTGCGTCGGCTGCCTTCTGAAGCAGTGCCAGCATCGGGTAGTTCATCAGCCAGCCGATCACGTAACCGCCGTTGCGCGGGACCTCCCCGCCGGTCGACGCCTTCATGTCCTCGGCGCCCGCGGACGTGCCGTCCCACTGCTCCGACGGGGACATGTGGTTGTACAGCGCGGTCAGCGCAGGAGCGGCGGCGCTACCCAGCAGGGCCGGGTTCCACGTGGGCAGCGAACCCATGAAGTGCCCCTTGAAGCCGCTCGCGGCGAGCTTGCCGACGATCTCCGCGGTTTCCGCCGGGCCGATCGCCAGCACGACAACGTCCGGCGTCGCCTTGGCGATCGCCGCCACGACAGCGTCCTGGTTGCCGGTGACTTGGTTCGGTCCGGTCGGGATGACGGTGACGTCCTTGACGCCGTTGGCCTCGGCCCACAGCTTCACACCGGCGGCGGAATCCCCGCCGTAGTCGCCGGGATATCCCACGGCCGCGATCTTCGTCGGCTTGGCGTACTTGTCCGTGAACCAGTCCAGGCCGACGACCGCCTCGGTGCAGTACGAGTAGCCGTTCTCCAGGATCAGCCCGCGGTCGTTCTCCGCGAATGCGTAACCCGACCACCAGGAGGCGGGCAGCGCCACGATGTTGTTGGCGTCCATGTCGTCGAGCACGGACTCGGTGTTCACCGTGCCCAGGCTCTGCGCTATGGCCAGGATCTTGCTCTGGATCTGCTGGTACTGGGCGGCGTGCTCCGCGGCCTGGTACTTGGTGTCTCGGGTGTAGGTGTCGATGTCGACGTCGAAACCACCGATGCCCCCGGCCTCGTTGACCTTCTTCCAGAACGCCCGCTGCCCGTCCACGATGGGCACCGCGAGCGCCGCGAAGGGCCCCTCGGTCAGGTCGGACAGAATGCCGAGGTAGATGCAGCCGTTGTCCGGGTTGACGGCCTTCGGGCACGGCTCGGCCGTGACACCGTCGTCGAACTTGATCTCGGGGGCCTTCGGCTCGGTGGTGTCCTCGGTCTGTTCCGGGGATGTGGGCGCGGACGTCGTGACGCCGGCAGAGGTGGTCTCTTCAGGGGTGGAACTGCCGCTGCTGGTCTGCGACGCGGTCGCCCCGCTGCCGTCGTCCACCGCAGAGCAACCGGCCAGGGCCAGCGCTGCTACGGCGGCCAGCGCCGCGAATATTCGGAACGGTCTGTGACGGGTCATGCTGTGCTCCTTCGAGTGGGTGAGTGGGCGGTGGTGCTGTGGTGCTGCGGTGCAGTGGTGCGGGTGGTGCTGGAAGGACGTCCGGAAATTGGGGCGTCGCGGTCAGTAGCCGAAGGGCCAGGTCCGAAAGTAGGTGCGCACGCGCTGCCACAGGCCGAACAGGCCGCGCGGTTCGAGGGTGAGGAAGACGACGATCAGCGCGCCGAACAGCACGGTCTGGAGTTGGAACACCGACAGCACGCCCTGGCCGCTGGGTCCGACACCGGGCAGTACGGGAGCGAGCGTTTCGAGCAGTTTCGGCAGCAGCACGACGAACGCCGCGCCGATGATGCTGCCGGAGATCGTTGCGACACCGCCGATCACGACGATCGCCAGCACCTGGATCGCCATGAAGATGTCCCACTGCTCCGGGGTGATCCGGCCGACGAGCATCGACAACAACGCTCCGCTCACGCCGGCGTACCCGGAGCTCAGCATGAAGGCGAGTGTCTTGGTGCGCAGCAACGGCACGCCCATGATCTCCGCTGCGATGTCGCGGTCGCGGACCGCCGCGAACGCACGTCCCGTGCGAGACCGGGCCAGGTTCCGGCCGGCGACGCCGAGCACGATCAGCAGCACCAGGCTGAGCAGGTACAGCGACGTGCTCTTGGTGATGATCAGCGGTCCGAGGGCGTAGGTCCGGCTCAGGTCCGAGCCGAACAGCACCGGCCGTGCCCCGGCCCGGCCGACGCCGGATCCACCGGTCAGGCTGGCCCACTGCTTGAACAACTGTGCGCCGACCATCAGCAGCCCGAGGGTGAGGATCGCCAGATACAGGCCCCGCACCCGCATCGCGAGCGGGGCGACGACCAGGCCCACCACGGCGGGCACCACGGCGGCCAGCGGCAGCGCGACGGCCAGATCCCATCCCCAGCCGTAAACCTTCTTGCCGGGCTGCCCGGCGATCACGGCAGCCGTGTAGGCGCCGAGCGCCATGAAGAACGGGTGCCCCAACGAGATCTGGCCGGCATATCCGGTGATCAGGTTCAGCCCGATCCCGGCGATCGCGAAGATGGCCGCGGAGGTGAGCAGGTAGGTGGTCTGGGATTCCACCAGGAACGGGGCCGCGACGGCGGCCAGCAGCAGCGCCAATGACCACCAGCGCTTGGCGGCCGTGTTCAGCAGGGCCCCGTCGGCCGCGTAACTGCCGTACAGCCGGGGCCGTCCGCGCCGGAATCCGGGCGGCATCGTGCCCCGGCGGCCGGATGGAGCCAGGAATCGCGACTGGCCACTGAGCCGGGCGAGCCCGCCGGGCTGCGCCGGCGCCGGGTCGGCCGGGGGCTCGCGAACGTCCGCGCCCTGGGGTTTCGTCATACCCGCTGTACCTCCCGGGTTCCGAACAGGCCGTACGGTCGGATCAGCAGCACCACGAACATCACCACATACGGCGCGACGTTCTCGAAGTTCGGCCCGAGCCACGGCGCGTAGATCGGCTGGTAGGCGCTGGACAGCGCCGAGAGCACACCGATGACGAGCCCGGCGATGACCGCGCCCTTGAACGAGTCCAGCCCGCCGAAGATCAGCACCGGAAGCACCACCAACGCGAAGATCGCATCGGTCGGCTGCACCACGGATCCGTTGGCCGCCAGCAGGATCCCGCCGAGCGCTGCTAGCGCTCCGCCGATGGCCCAGGCGAGCGAGAAGATCCGTCCGACGTCGATCCCCTGCGCCAGCGCCGCCTCCTGATCGAGCGCGGTGGCGCGCATCGCGATGCCGGTGCGCGAGCGCGCCATCCACCAGCCCAGCGCGGCGAGGACCAGCATCGAGACGGCGAAGCGCCCGATCGTTGCGTGATACACCTGCAGCGCGCACAACCCTTCCGCGCCGCGCGCGAGGCAGAACGTGTCCAACTGCCACGGGTCGGCCACGGTCCGGGCCCGCGAATCGAAGACCCGGAACGCCACGATCAGCAGCACGGTGAACACGCCCACCGTCACCAGCGCCGTCGCGAACACCGGCCGTCCCACCATGGGCCGGATGGCGATCCGTTCGACCACCATCGCCAGCGCGGCGCCGACCGCCATCGCGAGCGGAGCGGCGAGGTAGAACGGAATCCCGAGATCCACCGCAAACACCGAGCAGGCCCAGGTGCCCAGGATGAGCAGCCCGGGCTGCGCGAAGTTCAGCACCCCGGTGGCCCGGAAGATCACCACGAAACTGACCGCGATCAGCGCGTAGACCGCGCCGGATCCGAGCCCGGTCAGCGCCGCGGATGCCAGCGCGTTCACCCGTGCCTCCCGAGATCCGCCCCGGCATAAGCGGTTCCGCCGCTGTACATGTCGTCGATCAGGTGCGGCACGGTGGTGGCGAACGCGGCGCGCTTGAGCTTTTGGGTCGCCGTCAACTCGCCGTCCTCGTGGTCGAGTTCCTTGTGCAGCATGCGGAACTTTCGGATCGATTCGACGCGGGCAAGCGATGCGTTCACGTCCCGGATCACTCCGGCCACGAGTTCGACGGTCGCGGGCTTGGTCGCCAGGTCGCGGTAGGTCGTGTATTCGATATGCCGACGCGAAGCCCAGTCGGAGACGGTGTCGAACTCGATGCCGACCAGCGCCGTCAGGTACGGCCGACCGTCCCCGACGGCGATCGCCTCCCGCACGTATCGCGAAGACTTGATGGCGTTCTCGATCTCGCTCGGCGAGACGTTCTTGCCACCGGCGGTGATGATGATGTCCTTGATCCGGTCGACGATCTTCAGGTGGGTGCCGTCCCACCGGCCGACGTCGCCGGTGTGCAGCCAGCCGTCGGCGTCGAGCACCTCGGCTGTTGCCGCCGGTTGGTTCCAATAGCCGACGAAGTTGCCGGGATGCCGGGTCAGCACCTCGCCGGTTGCCGCGGCGAGGTGCAGCTCGGTGCCGGGCTGCACCTCGCCGACGGTGCCCATTCGTACCCGGCCCGGGCGGTTGGCGGTGGCGACAGCGGTGTTCTCAGTCATGCCGTACGCCTCGTGGATCACCACGCCGAGCGAGAGGAAGAACGTGAGCACCTCCGGTGCGATCGGCGCTGCGCCGGACAACGCCAGGCGCAGCTTTCCGAGGCCGAAATGTCGCCGCAGCTTGCGGTTCACCAGCAGCCATGCCAGTGCCGCCTGCACCCGGGACATCGGACCGGCTCGGCCTTCCGACGCAAGCCACTGTCGGGCCGCGCGGCCGCCGAGTCGGTGGCCCGCCGCGTAGGCCGCGCGCTTCACCGCTCCCGCGGCCGTCATCTTGACGGTGATCCTCGCCTGGATCTTCTCCCAGATGCGCGGCACCGCGAACAGCACGGTCGGCTGCACCTCGGCCAGGTCGGCGACCACCGTGTCGATCGACTCGGCGAAGTGCACGACCGTCCGTTTGCGCATGCCCGCCCAGGTGGTGATGCCCCGTTCGACCACATGCGAGAGCGGCAGGTACGAGACCAGCACGTCGTCCTCGCGCAACCCCTGGGCCCCGAACATGCCACCGGGCATCGGGAACACGTCGCTGCCGAACGACACGTTCCGCGCAGTGAGCATCGCTCCCTTGGGCGGGCCGGTGGTGCCGGAAGTGTAGATGAGGGTGACGATGTCGTCGTCCGTTCGGCCGCGGTCGATCTCGTCGAGCAGGTCGGGTCGGCTACGACGCAACTCGGCGCCCAACGCGATCGCCTCGTCGATGGACTTCAGTCGCCGGTCGCGATATTCCGCCAGCCCCCGGGCGTCGAGGAAGACCACATGCTCGAGCGTCGGGACGCCATCGGCGACGGCCATCGCCTTGTCCACCTGTTCCTGGTCCTCCGCAACCAGGACCGTCGCTGCGCAATCACCGAGCAGATGGGTGACCTCGGCGACCGGGTTCGTCGGGTAGATGCCGACGATCGCCGCGCGCAGCATGGACGCCGCGACATCGACGTACAACCATTCCGGCCGGTTCTCGGATTGGATTGCCACCCGATCACCGGGACCGACGCCGAGCGCGGCCAGCGCGAACGCCATTTGCTCGGCGTGCCGCAGGTAGTCGGACCAGGTGATGTCCTGCCAGACTCCGAACCTCTTCTCCCGCAATGCAACTCGATCTCCAGCCGCAGATGCGTTGCGCCGCAGCAGCCGCGCCAGGTGGATCACCGGTCTGGACGGCGCGGCGAGGGACGTTGCGGAGCGGTCGGCGCCCGGATGCGGCGAGGCCCGCCCGCCGGGCGATGGCGCCGGGATGCGGTCCACGGTGGATTCCGTCATCGCCGATCACCACTCGCGGCGGTGACCTCGCCCCGGAACTCGCTGCGCACGTCCTCGCCGGCGCCGCCCAGGTACGCGGCGATCACCGCCGGATCGTGTTGCACCTCTGCAGGAGCGCCGAGCGCGATCCGGCGCCCGAAGTCGACGACCATCACGCGGTCGGCCAGGTCCATCACCAGGCGCATGTCGTGTTCGACCAGGATGATGGCGACGCCGAGCTCGGCGCGAACGTCGAGGATGAAACGAGCCATGTCTTCGGTCTCTTCGGCGTTCATTCCGGCGACCGGCTCGTCGAGCAGAAGCAGCTGCGGATCCATGGCCAGCGCGCGGCCGAGTTCGACGCGCTTCTTCACCCCGTACGGCAGGATGCCGACCGGTTGGTGGCGCACGCTCGCGAGGTCGAGGAAATCGATGATGGCCTCGACCTCGGCGCGGGCGGCGAGTTCGGGCCGGCTGGCCCGGGGCAGCCATGCCATCGCGTGCCAGAAGGAGGCTCGGATCGCGAGATGCCGGCCCAGCAGCAGATTGTCCAACACGGTGAGGTTGCCGAACAGCTCGATGTTCTGGAAGGTGCGGGCGATGCCGCGCTGGGCTATCCGATCGGGGCGGACACCGAGCAGGGATTGGCCGCGGAATGCGAGTTCGCCGCCCTGCGGCTGGTAGACACCGGAGATGCAGTTGAAGGTGGAGGTCTTGCCGGCGCCGTTCGGGCCGATGATCGCCAGGAGTTCGCCCGGACCGACGTCGAAGCTGATGCGATCCAGGACGGTGTTGCCGCCGAATCGCAGCACCAGGTCCGTTGCCGTCAGCAGCGGGGGTGGGCGGCCCGCCGTCACGACCAGATCGGTCGCCGTCGGCAGCGGGGGTGGGCGGCCCGCCGTCACGACAGCCACCGCTTGCGCCGCTTGTAGTGCTTGACGTCTCGCAACGAGCCCTTCTCGCGGGAGATGCCCAGGTAGAACTCCTGGATGTCCTGGTCCCGGCGCAATTCGGCTGCCGGCCCGTCCATCACAGTGATGCCGTTCTCCATGACGTAGCCGTGCTGCGCGATGGAGAGCGCCATGGCGGCGTTCTGCTCGATCAGCAGGATGCCGGTGCCGCCGGCGTTGATGTCGACGATCAGATCCCGGATCTGCTCGACGATCTTCGGTGCGAGCCCCAGGCTGGGCTCGTCCAGCAGCAGGTATCTCGGGTCGGACATCAGCGCCCGGCCGATGGCCAGCATCTGCTGCTCACCCCCGGACAGATAGCCGGCGACGGAGTTCCTGCGTTCGGCCAGCACCGGGAACATGGTGTAGATGCGGTCGTATTTCGCCGGGAGTTCGCTGCGGCGTCTCGTGGTGTGCGCCCCGACGCGAAGGTTCTCCTCGACGGTGAACTGGGCAAACACGCGCCGGCCCTCCAGCACTTGACCGACACCGGCAGCGACGACCGCCGCGGGCCTGGCGGTGTCGAGCGTCGCGCCGTCCAGGCTCACCGAGCCGCGGGTCATCCGGCCGCGGTGCACGTCGAGCAGGCCGGTGACGGCCCGCAACAGCGTCGTCTTCCCCGCCCCGTTGGCGCCCAGTAGCGCCACGATGCCGCCCGCCGGGACCGCCACACTGGCGCCCCGCACCGCGAGGATCACGTCTTCGTAGACGACCTCGACGTTGTGCACTGCCAGCGTCACGACGGCTCCAGGGGTGCCCAGGGTTACCGAAGGTTACCAGCCGGTAGCCGAATGAGAAGCCGTCCTTTACGCGCGGGGATCGGTCGCCTGCGCGCGCGATCGGACCCGCGCTTCGCGGCCGGGTCCGTGGCCGCATCGGCTGGTAGCGTTCGGGTCTGCCCTCTGCCGCTGGCCTCCGCGGCGCGCCGGCCGCGGAGGCCGAACCCAACGGACCTTGATGAGCCTTCGACGCTGGTGCGCGGTCGTGTCCGTCGCGGGTGCCGTGACGCTCGCGGGGTGCACCGGCGCCGAACGGGGTGCTCTGCCCCAACCGGAGGCCGCGGCGTCGGTCATTGCGTCGGCTGGTAACCCGCTCGGCGGGTCGTCGACCGGGCCGGCGGTGACGAGCCCTCCCGGTTCGGCGAGCCGCGCGGAGCGCGCGGGGGCGAGCACCGGCAGGCCGGGCATCGTCCCGGATGGCTCCGATGCCGGCACCGCAGCCGATACCGCCGCACCATCCGCCACGTCGACGGGCAGTGCGGCGTCGAGCGGTGCCACGACGTCGGCCGGTGCCGGCGCGTCGCAACCGACGACGAAGGCGGTCCCGTCCGAGACGGCACCGGCGACCTCCGAAAACCTCGGACCGGCGATCACGGTCTACGGCAACTATGCGGGCGGCAGCGTCAACATCCGTTCCGGACCCGCCACATCCTTCCCGGTGGTGGGTGCCCTCCCCTATGGCAGGGCCGTGACCGCGCGACTGCTCGGCGATCGTGGCTGGTACGAGCTCGACCCCGGGCGTTATGTCGCGGCGTCGGTGGTCAGCACGAAGGCGCCGTCAGCCCGGGCACCGTCATCGCCGGCATCGGGCAGCCGGCCGGCAGCGGGACCGTCCAGCCCGCCAACGAAGGTTGCGCGGCCGCCGGACTCGGTGGTCACGGACGCCGTGCTGCCCAAGGTCAACGAGTATCGCAGCGCCGCGGGCCTGCCGGGGCTGCGCCGGAGCAGTTGCGCGGACGCGTCTGCCCTGATCCACGCGAAGGCGCAGGCCAAGCGGCACGCGATGTACCACCGGACGCTGCCCGAGATCGAGAACGCGTGCAAGATGCCGGGCGGGGAGAACATCGCGTTCGGATACCGCGACATCACGCAGACCCTGGCGGGCTGGTACCGCTCCGTGCCGCACCGGGAGAACATGCTCAACCCGCAGTACACGTACATGGGCGCGGCCGTTGCATACAGCACCGACGGGACGCCCTACTACACGCAGGTCTTCTACATCGGGTGAACTCGCCGCCCCCGCCTCCGCCTCCAGGGCCCGTACGGGCGGGGCCACCGCATGTCTTTGACTTCACAATCTCGCCTGCGTACAGTGAGGTACCAACCCCGCACAGGCCGTGCGAATAACGCAGATGCGGCGGGACTTGGCCAGCAGCGTCCGCAGGTGACCAAGGGATCAAGGTGCGAATGCCGATCAACTCCTCGGCCGAAGTGATGCCGCGAAGCGGCGGCGTGCGCCCGTTGCGCTGGGCGCCGACGGCGAAGCCCTTGCCGAGTCGGCGCGCGGGCGCGGATCTGCGTTCATCAAGCCCTGCACCCTCATCAGGCACGGCTTTCGGAACGAACTAGCATCGACGTGGCATTGCGTGGCCGGCGTAACAACCTGGGCGACAGTCCCATTCAAGAATTGAAGTGGAGCGTGATATGGCGGTGCTGCGCAAAGCACAAGAGACGATGGTAGGCGACGAGTCCGCGATCTTGGCGTTGCGCGACGTTGAGGCATATTTCCCTGGGCAGGGCAAACCGGCTCTTTCCGGCATTACTATCGATATCTTCGACGGTGAGTTCGTCACCGTTGTCGGGCCGAGTGGATGCGGTAAGACCACCCTGTTGCGAGTGGTGCACGGATTGATTCCAACCTCGCGCGGGGAGGTTACCGTTGCCGGATCGGTGGTGCGGGGCCCCAGTCGCGATCGAGGGTTCGTCTTCCAATCCGATTGCCTTCTGCCATGGCGCACCGTCATCGACAACATCGGCTATCCGCTCGAACTGCACGGCACGCCGCGCCGGCAGGCCCGTGAGGAGGCGCGGCGGTTGCTGAAGATGACGGGGTTGGCCGAAAGCGCATCGAAGTTCCCGGGGCAGCTCTCCGGTGGGATGCGCCAACGGGTGAACCTGGCTCGCGCGCTTGCGATTGATCCGCGCATTCTGCTCATGGACGAGCCATTCGCGGCGTTGGACGCGCAGACCCGGGAGATCATGCAGGCGGAACTTCAGTCGATTTGGCAGCAGCGAAAGAAGACGGTGCTGTTCGTGACCCATCAACTGGACGAGGCCGTCTATTTGGCCGATCGTGTCGTAGTGCTTGCTCCGAATCCGGGCCAAGTAAAGGAGATCGTTCCCATTGACCTACCAAGACCCCGCACCCTTGACCTGAAACACACCGATCAGTTCAACGAGAAGGTCGAAGTCCTCTGGAACCTCATCAAGACCGATCTCTTGCAGCAGCAGCACGCCGGTTGATCATCGGCGTGCTCTGGTCATTCGAAAACGACGTACGAGCGAAAGGAACAAAGCTGTGAGTGGAAGGTACACACGCAAAGGCTTGATCGCGCTGCTGGTCGCGTTCGGTCTCGTCGCCACTGCCTGTGGTTCGAGCAACGAAGGCGGCACGACGAGCACCACCTCGAGCGCGGACACGACGACGAGCCAGAGCACGGCTCCGCCCGAAGACACCACGTCCAGCGCGCCCGAGAGCCCGACGGAAAGCAGCACGACCTCTGAGGCCGAGACCAGCCAGCAGGCGCCGACCGAGAAGGGTTCGATCACCATCGGCTTCTCCGCCGCCGCGCCCCAGGTCGAGAAGATCCCGACGATCCAGGCATTCGACGATCTGAAGGCAGACGGGTACAAGACCGAGGTCAAGTTCCTGTCCGACCCGAGCCAGGTGGTCCAGGCGGTCGCGCAAGGCGCGATCGATTTCGGATCGACCACTCAGTCCTCGATCTTCGCCGCGATCAGCAAAGGCGTTCCGATCCAGATCTTCCAGGAAGCGAACGGCCCCGCGTACGCGATGGTCGCGCCGGTCAGCGTGACCAGCCCGGAGGGCCTGAACGGGCTCCGCGTCGGCATTCACGCCAAGGTCTCGGCGACCGCGTTGTACACCGACATCATGCTGGAGAACTACCCGGACGTGAAGCCGAAGATCCTCATCGTGCCCGGTTCCGCGAACCGCATCCAGGCGCTCGCCGCCGGGCAGTTGGATGCCTCTGTCGTCCAGCTCTCCGACCTGCCGGACCTGGAGAAGCAAGCGCCCGGAAAGTTCCACGTCATCTACAACTTCTCCCAGAAGAACCCGGAGATCCTGGACTCGCTGATCTTCGCGAAGACGGACACGGTCAAGAACAAGCCGGACTTGGTCAAGACCGTGATCGCGGCGGTTCACAAGGAACACCAGGCCGCCTACACCGACACCGACGCGTTGATCAAGGCCATCGCGAAGTACGTGCCCAAGACCGACGAAGCCCTGGCGACCGAGAACGCGAAGACCTACACCGACGCGAAGGTCTGGCCGTCCGGTGGTGACCGCTTCACCGAGGCGTCTGTGCAGAAGACGATGGAAGAGGTCAAGAAGGCTGGAATGCTCGAGACCGTGCCCTCGATCAGCGATTGCTGCAACTTCACGTTGCTGCAGTCGGTGTCGTCGGGCTCGTAACGCAGGGAGCCACAACAGCTGATGTCAGACGCGAATCCCGCTGGCCAATTGGCTATGGCGGAATCTGCTGAACCGCCGGCGCCGACTGTCCCGTTGGCTGACGGTGGCTCCCAACCAGAGGAACGACGGCTGCGGCG
This sequence comes from uncultured Actinomycetes bacterium, assembly GCA_964624455.1. Classification (GTDB taxonomy): domain Bacteria; phylum Actinomycetota; class Actinomycetes; order Mycobacteriales; family Nakamurellaceae; genus Nakamurella. The sequence continues at coordinate 28,705 of CAZUXD010000017.1, read as the reverse complement.
CCGCATCGCCGTGTGGGCGGTGCGAGCCGCAGCCGTCGGAGTGTTCATCGGGCTGTGGGAATGGTTGGGGCGAACCAGCGCGAGTTTCTTCGTCCCCTCCTTCACGGCGACGATCAAGCGCCTCGGCCCGTTGGCCACCGAGGGTGGCTTGGGGGAGGCCGAATGGGCGAGCAACCAGTCGCTGCTCATCGGGTTTCCGATAGCCGCGATCGCGGGCATCGCCATCGGCCTGGTGCTCGGTCGCAAACGGATTGCGGATCGTGCATTCGGCTATTACCTGGACATCCTGCTTGTCGTCCCGGTCATCGCGATCGTTCCGGTGATCATCGTGGCGCTCGGGCTGTCCCTCGACGCGAGGGTCCTCGTCGTCGTGATCTTCGCGCTGCCCGTCATCGCGTTGAACGCGCGGGCGTCCGTGCGCATCATCGATGAGCCGCTGGTGGAAATGGCCTCGTCCTTCGAGGCATCTCGCCTCCAAGTGTGGCGAACCATCATCCTTCCGGCATCTCTCGGTCCGATCTTCACCGGGTTGCGCATCGGCCTGGCCCGTGCGATCGAAGGAATGATCGTCGTCGAGTTGACGCTGATTCCGAGCGGACTCGGCGGCCTATTGATCAACTTCAAGTCGGAGTTCGCATCCGCGGACTTGTACGCGACGACCCTGATGATCCTTATCGAGGGGTTGGTCCTGGTCGGATTCGCCCACATGGGGGAGCGAGTGCTGCTGCGGCGGTTGCAGGGCGGTGGACCGGAATGAGCACCCGAGGCACAGCTACGTTGTCCAGGCGCCTGACGCGCGCCCCACAGTTGCTCACGGCCATCCTGGTCGTGGGGGTCTGGGAGATCCTTGCCGTCACCACGCGGCCGAAGTGGCTTCCGACCGTGGAATCGGTCGTCTCGAGTTGGTGGCAGCTCGTCGAGAGCGGCGCGTTTCGTGTGGTCACCGGGACCCTGGTGACGCTCGGGATCGGGTTGGCCGTGGTCTTCGTTGTCGCGGCGATCATTTCGAGCCTTCTCGCATGGTCCCGCCTCCTGGACGAGGCGATCACGCCGCTGCTCAACGCCATCATGGCCACACCCAGCATCGCCCTCATCCCGATCTACATCTTCATCTTCGGGCTGGGCAATACCACACGCGTGGTGACGATCATAGGTTTCGCGCTGCTCCCGGTGACGCTGGACTGGATCACCGCGCTCAAGGAGGTTCCCCGACAGCTACTCGAGATGTCCTCGAGCTTCGGGGCCTCGCGCCGAGCCAAGGTGCTGACGATCTTGCTGCCGTCCGCGGCACCCCTGCTGCTCACCGGCCTGCGCATCGGTGTGGTGCAGGCGATCAAGGGGGTCGTCGCCGCCGAGATCATCATCGGGGTGGTCGGGATCGGCCAGTTGCTGGTCGAGGCATCGCTTACCTACGACATACCGCAGCTCTACGCGGTGGTGCTGACAATCCTTGCGGCGTCGATCGTCTCGTACCTGATCGTGAACTTCTGGGAGCGGCGCACGAGTCGGTGGGCCGATCCGACCTGATCTCGGACAGCGAGCGGGCATCCCGCCGCGTCGATCGCCGGCGGGATCAAACGTCGTTCGAAGGCAGCGGCGTCAGATCCACCGCCGGCGCTTGAACACCGTGAAGAGCGCGACGCTGACCATCAGCATGAGCAGCAGCGCCAGGGGATAGCCCCAGGCCCAGTGCAACTCCGGCATGGTGTCGAAGTTCATCCCGTAGATCGTGCCGACCAGCGTCGGGGCGAACAGGATGGCAGCCCACGCCGAGATGCGCTTGACCTCCTCGTTCTGCGCGATCGAAACCTCCGTCAGCGACTTCATCTCCTCGTTCTGCTGCTGGCCGACCAGGGTGGCGTTCACCGTCATGATGTCGCGCAGCAACTGGCGAAATCCGTCCACATGCTCGACCACCGTCGTGAGATGGTCGTCCACGTCCCGCAGGTAGCGACGCAGTTCCTCGTCGGTGCCGTACTTGTCGAAGCCGGCCATCAGTTCCCGCAGCACGGTCTGCAGCGGCCGGGTGGTGCGCTGGAACTCCACGACCTCGCGGGTCAACTCGTAGATCCGGCGGGACACCGTGGCATCCCGCCGGAAGACCTCGGTCTCGATCTCGTCGATGTCGTTCTCCAGACCCGCCGTCACCGGCAGGTAGCCGTCGACGACGCGGTCGACGATCGCGTAGAGGACCGCCTCCGGACCCAGCGCCAACAACTCCGGGGTGCTCTCCAGTCGCCTGCGGACCGCGGCGAGATCCGGAGATTCGCTGTGCCGCACCGTTACCACGAAATCCGGCCCGACGAAGACGTGCACCTCGCCGAACTCCACCTCTTCGAGCTCGTCCAGGTACCGCGCGGCGCGCAGGACGACGAAGAGCGTGTCGTCGTATCGCTCGATCTTCGGCCGTTGGTGGGCCACGATGGCGTCCTCGACCGCAAGGCCGTGCAGCCCGAACTCGTCGGCCAGCGAACCGAGTTCGTGATCGTCGGGCCGGTACAGGCCGATCCATGCGAACCCGCCCGGGTTCTCCCGCAGCGCCTGGTAACTCTCTGCCAGCGTGCCCGGGCTCGCCACCCGGTCGCCGCCGCGGTAGACCGCACTGTCGACGATACTGGACCGCGCAGCGGCCGCAGCGGTCGTGGATGACGAAGCCCCCGACGGCCCGTTGTCGGGGGCCGGGGCGACCGGCCGGGTACCGGCGCGGCGGACCGCACCGGTGATGGACCGGATCGGTTTGAACGTTCGCTCGGACATGGGTTCTCCCGAATACGATGACGGTGCCGGGGTCAATCTCGGACCGCGCGCCGGCCGAATGGTCCGTGACGATGGCCGGCGAACCATTCGCCTCTCGTGCGGGGTGACGTGCTGGGCGGCCCGCGACGGTGGCCGCGCCCCGTGGCATTCTCGATGTTCGCCAGGCGGCTGCAGTGAGATCCTGGGCTCGCCCGCGAAGGCGGCCGCTCCGAGGGGCTCGCGCCGACGCTGCGCATCGGCGAAGGTGCGGCGCCCCTTGGGGGCTTTAGGTCCGGGGTCTACCGGAGGGGTCGCCGTCCATGGCGTTCCACCTCCCTTTGTCGACCGTCCGGGTCCTTAACGACTGATTGGGCCCTTGCCGACCCCTTGGGCCGGTGCCGGGGGCGCGCACCGCCTTGCTTCGCGCACCGCACGCCCCGGCGCATCATAGCGACGACGGGCCGTCTCGGCGCGATCGGGCGTGCGGGGAGCGGTAGCGGCCGCGGTTCCGCTATGGGCAGGTGGCGACATCGGGGCCCAAGGGAACCAACGAAGGGTTTGAGGCGTTGCACGTAGTGCCCGGCACAACGGCCGGTGCCCGGACACGGATCGCTATCCTGACAGCAACCGTCGGGCCCGACACAGGAGGAGCACGTGGAAAGCAGCAACCCGGCCTTTAAGGGCATCGACAAGGCCGTCGCAGCCCAGCAGGCGCCCAGCGCGGCGTACCTGCAGCAGATGTACGACCAACCGGCCTATGTCGGTCCGCAGCCGCGGCTGCTCACGCTGGACGACGTCGTCGCCAAGACGGCGACCGTGCTCGGCGTCGCGATCATCGCCGGCGGGCTGACGGCCTACTTCCGCGCCTACGCATTGATCGTCCCGGCGCTCATCGTCGGGCTGGTGCTCAGCCTCATCGTCATCTTCAAGCGCTCCACCAACCCGGCGCTGATCCTGAGCTATGCCGCCGCGGAGGGCGTGCTGCTCGGCGGGATCACCGGATGGTTCAACCAGGTCTACCCGGGTATCGCCCTGCAGGCCATCGTGGGAACCCTGGGCGTCTTCGGTGGGATGCTCTTCGTCTACAAGACAGGCGCCATCCGGGTGACGCCGAAGTTCACCAAGATGCTGCTCGGCGCCATGATCGGCGTCGTCGTCCTGGTGGTGTTCAACCTGCTGGCCAGCCTGGTATTCCACTTCGACACCGGCCTTCGTTCGGGCGGCCCGCTCGCGATCATCTTCTCCATCGTGTGCATCGGCATTGCGGCGCTGAGCTTCCTGCTCGACTTCGACCAGATCGACAAGGCGCTGAAGATCGGCGCCCCGGCCAATTTCGCCTGGTACTTCGCGTTCGGGCTGATGGTCACCCTGGTGTGGCTGTACCTGGAGATCCTGCGCCTGCTCTCGTACATGAGGAACTGACCGCCGCACCAGGGCGATCAGGCGCGCCGTGACGAAGCCGGCAAGCCCAGGCCCGCAACATTCGGCGATGCTCCGGAAGTTGCGCGCCTGGCCCGCCTCGTCGTGGCTGCACGGCAACCGGATCGCCGCCGCGCGAGGCGCCGCGCAGGAGTTGGCGGACCTCGCCGCGGACGCGGCCAAAGGGCCGCGGCGACGCGTTCCGGACGCCGGCGCGGGCGCCCTACCCGACCAGCTCGCGGTGCTGATGGCGGAAGCGGAGTCCGCCGGGGCACCGGACGCGGCGGTGACGATCGTTCTCCACACGCTGGCCGACCGTTTGGGCGTCTCCACCGGCTGACCGGCCTGCCGGCCGGCCCGCGGTTTCCGGCGCCGGATATATTCCCGCGCCCGACATGTCATCGCAGCGCTGCGATGACTTCCGGCAGCACCGCGGCGACCGCCTTCGCGTACCCGGGCCCGGACGGGTGAAACCCGTCGGCGCAGAACAGCTCTGGGTGTCCGTAGAACTCGGGGCTCACCAGTCGGGCGATCGGCACCGCCACCCCGCCGGCACCCGTCACCGACCGCTCCTGCATCCGCGCCAGCACCCGCGACCACACCGCCACGATCCGGCGTAGCGGCAACGGGATCGATGTGATCACTCCGAGATCCGGGCAGGTGCCGACCACCGCCGCGACGTGCTGGGTCGAAAGCGTCGCCACCGCCCGGCCGAGCTGTGTCGCCGCGCGCCGCGGTGGGATCCGATCGCGGACGTCGTTGGACCCGATCATGATCACCACCACATCGGGCTTCTCCCGGACGGCGGCGATCTGCCGCGGAAGGTCCACCGCGCCGGAACCGATCACGGCCAACGTCGCGATCCGCACCGGGCGCCGCAGCGCGGCCGCCGCACCGCGGGCGAGGCACACCCCGGGCAGCTCGTCCGCGGTGGCGCAGCCGTAACCGACGGCGGTGGAGTCCCCGAGCATCGCCAGCACCGCGGTGCCGGTCGGCGCATCTGTCCATGGGCCCGTACCGTCAGGCAAGTACACCCCGTCACCGACCCCAGGCACCGCCTGCAACGCTGATCGCGCGTCGGGCGACGGTGCGACCCGCCCGAAGCCGGCGACCATCGCGGCGGCGTCGATGAGCGATGACGTCGATCGGATCTGATGCACCAGGCCCACCCAGATGGCACCGGCGAGCCCGGCGGCCGTGATGGCCCCGGCGCCGAATGCGGCCCGGGCCGGTCGCCGGGCCCGCCGGTGTGGCGCCGCGGCGCCTCCGGGCATCCGATCTATCGTCACCGTGACCCTCCTGGAGCGATCTGCGCGGCACCGGGCGCCTGTTCCCGTATCGGCGTGGTGCCGCGAACGGCGCGCACATCATCATCCCGCAGTGCGGATCCGGGCCGACCGCATGCGGTGCCGGTCTTATTCTCTGCGGTCTCCTGCTGTGGCGGGCCTCGTCTGCGCCGGTCCCATTCTGCGCGGGCCCCACCGCCTTCCTCGTTCGTGGGGCGTCCCGTTCCGGCGCCCGCCGCCCCGCATAGGGTGCCGCATAGGGTGTGAGACACCCGCGCCGCCGGGGCGTGCGCCCGGCAGACTGGAGCAGCACCGTGCGATATGCCTCCTCCGTGCTCGACCTGGTCGGCAATACACCCCTGGTTCGACTGAACGCGAGCGCAGCCGAGGTTGCGCCGTTGGTGCTCGCCAAGGTGGAGTACGTCAATCCCGGCGGATCTGTCAAGGACCGCATCGCGCTCAAGATGGTCACTGCCGCAGAGGAATCCGGATTGCTCCGGCCCGGCGGCACCATCGTGGAGCCGACCAGCGGGAACACCGGTGTGGGGCTCGCGCTGGTCGCGCAGCAGCGCGGATATCGGTGCGTCTTCGTCTGCCCGGACAAGGTCAGCCAGGACAAGCGCGATGTGCTGCGCGCCTACGGCGCCGAGGTGGTCATCTGCCCCACCGCGGTGCCTCCGGGCGATCCGGCGTCGTACTATTCCGTCTCGGACCGGCTGGCCCGCGAGATCGACGGCGCCTGGAAGCCGGACCAGTATTCCAACCCCAACAATCCGGCGAGCCACTACGTGTCCACCGGTCCGGAGATCTGGAACGACACCGACGGCCGGATCACCCATTTCGTCGCCGGGATCGGAACCGGCGGCACCATTTCCGGGACCGGACGCTACCTGAAGGACGTATCGGACGGGCGCGTTCAGGTGATCGGCGCCGACCCGGACGGAAGCGTGTACTCCGGGGGAAGCGGCCGGCCATACCTGGTGGAGGGCGTGGGCGAGGACTTCTGGCCGGCGGCCTTCGACCGGTCCGTCACCGACCGGGTGCTGGCGGTCTCCGATGCGGACTCGTTCGAGATGACCAGGCGCCTGGCCCGCGAGGAGGGGCTGCTGGTCGGAGGGTCTTGCGGCATGGCCGTCGTCGCGGCGCTTCGGGTGGCCGCCGACCTTGGTCCGGACGACGTGGTGGTGATCCTGCTGCCCGACAGCGGGCGCGGCTACCTGTCGAAGATCTTCTCCGACGGCTGGATGTCGTCGTACGGCTTCCTGGCCCAAGCAGATTCCGACACGGTGGGAGATGTGTTGCGGCGCAAGACACATGGGCTACCGGCCTTGGTGCACACGCATCCGAACGAGGCGATCCGCGACGCGGTGACGATCATGCACGAGTACGGGGTGTCGCAGATGCCGGTGGTGTCGGCAGAACCGCCGGTGATGGTCGGCGAGGTGATTGGTTCGGTCACCGAGAACGACCTGCTGGACGCGCTGTTCACGGGACAGGCGTCACCGGCCGATGCCGTTCGCGCCCACATGGCCGGGGCGCTGCCGTTCGTCGGCGCCGGCGAGGAGGTGTCTGCGGCCCGCAAGGCGCTGCGGAAGGCGGACGCGGTGCTGGTGGTGGAGGATGGCAAACCGATCGGGGTGCTCACCCGGGCAGATCTACTGGCGTTCCTCACGAGAGCGTGAGGAACGTAGCGGAACCCGGTTGGTGGCGTTCCCGATCCCGGTGGGAGCGGCGGCTTCTCAACACCCCTTACAGCAGCACGACGCTTCGCAGGACCTGGCCGGCGGCCATCTTGGCGAAAGCGCCCTCCACGTCGGCGATGCCGATCGTCTCGGAGACGAACGCATCCAGCGGAAGCCGGTCCTGCAGGTACAGGTCGATCAGCGCCGGGAAGTCGCGTGATGGCAGGCAATCCCCATACCAGGACGACTTCAACGCGCCGCCTCGGGAAAACGCGTCCAGCAGCGGGATGTCGGGCATCTGGAACTCCGGGGAGGGCACGCCGACCAGTACCAGGGTGCCGGCCAGGTCGCGCGCGTAGAAGGCCTGCTTGAAGGTCTCGGGCCGGCCGACCGCGTCGATCACCACATCCGCGCCGTGCCCGTCGGTGAGCTCCCGCACCGCCCCCGGCACGTCGGCGGCGCCGGCGGCGATCGTGTGCGTCGCGCCGAGACGCCTTGCCATGTCCAGCTTCCGGCGATCCAGGTCGACCGCGATGATCCGCGTCGCGCCGGCGAGGCGGGCGCCGGCAATCGCCGCGCAGCCCACCCCGCCGCACCCGATGACCGCGACCGAGTCGCCCCTGCCGACCCCGCCGGTGTTGATGGCGGCGCCCAGACCGGCCATGATGCCGCAGCCGAGGAGCCCGGCCACCGTGGCCGGTGCGCGCCGGTCGACCGGCGTGCATTGCCCGGCGGCGACCAGGGTGTACTCGGTGAAGGCGCCGATTCCCAACGCCGGCGTGAGTTCCTGGCCGGTGCCGTCGGCGATCGTCATCCTCGTTCGGGCGTTGTGTGTGGCGAAGCAGTACCAGGGCCGCCCTCGTCGGCAAGCGCGGCACTGCCCGCACACCGCCCGCCAATTCAGGATGACGTAGTCCCCGACCGCGACCTCCGTCACCCCGGCGCCGATCGCGACGACCTCGCCGGCAGCCTCGTGACCGAGCAGGTAAGGATAGTCGTCCCCGATGGCCCCATCCCGGTAGTGCACGTCCGTGCGGCACACCCCGCACGCGGCCACCTTGACCACCGCCTCTCCCGGACCCGGGTCCGGAACCGTGATGGTCACGAGTTCTACCGGCGCGTTCTTGGCGCGGACGATCGCGGCGGTGCTGGTGCGTGGCATGGGGGGCTCCTCGGCTGGCGTGGTGCTGCCGCCAGCGTAGGTCGGCCGGGAAGGTCCGCCCGGATCGCCGTACCGCCCTATCCGGAATCCCGCGAGGCAGCGGGGAGCCTGCGCGGTTCTCCGGGTCCCGCCGATGGTCCTCTATGGTGATCGGGTGACCACTACCGACGGCTTTTCCACCAGGGCGATCCACGCCGGCCAGGACCCCGATCCAGCCACCGGCGCGGTGATCGTGCCGATCTACCAGACATCGACGTTCGCGCAGGACCAGGTCGGCGTGACGAAGGCGGGGTACGACTATTCCCGCGCCGGCAATCCCACCCGCGCCGCGCTGGAAACCCAACTGGCCAGCCTCGAGGGTGGGCGGCACGGCTACGCGTTCGCCAGCGGAATGGCGGCCGCCGATGCGCTGCTCCGCACCGTGCTTCGGCCGGGTGATCACCTGCTCATCCCGAACGACGTCTACGGCGGCACCTTCCGGCTGATAGACAAGATCGGTGTCCCATGGGGCCTGACGTACACGCCGGTCCCGCTGGCCGATCTCGACGCGGTGCGCGCGGCCATCGTGCCGACGACCAGGCTGATCTGGTGCGAGACGCCCACGAATCCGCTGCTGGGCATCGCCGACGTCGCAGCGCTCGCCGAGATCGCGCACGGAGCAAACGCAAAACTCTTGGTGGACAACACATTCGCATCGTCGTACCTGCAGACGCCGCTGGCGTTCGGCGCGGATTTCGTGCTGCATTCGACCACCAAGTACCTGGGGGGACATTCGGATGTGATCGGTGGTGCGCTCGTCACCGATGACGACGAAATGGGCGAGGCCTTCGCGTTCCACGCCAAGTCGATGGGCGGCATCGCCGGCCCATTCGACGCATGGTTGACCATGCGCGGCGCGAAAACCCTTGCGGTGCGGATGGAACGGCATTGCGATAACGCCGAGGCCGTGGTCGGGCTGCTGACGGCGTCGCACAAGGTTGGCCGGGTGTACTACCCGGGCCTGCCCGAGCATCCGGGCCACGAGATCGCCGCCCGGCAGATGCGCAGGTTCGGCGGAATGGTGTCCTTCACGATGGCCGACGGTCTTGAGGAGGCGGTCAAGGTGTGCGCCCGCACCAGGCTGTTCACCCTCGGAGAATCGCTCGGTGGCGTGGAGTCGCTGATCGAGCACCCGTACCTGATGACACACTCCAGCGTGGCCGGCTCGACGCTCCAGGTACCGGCGGACCTCATCCGGTTGTCGGTGGGTATCGAGGACGCGGCCGACCTGCTCGCAGACCTGGCGGACGCCCTCGCCTGAGCGGCGACGGCGGCCTGGGACGAGCCGCTGGCCAAGACGGGGCCGCGCGGCACAATAGGTGGCCATGCGGGCATTGGCGATCGATATCGGCGGCAGTAAGCTGGGCGCCGCGGTGGTCGACGACGACGGCGGGATCGTCCGCTCCGCACGGACCGCGACCCCGCGCGGCGCCGACCCCGACCGGCTGTTCGACGCGGTGACCGCCACAGCAGAGCAGGCGCTTCGCCGGAGCGCGATCCCTGCCGGGACCCCGCCGGGGATCGCCGGGGTTGCGGGGGTTCTGCCGGGCGGCGCGGGGGTTCTGCCGGGCGGCGCGGGGGTTCTGCCGGGCGGCGCGGGAGCGGCCGAGGCTGCCGCGGTGGGCGGCATAGGCGTGGCCGCCGCGGGTCCGCTCGACCAGCGCACCGGCACCGCATCGCCCGTCAACATGCCAGCCTGGCGAGGTTTTCCGCTGCGGGAACGGCTCGCCGAGCGGTACCGGTTGCCGGTGACCATGCTCGGTGACGCGGTGGGAGTCGCGGTCGCGGAACACTGGCGAGGCGCGGCGCGGGGAAGGCAGAACGTGCTCGGGATGGTGGTGTCCACGGGCATCGGCGGGGGGTTGATCCTCGCGGGAAGGCTGGTGGCCGGATCCACCGGCAACGCCGGGCACATCGGTCACATGCCGGTGGACCCGGCCGGCCCGGACTGCGCCTGCGGCGGCATCGGCTGCCTGGAGGCGATCGCCAGCGGCACCGCTATCGGCGCCTGGACCGCCGCGCGGACCACCGGCCGTTCTCGGCCGCTGGATACGGCCGTCGCCGCTGCGGAGGCGGCCCGGACCGGGGACCCGGTGGCGCTCTTGGCGTTTCGCCGGGCCGGGCACGCGATCGGCGCGGCGGTCGCCGGTGTGGTGACATTGCTCGACCTCGACCTGGTGGTGATCGGCGGGGGCGTCGCGGCGGCCGGCGCGGTGCTGTTCGATCCGATCGCGGAGGGTTATACGAGGCACGCCGCGCTTGGCTACGCCAGGGCGCCGCGCATCGTCCCGGCGATGCTCGGGGGCGACAGCGGCCTGATCGGGGCCGCCGCCGTGGTGCTGCGCCCGGACCGGTACGGCTGCTGATCCGCCGTGACGGCGCGCCCGACGGGCCGCGCGGCCGGACCGGTGTGATGCGCGCCCGATCGAACCCGCGGCTGGACCCGATCGGATTCGCCCCCGAGCGGTGATCGTGCTCCGCCGTTGAAGGCGGGTTGCGCCCGGCCGGATGTGCTGCTGGCAGGATGCCATCCATGAAGCACGTCACGGTCGAGGAGATCCAGATCGCTGCCCGGCTGCTCGATCCGGTCATCCGCCGCACCCCGGTGGAGACATCGCGCCCACTCGAGGAACTGGTGGGCGGTCCGGTCTACCTCAAGTGCGAGAACCTGCAGCGCACCGGATCGTTCAAGATCCGGGGGGCCTACACCAGGATTTCCCGGCTGTCCGATGCCGAACGGGCGGCCGGGGTGGTAGCCGCGTCGGCCGGCAATCACGCCCAGGGTGTCGCGCTGGCCGCGCGGATGCTGGGCGCCGCGGCGACGGTGTTCATGCCGGTCGGCGCCTCCATCTCGAAGCTGGCCGCCACCCGCGCCTACGGAGCGACGGTGCACCTGGTGGGGGAGAACATCGACGAATCGCTGGTGGCGGCCGGCCGGTTCGCCGCCGACACCGGGGCGGTGCTGGTGCATCCGTTCGACCATCCCGACATCCTGCGCGGCCAGGGCACGGTGGGCCTGGAGGTCGTGCAGCAGGTTCCTGACGTGGCAACGGTTCTGGTATCGGTTGGCGGCGGCGGACTGATCAGTGGAGTGGCCACCGCCGTCAAGGGCTTGCACCCGGCTACGCAGGTGGTCGGCGTGCAGGCCGAGCAGGCAGCGGCGTGGCCTGGTTCGTTGGCCGCCGGTCGGCCGACCCGGTTGACCTCGATGACGACGCTGGCCGACGGTATCGCCGTCGGCGAGCCCAGCCCGTTGACCTTCGAGCACGTGTCCAGGTACGTCGACGAGATCGTCACCGTCTCCGAAGGCGCCATTTCGCAGGCGATGCTCCTGTGCCTGGAGCGGGCGAAACTGGTCGTCGAACCCGCCGGTGTCGCAACCGTCGCGGCGCTGCTGGCCAATCCCGGGAAATTCCGGCCGCCGGTCGTTGCGGTGCTGTCCGGCGGCAACATCGATCCGCTGGTGATGTTGCACGTCACGCAGCACGGGCTGGTGGCTGCGGGCCGATTCCTCTCACTCCGGGTGGACATCCCCGACCGGCCCGGATCGTTGGCCGGGTTGCTCACCCTGATCGGCGAGCGCGGCGGCAACGTGGTCGACGTCGTGCATTCCCGGGTGGGCTCGGCCCTTCGGCTCGGTGATGTGCAGGTGAGCCTGCGGTTGGAATGCCGGGGACACGACCACGCCGCCGAACTCACCGCCGCGCTGGGGGAGGCAGGCCTGCGGGCGCAGGTCGAGGGGTGACGCCGAGCGTGCCGACGATTGTGCATCGGCTCCACCAGCACGCCGCCGGCCGGCGCAAGTCGCACGGTCGTCCTGGACGAGCCGGAAACGACCAACCCGGATCGAGGCAGCAGGGCCGTCAGTTGCCGAACGGCTTGGCCTCGATCACCGTCACCTTCTGCATCTTCCCGCTCGGCAGTACGTACTCGCGTGACTCCCCGCGGGAGGCTCCGAGGATTGCCTGGCCGAGCGGTGATTGCGGGGAGTACACCGGCAGGGTTCCGTGCGATCCCTCCCCGGGCGAACCCTCGCGCGAGCCCAGCAGGAACGTCTCAGAGTCGTCGTCGCCGTCGTAACCGATCGTCACGACCATGCCGAGTTCGACGATCCCGTCATCGGCCGGGCGCACCCCCACCTTCGCGGTGCGCAGCAGTTCCTGGAGTTGACGGATCCGTCCTTCCTGCTTTCCCTGCTCATCGCGGGCGGCGTGGTAGGCGCCGTTCTCCTTGAGATCGCCCTCCTCGCGACGCGCGTTGATCTCGGCCGCCAGCACCGGGCGCTGCGCGACCAGGTCGTCGAGTTCCGCCTTCAGACGCTCGAACGCTTCCGAGGTCAGCCAGGTCTCGTCGGCTGCGGCCATGATCACTCCTCGCTACGCGTGCGGCCCGCGCTGCCGGCGGCTGCGCGGGCCATGGGAATGCATCCGCCCCGTCCTCGGGTCGGTTCATTCGGTCTCCGTGGGTCGGCCCGCGGCGCGCGGGCCCGCCCGAATGGGGCAGAGACGACATCGCGGCCCCCGTGGGAGCCGCGCCACAGCGCCACTTTACCACGACAACGCCTCACGGCCGATGGGAAAACCCACCCGGACCATTGCCTGCGCCATCGACCCGACCGGTCCGGACACCCGTCCCTACCGGTCCGGACACCGATCCAGGCCGGCTGCGGTTCGCGCCGTCGGCGACGCCCCGGCAGGCCGAAGCGGCGACGGGGGACAATGGTGCTCGGGTCGGGCAGTGCGGCGGAACTGAGAGGCCGCGGAACTGAGAGGCCCCGGGACTGAGAGGATCGGCGAGGTTGAACGAGGTACCGCCACCCGCGGTTGTTGCTGGGAGCGCCGGCGCGGTGAGCCATGGCGACCACGACGCAGGGCTGCACGGCCAGGACGAAGTGGCCTACGGCCACGGCGACGCGCCGGGCCGCGAGGGCCACGACGGCCGCAGCGGTCGCGATGGACACGGCAACGGCCGCGACGCCGCCGAGACGCCGGACGGCGGACGTGGCGATGTCGATTTGCTGGATGGGGCGCGAGCGCGAGCGGCTCGGGCGGCGGCCGCACCGCTTCGGCTGATGGCCGTGCATGCGCATCCCGACGACGAATCGAGCAAGGGTGCGGCGACCCTGGCCAAGTATTCCGCGGCCGGGGCAGGCGTCATGGTCGTTTCCTGCACGGGCGGCGAGCGCGGAGACGTGCTCAATCCGCATTACGTCGCCACCGACGAGCCCATGGCGAAGGTCCGCCGGCGCGAGATGGCAACGGCGGCCGCGGTGCTCGGCGTCGATCACGTATGGCTCGGGTTCGAGGACTCCGGATATCACGAAGGCCCACCGGAGTCGTGGGAGCTGCCGGAAGGCAGCTTCGCCGCGCTCGACCCCGAGGTGGAGGTCGAGGCGCTCGTCAAGCTGGTCCGAGCGTTCCGGCCGCACGTCATGATCACCTACGACGAACAGGGTGGATACCCACATCCTGACCACGTCCGCTGCCACGTCATCTCCGCTGCTGCGTTCGACGCGGCGGGCGAGCCCGACGCGTTCCCGGATGCCGGCGCGCCCTGGCAGGTGCTGAAGCTCTACTACCAGGGCGGGTTCTCGCTGCAGCGTCTCGAAGCGATCAACGAGGCGGTGCGTGCTCGCACCGGATCCGGCCCCTTCGACGAGTGGATCGAGCGGATGCGCCAGCACGATCGCGCCGACCGGAGCGATCGGGTGACGACCAGAATCCCGGTGGCCGACTTCCTCGCCGTCCGGGATGAAGCCCTGAAGGCGCACGAGACCCAGATCGATCCGGAATCGCACTGGTTCGCCATTCCGCACGACGTCGAGGCGGCGGTGTGGGGAACCGATGACTACGAGTTGGCCAGATCCCTGGTGGATTCACCGGTTCCGGAGGACGATCTGTTCGCGGGAATTGCCGAGCGGGTGAGGTCGTGATGTCGATGACGGTGGCATCGGTGGTCGGGCCGCTGGCCGGGATCTGGGCGCAGGTCCCGCCGGGCGATTACGACCCGTCGTCGGGCCATGGACCGGAGTGGGGCAAGGCCGCCCCGATAGGTCTGTTGATCTGGCTGCTGCTCGGCCTGGCGTTGTACCTGCTGATCAGGTCGCTCAATCGTCACCTGCGAAAGGTGCCGGCGAGCTTCGACGGCGCTGCGGATCACGCGGAACGGGCGGGCGCGCAGCATGCGTCCGAAACGGGCGGCGCTGCCGGACCGGCGGCGAAGCCGGCGGGCGAGGCTGGCGATCCCAGCGCAGTGAGCGCGGCAGGCGGTGACGGGGTTCATGACGAGCCCGACCGGCCGGGTGCGGCCGGCTAAATCCACGAGCGGTTCGGCCCGCTTCCACCGGCCGGCCCGGTTCGCCTCGCTCAACGGCCAATTCCGACCGGCTGGCGGCCCGGTTCGCGGCAGCGCCCTTGGGAGTTGCCTGGCCCCGCTACGCCGTGAACAGGTAGCCCACCAGGTGGTCCGCCTCGGTCTCCAGTTCGTCGATGCGGTTCTTGACGATGTCGCCGATCGAGACGATGCCGGCCAATGCCGCACCATCGAGCACCGGCAGGTGCCGGAACCGGCCCTCCGTCATCACCCGGGCGACCTCCCGGACCTTGTCGTCAGGTGTGCAGGTGCGGACGGTCTTCGTCATCAATTCGCTGACCGGCAGTTGGGGCAGTGCCGACCCGTGCGTGTGCAGCGCCTGGGCGACGTCGCGCTCACTGACGATGCCGTCGATCGTCGATCCGTCGGCCGTCACCACGACGGCGCCGATGCGCTGCTCGCTGAGCATCGCGACCAGATCCGTCACCGTCGCGGTCGGCGCGATCGTTGTGACCCCGCTGCCTTTTCGGGCGAGTACGTCGCGGACCTGCATGGCGTTCTCCCTCCGTGCGACATGGCCCACCTCGGGGTGGTTTCCCCAGAGTGTAACGAAGTTCACAAGCGCTGCGGATTATCCGGAAATGGCCCCGAGGCGAACTCGTAAGCCCGCGGCGGCGGCGTCCGTGGGCAGTGCCCGGCAAGCACCCGCGCGGCCGATCCCGCGACGCGGAACGGGCGCTTGCGGGTCGGCCTGCGTTGCATGCTTGCCTTACCGCAAGTAAGGAGGGAACATGGCGTCCGCCACGGTCACGAGCAAGTGCCAGGTCACCATCCCGGTCGACATACGCGACAAGCTGGGCCTCCATCCGGGATCCCGGTTGAGCTTCGTCCCCACCGAGACGGGCGGATACGAGATTCATCGCCAGGCGGCTTCGATCAGGGACCTCAAGGGTGCGGTGCCGCCGCCACCTCGGCACGTCAGCATCGACGACATGGATGGCGCCCTCGCGTCCGGCGCGACGGACATCCGGTGATCGGGCTCGACACCAACGTCGTCGTCCGCTACCTCGTGCAGGACGACCCGGAACAGTCACCGATCGCGTCGTCCCTCATCGACGGCCTGACGGAGGTCGACCCGGGCTACCTGAGCCTGGTGACCGTTGTCGAGGTGTACTGGGTTCTGCGTCGCGCCTACAAGGTTCCCGCCGCACGCTGTGTCGAGGTGCTCAACGGACTGCTCGACGCCCGCGAATTGCGGATTGCGCAAGCGTAGATCGTGCGAGCGGCGCTGACCGCGACCCGCGGCGGGCTGGAATTTCCGGACGCCGTGATTGCCGAACTCGGCCGGGCCGCCGGCTGCGACCGAACCAGGACCCTGGGCCGGCGCGCAGCCAAGCATCGCGCCATGCAACTTCTGCAGGCCGAGCGCGCCGAACGCTGACGGAGTGCCGGCGGAGGATGCCCGCGGGAGACGCTCGTCTGGGGATATCACCGGTTCGGCATGCCCGCCGGCATCACACGCAGCTATGCGCGGCGGTCTCAGGCGAGCGGCTCATCGCGCGATAGGTGATCCGCCCGTATCCGGTGCGGTCGCGATGGTCGCGAGCATTTCCGCGTCCAGGATGGCGGTCCAGCGGCGGCCGGATTCGATGATGCCGTCGGTGCGTAACGCGCTCATCACCCGGGATACCGTTTCGGTGGTCGTGCCGGACATGCCGGCGAGATCGGCGCGGGTCAGCGGGATTTGGATCAGGGTGCCACCTTGGTGGGGCTGGCCGAACTTGTTGGCGAGGCGCAGCAGCGTGGCTGCGACACGTTGTGTGGCGGTGGCGGTCGATTGCTCCGTGATGGTGGAGTGCGCTCGGGAGAGCCGTCCGGCAATGTCGTCGAGGACGCGCAGCGCAATCTGCGGGTACTCGGTGAGGACGTGGCGGAAGTTGCGAGCGTCGATGCGCAGCGCGCAGGTGGTGGTCAGTGCGGTGACGGTTTCGCCGTGTTCGGGTTGTCCGAGGGTGTTCAGTCCGCCGAACAGGTCGCCGGGCGCGAGCATGTCGACGACCACTTCGTGGCCGGCTGCGCTGGCCCGGGTGGCCTTGGCCCGGCCGGAGGCGAGCACGTACATGTGGGTGGCGGCTGCGCCCGCGCGGAAAAGAGTGGCGCCGGCGGCCCAGGCGAGCGAGGTCATGTGCCGGTCGATGCCGTCGAGTTCGGCTTGTGAAAGTCCGGCGAACAGCGGCACCTTCGCCAGGACCCGTTTGCGTACCGGTTCCGGGCATGGGTGCGGTTGGGCGCAGGCCGCGGCGAGCGGTGTTCGACGCCGCAGGGATGCGCGTGGGGCGGGTATCGGCGGGCTTGTCATCGAGGTCCCCCTATCGCCGTTTGGCGCCTCATGTCGCACGGTACCGAGCGGGTGCCAACTGGGTCGGCACCCGCCACGAACCTGACCTGACGACGCCTCACAAGCGTGCCAGCGCTTGCTCTTCGAGCGCGGGCCGCAGTTCGAGCGCCGTGTCCTCGGCGCGGGCGCTCCGGCGGTGTCGGCGCAGCAGTCGCATCGCGTTGCCGATCACGACGAGCACGGACGCCTCGTGGACGAGCATCCCGACGGCCATGGTCACGCCGCCTGCGAGGACGCCGGCGAGCAGCGCTGCCACGGTGACCAGCGCGATCGCGATGTTCTGGCGCATGTTGTTCACGGTGCGCCGGGCCAGGCCGATGGCCTGGGGCAGTTTGAGCAGGTCGTCGCCCATCAGGGCGATGTCGGCGGTCTCGATGGCCACGGCCGACCCGGCCGATCCCATGGCGATGCCGATGTTTGCGGCCGCGAGTGCCGGTGCGTCGTTGACACCGTCGCCGACCATGGCCACCACATGGCCGTCGCGTTGCAACGCGACAACGGCGCTCAGTTTCGCCTCGGGTAGCAGGCCGGCTTGGACCCGGTCGATTCCGGTGGCCGCCCCGACGGCGCGGGCGACGGGTCCAGCGTCGCCGGTGAGCATCACGACCTTCTTCACCCCGGCATCGTGCAGAGCGCTCACCATCCGGGACGCCTGGGGGCGGATCTCGTCGGCGACGCCGATCACCCCCGCGGCGGTGTCGTCGACGGCCACGATCATGGCGGTCCGCCCGGCGGCCGCCAGCCGATCCGCGGCGTCGGCGGCGCCGCGACTGTCGGTGACGCCGTACTGCTCGAGCAGCGCACTGTTGCCCACCAGCACCCGGCGGCCGGCGGTGAAGGCGGCGATGCCCTTGCCCGGCACGGGTTCGGCGTACTCGGGCGGGCCCGGATCGGCGATGCCGGTATCGGCGGCGGCCAGCAGGATCGGCCGGGCCAGCGGGTGTTCGGAGCCGGCTTCGGCGCGCGCTGCCCAGGCAAGGATTTCGGTGCGGCCGAATGCCGGATCCGACACGATGACGTCGGTCAGGGTGGGCCGGCCACAGGTCAGCGTGCCGGTCTTGTCCAGCGCTACGGCGGTGATCCGCCCGGAGGCCTCCAGATATTCGCCGCCCTTGATCAAGATGCCGTCCCGGGCGGCCCTGCCGATCCCAGCCACGACCGACACCGGAATCGAGATCACCAGCGCCCCCGGGCATCCGATCACCAACAAGGTCAGACCCAACACGACGTCGCCGGTAGCCATACCCACGATCAGCGCCATTGCCATCATCGCGGGGGTGTACCAGGCGGAGAACCGATCCATGAACCGGGCCGTCTTCGCCTTGGCGTCCTGCGCCTCCTCGACACGGTGGATGATCCGCGCCAACGTGGTGTCCGCCCCGACCCCGGTCGCGATGACCTGCAAGAGCCCGGATGTTGCGATCGTGCCGGCGAAAACCCGATCGCCGACGAACTTATCGACCGGAATGGATTCACCGGTGATCGAAGCCTCGTCCAGCGCGCCGTGCCCGGCGATCACCTCGCCGTCGACCGGCACCTTGGCTCCGTTCTTCACCAACACGATCGCGCCGGTGACCACGTCGCCGGCCGGAATCTGCTGCTGCCGCCCGTCGACTACCACGAGCGCGGTGTCCGGGGCGACGGCGACGAGTTCGGCCAGCGCCGACCGGGTCTTGTTGAGCGTCGCCGACTCCAGCGCATGACCGATCGCGAATAGGAACGTGACCGCGGCGGCCTCCCAGTATTCGCCGATCACCACCGCTCCGATCGCGGCGACCGACACGAGAAGGTCGATCCCGACAACCCGGGCCAGGGCCGCCCGGACCGCCTTGATCACGATCGGGGAGCCGGCAACGACGGTCGACGTCACCATCAGCGCATCGCTCCACGCCGCCCAGCCCGCCAGTCGGTCGAGCAGGAGGGACACTACGATCAACAATCCGGAAACGGCCGGGATCGCCCACCGGTGGTGCGCGCATTGCGGCATTTTGTGCATCACGGAAAAGCCTTTCATCCAGTGGACTTGCAAGACGGTTGCCGGCGGACGCCGCGGAACGGGCGTGATGCCGCCTGCCGAAGGGTTTTCAGAACGCCGTCGGCTTGGCCCGGTATCCGGCCTTGGCGACCTCGCTGACCAGGTCCCACACGCTGGCCCGGGTCGGGTCGTGGTCGATCTCGATCCGGGCGGACGCGAAATGCACCTTCACCGACGTCACGCCGTCCAGACGGCCGACGCGTCGTTCGATCTTGGCAACGCACGACGGGCAGGAGAAGCCCTCCGCGCGCAAGACCGTACGTGCTGTGGTTGCGGTGTTCGTGGTCATGACGGCTCCTCCGATTGCTGTGACCCCCGGATTTCGGAGGTGTTGGCGCCGACATTAGGAACAAGCCGGGCGGGGAACCATGACGCGCATCAAACAAGCGCAAATCGGGTCGCCGGCCGCGGGAGCAGCGTCACAACACCGCCGGATCGGTACCGCGCAAGGTGTCAGGGGCCGACCGGTGCCGCAGCGTGAGTACACCTGAACACGGGCCGGTCGCAAGGGCACGCCGCGGGCCCGCGAAGTCGGTGCCGGCCGGCCTTCCGGACCAGGTCGGGGACGGGGGCTATCGGGGTGTTGCCGGTGGGCCCGTGGCGACCGGGACCTCTCCCGCCCGGTCGGCGTGTGGGTGCCCGACGAGCCGTCCGGATCGGCCGGTGGCGAGAAAGGTGATGCCACCGGCGGCGACGGCGAGCCACAGGCTGATCGCGCGATACACCAGGCTTGCGCTGATCGCCGTCGCCGCTGGTAGGCCCGCCGCCACCAGGCCGAAGGTGAGCGCAGCATCGACCACGCCGATCCCGCCCGGGGTGAGCCCCAACTGTCCGACGCCCACTGCGGCCGCCCACACAACGATGATCAGCGACCATGGAACGCCGCCGCCGACCGCGAGTATCGACAGCGCGAGGCAGATCAGGGTGGCGGTGAGGTTCAACAGCGACCAACCGGCGACAGCAACCGTCTCGGGCAGGGTGAGGTGCATGGTCGCTGCCGCGTCCACCGCGCTGCGCAGGCTGCGACGGACTCGATTCCAGCGGCTTCTCATCACCCTTCGGGCCAAGTCGACGATCCGGTCGATGGCCTTGTCGACCGCGCGCCTGACGGCCGCAACCCGCAACGCGGCCAGGAGCGCGGTGGCCGGCGCGATCACACCTGCCAGGGACGCGATCCCGGCGGCGATCGCATTCGGTGTTCCGGTCGCGATTGCCCCGACGGCGCCGATGGTCAGAAACGCGAGAGTCAGGTGCAGGGCCGACATTGCCAAAGCCCAGCCGACGACCGCGGGCCGCACGCCGCGCGCGGTGAAACGGCGATAGGAGTACAGCGCGGCAGCGGCCTTGCCGACGATCGGCAGCGACAGCGAGATGGCCCCGCCGACATAGGTGGTGGCCATCACCGCGGGCAGTGGCAGCCGTCGCCCCGACACGGTCAGCAGCCGTCGCTGTTGCCGCGCCAGGGCGCCGATGGAGACGATCTGCGCGAAGATCGCCGCGCCGGCCCATCCCCAATTCATGCCCGCCAGCGCCGCGCCGATGCGGTCGAACCACCCCGGCTTCGCGAGCGCGAGCGCCACTGCGACCCCGGCGCCGAGCGCCGCGATACCGGCAACGATGCTGGCCCTTCGCGGGGTCTTGACAACCGCCGGGCTCGCCGCACTACCGATCATCATCGCCGGCGGCCGGCGGGTGGGGGCCGGGCGGCTCGAGCCCCCGGCCGGGGTCGACGATGGTCAGGACGACGTCGATGAGAATTCGCCTTGCGTCGGAATCGATGGCCGATGCGGTGGGGTTGGATTCCTGCCAGGCCGCAATCCCGGCCGGTATCGCAGCCACCGCGCAGGCCGCACGGATTCGGCGGGCGGTGCGGGTGAGATCGGTCTGGGCCGCGCCATTGCCGGGCTGGCGCGACAGGGCGTTCTCGATCCGTTCGGTGATGGCGCTTTCGTTGGCGATCTTGTAGACGCGGGCACCGACCGCCGGATCGTCGAGCAGTGTCACCACATGCGGCCCGATGTCCGCGATCACGTCGACGAGTGCCGTCACCAAACGGGCCGGGTCGGGGGCACTGTCCCCGCCGCCATGCCGCGCCAGGATCTGATCAACACGCTGCAGGGCGGGGAACAGGATGTTGAGCAGGATCTGCTCCTTCGCCGGGAAGTGGTAGAAGATCGCAGCCTTCGTCATCTTCATGTTCTCGGCGATGTCGCGGATCGAGGTGCCCTCGTAGCCGCGGGCCGCGAACAGTTCGAGCGCCACGGCCAGGATGCGCTCACGGGTCGTTGCATCGTGTTGATTCGTCACACTCATATCCTCCCTACTTGACGACCGGTCAGTCAAGATGAAGACTAGGCGACGATCCCTGACCAGTCGTCAAGTAAGGACATCATTGTGAGACGTCTCGCCCGGTGGAGCGCGCACCACGCGGCCATCGTCGTCGTGCTGTGGGTACTGGCCATCGTCGGAGTACAGATAGCGGCGGCCGCCGCAGGCTCCAACTTCCGCAACAGCTTCGCGTTGCCGGGAACGGGCAGCCAGTCGGCGGTGGACGTGCTGCACGCGCACTTCCCGGAGGCCGCCGGGGACGCGGACACGATCGTGTTCCGCTCGGACGAGGGTCTCGTCACCGACGACGCGGTCCGTCGCCGGGCGGACGCCCTCTTCGCCGATGTCGCCGAAGTGCCGTCGGTCGTCGCGGTGCGCAGCCCTTACGGGCCGCAGGGCAAGTCCCAGATCAGCGCCGACGGCACGGTCGCCTACGCCACCGTCCAGTACGCGACGGCCGGCATCGAGGTCCCCCGGGCCGACCTCGAGGCGATCGCTGACAGGGTAGCGGCAGCCGACCACGGCACCTTCCACGTGGCGATCGGCGGCCAAGGCATTGCCGCGCTCGAACACCCGCAAATCGGCGTCGCGGAACTGATCGGGATCGCATTCGCCGCGATGGTGCTGCTGTTGGTTTTCCGGTCGCGGGTGGCCATGTTCCTGCCGATCGTCTCGGCAGGTGTGGGGCTTGGCGTCGCAACCGGCGTGGTGCGTCTGGTCTCGCACGCGACGACCATCTCCGATGTGGCGCCGAGCCTCGGCGTGCTGCTCGGACTCGGCGTGGGCATCGACTACGCGCTGTTCATCGTGAGCCGCCATCAGGCGCTCTTGAGATCCGGGCGCGATGTGCGGGAGGCCATTGCGGCGGCCCTGGACACGTCCGGCCGCGCGGTGGTCTTCGCCGGAGCCACCGTCGTCATCGCGCTTGCGGGCCTTTTCGTGCCCGGCATCGAGTTCCTGTACGGCATCGCGATCGCTGCCGCCATCTCCGTGATCCTCACTGTGCTCGCCGCCATCACCTTGCTGCCCGCGATCCTGCGCGCCATCGGCGTGCGCGTCTTGGGTCGCCGGGACCGGCAACGACTCGCCGCCGGTGCGGTGGTCGACGACGCCGTCTCCGGTGGATTTCAACGGTGGGCCACCCTGGTCCAGCGCCGGCCCGTCGCGCTCGTGCTGCTTGGTCTGGTGGCGCTGGCTGTGGTCGCGCTCCCCGCCACGGACCTGCGACTGGGCACCGCGGATCAGGGCAACGACCCTGCCGGCACCACCACACGGCAGGCCTACGACATGCTCGCCGAAGGGTTCGGACCCGGCGTCAACGGACCCCTGGTCGTCGCCGTGGACCTGAGCGCAACCTCGCCCGGGGACCCCCAGATGGTCGAGCCTTTGGCACGGGAACTTCGAACCGACCCGGCTGTCGCCTCTATCCGCGGACCCGTGCCCAGCAGCGACGGCAAGGCGGCGGTGATCCGGGTCATTCCCAAGACCAGCCCGCAGGACCAGGCGACCAGCGACCTGATCACCCAGATCCGCGAGGATATAGCACCGTCCTTCGAGGCCAAGACCGGCGCGAAAGTCTGGGTGGGCGGGCCAACGGCGACGTTCGACGATTTCGCAACCGCCATCCAGGGAAAGCTCCCGCTGTTCCTGGTCGTGATCATCGGGCTGTCGCTGCTCCTGCTGGTGCTCGCCTTCCGAAGTCTGCTCATCCCGCTCCTGGGCGCCGCGCTCAACTTGGTGTCGGTGGCAGCGGCGTTCGGCGTGGTCGTCGCCGTGTTCCAGTGGGGATGGGCCGCCGGCGCCATCGGGCTCGGAAAGGAAGGGCCGATCGAGCCGTTCCTTCCCGTGGTGCTGTTCGCCATGCTCTTCGGTCTGTCCATGGACTACCAGGTGTTCCTCGTCAGCCGCATGCGCGAGGAATGGACCAGCAGATCCGACACCACCGCCGCGGTGCGTATCGGGCATGCGGCATCCGGGAAGGTCATCGTCGCGGCGGGCTCCATCATGGTGTTCGTCTTCGGCTCGTTCGTGTTCGGCGACTCGCGCACCATCAAGTTGCTGGGCCTGGGAATGGCGGCCGCCATACTGCTCGACGCGTTCATCATCCGGATGCTCATCGTTCCAGCGCTCATGCACGTGATGGGACGGGCCAACTGGTGGATTCCCCGCTGGCTGGATGGGGCGCTACCCAACTTGGCCATCGAAGGACATTCCGCCGCCGAGGGTGACGTGGCAGCTTACCCCCGGCCACCGCGAGAATCCGCGCTCGTCACGACGTCCACCGGCGCGCACGCAGCGCACCGAGCAGCCGGACAAGAGCCCCACATGGCCGCCGGTGGGCAGGAGCCGGCACCGCATCCGCCCGCGCAGCAGATCATGCGAATCGGCCCGCCCGCACCGGACGGCCATGAGACGGGCGAATCCCTCGGTCGCACGCTGCGCCTGATGGAACAGATCGACAGTGCCGGTTCGGCGCTCGCCCCGCTGCTCGAAACCGTCCACGACATGACCGGACTCACGGCGCGTCAGGCCAGCGCGCTCCTCGGCATTGCGGACGGCAGCAGATCAACGCTCGCTGCGGGTGATCTCGCGGCACTTCTCGCCAACGGACTGCTCGAGCAGGCGCCAACCGGGGGCGAAGCCCCGCCGACGTGGCCGCAATGGGCCTTGACCGCGACCGGATGGCACACGCATGACCACCTCCGTGAACTTCGCGCACGCCTGATCACCGCGGCGTCAACCGGGAGTCATCCCGAACGACGACCGTGACGGCGCTGCATGTCCGGCGCGCGTGCCCGTCCCCGACCCCGGGGGTCTCGCTGCGCGCGATCGGTCCCTGCCCCGAACCGGGCGCGGCAGTAGCGTTGGGAGCGAGACGGCGTTGCAGACCCCGCGCGAGCGCGCTCGGGTGTCGATCCGCGAATCGACGCACGCACCAGCGCCGGACAGCGATGGGGACGGATCACCTGATCTCGCTCGGCATCCTGGAGAACACGGGCGAGAGGGTGCAGATCGCCAGTGTCCCGCAGTTCCTAGTCCTGAGGTCGCTGTTCGCGACGCAGGCGTGTAGTTACTACAGGCTCTCGCAGGTAGGTCGCTCCGCTGTCGACGCCATGGAAGCCCCCGGATGGGTGAGGCGTCACTCATCCCTGTTGACCGAGGCGGAGGCGCAGTACTTCAACTACTTCCTCAACAAGGTCGACTTCAGCAACGGGCCGGAGTTGCGCAACAAGTACCTGCACGGTTCGCAAGCCGATGCCGAGGGTGAGGACGCCCACTTCTATGCCTACGTAACCGCGCTGCGATTGATGATCGCGCTCGTCATCAAGGTCAATGATGATCTCTGCCTCTGGGCAGAGACTCGATCGGGTTCCGCAGAGCTGGACGATCCGGGCAACGCCCAACTCAAGCCGACCGATGCCGCCGCTTCGGCTGGGGGAGAAGGTCGGTGATCGAGCTGGGTTCCCGGGCTGGCGCGACCAGCGCTTCCACCGCGGCCTTGGCCAGATCCACCCGCCTCTCTTCCCAGGCCAGCCGTGCCGGGGCCGCGATCAGCTGGGCGCGGATCGTTGCGGTGGTGGCCTTCGCGTGGAACACCGACGCCAGCCGTCCTGTGGGGCGGGTGAGCTTGAACGCGATCGTCGCCACCCCCACCGGTGGATCCGGGCTGAGCCAGGCGCGCTGGGCGAGGTGCTCGCTGTCAGGCTGGGCCTCGGACGTCGCCGCCTGCAGCGCCGCCCGGTTCGCTGTCTCTCACCCCGAGCGTTCGGTCGCTCCATCGGCGTCGGCGTCTGTGGCTGCCACAGAGCCTCCTTTCTGCGAGCCCGGTGTCACCCGGCAAGGATCGGGACGAGTTCGTCGAGTCCGGCGAAGTCGTCGATGTTGCGGGTGATGATGGCTGCACCGTTTGCGAGTGCAGTCGCCGCGATCATCAAGTCGACGACTCGGCCGCGAACGTCGCGCCCGCCGGCGAGGGTCACCCCGCACAGCGTCCCATATGAGTCCGCCGCCGCGTCGTCGAAAGGCAGGCCGTCGCCGAGAAGGGCGTGCAGCCGGGTAAGGCGAGTTTCGCGGAGTGCGGCCTCGACGGGATTCTTCGCCTTTCGGATTCCGTAACGAAGTTCCGCCCACGACAGCGACGACACGGCGATTTCGTAGCCGCCTCGCGCGAGCGACTCGGCGACCAACATGTTCGTGTCAAGGACGGCTCTCACCCGGCAGCGCCTTTCATTTCGCGGCGGTCCTCAATCGGTATCGGTCCACGGGTCCCGACTGAGTTCTGCGGCCCGCGCCGCGACCATGTCACCCGCAAAGTCCGGGTCGCCACCGAGATCGCGGAGTAGGGC
Organism: uncultured Actinomycetes bacterium; assembly: GCA_964624455.1. Lineage (GTDB taxonomy): Bacteria > Actinomycetota > Actinomycetes > Mycobacteriales > Nakamurellaceae > Nakamurella. The sequence goes on along the minus strand of CAZUXD010000017.1, from coordinate 2,962 downwards.
GTCGATCTGGCAGGCAGGTATCCAGCGCGTCCGACGGTGGGCCGTTACGTCGGCGATCGGGTCCCCGTGGTCGGTGATGGTGTAGGTGGCGCCAGCCTTCACCTCGCGCAGCATGGGTGTGGGGTTCTGCCGAAGCGCGCCGACGGTAATCGTTCGAGACATCGCACACCTCCTTGTAGATAATTATCTAAGATCCTCGCGAGTTGTCAACGAGTGCAGCGGCGACACGCCCTGACATGATCGTCGTCGGGTCGCCAACGGACGGAAGGTGGGTATGTCGGTGATGTTGACCTGGGAGTAGTTCATGGCGCCCGTGCATCGGGTACTCGCCGACGGACAGACTCGGCGGTTCCGCGAGTTGGCCGGACTGGTCGCAGACAGCGTCGGACTGACCGATGGCGAGCGCGCCGAGCTGCTGTCGTCTGGGCAGGAACGGTACGTCCACCGGATCGGCTGGGCGTGCTCCTACTTGGACCGAGTCGGTGGGTTGGACCCAGTTTCGAAGGCCACGGGCCCCTCATTCACGCCGACACGCCGACCGGCGGACCAGCCCCTGCCCCACCAAGTCACAAGAGCCACTACGCGTCGGTGCGCTCGATGGGCAAGGAATGCTTCAACCGCAACCCGCGCTCGATCGGGTGACGTCAGGCCGGAACCTTGGAGCGGGTCCGCAGCTCGTGGAGGTGGCGAGCCAGGGCGGCGGGGTCGGCGGTCCGTCCGGTCAGGAGGGGCTCGGTAACCTTCGTCCGCTCATCCCCATCGAGCGGCTCGATGGTAATTCGCATCCCGAGCGCTGCAGCGACCTCGGCCAGCGTGCCCAGCGTCGGGTTCGACCTTTCCGAGGCGAAGAGGCGCCGGATCGTCGCCGGCTCGACTTGGATGGCGCGAGCAAGCTCGGCCTTGGACAACCCAGCGGCTTCGCGTGCGTCATCGAGCGCGTTGACCACCTGGTCGACGGTGGCGATGCGCATGGACTCGACGACGAATTCCCGGAGGAACTCAGGATCCTCGAGGTCGCGGGCAAGGTCGTTCCAGAAGGCACTGTTGCCGGTCATGTCGATCACTCCTCTCTAGGAATTTAGCGTATCATAGAAGTTACGGGACTAACGGCTGGGCGGGCCCCGATCGGTGGAGAAGCGACGCCATTGGACACCGATTCCGGGGCTTCGTGCATGACTCTCGTGCATCACTTCGGGCCCATCACTGCCAACCCAGTGGCAGTTGATTTCGGCGTGTTGAAGGACCTGACACGTCGCGGAGGCATGTTAGCTTCCGGCCGATTCGTAACGGATTGCTGCGCCCGTCGGTGACCAGTCGTTACGGCCCCAGGCATCCGATGGGGATGACATGAACGCCGTCGGGCCGACGGCCGCCTGCGCCGGTCGAGGTGATCACGCCGAGGCAGGCAGGTTCCTTGTGCCGGTCAGTGTCGACCTTTCGGGCGAACGTGACCAGGGCTGCGGCCCCGGCGTGCGCACCGGGTTGTACGGCACCGAACCTCCGGCCTCAGTGAACGCCCGCGTCCGGCCGGCGGCTAGCACCGCGAACGAAAGGCACGACGACCACGAAACGAAATGGACGACGTGTTTTCGCATTGCAGCGGACGAAACGGATATGACGACGTCCCGGGGCTGGGCGGGTGCGGAGCTCCGGGACGGGTGAATCAAGGTCGCCTTCTCTAACGTTTGCGTCGGATGAAGTCGAACTCTTACGGGCGATGAATCTGACGATTGGGATCACTCGAAGTCGATCTTTTGCGGCTGCGCTGGGCGTGCTGCCGCTCGGTCCAGGTCAGGGGAGTCCGGCGCGGGTGAACTCCTGCTGGAGCCGTGGCCGACGCTTGTGCTCTTCGCGGAGGTCTGAGATGAGGGCGTCGACCCACGCGGCCGAGTCGGGTGTCGGGGCGAGTTTGCGCATCTCAGCCAGTCGCTTGGCGGCGCGGCGGTAGTGCTCGGTGCCGGCGTCGGTGAGTTCGCTGCGGACGAGTCGCTCGTGGATCGGCAGGACCTTGAGTGGGTCGATCTTCCCGTAGGCGTTGGCCAGATCGGCCCAGCCGTAGTCGCTGTCGAGGCAGAGGTCGTGTGCGAGATCCCAGGCGGCCTGTGGGTCGTTGAGCGTGCCGAGGGTGAAGGTGACGGCGTCGTACGGCTGGTGGGACAGCTTTTCCATCACGTCGTCGCGGTACGTAGGCCACGTGTCGCCTGCCGCCCGAAGGAGCTCGGATGCGGTCGAGGAGTTCGGCCAGCGCCGGAAGAGGACGACGCGGGTGTCGAGCGACTCCGCTGGGCGGTGGGTGTCGATCAGCTTGGCCCAATGGCGGGCAGCCGTGACCGACTGGTGGCCGAGGCCGAACTCGGTGGCCTGCCTCGCCCAGTCGATCGCGAGGTCGTACTCGCCGATCTCCTCGAAAGCCTCTGCGGTGTCGGTGAACCAAGCGGCGACCTTCCGGTCGCGGACGTGTGTGCGGATGATCGCGTCGATATCGCGATTGAGTACGGCGAGCCGCTTGGCGTTCCAGTCGAGCGTGAACCAGGCATGTGAGTTGTTGGCCTGCCAGCGATCCTCATGGCTCGGTCGCGGTCCCAAACCAGCTTCGATGGCTGCGAGTCGGTTGCGGTAGGCGGCGACGCCGGCGTCGCCGAGCGCATCGGCGTACGCCACGATGTCGAGCTCGAAGTAGTCGACGTCGTTGTCGTCGAACTGAAACTTGATCATCCAGTCGATCAGCTTGGCCGGATTGATCTGCGCCTCGGCCGCGGCGCGAGGGTGGAGTTCCAGCAGGCGCCGGCAGGCGTCGCCGATGATCCCGCTGGAGTCGTCGGCGCGCGATGACCTGGATCGCGCTCGCCAGAGCCTTGTGAGTGACGGCATAGCGCTCAGCGGGCCCGGCGGCATTGTTCTTTTCCAGGCGCTTCCGGGATGTCCGTGGGTCATGGGGTGGGGGGGTAGAGCTGGAGGCCGC
>CAZUXD010000016.1:0-68398 GCA_964624455.1 uncultured Actinomycetes bacterium | reverse complement strand
GCAGGTGCTCGACGACGGGCGGCTCACCGACGGCCAGGGGCGCACGGTCGACTTCCGCAACACGCTGCTCATCCTGACCTCGAACCTGGGCTCGGCGGCGCTGATGGACGCGTCGCTGTCGGAGGAGGAGCGGCGCGAGGCGGTGATGGCGGCCGCTCGGGTGACGTTCAAGCCGGAGTTCCTCAACCGCCTCGACGACGTGGTCTTCTTCAACACCTTGGGCCCGGAGCAGCTCGCCAGCATCGTGGACATCCAGATCGCGACGCTGGCAGATCGGCTGGCCGCCCGGCGCCTCCCGCTGGACGTCACCCCGGATGCGCGGGACTGGCTGGCGCTGGCCGGTTATGACCCGGTGTACGGCGCGCGCCCGCTGCGCCGGCTGGTGCAGTCTGCCATCGGGGATCAGCTTGCGCGCGAACTCCTGGCGGGCCGCATCGACGACGGCCAGACCGTCGTGGTGGATGTCTCCGCCGACGACCCGTCATCGCTCGCCATCAGCGCGACCGAGCCGGCCGCCGCCTGATCCGCAAGGCCCGTTTGATCCGGGAAATCCGCAAGGTCCGGTTGATCCTGCGAGCCGCTCCGGTCCCGGGCGCCTAGCGGGTTCCGGCCCGCGGCGTCCCGCGAGGTCGATGCCTCGGCGGGGTCGCCGCGCCGGGCCCGTTTGGCCAGGGTCAGCGCTGCGTCGGCGGCGGCGACCAGGCGCCACAGCGACAACCCGTGGTACGGCGCCGCGGCCGTGGAGCCGATCGAGACCGACAGCGAAACCGGCAGGAGCGCGGCCGCATGGGTCACGTTCCCGATGAGCGCCCGCGCGGACGCAGACGGCGCCAGCACCACGAATTCGTCACCGCCGGTACGGCCGACCACCGTGCCCGGACCGGTGACCCTGCGCAGGATCGCTGCCAGCCGGATCAACGAGTCGTCGCCGACCGCATGTCCATGCCGGTCGTTGATGGACTTGAAGTCGTCGACGTCCAGGGCCAGCACCGTGAGCATCCGGTCGGCGGGCAGCCGCCCGAAGGCCAGTTCCAGGCCGCGGCGGTTCGCCAGGCCGGTGAGCGGGTCCGTCACCGACCATCGGTGCAGGTCGACGGCTGCGGCGTGGTATCGGCGGCGGAGGTGGAAGATCAACTCCGCCGAGCCGATCAGGACCGCCGCATGCAGGGTCACGATCACGATCGTCGAGCCGGTCGGATCGCGGATCACCGCGATCAAGCACACGGCGGCGGCCAGCACGTGGTGCCCGAGCAGCATCGCTCGGCCGGCGTGCTGGGCGACCATCAGCCCGGTGAGCAGCAGCGGCAACAGCGCGGCGAGCCGGGCCGGTCCACTGTCCAGGTGCCATACCGCCAACGCGACCACCGCGTCGGTTCCCAGCACACCCAGGGCCAGCCGGGACCGGGCGAGCCGCGGCGCCGCCGCGATCAGCAAAGCGCCGGAGGCGGCGCAGGCCGCAGCGACGAGCACGAACAGCCAGCGGGCGGCGTCGTCGGCGTGCGAGGCGAGGACGGACAGCGCGCCCAGCGTTCCGAAGAATGCGAGGATCCAGCCGGGCAGCCTGGACGGCTGTGCCGCCGGGGATGCACCACGCGGTGCGACGGCCGCCTGCCTCGGCATGTGGGATTGGCGCTCCGGGATCGGGGCGGCCGGGTCCCAGGTGCCGCGACAGATCCTGTTCCGGCCGGTGTTCTTCGCCTCGTACAGCGCCCGATCGGCCGCGTCGAGCAGCTTCCACACCGCTCCGGGGACGGCGCACTGCGCGCCGGCGAGATCGACGAAACCGATGCTGACCGTGACGGCCGGCCGAACGGTCGTCACCGCCTCTTGCACCGCCCGGGCCAACGGCTCGGCGCCTGCCTGGGTCACGACGGCGAATTCCTCGCCACCCACCCGGGCGACCAGGTCACGCGGGCCGACCGTCGCCCGAAGCACATCGCAGACCCGGCGCAGCACCTCGTCGCCGGCGGCATGGCCGTGCTCGTCGTTGAACCACTTGAAATGGTCGATGTCGAGGAGCAGCAGGCCCAGCGTCGAGTCCCGCCGGCCGCGCACCAAGCGGGCGACGCCCGCGGCCAGGCCGCGCCGGTTCCATGCCCCGGTCAACTCGTCGGTCAACGCCAGCGCGCGCAGCCGATGGATCCGGTCGGCGGTCGCGCTGCTGACCCGACGGACCAGCATCGCGCTCACCAGCAGGACTATCGGGGCGACGCTCGTTTCGATGACGATGTGCAGGGCGCGGCGGCCGTTCTCCGGGAGGACCACCATCAACGCCGCCAGCACCACGGCGCCGCTCAGTTGGACGCGGTAGGAACGGACCGGAAGGCCGGACGCTGCGATCAGCGTCGGGATCACCAGCAGCACCACCTGGGTGCGGGCGGCGGCCGGATCCGGCGAGCCGATCTGCGTCACCACCGGCAGCGCGTCCAGCAGGACGAGCCCCAGCAGGGCCGCCGGGATGGTGCGGATGACGGGCACCACCAGCAGCGCAAGTCCCCACAGGGCGGCCGCCGCCGACGCTGCCAGGATCCACCAGGTCCCGGCCGGATCGCCCGCCTGCCACCCACCCGCGGTGGATCCGAATTGGCGGCCGGCGCGCTGCCCGGCCAAAGCGGCGACGAACAGCAGCGATCCGCCCACCAGCACCGCGGGATGGGGAATTCGAAGAACCGCGTCGATCGGGTCGCCGACCGCTGGCGGACTGCCCCGGTGACGCAGGCCAATCACCTCCGGCAACAACGAGACACTACGGGGTACTACACGGGAGCCGTATCGGGTCTGCACTACTGTCAGTTGCCCTGCAGTTGCGCAACGCTAACACGAACCGGTGACGGCGCGGCTTCCCCTGCGGCCATCGGTGCAGGTGGGCGGGGACGTGAACGGTCGCCCGCACCGGGTCGGGCCGTGCGCCGCAGCGCTTGGCTGCCCGGCGATGTCAGGATGGTGGCGTGGACCGTGACGCCCTGAGCCCGCCGTCGGAGCGCCGGTCGAGGGCCGGTCAGGCAGCGCCGGTCGCGGCTGGAACCGGCCCGGCGGTGCGCGCCGGCATCGAACCGTTCCACGTGATGAAGGTGTGGGCCGCTGCCGCACGGCGCGCCGAGCGCGGCGAGCCGGTCTTCAACCTCGCGGCCGGTCAGCCGTCCACGCCCGCGCCGAGCACGGTCCTGAAAGCGGCGCACATCGCGCTGGACGAGCGGATCCTCGGCTACACCGAGGCGCTGGGGATCCCGGCGCTGCGCTCGGCGATCGCGGGCCATTACCGCGATCGGTACGGCCTGGACGTGGATCCCGGTCAGGTCGTGGTGACCACCGGATCCTCGGGCGGCTTCCTGCTGGCGTTCCTCTCGGCGTTCGACGCCGGCGACCGGGTTGCGTTGTCGCGTCCGGGCTATCCGGCCTACCGGAATCTGCTGGCCGCGCTGGGCTGCGAAGTCGTCGACCTGCCCTGCGGCCCACAGACCCGGTTCCAGCCGACGGTCGCCATGCTCGCCGATCTGGATGTGGCGGGCCTGGTGGTGGCCAGTCCGGCGAACCCCACCGGCACGATGCTCTCGTCCGCGGAGCTTGCCGGCCTCGCACGACACTGCGCCGACCGCGGCATCCGGATGGTCTCGGACGAGATCTACCACGGCATCGCGTTCGGCGACGGTTCGGCCGGTCTCGGATCGACGTCATCCGCGCGGCCGCGACAGGCCAGCGCGTGGGCCACCGACCGTTCCGGGTTCGTGGTCAACTCCTTCTCCAAGTACTTCTCCATGACGGGGTGGCGGATCGGCTGGCTGCTGGTGCCCGAAGACCTTGTCGGGGCGGTCGACGCACTGGCCGGGAACCTCGCGATCTGCCCGCCCGCGCCGTCGCAGTACGCCGCGTTGGCGGCCTTCGACGCGTACGACGAGTGCGACGGCCACGTCGCCCGCTACGCCGCGAACCGGGAACTGCTGATCGGCGGGCTGCGCGCACTGGGCATCGACCGGTTGACCCCGGCCGACGGCGCCTTCTACGCATACGCCGACGTCTCGCACCTCACCAACGACTCGGAGGCCCTCTGCTGGGACCTGCTGCAGCGGGTCGGGGTGGCGACGGCGCCGGGGCGGGATTTCGACCCCATCGACGGGCGGCGCTACCTGCGGATGTCGTTCGCCGGATCCGCCGAGACCATTCGCGGCGCGCTGGACGGCCTGGCCGCCTATGTGGCCGGGTAGCAGCGTTCGGGCGGTTTGGCGGTACGCGCGCCGGGTCGCGGCCGGCAATTCCGGCGTCCACACGGACGCACCCCTACCCTGGTACGGGGCATACCCGGGCGACTTTCAGGGTCAGCCCCGACGTGGCCGACGGTATGTCATGGCACCGTGGAGGATGTTCTCGTCGGCCGCCGGTCGGCGAACGAGGCTTTAGGAGTCCTGGTGGACAAGTTCTTCAAGATCGTCGGAGTCATCGTGGTCGCCTGGATCGCGCTCGGTCTGGTCGGCGCGTTGGTGGGCTTCCTGTTCAAGGCCGTGCTGTGGATCGCGCTCATCGCCGGTGGGGTCTACGTGGTGGCCGCCATCGCCGCCAAGTCCAAGCAGAAGCAGATCGGCCGGCGCTGACGTTGGGCCGCGGAATGCCGCGGCCGCCGGGTTCCCGCAGGTCGTGCGGATCTTGGGGCGCAACGAGGGCAGCCCTTGGCGCTGTACGTCCGGAAGCACCCTGGACCGGTCGAACCGCGCTGCGGCAGTAGGTTCGACCAATGGCCCGCACCCCCGGATCGCACCTTCCGGTGCCCGGTGTGGTGCCCGCGTCGTCGCGATCGGCGTTCGCCGCGACCCTCGATGCGATCACGCCGGAGCGGCTGCGCGCCGCCGGCAGCCTCAAGTGGACCGTGCCCGGCGAGGCGGAGATCGGGGCGTTCATCGCCGAGATGGACTTCGGCGCGGCGCCCGCCGTCACCGCCGCCCTGCGCAAGAGCATCGCGGACGCGGCCTACGGATACCTGCCGCCACGCCTGGAGGCGGAGTTCGGCGCGGCGTGCGCGGAGTGGCAACGGGCGCGGCACGGCTGGCGGGTGGATCCGGCGAACGTGCACGCGCTCGGCGACGTGCTGAAGGTGCTTTCGATCTGCATCGACCACTTCAGCCGGCCGGGCTCTGCGGTGATCCTGCCGACGCCCGCGTACATGCCGTTCTTCGCGGTGCCGCCGGCGCACGGCCGCGAGATCATCGAGGTGCCTTGCCGGGTCGAAGGGGACTACTACACGCTCGATCTGGACGGCATCGACGCGGCGTTCGCCGCCGGCGGGAACCTGCTGGTGCTGTGCAACCCGCACAACCCGGTCGGCCGGATGCTGCGCCGGGACGAGTTGCTGGCGCTTTCCGAGGTGGTGGCGGCGCGCGGCGGCCGGGTGTTCGCCGACGAGATCCACGCCCCGATCAGCTACCCGGACTCGCCGCCGCACGTGCCCTACGCGTCACTCTCGGAGGTGACCGCCGGGCATACCGTCACCGGCACGTCCGCATCGAAGGCGTTCAACCTGCCGGGCCTCAAGTGCGCAGCCGCCATCGTCTCGAACCAGGCGGATGCCGCGACTTGGGCCGGGCTCCATCTGGTGGTCACTCACGGCGCTTCCACACCTGGGGTGGCCGCGAACATCGCCGCCTACCGGGACGGCGGCGAATGGCTCGCGGACGTGCTTTCCTACCTCGCCGGGAACCGGGATCTGCTGGCCCGACTGGTCGCCGAGCGGTTGCCCGGCGTGGCCTTCCGCCCGCCGGAGGGAAGTTACCTGGCGTGGCTGGACTTTCGTGAACTCCGCCTTCCGGCCGCCCCCGGACCCTTCCTTCGCGAACGGGCCGGGGTGTGGCTGAGTGACGGGGCGGAGTTCGGGGCGCCCGGGGCCGGGTTCGTGCGGCTGAACATGGCCACCCCGCGCCCGATCCTGCGCGAAATCGTCGACCGCATCGCCGACGCCGTGGCCGCCCGATGAGCCTGACCAGCAGCGACGAAGCCGACTCCCGCGGTGAGGCGACTCCCGACAGCGCCGATCCGCTGAGGCCGGACCGGCCGATCTGGCAGGCGGACGGCCAGATCGTCCGCGCGCAGCGCCGCGTGATGCGGATGCTGATCGCCGCGCAGATCGTCGGCGGCATCGGCATCGGGGCCGGCGCCTCCCTCGGGTCGTTGCTGGCGGAGGCGGTGACGGGCTCCGAGGCCACGGCCGGCCTCGCGCGGACGGGCTCGACCTTGGGAGCCGCCGTGGTGGCGCTGCCGCTGGCGCTGCTCGCCAGCCGGCGGGGCCGCCGTGTCGCGCTCGGCCTCGGCTGGGCTCTGGCCTGCGTCGGCGCGGTACTGCTGGTGGTCTCGGCCGCGCTCGGCGACGTTCCGCTGCTCATCGCCGGCATGCTGCTGTTCGGCTCGGGAAACGCCACCAGCCTGCAATCGCGGTTCGCCGCAACGGATCTCGCGCATCCACGACACCGCGCTCGGGCGCTGTCCATCGTCATGTGGTCCACCACGGTGGGGACGGTGCTGGGCCCGAACCTGGCCGGGCCAGGCGTCTGGGTGGCGTCGCTCTTCCAGGTGCCGGCGGAGTCCGGAGGCTTCGTCATCGCCGCCGTGGTGGTGGCAATCGGCGCCGTCATCCTGTGGGTCTTCCTGCGCCCCGACCCGCTGCTGACGGCGCAGCGACTGGCCGCCCGCGCCGATACCGGGCCGCCTCGCGCCCGGCAGGGCCTCGCCGCGGGCGTGCGGATCATCTTCTCGTCCCCGGTGACCCGCTTCGCGTTCGTCTCCGTCGTGCTCGGGCAGACGGTGATGGCGGCCGTCATGACGATGACGCCGGTGCACATGGCGCACCACGGCGCGAGCCTGGAACTAGTCGGCATGACGATCAGCGTCCACGTGCTGGGGATGTACGCCTTCTCGCCGATCGTCGGGATGATCTCCGACCGGATCGGCCAGGTTCGGGCCATCGTGCTGGGCCAGGCGGTCTTCCTGGCATCCGCGGTGATCTCCGGGCTGTCCGGCCCGTCCACGGCGCTGGTGACCGCAGGGCTGTTCCTGCTGGGGCTGGGCTGGTCGTTCGCGCTGGTGGCCGGGTCGACACTGCTCGGGGAGTCGGTGGACGAGTCGGTGCGCACGGCTGTGCAGGGCACCACCGACACGGCCATGAACCTGCTCGCCGCGGTGGCGGCGGGGGTGTCCGGGGTGGTGCAGAGCGCCTTCGGCTTCGGCGGGCTGAACGTGGTGGCGGCGCTGCTGACCGTTCCGGTGCTCGCCATGGTGCTTCTCGGGCGGATGCGTCGCACCGCCGGACTCCGGCCGTCCGGGTGACGCGATCTCGGTGGGTCTGAACGTCGGGACCTCGGGCCTTCGGTGCGTGGGGCCGCTGATCGGTTGAGCGTCCCTATCCGGCCGGCCCTTCAGCCGGCGAACTTGGGCAGGTCCTCCGGCCCGGCGGGCTCGGCGGCGGACCGCGGGCCGGTTTCCACCACCAGCATCGCGGCGAGCATCAACGCGCCGCCCAGGACCACCCGCCAGGTGAGCGGTTCGCCGAAGAACGCGATCGACAGCACCGCGGACCAGCCCGGTTCGGTCGACATCACGACCGCGGCCCGGCTGGCCGGGATTTGCGATTGCGCCCAGGTTTGCACGATCATCGCCGCCCCGCCGGACACCACCGCTAGGTACACCACGATCACCCAGCCGGTCGCGTCCGCGGGCGCCGCGAATCCCTCCGGCACGGTCGCGACGACGCAGACCACCGCGATGACCACCATCTGCACCACGGCCATTCCGAGCGCGTCCCGGGCCCGCGCCCACGCGCCCAGACCCACGATGTGCAGCGCGAACAGCACGGCAGAGGCCAGCGTGAGCCATTCGCCGTACCCGAGCGACAGGCCTCGAAGGGCCAGCACCGCCAAACCGACCACCGCCAGCAGCGCGCCGACCCACGCTCGGCGGCCGATCCGGACATGCAGCAGCGCGAACGCGCACAGCGGGGTCGCCACCACGTACAGCCCGGTGATGAAACCGGACACGGTGGCCGGCGTGTACGCAAGGCCCGTCGTCTGGACCAGTTGCGCCGCGCCGTACGCGAGACCGAGCACGATCGCCCGCACCAGCGCGCGGCGGGGCAGCCTCCACACCGAACGCGGGAACGCCAGCAGCAGGACCGCCGCGGCGAGCGCGAAGCGCAGCGCGAGGTACTGCCGGGCGGAGAGCGTCGCCAGCAGCACCTTGGTCAGCGGAAAGCTGGAGCCCCACACGACGGCGACCGCGAGCAGCGCCGCCATCGCCACCACCGGCCCGCCCACTCCGCGGGTGCCGATGCCGTGGGCGCGCACCAGATGATCGTGCCAAATCCACGCGACTCGGGTGCCGTGCAACCATTCGGCGGCTAGCGTCCGTCTGAAACAGCAGGGCAGGAGGATAGGTGAGGCGCGAGGAGGATGCGCAGTTCTCCGAATACGTCGCCGCGCGCCGCGACGCGGTGCGGCGGACGGCGTACCTGCTGTGCGGCGACTGGCATGCGGCAGACGATCTCACCCAGACGGCGTTCGTCAAGCTCTACGGCGCGTGGCACCGGATCCGGGACCGGGCGGCACTGGACGCATACGTGCGGTCGTGCCTGGTGCGCGCCACGATCGACGCCTCCCGCCGGCCCTGGCGGAGGGAGAGACCCGTCGACGCGGTGCCGACCCGACCTGCCCCGGTCGACATCGCGTCGGCGGTGACCGACCGCGAACTGGTCCGGGCGGCGCTGGCGGCGGTGCCGCCTCGGCAACGCGCGGTGCTGGTGCTGCGCTACTTCGACGGGTTGGACGTGGCCGGCGCGGCGGCGGCCCTGGGATGCGCCGAGGGCACGGTCAAGTCGCAGACCGCGCGGGGCCTCGCGGCGTTGCGTGCGGCGCTGGCGGAGTTGGGGGAGGAGGTGCGATGACCAGGCCCGGTGATGACCATGTGGATGACGAGCCGTCGGGGTGGGGCCCGGGCGGTGACCCGCGCGGCTCCGACGCCGGCCGTGCCGAGGACGCCGGCCGTGCCGACGCAGGTCCCGGCGGTCCCGACGGCATCCGTTTCGGCGACGCGGCCGCGCGCGTTCCCGACCAGCGACGCGCGGATCCTGCCGACGCCGACCCGCAGCGCATGGATTCTGCCGGCGCCGACCGCCGCGGCGCCGCGGGCGGCCGGCGCGATCCGATGGCGGAGGAGGTGCGCGAGGTCTTTGCGATCGTGCTGGCCAATGAGCCGCCGAGTGTGGTGACCGCGCAATCGGTGCTGCGGGAGGCGCACCGCCTACGGGCCGCGCAGACCCGCGCCCGAACGGTTCGCGTCAGCCGCTGGGGCGGTGGGGTTCTCGCGGCCGCCGCGCTCGTGACGGGCGTCGTCCTGCTCGGCCCGCTGCTCGCGACCCGGTCGGTGCCGACCGCGGGCCAAGCGGACGGGGCGCACACGGCGGCGAACGGCAGCCAGCAGGTGGTACCGACGGCCGGCCAGGAACTCGCCGTGCCGGCCCCGTCGGCGGCCGGCGGCGGCGAGGCCGCCCAAGGAGAGCCATCCGCGGGGTCCGCGGAGTCCGCACCCGCCGCCCCGCAATCGCCGGCGTTGGGCATGCCGGGGGCGCAGGATGGCGCCAGATCACGGGCGGAGACCTACGCCGCGCAGTCGCCGAGCGCGGGTCAGCAATCTGCCGACGGCCACCAAGTCGAGAGCGGCAGCTCCGCCGCGGGCGGCACCGCCCGTTCCGGCACGACAGGGTGCGCGCTGCGGCCGGCGCTACGCCCGACCGAGGCCGCGGCGGCGATCCGGGCGCTACCCGGCGCCACCGTCACCGACGATCCCCGGGTCTCTACCTGCGCGCCGGACCCGCTGCGCGCCGCCGTGGTGCACGCCGCGTGGCCCGCGGCGGTGTTGATGGTCGCGGTCAGGACGGCAGCGGTCGAACCCGCCCCGTCGGCCATCCTTGGCGGGCCCGCGCCGGCCACCGCATCCGGGCAGTCGGGCGGGCCCGCCGATTCGGCGGAAACGGCCCTGATGGCCCCCGGCGCCACGCCGGTCGTGGCCAGCGGCTGGGCGCGCCTGGGCGCCGTCACGGTCATCGTCACCGCGAACCAGGGGGCCGCGGACCACCTGACCACCGCACAGCTCGCCGCGATCGCGTCGGGCGTGCTCGACGCCGCCGTCAACTGAGCAACCGGTCCGTCGCCACCCACCGGGGTTGTAAGCAGCGGGGAACTGGGACACTGGGCGGGTGAACGACGTGCATCCTGGCGAGGCGCCGGCACCCTCTGCGAGTTCCGCCCGGCCGGTCGAGCCCGGCGTCCCCAACGTGCTCGCAGAGCGGTACGCCAGCCCGGAAATGATCGAGATCTTCTCGCCTACGGGAAAGATCATCGCCGAGCGACGGCTGTGGCTGGCCGTCCTCCGGGCCCAGTCCCGGCTGGGACTTCCGGTATCCGACGGCGTGATCGGTGACTACGAGGCCGTTGTCGGGACCGTCGACCTACCATCGATCGCCGCGCGGGAACGGGTCACCCGCCACGATGTGAAGGCCCGCATCGAGGAGTTCAACGCGCTGGCCGGGCACCAGCGCATCCACCAGGGCATGACGAGCCGCGACCTGACCGACAACGTCGAGCAGGCACAGATACTCGCCGGCCTCGCCCTGGTTCGCGACCGGGTGGTCGCCGTGCTTGCGGCGCTGGGCCGGCGCGCCGCCCAGTACTCCGACCTGGTGATGGTCGGCCGATCGCACAACGTCCCGGCGCAGGCGACCACGCTGGGCAAGCGATTTGCCAGCGCCGCAGAGGAACTCCTGCTCGCATACGGCCGCCTGGAAGATCTGATCGAGCGGTATCCGTTGCGGGGCATCAAGGGTCCGATCGGGACCGCAGCCGACATGCTCGATCTGCTGGGCAGCGCCGAACTCGTCGCAGATCTGGAAGCGGCCATGGCGCAGGAAGTCTCGGGGCGAAGCAGCATCCTCGACTCGGTCGGGCAGATCTACCCGCGCTCGCTGGATTACGAAGTGCTGTCCGCGTTGGTGCAGCTCGCCGCCGGCCCCGCGTCGCTGGCCACGACCATCCGGTTGATGGCCGGGGCGGAGCTCGTCACCGAGGGCTTCGCGCCCGGCCAGGTGGGCTCCTCGGCGATGCCGCACAAGATGAACAGCCGTTCCTGTGAACGGGTGTGCGGGCTGGCGGTGGTGCTGCGCGGGTACGCGACGATGGCCGCGGAACTGGCTGGATCGCAGTGGAACGAAGGAGATGTCGCCTGCTCGGTGGTCCGCCGGGTCGCGCTGCCCGATGCGTTCTACGCCATCGACGGGCTGTTCGAGACGATGATGACGGTGCTTGCCGATTTCGGCGCCTACCCCGCGGTGATAGGCGCGGAATTGCAGCGCTACCTGCCGTTCCTGGCGACCACAAAGATCCTGATGGCGGCGATACGAGCAGGGGTGGGCCGAGAAGTCGCCCACGCGACGATCAAAGAGCATGCGGTGGCCGTGGCCCTCGCGATGCGCGAATCCGGTGCTGCCAGAAACGATCTGCTGGACCGGCTGGGCGCGGATCCGCGGTTGCCGCTGGACCGCGGGAAGCTCGGTGAGCTGATCGCCGACGCAGCGTCGTTCACCGGGATGGCCGGCGCACAGACTGCCGCTGTCCTCGACCGTATTGCCGCGGTGGTGGCCGAGCACCCGCAGGCCGCGCAATACACCCCGGGCGCGATCCTGTGAGCGGAGCGCCGGGCGAACAATCGGGCACCGTGAGCGCGGCCGGAGGGCCGGGCGAACAATCGGGCACCGCGGGCCGGCCGAGCCGCCCCCCGCGCAACCCGATCAAGATCCGCGATTCGGGCCTGGAAGATTGGGCGACGATCTGGCCGTTCTTCCGGAAGATCGTCGTGGCCGGCGAGACGCATTGCCTGCCAACAGCGATGATGGGAGCCGACGCCCGGGCGGAATGGTATGCCGGTCCGCGGACCACGGTGCTGGTCGCCGTCGACACCGATCGTCGCGACAGCGTCGGCTATGTGGGGATCGGCAGCAGCCCGATCGTGGGGCAGGTGGTCGGCACGGTGACCATCCACCCGAACCAGCAGGGCAACGGGTCGCACGTCGCGGGGGCGAGCTTCATGGTGGATCCGCAGTATGCCGGGCGCGGGATCGGCCGGCAGCTCTGCCTGGCGGCGCTCGTGCGAGCACGGGCCGAGGGTTACCGTGCCATGCAGTTCGACGCAGTGGTTTCGACCAACGCGGCAGCAGTCGCGCTGTGGACCTCCCTCGGATTCCGGATCATCGGTACGGTGCCCGGAGCGTTCCACCATCCTCGCGAGGGCTACGTCGGGCTGCACATCATGTACCGCGAATTGTGATGGCGGCGCCGCCGGGGCGACCGCGAGCGCGATGATCCGCGCCAGGTTCGACGATCTCACCCAGTCCGCCGGGAGCTTCGAGCTGTCCGACCCGGTCGCCGTTTTCACGGCTCGCGAACCGGCGCAGGTGCGGGCGAGCCTTCGGGCGGCGGAGGGTGCGGCGCGTGGCGGCCGTTGGGTTGCAGGCTTCGTCACCTACGAGGCCGCCGCGGGTCTGGACTGCGGGCTCGACGTCGTCCCGAATTGGCCGGCGGGCGATCCCATGGCGTCGCTGCCCCTGGTGTTCTTCGCCGCATTCCGCACCCGCACGTTCGTCACGCCGCCGACCCGCGGTGCCCGCATTCGCCCCGCCTGGCGGCTCGATCGGGGCCGTGCCTGGCACACCCGCGCTGTTGCAACCATCCAGGACGAGATCGCCGCGGGCAGTTACTACCAACTCAACCTCACCGCCCGGCTGAAAGGCACCGCGGGATCGATCGACGAACTCTATGCGAGCGTCTGCGCATCGCAGCGCTCGGAGTACAACGCGCTGATCCGCACCGGCGAGTTCACGATTGCCTCGTTCTCGCCCGAGTTGTTCTTCGGACGTTCCGGCCGCGATGTCGTCACCCGCCCGATGAAGGGAACCGCGACGCGCGGACGCTGGCCGGCAGAGGACGCGGAACACGCTGCTGCCCTTCGATTCTCGGATAAGGAACGCGCCGAGAACGCGATGATCGTGGACCTGCTCCGCAACGACCTCGGTCGAATCGCCGAGACCGGTACTGTCTCCGTGGCAAGGCTCTTCACCGCGGAACGGTATCCGACACTCTGGCAACTGACGTCCGAGGTGCGGGCCAGGGCGCGTCCCGACGTCGATCTCGTGGCACTCTTCGAGGCGCTCTTTCCGAGCGGCTCGGTGACGGGCGCGCCCAAACGCGCCGCCATGGCCGCAATCGCACGTGTGGAGGGCCGTCGGCGCGGCGTCTACTGCGGAGCGATCGGCTACCTCGCGCCGGGCGGGTCGCGGCCGGCCGCGCGCTTCTCGGTCGCGATCCGCACCGTCCTTCGCGCAGATCCCAGTGGGCGGGCGGTGTACGGCACCGGCGGGGGGATCACGCACCTGTCCGAGCCGGCGGCGGAATGGGCCGAGTTGCTGGCCAAGACGGCGGCGGTACACGAACACGCGGAACCGGTGACGTTGTTCGAGACGCTTCTGTTCGACCCGCCGGCCGGTCCGCGCGATCTCGACCGGCACCTGCGGCGCCTTGCGGATTCGGCCGCCTACTTCGGGTTTCCGTTCTCGTTGGCGGGCGCGGCGACCGACGTGAAGGCGGCGGTCGCGTCGCGCCGGGATCCGGCGCGGATACGTGTCGTGTTGCATCGAGACGGCGCGGTGCGGGTTGAGGTGACGGAACTCGACGCCACGCCGGATCCGGTGCTGCTCGAGGTGGCCGAGCGCCCGGTTCGATCGGACGACGCCCTGCTGTTCCACAAGCACGGCGACCGATCGGGCTACCTGGCGCACCGCGCCACGCGGCCCGGCGCGGACGACGTGGTGCTGTTCAACGAGCGCGGCGAGGCGACCGAGACGACCACCGCGAACCTTGCGGTGCGCCGGCGGGGGCGGTGGTACACCCCCGCGCTCGGCTGCGGCCTGCTCCCCGGGGTGGAGCGCGGTCGCCTGCTCGAATCCGGCACGCTGTCCGAACGGGTCATCGCGTTGGACGACCTACGCGGGGCGGAGGAGATCGCCGTGCTCAACTCGCTGCGCGGATGGCGGCGGGCCGAACTGCGGAGCATGATCACTGCAGGTCGGCCGCCCGGCCGTTAGGATGATCGCCTCCCCGGCAGACCGGAGGCGCCGGACCCTCGATGATGCAGGACGCCCATGACGCAGGATCTTCCATCACGCCGGATCGTCCGATGACGCAGGACTGCCGATGACGCAGGACTGGCGATCGATCGTCGACATCCTGGTGGCGCTGGGGTTGTGCGGCGTGGTGGGCCTGGAACGGCAGTGGCGGCAGAAGTCGGCCGGGCTGCGAACCCACACGCTCGTCGGCGTCGGGGCAGCGCTGTTCATGGTGGTGTCCAAGTACGGGTTCTTCGACGTCATTGGTGACGGCGTGGTGCTGGATCCGTCCCGGGTTGCGGCCCAGATCGTCACCGGCATCGGATTCATCGGCGGCGGGCTGATTTTCGTCCGGCGCGACATGGTCCGCGGCCTGACAACGGCAGCGACGGTGTGGCTCGCGGCGGCGATCGGCGCAGCGGCCGGTGCGTCGCTGCTGCTCATCGCGGTCGCCGTCACCGTCATGTACCTGTTCGTGGCGTTCGTCTTCCCGGTGATCCTCGCGCGGCTGCCCCGCTCACGGTTCTCCTCGTCGGTTCTGCGGGTCACCTACGAGGACGGGCGCGGCCTGCTGCGCACGATCGTGCAGATGTGCACGGCAAAGGGCTATTTCGTCGCGGACCTCGAGTTGGTGCGCGGTAGCCAGCGCGGCCGGTCCGCCCGCGACGTCGGCGAGGACGCCCCGCAGCGGACGGTCGAGGTGCTCATCGAACTCGAGGGCCGGCACGAGCCGGGCGACTTGGTCCACGAACTCGCCTCGCTGGCCGGCGTGATCGAGGTGGGCATCGCCGAGGGGTCGACCGCAGAGTAGGCGGCCCGGTTACGCTAGCCCGGTGGCGGACCTGTCGGACTATCAGCACCTCGGGTCCGGCAAGGTGCGGGAGATCTACCGGGTCGACGACGACCTGCTGCTGCTGGTGGCCTCGGACCGGATCAGCGCCTTCGACCATGTGCTTCCGACGCCCATCCCGGACAAGGGGCGGGTGTTGACCGCGATGAGCGTGTTCTGGTTCGAACTATTGGCCGACGAGGTGGAGAACCACCTGGTGTCGGTCGACGACCCGCGCATTCCCGACCGGGTCACCGGGCGCGCGATGCTGGTGCGGGTTCTGGACATGATCGCGATCGAATGCGTTGCGCGCGGCTACTTGTCGGGTTCGGCGCTGGCGGAATACCGAGCCGGCGGCGCGGTGTGCGGGGTGCCGCTGCCGCCGGGGATGGGGGAATCGCAGGAGCTGCCGGAGCCGATCTTCACGCCCGCCAGCAAGGCCGAGATCGGCCGGCATGACGAGAACATCACGCTGTCCGAGGTGGCCGCCACGGTCGGCACCGCGCGCGCCCGGCAGTTGCGCGACACCACACTGGCGCTGTACCGGCGCGCCGCGGCCCACGCGGCGTCCCGGGGCCTGCTGCTCGCCGACACGAAGTTCGAGTTCGGGATCCGGCCGGGTGACGGCGCTCTCGTGTTGGCCGACGAGGTCCTCACCCCCGACTCGTCCCGATTCTGGCCCGCCGACGGCTACCGCGCGGGCCGTCCGCAACCGTCGTTCGACAAGCAGTACCTGCGGGACTGGCTCACCTCGCCGGCCTCCGGTTGGGACAGGCGGTCCGCAGCGCCCCCGCCGGAACTGCCGGAACCTGTCGTCGTCGCCACCAGGGAGCGCTACATCCAGGCCTACGAGCAGATCTCGGGACGATCGTTCGCCGACTGGGTGGCCTCCGGCTGACCTAACAT
The DNA here is from genome assembly GCA_964624455.1 of uncultured Actinomycetes bacterium. Taxonomy (GTDB): domain Bacteria; phylum Actinomycetota; class Actinomycetes; order Mycobacteriales; family Nakamurellaceae; genus Nakamurella. The sequence continues at coordinate 52,481 of CAZUXD010000016.1, read as the reverse complement.
CGATGGCGACGGTGCTGTCGAGAGCAGGTCTGGAGGCTGAGATGCCCGTGGACGAGGCCCGTGCCGAGGCTTACCTGGTGGACGCGGTGCGCACTCCGGTGGGTCGCCGGGGCGGTGGGCTGGCAAAGGTGCACCCCGCCGATCTGGGCGCGCACGTGCTGGCCGAACTGATGCGCCGGACCGGGGTCGATCCGGCCGCGGTGGACGAGGTGATCTTCGGCTGCCTGGATCAGATCGGCCCGCAGGCCATGGACGTGGCGCGCACCTGCTGGCTGGCGGCCGGCCTGCCCGAATCGGTGCCGGGCACCACGATCGACCGGCAATGCGGTTCGTCGCAGCAGGCGATCTCCTACGCCGCCCAAGCCGTGATGTCCGGCACCTCGGATCTCGTGGTGGCCGGCGGAGTGCAGAACATGTCGGCCATACCGATCCAGTCGTCCAACACCGCGGCGGCCGGACTCGGCTTCCCGGACCCGTTCTCGGGCTCCGAGGGGTGGCGCCGGCGCTACGGCGACGCGCCCGTGTCGCAGTTCCACGGCGCCGAGCTCATCGCCGAGAAATGGGGCCTTGGCCGCGAGCAGATGGAGGAGTTCGCGATCGGGTCGCACACCAAGGCGCTGGCCGCGCAGTCCGAGGGTCGCTTCGACCACGAGATCGCCCCGATCGCCGGAGTCAGCAAGGACGAGGGTCCGCGCGCCCCCGACCGGGCGAAGATCGCCTCACTGAAGCCGCTCACCCCCGGCGGCCGGATCACCGCCGCGGTCGCCAGCCAGATCTCGGACGGATCGGCCGCCCTGCTGGTGGCATCCGAGCGGGCGGTGCGTGTGCACAACCTCACGCCGCGCGCCCGGGTGCACCACATCTCCGGGCGGGCCGCGGATCCGATCATCATGCTCACGGCGCCCATCCCGGCGACGGAGTACGCGCTGGCCCGGGCCGGCATGACCCTGAACCAGATCGACCTGGTCGAGATCAACGAGGCGTTCGCGTCGGTCGTGCTGGCGTGGTTGGCGGAAACCGGGGCCGACCCGGCCAAGGTCAACGTCAACGGCGGCGCCATAGCACTCGGCCACCCGCTCGGCGCAACCGGCGCGCGTCTGATGACGACGCTGCTGGCGGAACTGGAGCGAAGCGGCGGACGTTACGGGTTGCAGACGATGTGTGAAGGTGGCGGGCAGGCGAACGTCACGATCGTGGAACGGTTGTGAGCCCTGGGCGGTGCGAGGCCGCGCGTGTCGCGCCCGCTCAGGCAGCATCGGAGCCGCTTCGCACGATTAGGGTTTCGTTGTGGTGTGATTCCATTTGTTCGGTGGCCGTTTGATGCCGTCGCAGAAGGGTATGCAGCCGCTATGGACCGTTCATCCGACGGGGCCTCGGCGCGCCCCGGTGTTCGGCGCGCGGCTGCGGGGTTCCCGGCGGATCTGGCCAGCGCCGGCATGGCCCGGACCTTCGTGGATGGGCTGTGCCGCTCCTGGGGGGTCCCGAGCGTCGTGCCCGAAGCCGAGATCATCGTCACCGAACTGGTCGAGAACGCCATCCGGCACTGTCACAGTTCCTGCGAAGTGGCGGTGGCGCTCCTCGACGACACGCTGACGATCGAGGTCGGCGACCACGGCCGGAAGCCGCCTCGGCTGCTCGAGCCATCCCTGGACGCGTTCGGCGGGCGCGGCTTGTTGCTGGTGCACAAGGTCTCCCGGCGATGGGGTTACCAGCCGACGGCGGACGGCAAGATCGTGTGGGCAGACGTCGCGGTGGTTTGACCGGGCCTGCGGTATGGGACCGCGATTCTGCGGACCCGCCGGCCCACTTCCGGACCGAATTCTTTGGGCAACGGCGCGTCCGCCGCGCCGCTTGATGGTCCGTCACCGAACCTCCCGAGCCCCGAAGCCACCGCGTCGTTCTCCGACGCCAGCCCGAGCATGTTGGGCACCTGGTGGGACGGGGTGTTTACTTCGCCCTGATTGGGAACCTTGTCGGGAGCGATGTTCAAGGAGGCAGCATGCAGCCGGACGAGAGCGCCATCGAGGTGGAGGCATCGATCCCCGCGGACCCCGCGCAGATCCAACTGCTGCGCAGCATTGCATCCGCATTGGCGATCTCGCTTGACTTCGACATCGACACCATGTCGGACCTGCGGATGGCCGTGGACGAACTCGGCGCCACCGCTGTGACGCGGGCCCGCCCGGGAGGCCCGGTGTCGTGCCGGTTCGTCGCGGTCGACGACGCGATTACGGTGACCCTCGCGGTGGGGGCATCCAGCGCGGAGCCCGTCGATCGCGGCTCCTTCGGCTGGATGGTGCTGACGACGCTCGCGCAGGCCGTGACGAGCGAGGTCGACGGATCGCAGGACGACGGGCCGGAACTGCGACTGTCGCTGACGGTCCGTCCGGTCAGGGCGAGGCAGTGAGCAAGTCGGACGATGATTACGCTGCGGCGGCGCCGTTGTTCGCCGAGCTGGCCCAACTGCGGCCGGGGGACCCGCGGCGCAGCCAATTGCGCGATCGGCTGGTCACCATGCATCTGCGGGTGGCCCAGCACATCGCGGCGAAGTTCCAGGGCCGCGGCGAGCCGCGAGCGGATCTGGAGCAGGTTGCGACCGTCGGGCTGATCCATGCGGTCGACCGCTACGACCCGTCCCGCGGGATAGCGTTTCTGGCCTACGCCGTCCCCACCATGATGGGAGAGGTCCGGCGGTACTTCCGCGACACCGCCTGGTCGATCCGGTTGCCACGCAGGCTGTCCGAACTGCACCTCGCGTTGGGCAGGGCCAGCCGGGAACTGTCCCAGCGCCTCGGCGCAGCGCCGACGCCGAGGGCGCTGGCGGAGTATCTCGGCATCAGCGTCGCCGAGGTCCAGGAGGGCTTGGAGGCAGGTCAGTCCTATCGGGCGGCCTCGTTGGATAACGCCGTCGGCGGTGACGAGACGTCGTCCGCGTTGGCCGATCGGCTGGGGAAGGAGGACCACGAAATGGACTTGGTGGAGGATCGGGCAGTGCTGGGGCCGCTGCTGTCGCGCATTCCGGAACGGGAACGGCGGATCCTCGCGATGCGCTTCTTCCAGCATCTGACCCAAACCCAGATTGCCGAACGGGTCGGCCTCTCGCAGATGCACGTGTCGCGCCTATTGGCCAAGACCCTGGATCAGTTGCGGAGCCATCTCGCCGAAACAAGTCCATCCGCCGACGTGCGCACCCCGGGCGGCTATCAACTACGGTAGAAACGAGGTTTGTGGCGGCTTGAGACAACAGGCGTGCCGCAATCACGCTGAAGGAGTGCTGATGAGCCACCCCTCGGACTTGCAGCCAGCACCGGAGTCTCCGGCCGGGTTCGCGGTGGATGTCGGTGACCGGGATGACGGCACGATCACCGTCTCCGTTAGCGGCGCTCTGGATCTCTCGACCGCACAGCAGTTCGACGCTGCCCTCGACCAGGCCCAGGCCGACGCGAAGGCGGTACTCCTTGACCTGCGCCAAGTCGAATTCCTGGGCTCGGCCGGCCTTTCCGTACTGGTGGAGGCGGCCCGGCGGGCCGAGGACGCGAACGGCAAGCTAGCGATCCTCGCCACCGGCCACGCCGTGACGAGGGCCGTGCAGGTGACGGGCCTGGATGCGGTGCTCGCCCTGTTCGAGCAGACCGCGGCCGCGGTCGAGTACCTCCGAGGCTGAACCGAGACGTTCGAGCTCCGCCGCTGCCCGGGGTGCGCCCGCCCGTATCGGCAGGTGGGCAGCGTTGCGGACCGAGACTCCGCTCAGGCGCGTTTGCGCGGCCGGGCGGCGCGTTCGGCGGGCTGCTCGTCGCCACCGCTCGCGCTCCGGCGCGCAGGCTTGCGACGGCCAGGTTTTTCGTCATCCCCGGTGCCCGCGTTGGCCTCACCGTTCCGGTTGGCCTTTCCGCTGCGCCCTGTTCGGCGGCTCCCGCCGGCTTTGCCGCCGGCTCCGGACCCGCCGCGCCGGGCGACGCTTCGTTCCAACGCGGCGAGCAGGTCCAGCACCTCGGCGTCCTCGCCGTCGGCGGCGGGCTCCTCGGCGGTGTAGCCCTCCCCGCCCTGTAGCTTCGCGTCGAGGAGTTCTCGGAGCTGCACCTGGTACTCGTCGGTGAACTCGCCGGGATCGAAGTCGGCGGCGTAGGAGTCGACCAGGGTCGCTGCCATCTGCAGCTCCCGGTCGGTGACCGTTGCCTGGGCAACGCGCTCCGGCACCTCGAACGAGCGGATCTCGTCGGGCCACCGCAGGGTCTGCACGGCCAGCACCTCGCCGTGCACCCGTAGCGCGGCAAGCTGGGTGCGCTGACGGAGCGCGAATCGCACGATGGCGACCCGATCGGTGCTTTGAAGCGTGCGGCGAAGCAGGACGAAGGCCTTCGCCGCCGCGGCGGCAGGTTCCAGGTAGTACGCGCGATCGAAGAGCAGAGGGTCGATCTGGTCGGCCGGAACGAACTCCTGCACCGCTATCTCCCGCGAGCGATCGGCTGGCAGCGAGGCGAAGTCCGCGTCCGAGACGATCACCGACCCGCTGTCGGGGCCGTCGTAGGCCTTGGCGATGTCCCGGTACTCGATGACCTTTCCGCAGATCTCGCAAACCCGCTGATATCGGATGCGTCCGCCGTCGGCCGCGTGCACCTGACGGAATGAGATGTCGTGATCCTCGGTGGCGCTGTACAGCTTGACCGGGATGGTGACCAATCCGAAGCTCAGGGAACCGTTCCAAATGGAGCGCATGTGACCATGATGACCCAATCCCGCCGTTCGGGCGGCGGGCGCGGTGGACGGGAGGGACGCGCATGCCCCGTGGCACGACCGACGCGATGGTGCATGTGGACGGCCATCGGATCTCGCTGACCAACCTGGACAAGCCGCTGTACCCGGCCGTCGGGCTGAGAAAGGCCGACGTCGTCGACTACTACGCGGCCGTGAGCGCGGTGATGATCCCGCACCTGGCGGATCGGCCCGTCACCCGCAAGAGGTGGCCGGACGGCGTGGAGGCCCAACCCTTCTTCGAGAAGAACCTCGGCAAGGGGGTCCCGGGCTGGGTCCGCCGCCGGACCCAACAGCACAGCGGCCGGGTGGCGGAGTATCCCGTCGTGGACTCCCCGGCGACCCTGATCTGGCTGGCGCAACTCGCGGCGCTGGAACTCCATGTGCCGCAATGGTATTTCGACCCACGTGGCCGCCGGTCGAATCCCGACCGGTTGGTGTTCGACCTGGATCCGGGGCCGGGGACCACGCTGTCGGACTGCGCGACGGTTGCCCGCTCGGTGCGGGACATGTTGGGGCCTCACGGATCGGGCCTCGTTCCCGTCACCAGCGGGTCGAAGGGGTTGCATCTGTATCTGGGGCTCAACGGCGCGATGACCTCCGACGAGGCGTCGGACTGGGCGCATCGGCTGGCCCGCAGCGTCGAGCGGTCGATGCCGGACCGGGTGGTCTCGAAGATGACGAAGTCGTTGCGGACGGGGCGGGTCTTGATCGACTGGAGCCAGAACAACGCCGCGAAGACCACGATCGCGCCGTATTCGCTGCGCGGGCGGTCGAGTCCCACCGTTGCCGCACCCCGCACCTGGGACGAGTTGGACGACCCCCGATTGGCGCAGTTGGACCATGTGCAGGTCCTCGACCGGATCGAGTCGATGCCCGATCCGATGGCCGCGCTGGGCCGGGGCTGGTCGGGGACAGGGGCGGCGAAGGTGACGGCCGCTCGCGGGCGGGCTGGCTCTCCACAGGTACGGGCAGCCGTCCGGGCCGCCGCCGCGCGGGTCGGCGTGACGGTCGGTACCGACGGAAGCGGTGGGGGTGACGGCGTTCGGGCGGGCGCGCACGACGATGATGAAACGGCCGGCGGTGACGAGGATCTCGACGATGGCGAAACGTCCGGCGGTGACGGGGATCTCGACGATGGCGAAATGTCCGGCGGTGACGCGGCTCTCGAAGTGAGTGGGACCGAGCATGGCACCGGGGAGCGGAATCTGCTCGGCACCTACCGATCCAGGCGCTCCGCGGGTCGCACCCCGGAGCCGGTACCGCAAGCCGGTTCACCGTTACCGCGCGGTGACGACGACACCTTCGTCATCCAGGAACACCATGCACGGCGGTTGCATTGGGATTTCCGGCTGGAGCGCGGCGGGGTGCTGGTGTCGTGGGCGGTGCCCAAGGGGTTGCCGACCGACAGCCGGCAGAACCGGCTCGCGGTGCACACTGAGGACCATCCGTTGGAGTATGCGGGCTTCGCCGGCACGATCCCGAAGGCGGAGTACGGCGGCGGGGAGGTGACGATCTGGGATGCCGGCCGCTATCGGGCCGAGAAGTGGCGCGACGACGAGCTGATCGTCGTGCTGCACGGAAGGCGGGCGCAGGGTCGGTACGTCCTGGTGCGGACCGACGGCAGCAACTGGTTGATGCGCCGGATGAAGGACCAGGCCGGCACCGACCCTCCCGCAGCCGAGGCGAAAGGCCGCGGCAGCGGCGGTGCGCGCGGTCGTCGGCGAGGTCCTGGCCGTGCTCCTTTTCCCCACGGTCTGGCGCCCATGCTCGCCACCCCGGGCTCGCTCGACTACCTCGGCGACGGGCCGTGGAGGTTCGAGGGCAAGTGGGACGGGATCCGGGCGATCGCCGAACTCGACGGCGGGGAATTGCGGGTACGAAGCCGCGCCGGGAACGACATCACCGTCACCTATCCGGAACTTCGTGAGCTGGCGGAGCACCCCGGCGACCATTCGCTGGTGCTGGACGGCGAGATCGTGGCCATCGCGGAGAACGGCGCGCCGAGCTTCGAACTGCTGCAGCGCCGCATGGGCCTCCGCCGGCCGCGGGACGTCCGGGCGGCCGCGGCGGCGGTACCCGCGCACTATTACATCTTCGACGTGTTGTACCTGGACGGGGTTTGCCTGCTGGGTAAGACCTACGACGATCGCCGGCGGCTGCTTGTGGCGCTCGGGATATCCACTGCGCACTGCGTGGTGCCCGCGCAGTTGGAGGGCTCGTCGGCCGACGCGCTGGCCGAGAGCCGCCGGCGGAAGCTGGAAGGCATCGTCGCCAAGGCGGCCGGTTCGACCTACCTGCCGGGGCGACGATCCAGTGCCTGGCTCAAGGTGAAGCTGTGGGCGACGCAGGATGTGGTGATCGTCGGCTGGCGTCCGGGCCAGGGGCGACGGGCCGGCGGGATCGGATCGCTGCTGCTGGCCATGCCCGACGACGGATCGCGCGCGGGTGATGGCCCAGGCAACGGTCCGCGGCGAGATCCTGGTACCCGCCGAGCCGGCGCGCTGGTCTACGCGGGGAGGGTCGGCACCGGCTTCACCGATGCCATGCTAGCGCGCCTGCACGATGCTTTGAAACCGTTGCAGCGCAAGACATCACCCGTCGCAGATTCCATTCCTGCGGTCGACGCGCGAGATGTCGTATGGGTCACCCCGAAACTGGTCGGCGAGGTGACCTACTCCGAGATCACGCGCGACGGCAGGTTGCGCCAGGCATCCTGGCGGGGGCTCCGGGAGGACGTGCGCCTCGGCGAGGTGCGCCGAGGCGGATGAGGCAGGTACGGCGACAATCGCATCTGCACGCCGGAATCCTGGTGCGGCGGGGCAGGGCCTAGCGAATCATCCGGGAACGTACCCGGATCTCCTGCTGTGCGGTGGTACGGTCGACCGGCGCTACCCGGAGTGGCCGGCACGAACGTCCGTTGAATGCCTGGTTCGGCGGTCGGCGCCCGCGAAGTGAGAGCGCCGAACCGGAGGGGACCTGGTGTCCGAGCTGCTGATCGAGACGTCGAACCTGCGCAAGTCGTATGCCAGCCGGCGTGGTCGTCAGGTGGCGATAGACGGGCTTGACATGGCTGTCCCGGCCGGGGGGGTGCACGGATTCCTCGGGCCCAACGGGTCCGGGAAGACCACCACCATTCGGATGGTCCTCGGGTTGGCGCGGCCCGATTCGGGCGAGGTGCGGCTGTTCGGCGCGCCGGTTCCGTCGGCACTTCCGCGTGTGATCGACAAGGTGGGCGCGGTGGTGGAGCAGCCACGGCTGTTCGGCGGCTTCTCCGGCCGGGTCAATCTGCAACTGCTCGCGAAATCCGTTGGCCTGGGCCGTCAACGGGTCGACGAGGTGCTCGATTCGGTCGGCATGGCGCAGCGGGCCGGCGACCGGTACCGCGCGTATTCGCTAGGCATGAAGCAGCGGTTGGCGATTGCGGCCGCACTTCTGAAGAAGCCGGCACTGCTCGTGCTGGACGAGCCGACCAACGGCCTCGACCCGGCAGGTATTCGAGAAATCCGAACGTTGATACGGGAACTTGCCGCAGGCGGCACCACGGTGCTGATCAGTTCGCACATCCTTGCGGAGATCCAGCAGGTCTGCGACTCGGTCTCCATCATCGGTCGCGGCAAGTTGCTGGCAAGCGGCGCCGTGGCCGAGGTGCTGCAACGGGTTGGCGGTTCCGGCGCGTTCCGGGTCACGGTGGCCGATCCCGTTGCGGCGGCGCAAGTGCTGACGGCGGCGGGGTTGACGGCACGGGTGATCGCGCAGCCCGGTGGGGATGCGGTCGAGGTTTCCGGCGTCGCGGAACCCGCGCAGATCACCCGGACGCTCGCCGGCCACGGCCATTATTTGTCCGGCCTGGTGCCGGTCGGAGGCGATCTGGAATCCGCGTTCCTGCAGATCACCGAAGGGCAGGGACTGTGATGCGCAACGTGCTGGTCGAATTGGCGCGGCTGCGGTACCGCCGGGCCGCCGTGCTACTGGTGGTGCTGGGCTTGGCGGGCGCATTGGCGATCCTCGGATTCGCGCTGAAGGACGCGGTGGCGCCGAGCGCGAGCGCCCGCGCCGCCGCGCAGGCGCAGGCGGACCAGCAGGCGGCGGATCCCGCCTTCCAGCAGCAATTGCAGGATTGCCGGCGGTCGCAGCAGAACCAGGCTCCGGCCGGGCAAGGTGGCGACGAAGCCGGGCCGGACGGTTCGGCGCCGTCGGCGAACGCGGAACCGGCTCCCGGTTCCGCGGAACAGTACCCGCCCGGGTTCGACTGCGACGATATGAATCCGAAGGCCGAATGGTTCCTCAACTGGCGCCCACCGGATTTCGTCCGCGACTTCGGCAACCAATTGCAAGCGGTGACGATGGTCCTTGCGTTGTTCCTGGCACTGATCGGGATCACCTTCATCGGCGCCGACTGGTCGGCCGGTACGGTCGGCACGCAGTTGCTCTACCAGCCACGCCGAGGCGTGGTGTTCGGTAGCAAGGCGGGTGCGCTCGCGCTCGTCGGCCTGGTGGTCGGCGCCGTCGGCGCGGCGTTGACATGGGTGGTGACGTACTGGAGCGCCGCCAAATGGGGGACGACCGAGCTCATCGACCAGGTACAGGCCTACGCCAACGGCGCCTACACGACCACGGCCGTCCCGGTGAGCTACCTCGATCTGGTCGGATGGGCGGCCCGCGCTTCGGTACTGGTGGCGGCCGCGGCGCTGGGCGGCTACCTGATGGCGATGTTCTTCCGCAGCAGCCTGGTGGCGACGGCAATTCTCGCCGGGTACGGGCTGATCGGGGAAGCAGTCCTGCGCGGCCTCTTTCGCGGGATCGAGCCCTATCTGCTGTCCAGCAGGATGCTCGCGTGGCTGCACGGGCCGTACCTCATCCTGCGGTATCCGAACATGTGCATGGGAAACTGCGAACCGACTGTCACGTCAATCTCCGTCACCGCGGGCGGGTTATTCCTCGCCGTTCTGCTCGTCGCCGGCCTGGTGGTCGCCGGCGTCACCTTCGCGCGACGGGACGTCAACTGACGGTAGCTGCACCGGTGCAGCCAGCGGGCCACCTTGCGACAAGCCCAACCTGCCTGGGCCGGGGACGTGCCGCGGCACGCTCGAGAAGGGCGTGGGCCTTCGACCACGCGGCGGAGGCGGGTTCCGACCACGCGGTGCGCGGAGGCAAGCACGCTCACTGACCCGCCGGGTACCGCAGCTTCAAGAGCAGGACCAATACGATCGCGGCGATACCCGCCAACCGCCAGGGGCACACCCCGACTCGCAAGCTGGCGCGTCCTTCACATCGAATGGGTGACGAACGGTTTGTGACACCACGGATAGCGCACCAGCCGAAGCGGAAAGGATTACCGCATGGACACGCCGCCGGTGCCGCACAGCGACGACAACGACCACCGCCGGCCCACGGCTGGTCGCCGGGCAGGGGACCCGGCGGGCCAGGAACACCATGACGGTGGCGCCACTTCGGGCGCGGCGCTGCCCGAGCCGGCGGCCGGTCGGCAGCCCGGTGAACCCCGTGGGCGAGGTGCCGCATCGGAATTGGGTCACGTGGCCTACCCGCTGGTCATCGCCGCCGACTGGTCCTGGCGGATCCTTCTCGTCCTCGCCGTCGCGGCGGTGACGGTACTCGTTCTGCAAGCCCTGAGCATGATCGTTGTGCCGTTGGCCGTCGCCATGCTCGTCTGTGCGATCCTCTCGCCACTGGTGGGGTTGCTGCATCGCCGGTTGCGATTCCCCGTGGTGCTGGCGGCACTGACATCCGTGGTCGGGCTGATCATCGTCATCGGCGGGCTGCTGGCGTTCGCCGGCGCGCAGATCGCCGCCGGCATGTCCGGAATGCTCGCCCAGGCCACCGCCGGGCTTCAGCAGATCACCGACTGGCTGCACGAGGGCCCCCTGCACCTGAGCCAGCAGCAACTGCAGCACTACATCGACACCGCCAAGAAGTCCCTGAGCGGATCCAGCGGGAGTTGGATCACCCGCGGGACGGAATGGGCCGCCACCGCCGGCCACTTCGTGGCCGGCATCTTGATCGCGCTGTTCGCATCGGTGTTCTTCCTCGCCCAGGGCCAGCGCATCGCCGTGTTCCTGATCAGCATGCTGCCGCGCGCCGCGCAACAACCCACCTACCAGGCCGGGCGGCGGTCTTGGATCAGCCTGACCAGCTACGTGCGCGTCCAGATCCTCGTAGCCGCCATTGACGCCATCGGCATCGGCGCCGGCGCTGCGATCCTGCGCCTGCCGTTCGTCGCCGCGCTGACCCTGTTGGTGTTCCTGACCTCGTTCATCCCCATCGTCGGGGCGATCGCCTCCGGCGCCGTCGCCGTCCTCGTCGCCCTGGTCACCCACGGCCCCGTCGCAGCATTGATCATGCTCGGCGTAGTCATACTGGTGCAGCAGGTCGAATCCCATGGCCTGCAACCATTCCTGATGGGCAGAGCCGTGGACCTGCACCCACTGGCCGTGCTCGTTGCCGTCGTCATCGGATCCTCCCTGCTGGGCATCGTCGGCGCGCTGTTCGCGGTGCCCGTCCTCGCGGTCGCGAACAGCGCTATCCGCTACCTGTACGGCAACGACCCCTTCCCTGCTCTCGGCTCCGAACCCATGCCCACCAGATACCGTCCCGGCGCGCCCGAAACCGCCGCGGATACCCCATCGGCTGGATCCTGAATCTCGGCGCCGCTGCCCGTGGACGGGCGCGGCATGCCCGTAGTGCTGCGGTCCGACGCGCCGCGTTCCAGCCGCTTCAGCGCAGCCTGTTGCCAGCGGGCGCTAGAGCAGCCCGAGGAAGCGGTCTAGGAATGCGGAGAGTTTGTCCAGGACGGTCACTCTCCGCCGGACTTGCCGGCCGAGGAGGCGTACATCGTCATCAAGTATTCGTAGGCGTCGCCGAACGCGTCGATGCTGTTCTGGCTGAACGTGCCCAGCTTCAGGTCGCCGATCGCGTCGAGCAGCTTGACGAGCTTCTCGTTGCGCCTGGCGACGGTGGGGCCGAGTTTGCTGCTGTTGACGTCCAGATCGTCGAACAGGCCCTTCAGGTCGTCCTCACTGGCGGTTCCGATCGCCGAGGCCTCGATGTTGCCGAACACCCGCGCCAGCGTCTCGTTGAGGTTCACGTCCCGGGGCGCCTTCTCGCGGACATTGGCGAACAAATCCTGCGGCAGGATGAAGAACCCCTTCTCGGCCACCGTGTCCGCCCGGCCGTACTCCGCATCGGCGTTGCCGAGGTAGCGATAGTCGAACTCGGCGTCGCCCGCGGCGCGTTCGGCCTGATTGAGGTAGGCGGTCAGGTTCTCGGAGATGAACCGGTAGAACAGCATGCCCAGCACGCAGGACCCGCTTTCCAAGCGAGCGAAGGGGGCTCCGCGGCCGTCCGCACAGGCCCGTCACCTGGGCTCTTACCGAGGGACTACCGCACTCTGAGGGCTCCGCCGCGAACCGGTGGCTACCACGGTGGCTACCACCGGAAGATCAACTCGCACCCTCGTGGCGGGCTCGTGCGGCGGCGGCGACCGATTCCGGCCACTGCGACCAGAAGGCGGACTTGTCCACGTTCCTGCCTGATCATGCAGCGTCCCTTCGTGCGATCGCGCGCGGGACCGTCGGTTGGTTGGCGACCTCGGCTCGGCGAACCCCATCCCGGCCGATAAGGCCCAGTGGTGTTCAGGCCACTGGCTACACTCGCCTCATGTCCGCGCGCGCCCTCGACCGCATCACGACGGACCCCGCCGTGCTGAGCGGTAAGCCGTGCATCCGCGGGATGCGCATCTCGGTGAGCATGGTCGTTCAGATGGTCGCGGCCGGCAAGTCGATCGCGGAGATCCTGCAGGAATACCCCTACCTGGAAGCTGCTGACATTCAGCAGGCTTTGGCCTACTCGGCGGAGCTTGCGGACAGCGAGTACTACGTGCCGCTGCAGCCGAGCGCGTGAACTTCCTGATCGACGAGAGCCTCTCGCCGGCACTGTGTGCGTACCTCACGACTGCTATCGACACCGCTGCCCATGTCCGCGATGTGACCGGAACCGGTGCGACCGACGCAACTATCCTGGATGTCGCAGCTCGCCGCGGTGCCGTTGTCGTTACCGCCGACACCGATTTCGGCACCCTGGTCGCGCGTTCCCGCCTTCGGCGCCCATCCGTCGTCCTGGTACGTGAGCTCCTTGACCTGCCGGTCACGGAGCAGGGCAGGCTACTGGTAGCCAACGTGGATCGGATCCGCGACGCACTCGAAGCGGGCGCCATCGTCGTCTTCGCACACGACGGCATCCGGATCCGACCCCTCCCCGTCACCTGAACCACCACCCATCCAGCGCGGGGCTGCGGCCGCAAGCGGAAGGACCGCAGCAGGCGGGTCACCAGCCTCGGTCATTGGTCGCCGCCGACGGTTCTACACCAGCCCCAGGAATCGGTCGAGGAATGCGGCGAGTGTGTCCAGGACGGTCTGCTTCTTCGCGGCGTGGTTGTTGGTGGCGGAGAACCGGGAGGCCGGGGGAAGGATTGTGGTGATTGCGGTTCCGGCGGTGGGAATGGCGCCGTCGCGGAAGGCGTTGTCGAGGAACTCGCGGGTCGGACCGGGGGCGAGGTTCTCCTCGGTGATGATCCGGTCGAGCTCTTCGGACTGCTTGGCGGTGACGAAGCTTCGCCAACTGCTGTCGACATCGCTGGTGACGGTCAGGGAGTCGACGAACGCGTCGACGAGGTCCTTCTTTTGGCGCAGCGACGGGCTGGCGTCGACGGCGCGGCTGATCGTTTCGCGGGTCGCAACGTCCTGCCCGGTGCCGTGTTCGTCCAGGTACTTGCGGACGAGCATGAGGATGTAGTCGACGGTGATCTCGACCTGTTTGATCAGCTCGATCTCGAAGACGACGTCGTCGTTGATGGACTCCTTATCCGCCGCGGCCTGCCGGCGGAAGTCCTGGTAGAGGCCCAAGTAGATGCTCTGGTAGTCCTGCAGGTCCCGCTCGGAGATCAGGTCGTCTCCGATGAACTCGTCGAATGCGGTCAGGATGTTGCGCAGCCGCAGGATCGCCCCGAACGCCTCGATGAATCCCTTCTGGGCCCGCTCGCCGATGATCGGCGAGCCGAGCGGGTAGCGGTCGGCGAGATCGGTGACGCGGGCCCGGTAGTCGGCGTGGTAGTCGCGGAACGGTTTGAGCAGCACGATGCCGCCGGCGTCCTTGTCGCCGAACAGTTGCAGCGCCTCGGTAGTGGCGTCTTCGAGGTTGCGGAAGGAGACGATGTTGCCGTAGGTCTTGACCGAGTTGAGGATCCGGTTGGTGCGCGAGAACGCCTGGATCAGGCCGTGCTGGCGCAGGTTCTTGTCCACCCACAACGTGTTCAACGTGGTGGCGTCGAAGCCGGTGAGGAACATGTTGACCACCAGCGCGATGTCCAACTCGCGGTTGCGCAGCCGCAGCGAGAAGTCCTTGTAGTAGTTCTCGAACTTCTCGGACGACGTGTCGTAGCTGGTGGAGAACATCTCGTTGTAGTCCTGGATCGCGTCTTCCAGGAACTCCCGCGAATTGGCGTCGAGCCCGTCGGTGTCGAAGTCCTCATCGCCGAGCAGCCCATCGGGTTCGTCCTCGTTTGCCTGGTAGCTGAAGATCAGGCCAATCTTCAGCCTACGGTAGGCCGGGTCGGCCTCCTCGCGGTCTCGCTGGGCCAACTCGAACGCGTTGTAGTAGCGCTTGGCCGCATCGATCGATGCGGTCGCGAAGATGGAGTTGAACCCGGACAGCCGCCGGTCCCGAACCTGGTAACGCGCCGCTCGTTTCGTCTTCTGGTCGAAGTGGTCCAGCACGTAGTCGGCGACCTGGGCGAGCCGCTGCGGGGCGAGCAGCGCCGTCTCGGTGTCGATCCCCGGAACGAGGCTGGTGTCGCTTGCCGCGGACCGCATCGTGTTGATGTAGTCGATGCGAAATGGCAGCACGTTCTTGTCGCTGATCGCATCCACGATCGTGTAGGTGTGCAGACGCTCCCCGAAGGCCTGCTCGGTGGTGCGGATCAGCGGGCTCCGGCCGGCGCCGGCGTTCGCCGCGAAGATCGGGGTGCCGGTGAATCCGAACAAGTGGTACCTGCGGAACGACCGGCTGATCGCGGTGTGCATCTGGCCGAACTGGCTGCGGTGGCACTCGTCGAAGATGATCACGACGTGGCTGCGATAGATCGGATGGTCTTTGCTGCCGGCGATGAATCTGGCGAGCTTCTGGATGGTGGTGACGATGATCTTCGCGTTCGGGTCGCCGAGTTGGCGCGCCAGGACCTTCGTGGAGGTGTTGGCGTTGACCGCGCCGCGCTCGAAACGTTCGTACTCGCGCATGGTCTGGTAGTCCAGGTCCTTGCGGTCCACGACGAACAGCACCTTCTCGACGCCCGGCCGGCCGGCGGCGAGTTGGGCGGTCTTGAAGCTGGTCAGCGTCTTACCTGATCCGGTCGTGTGCCAGATGTAGCCGCCCGCGGCCACGGTGCCGAGCCTCTTGTAGGTGGTGGCGAGACTGATGCGCCCAAGGATCCGCTCGGTGGCGACGATTTGATACGGCCGCATCGCCAGCAGGTTCTGCTCGACGTCGAATACGCAGTACCGGGTCAGCAGGTTCAGCAGGGTGTGCTTGGCGAAGAACGTCGCGGTGAAGCCGGCGAGATCGGTGATCGGCCGGTTCGTGGCATCCGCCCACCAACTGGTGAACGCGAAGCTGTTCGACGTCTGCTTGCGCGACCGACGCGCGCGACGCTGATCGGCGATGTGCCGGTCGCGGGTGGTGTTGGAGTAGTACTTGGTCAGCGTGCCGTTGCTGATCACGAACAACTGCACGTATTCGAACAGGCCCGACGCGGCCCAGAAGCTGTCCCGCTGGTAGCGATTGGTCTGGTTGAAGGCCTCCCGGATGTCCACCCCGCGCCGCTTGAGTTCCACGTGCACCAGGGGCAGCCCGTTGACCAGGATCGTCACGTCGTACCGGTTCGGGTGCGCCGCCGCCGAGCCGGGCACCTCGTACTGGTTGATCACCTGCAGCCGGTTGTTGTGGATATCCGCCTTGTCGATCAGCCGGACGTTGCGCACCGTGCCGTCGTCACGTTCCAGCAACTGCACGTGGTCGGTCTGGATCCGCGCGGTCTTCTCCACGATCCCATCGGTCGCGGCAGAGACCTTGGTGGTGAAGAACCGCTCCCACTCCGAGTCGGAGAACTCGATCTTGTTCAGCGCCTGCAACTGGGCGCGCAGGTTCGCGATCAACTGCGCCTCGCTGGAAAGCGGCAGGTACTCATACGCCTGGCCACGAAGCCGCGCGATGAAGTCGGCCTCCAGCTCCGCCTCGCTCTGATAGCCCGTCGGGCAGGAGGCGTCGTCGACGAACTCGGCGACCACCGTGGACTCGTCGCTGACCGCGACCGGGGAATACCGCGGCGCGTGGTCTCCGGGCTGCTCGCCGCCAGTCACCACGCCCGGCCTCCCACCCACCGGCACTGCCGGTTTCCGGACCCTGACCTGCCGCGCTCATACTCTCCGTATACTGCGAGTATGACCACCACGATCAAGGTCAGCAACGAGGTCCGCGATCGGCTCAAGACCCAGGCCGCCGCGGCGCACCGCACCCTCGGCGAGCACCTGGCGCACCTGGCCGACCTCGGCGAGCGGTCCGAACGGTTCGTCGCGCTGCGCGCCGCGATCGCCGCCACCGAACCGACGGACATCGCGTCATATCGCGCGGAGACAACGGCGTGGGACCGGATCGAACACGCCTCCGCCGGTCGGTGACCGACCTGCGCCCCGGCGATGTGGTGTGGGCCGCCCCCGACACCGCCGGCGGCCGCGAGCAGGCCGGACGCCGGCCTGCACTGGTCGTCAGCGGCCGGGACTACCTCAACACCGTCACCACACTCGCCGTCGTCGTGCCGCTGACCAGCGTCGACCGCGGGTGGCCCAATCACGTGCCCGTCCACGGAACAGACCTGCCCCGGCCGACCTGGGCGATGACCGAACAGGTCCGCACCATCTCCCGCGACCGCATCGTCGACCGCGCCGGCACCGCAGACTTCGGCACCCTCGATGCCGTCCACACCTGGATCCGGGACTTCCTGGACCTGTAGCCCATCACGCCGCGGCCTCCCGGAACGTCAACAGCTTGTCCCGGTAGAACTCGTACTGCTTGCGCCGTGCCGCCAACTCGGCTGGCAGGCAGATGCTCAGGTCGTTCACCAGGGCGTCGAGGCGGTCAAGGACGCCTGCGATCCTGGCTTGTTCGTCGATCCGGACGATCGGCAACTGGATCTTCGCGAACCGCTTCTTCGAAATGTTGATCCGCGTTACTCCACTCGCCGTCCGCGTGATCTGACGACGCATCGAATCAGACCTGAAAAGGTGTTTAGCGAAATCGGGATTCAAGAAATCGTCCCTTTCTGGCCGAAACCCGAAGCAGAAGCTATTCAGATACAGCACCGACTGCGGGTCGGCTGTCACGGTCGACGACATTCCCACCTCGTCAAGCGTTTCGGACGAAGCCGTGAACAGTACATCGCCTCGGAGAACCCGATTCTGCCGCTCACCGGCCCTGATGCGGACCCAATCAGACGGTTCCGTGCGCGTCGCGAGATTGCTGAAGACATTCATGTACGAGACGAAAGCTGCGTTGCCGTCCTCAAAGTCTGCCTTCGATTTACCGGTCAAACCGCCATAAAGTGAGCCTAGCTGTTCAAGCGGAAGCCACTCGACACCTGAATCCGGGCCAATCGCCAGTAGCGAGTCGCGGTAGTGGGCGTACTGGCGGCGACGGGCCTCCAGCTCCGCTTCCAGCTCCGCTTCCAGCCCCGCTTCCAGCTCCGCGAACGTGTCCAGGATCCGCACGATCTCCCGCTGCACCTCCAGCGGCGGCACCGGGATCCGGATCTTCGCGAGGCTCCGGGCCGATACGTCGATGACTTTTGTTCCAGTGGCGTACTTATTCTTCTCGGCGGCGAATGAAGGAGTCTGCAGGTAATACGCCAGGTACTTCGGATTCTGATCATGTTTGATCACAGTTGCATGCCCACCCGTGACGATCTGATCGTCGCCCAGCCATGCGACGGCCTTGCAGACATCCTCGATGTTCTCACTCGTGTTGGTGACGATCACGTCACCGGGGTCAACCTTCGCGAGACGTGCACCAGTCTCCGGAGCAACGTGTGAGATGGCCGTAGTGGTCCAAGTCCGGTAATACGTGTAGATCTGGCCGTAGTGGATACAACCGACGCCCGAATCGGTGAAGTCAGACTTCGGCAGTCCGTTACCGCGCACCAACGTGGCGATGTCACCCAGCGCCTTGTACTCGACTCCGTCGGGGCACAGCTCATCGATCAGGTCATCGACCCGGCTCATCCGTCACCGCCTTCCAAATCGGCGACGATGGTGTCGATCTGGGTGCGAAGTTCCGCCTGGCGGGCGACGATGCGGGCGATCTCGGCGTTCAGTTCGGTGATGTTCACAACCTCGCGCGTGTCCTCCGCTGCGACGTAGGACGAAACCGCGATGTTGTAGTCGTTGTCGGCGATGGTCGCGTGCTCGACGAGCGTGGCGAAGTGTGCGATCTCGCGGTGGCCCGCGTAGGCACCCAGGATCTTGGCCTGGTTGGCGTCGGTGAGCTTGTTCTTGTTGCCGGAGCGGACGAACTCGGCGGAGCCGTTGATGAACAGGATGCTGTTGTCGGTCTTGGACTTCTTCAGCACGATGATGCAGGTGGCGATCGTCGTGCCGAAGAACAGGTCCGGCGGGAGTTGGATCACCGCGTCGATGTAGTTGTTGTCGACGAGGTACTGCCGGATCTTGCGTTCCGCGCCGCCGCGGTAGAGCACGCCGGGGAACTCGACGATCGCGGCGGTACCATTCACCGCCAGCCAGGACAGCATGTGCATCGTGAACGCCAGGTCGGCCTTGGACTTCGGTGCCAACACGCCTGCGGGGGCGAAGCGGGGATCGTTGATCAGCAGCGGGTTCGCGTCGCCCGCCCATTTGATCGAGTACGGCGGGTTGGACACGATCGCTTCGAACGGCTCGTCGTCCCAGTGCTGCGGGTCGGTGAGCGTGTCCCCGTGGGCGATGTCGAACTTCTCGTAGTTCACGTCGTGCAGGAACATGTTGATGCGGGCCAGGTTGTAGGTGGTCAGGTTGATCTCCTGGCCGAAGAACCCCTTACGGACCTTGTCGCGGCCGAGCACCTTGGCGAACTTCAGCAGCAGCGACCCGGAGCCGCAGGCCGGGTCGTAGACCTTGTTGACCTCGGTCTTGCCGAGCACGGTGATTCGCGCCAGCAGCTCGGAGACCTCCTGCGGGGTAAAGAACTCCCCGCCGGACTTGCCGGCCGAGGAGGCGTACATCGTCATCAAGTATTCGTAGGCGTCGCCGAACGCGTCGATGCTGTTCTGGCTGAACGTGCCCAGCTTCAGGTCGCCGATCGCGTCGAGCAGCTTGACGAGCTTCTCGTTGCGCCTGGCGACGGTGGGGCCGAGTTTGCTGCTGTTGACGTCCAGATCGTCGAACAGGCCCTTCAGGTCGTCCTCACTGGCGGTTCCGATCGCCGAGGCCTCGATGTTGCCGAACACCCGCGCCAGCGTCTCGTTGAGGTTCACGTCCCGGGGCGCCTTCTCGCGGACATTGGCGAACAAATCCTGCGGCAGGATGAAGAACCCCTTCTCGGCCACCGTGTCCGCCCGGCCGTACTCCGCATCGGCGTTGCCGAGGTAGCGATAGTCGAACTCGGCGTCGCCCGCGGCGCGTTCGGCCTGATTGAGGTAGGCGGTCAGGTTCTCGGAGATGAACCGGTAGAACAGCATGCCCAGCACGTAGGCCTTGAAGTCCCAGCCGTCCACGGAGCCGCGCAGGTCGTTGGCGATCCGCCAGATCGTCTTGTGCAGTTCCGCCCGCTCCGCCGCACGATCACCAGTCGTCACGCCTGGGAGTATCCCAGCAGGGTGCGACGGTGACGATCTGACAGGTGATCGGGGCACCCGAACGTTCGATGCGCGAGTCGGCGGTCAGAAGCGCGGTGTGGTGCCGTTCGGCCGCCGCGACGTAGATCGCGTCCGCGTACCGCAGGGAGGCTTGCGCGAGCGTCCAGGCGCGGCGGACGTCGGACCACGGGGTCGCTTCGATATCGATCTGCAGCGCCTCGGCGTCGGCCAATGCTCCTCCCACTTGGTCTTCCCGCAGCGGGTGGGCCGGGCGGTTCGCCGCGGCACGCAGTCCGGAGAGCACCTCGAATGCGAAAATGCCTGGCGCGATGAGCGGTTCGCCGGGGGGTTGCGCCGCCAGCGCGTCCCGGGCCGCCCTTCCGCGAGGCCCGGGGTCGGTGACGGCGTCGATGACCAACGACGCATCGACGATCACCGCGCAGGCCGGTTTCCAAGCTCGGCGGCGCGGCCGCGATGGTCAGCGTCGATCGCGTCGAGCACGGCGGCCCGCTCCGCTTCGGGCACCGCGGGGCCGGTTTGCATCCGCTCCGCGATACCGGTCAACGCAGCGCGGCGCCGTAAGTACGCGGCCTGTGCCCGCAGTGCGGCGAGCAGGTAGGCCTGAACCGAGGTGCCCTCGTCGGCGGCCGCGGCTCGGATCTGTTCCAGGTCTTCCGTCGGTACGTCCCGAATCAATACGTTCGACATCCCGCGATGATATCATCAGTGCTTGCAATTATGAAAGCAATCGGTCGATGCCTGACCCCAGTTCCATTGTCCCCACAGCCTGATCATTGTGTGCCCAGGCCAGACGGAGTGCATACGGCGGAGGATGGGGGATTCGAACCCCCGAGGGCGGTTAACCCAACCCGCTTTCCAAGCGAGCGCCATAGGCCACTAGGCGAATCCTCCGCCGACGAGTGTACCGGGGTCAGTGCGCCCGCTCGGCTACAGTTGGGGCGGACCCCCGCGGCGTCCACCTCCTCAACCCCCCCAGGGCCGGAAGGCAGCAAGGGTCCGGGAGCTCTGACGGGTGCGGGGGTCCGCCGCATCCGGAAGATGATCAGGTGCCCGGTACATTTCTTCGCGCAACGAGGACGAGCGCGCCCGCTCGGTGATCTTCCGACGGCGGGCCGCCGCTTGTTGCCGCCCATGTCCAGTGCTGGCCCATCGCCACGCGGATGTCGAGGGTCGGTATCGCCACGTACCCTCTGGGGCGTGGCCCTCGCTCTGTACCGCAAGTACCGCCCGGCGACGTTCGCCGAGGTGGTGGGGCAGGACCACGTCACCGGTCCGTTGCGCGCCGCCCTGGCCGCCGGCCGGATCAACCACGCGTACCTGTTCTCGGGCCCGCGGGGTTGTGGCAAGACGTCCTCCGCGCGGATTCTCGCGCGGTCACTGAACTGCGAGAAGGGACCGACGCCGGAACCGTGCGGCGTCTGCGCCTCCTGCGTCGCGCTGGCACCGGAAGGCCCCGGCTCGCTGGACGTGGTCGAACTCGACGCGGCCAGCCACGGCGGGGTGGACGACACCCGCGAATTGCGCGACCGCGCGTTCTACATGCCGGCCGAGTCCCGCTATCGGGTGTTCATCATCGACGAGGCGCACATGGTGACCACGCAGGGCTTCAATGCCCTGCTCAAGATCGTCGAGGAGCCGCCGGAACACCTGGTCTTCGTCTTTGCCACCACTGAGCCGGACAAGGTGCTGCCCACCATCCGCTCTCGAACCCACCACTACCCGTTCCGGCTGCTGCCGCCGGCAACGCTGCGCAGTCTGTTGGAGCGGTTGTGCGCCGAGGAACGCGTTGTCGTGGATCCGGCGGTCTTCCCGCTGGTGATCAAGGCCGGTGCTGGATCGGCCCGCGATGCCCTCTCGGTGCTGGATCAGCTCCTAGCCGGCGCGGGGCCGGATGGCGTCGATTACCAGAGCGCCGTTGCGCTGCTGGGGGTGACGGACGCCGCGTTGCTGGACGAGATGCTCGACGCGCTGGCCGCGTCGGACGGCGCGAGCGTGTTCGGTGCCGTGGAGCGGGTAGCCGGGGCAGGGCACGACCCCCGGCGGTTCGGCGTCGACCTGCTGCAGCGGCTGCGGGATCTGCTTATCCTGCAAGCGGTTCCGGATGCAGCGGTGAAGGGGTTGATCGACGCGCCGGAGGACCAGTTGGCCGCCATGGCCACGCAGGCACAGCAGCTTCCGACCGCCACGCTGACCAGGTTCGCGGAGATCCTGCACACCGGGCTGACGGATATGCGCGGCACCACGTCACCGCGCCTGGTCCTGGAACTGCTCTGCGCACGCATGCTGCTACCCGCCGCGTCGCTGTCCGACGCCGGGCTGCTTCAGCGGCTGGAACGGGTCGAGCGCCGCTTGCAGATCGCCGAAGGCCCGGCCGGCGAGGGGGCGGCCGGCGACCGCGCTGCCGCCGACGCGTCCGGAGCGGGCAAAGGGGCATCGACGGGGTCGGTGGGATCGGGCGGGGCGTCCGATTCGCCCAGCGACTCCGGCGGTGACGGCGTTCGCGGGAAAAGCCTTGTCTCGCAAGAAGGCCCACTCGCGGGCCGGAGCGACGAGGATGCCCCGGCGAGAGATGCCCAGCAGGCTGCGGGGCCCGGATCGCCGGCCGGTTCGGCACGCGATGATTCACATCTCGGGCTGCCCACCCCGCCCGTGCTCTCGGCCGGCCGGCCCGCGCCCACGGAAGGGCCGGCGGCGACGGACCCGCCCGTGCCGGCCGGAGGGCGCACGGCCGCCGCGAAGAGCGTCGACGTCACCGACGTGCGGCGGGTCTGGGCGGAGGTTCTCTCTGCGGTCAAGCGCCGCCGTCGCACGACGGAGGTGTTGCTCGGTTCGGCGACGGTTGCGGGCGCCGCCGACGAGATGCTGCTACTGACGATGCCCTCGCAGGCGCTTGCCCGCCGGCTGAGCGAGGCCGGCAACGTCGACGTGCTGCGTGCCGCGCTGCGCGAGGTCCTCGGGGTGGATTGGCAGATCCGTTGCGATGCAGTAGGTTCGGCGGAACATCGGGCGCCGCGGGTGGGAGCCCCCGCAGAGGTTGGCGAGGCTGCCGTTGGTCCGCCGGCCGGCGGACGGGAGGCACGGACGCCACGCGATTTGCCTGCCGTCGGGCAGCAGTCCGCCCGCCGTGCCAATCCGGAGCGTGCCCGGGATCCGAATGCCCGAGGCGACCGGGAGGGTGACGACCCAGATCGCGGGAGCGATAGCGAGGACGGCACGGATCCTTACGACGGCACGGATCCTTACGACGGCGCAGCGCCGGACGACGCGGTCGATCCGGCAGCGCCCGATTCGGCGGGCGGCGCGGAACAGGCCGCCATGGACCTGCTTGTGGCTCGGCTTGGTGCGCGCACGCTGGATCCGGAGGCCTGATACTGGCCGCCCGACATTGGTTGCCGACAGGCATTCCGTTGCCGCGAACCGCGGATCACCGCCCACGCTTTCGGGGGCGGCCGGACTCGCGCGCTGCGCGCCTTTCGCACCGGCCGGTATCTGCGGAGCGGTTCGTCATCGCCGCCGAACCGCCAACGGAAGCGGCGTCAAGCCGCGGTCGACGAGCCATGCCGTCACCGTGGCGAGCCCGACGGCAACGGTGATCGCCGGTAAGGATGCCAGCCCGGCGCGGGTGAACTCGATGGCGAGCGCGATGGAGGTGAGCGGGGCGCGCTGCGTCACCGACAGGAAAGCCGCCGCACCGACGATGGCGTACGCGGTGAGCGGAGCGCCGGGCCAGATCCGTTCGAACAGCAGATGACCGGCGACTCCGAGCGCGGCGCCGGTGGCGAAGGACGGCGTGAGGAGCCCGCCGATCGCCCCACCCCGCAGGCTCATTCCCGTCACCAGCGGTTTGAGCATGAAGAGCAACGCCACAAGGCCGAGGCCCGCGCCCCCGGCGAAGAGGAACTCCGCCATGCTCTTGCCGTTCCCGAGGATCTCCGGGACGGCAATGCCGACGGCGCCCAGCACACCGAAGGTGAGCGTGGTACCGGCGATCAGCCACGCTCCGCGGGGCGGGCGGGTCCGGGCGGCGGTCATCAGCCGCAGGAAACCGGCGCCCGCGACCCCGGCTATCGGGCCGAGCAATAGTGCGCAGATCAGCACCGGGATCTCGAACGGCACCGGGGCGAGGTGGTAGGTCGGCTCGTTGGCCAGCACCGGCCAACAGAGCGCCGTTGCGATCGCGGAGGTGAGGATCGCCGGGATAACGGCGCGAAGCGAGGTGAAGGCGAGCAACACCTCGAGCGTGTAGAGCATGCCGCTGATCGGGACGTTGTAGATCGCCGCCAGCCCCGCCCCCGCACCGCATGCGATGAGGATGCGCCGGTTCGGCGACCCGACCTTCAGCACGCCGGCGATCCAGCCGCCGAGGGCCGCGGCCGCCTGTCGAGCGGCGCCCTCCCGGCCGAGCGAGGCGCCCGCCCCCACTCCCGCGATCTGCAGCACCGCGTCGGCGAGGGACGGCAGGACCGGGAGTTGGCCCTGCGGATCCCGCAGGGCGTGGGTCACGGACACGTCCGAGGTCGAAACATGCCGTCGCAGCTGCCACCACCCCACGCCCACTGCCAGGCCGGCCACGGTCATCCCGATGGCCTTCCGCGCCGGGTGCGCGCGCTGCACGCCCGCCAGGAAATCGCCCTCCCAGTAGCCGAACGTCAGGTGCTGGACCATGCGCAGCACCCACAGCAGAGCGATGCCGGCCGCCGCGGTGAGCGCCCCGACCAGCAGCACCGCCACGGCCATGCGCCACCAGTTGGCGCGTCCGGAGCCGCCGGCAGTGGCCGCTGCCGTGGCGGTCATCGTCCTGGCTCGACCTTGGGCCGCCGGGCCGGCAGCCGGCCAGCTCGCACACCGCGCTGCACGTCTTGCGGCACGCCTTGGTGCCGGTCGGGCAGCATCCGGGGCAACCCCGCCGGGGAGGCGTCATCATCGCCCGGCCCGGCCTGCTCGCCTAGTTCCAGAAGATGGACCAAGCGGGACAACGGCTCCAACGCATTGAATATGGCCGATCGATCGTCCGGCGGCAGCGCATCGAGTGCCGATCGGAAACGGCGCTGGTGCGCGGCGAGCCAGCCCTCCAACCGGGCCTCGCCAGCCGGCGTCAGGGCGAGCGTCACCGCGCGCCGATCGCCGGCCCGGGCCCTGCGGCTCACCAGCCCGGCGGTGACCATCTGCTGGATCAGGGTGCTGACGGTGTTCGGCGCGAGCCGATGCCGGTCGGCCAGTTCGCGGACCCGCAAGCCCGGTTGCTCGGCCAACCGCTGGAGCAATTCGACCTGTGCCATCGGCAACGCCTCCCAGGGGAAGTCGGCGCGGATGGCAGCGCGGAGCACGCGGCGCAGCCGCGTGACGACAGCAGTGAACTCCCCGGCATCGACGGGCTCGGAGGAACGTCCAGCGCTGGAGTCGGCGCGTCGATCCGTGAGGCGATCCTGGTCCCGCCGGCGGTACGGTTCGTCCCGGAACGCTGCCATTGCGTCACCGTACTATTTAGATCCGGCACAGAGCAATTCGGTCACGGACCTATCGCCGTAGGAGGCCCACGACGGCAACTCGCCGATCGCTCAGCCGAGGGTGGGGTAGAGCGGATGACGGTCCGCAAGCGCGGACACCCGACTGGAAAGTCCGCGCGCCAGCGCTGGGTCCAGATCGCCGGCCGGGGCTGTCAGCGCGCCGGCGAGGATATCCGCCACTTCGGTGAAGTCGTCGTCCCCGAACCCGCGGGTGGCCAGCGCCGGCGTGCCGATCCGCAGGCCCGACGTGACCATGGGAGGCCGCGGATCGAAGGGAACCGCATTGCGGTTCACGGTGATCCCGATCGAATGCAGGCGGTCCTCCGCCTGTTTGCCGTCCATGTCGGACTCGCGAAGGTCGACCAGCACCAGGTGGACGTCGGTGCCGCCGGTCAGCACCGTCACCCCCGCCGATGCCACGTCATCGTCCATCAGCCGGGCCGCCAGCAACTTCGCGCCCCGCAGGGTGCGCTCCATCCGGTCGGTGAACTCGGGCCCGGCGGCCATCTTGAACGCCACCGCCTTCGCCGCGATCACGTGCTCCAGCGGCCCGCCCTGGTGTCCGGGAAAGACCGCCGAGTTGACCTTCTTGGCCAGGTCGGCATCGTTGGTCAGGATGACCCCGCCGCGCGGGCCGCCGAGCGTCTTGTGGGTGGTCGTGGTGGTGATGTGCGCATACGGCACCGGGGATGGGTGCAGCCCCGTCGCCACCATCCCCGCGAAGTGCGCCATGTCGACCAGCAGGTAGGCGCCCACCTCGTCAGCGATCTCGCGGAAGCGCTCGAAGTCCAGATGCCGCGGATAGGCCGACCAGCCTGCGATGATCAGTTTCGGCCTGTGCTGCCTGGCCAACCGCGCGACCTCGTCCATGTCGACGCGGTAGTCCTCCTTGGAGACCTCGTACGCCGCGACCTCGTACAGCAGGCCAGAGAAGTTGATGCGCATCCCGTGCGTCAGGTGCCCGCCGTGCGCGAGTGACAAGCCCAAGATGGTGTCGCCCGGCTTGATCAGCGCCGCGTAGGCCGCGGCGTTGCCCTGCGCGCCGGAATGCGGTTGGACATTGGCGAACTCCGCGCCGAACAGCTTCTTGATGCGGGAGATGGCCAGCCGCTCGGTGACGTCGACATTCTCGCAGCCGCCGTAGTACCGGCGACCTGGATAGCCCTCTGCGTACTTGTTCGTCATCACCGATCCCTGTGCCTGCATGGCGGCAACCGGGGCGAAATTCTCGCTGGCGATCATCTCGAGAGTCTGCTGCTGGCGGCGCAACTCGGCGGTGATGGCCGCGTATACCTCGGGATCGGCGTCCCGAAGGGGCGCATCCGGGCCGGGCCAGGGGCTGTCGGGGGTGCTCATGTCGGGCCTTTCCTGGGTGATCGCGTCGGCGGGACCGACGCACGCGTCAACGGTAGTGGACCGCATTCGCGCGGCACGTTCACCTCGGGTGGGCGCATCCGCGCCGACCTCGACGCACTTGCCGTCACCGTGGGGTAGGCGCGAGAGCGAGGCACGCGCACCGCAGGCGAATCGGCGGATCCTGCACCGGTGGGGCCTTGCAATGCACCTGGTGTCACGCCGTGGCACCTAGTGCTACGATGCAGTCGTGACCGACCATTACACCCTCCGCCTCGTGCCGGGCATGCGAGAACGCTTAAGGAGACGGGCGATACGCGAGCGCCTCCCCGAACGCACCCTGGCTCAGCGCTACATCGAAGAGGGACTGCGCCATGACGCGCACCCGCTGATCCACTTCGTCGACGGACCCAGTGGCCGGCGGGCGAGCCTGCTCGGCCGGGGGCTCGATGTCTGGGAAGTGATCGCGACGGTCAGGGACAACCGCGGCTCACAGCCCGATTCCGCGGACTATCTGGGCGTGCCGCTCGGCTTGGTGCAGGCAGCGGTGGCCTATTACGGCGAGTTCCGTTCCGAGGTGGATGACGAGATCTCCAGCAATGAAGCCGAATACACCAGCGGAATGGCCGCGGCGCGCGCCGGAGAACGGCTCGTCTAGGCGTGAAGGCGCTTCTGGACGAGCACCTGTCCCCGACCATCTCCCAGCTATTGCGCGAGATCGGTCTCGATGCCGTTGCCGTCCTCGAACGCCCGGACCTGATCGGCGCCAGCGATCGCATGATCCTGGAGATCGCTTCCGACGAGGGACGCGCCGTAGTCACCAACAATGTCAAGGACTTCCGGCCTCTCACTGTCGAGTTCTTGGCCCGCGGCCGCGTGCATGGTGGCCTGGTCCTTCTGCCCTCGACCCGGAGTCGAACCAAGAGCGCGATCGGGGCGCTGGTGTCCGCCATCGCTGGCATCATGCGCGCGCATCCGGACGGCATAGCAGGTGGCGAGGAGTGGATCGGCCCGTTGAACGCGCCCTGACGAATGGCGCCGCCCGCCCGGTTGCAGTCGAAGCCCACGCGGCCGCTCGGACGGGTTCAGCCGAGAAACGCGAGCACGCCGGCGGCGATCCCGGCCGCGTAACGCTGCTGGCCCTTCGCGGACGACATCAGCGCGGCTTCCGTGGCGTTGCGCATGTTGCCGCACTCGAGCATCACGGTCGGACGCAGCGAGAGGTTGAGCCCCGCCAGGTCGGATCGCTTCCACAGACCCTGCGAGCCCAACGTATTGCTCAGCGGAAACCCGGCGTCGACGACCGCGTCCCGGATGGCCGAGGCCAGGGCCGCCGACTTCTGCGCCATCGCGTCGCCGGCCGGCGCCCGAGACGCCGTCATGACGTAGAAGCCTTGCACCCCAGGAGCTTCCCCGTCGCCGTGGATGGAGACGACCGCGTCGGCATTTGCCTGATTCCCGATGGCTGCCCGGTCGTTGACGCATGGCCCGACGCCGCTATCGGTGTCGCGCGTCATCACGACGGTGACCCCTTTGGCTTGCAGGGCGTCTCGTAGCGAAAGCGCGACCTGCCAGTTGAACGCGTGCTCCGGATAGCCGGCGTTGGTCGCAGTGCCGGTCGTGTTGCAATCCTTGTACCGGCCGAAACCCGCGGGAACCTGCTTCCTGATGATCTCCGGGTGGGCGGCATTGCCGCCGTTGTGGCCCGGGTCGATCACCACGACCTTTCCGTCCACCGGCCCGGGGGTGGCGTTCGTGGGCGCGGTAGCGGTATGGGTCGGGGCCGGCGCAGAGGTGCGCGTCGGCGTGACCCTGGGCTCCGAGCCGCCGGCATTTGCGGTGCCGGTCGCCGCGATCGTGCCGCCGGTGTCGGTCGCCGCGGTTGCCGTGGTGCCGGGGCCATCCGGCGGGGCGATGACGGTGATGCTGGGATGCGCTGTGGCGGAACGTGTCGGCGAGGACTGTGGCCCGTCCGTCTGCACCAGACCGGTCGGCGCGGAACCGCTGGATGTTGCCCCCGAGGACGTGCCGGTGCGGTGGACCTGCGGGCCTGCCGCGGGTGCGCCGCAGCCAGCGGCAAGCACCGCGCCGAGCGCGGCGAGTGCGGCGAGGCTTGCGGCGACACGGGAATGCATGGGGGACAGCCTGCCAGGCGCGCCGCACTACGCTGGGGCGACGGGGCCGAACGGCGCATCCGGCGCGATGGGCCGGAACGATGCGGACCCGCCCAAGGAAGGGGTCGGCTTCATGCAACCAGGCGGTTTCGACCTCGGTCAGTTGATGGCATCTGCGCAGCAGATGCAGGCGCGGGTCGAACAGGCGCAGGCTTCGCTCGCCGACACGCGGGTGACCGGGAGCGCCGGAGGCGGGTTGGTCCGGGCCGAGGTCAACGGCAATGGCGAGTTGTTGGGGCTCTCGATCGACCCCTCGGTGGTGGATCCGGCCGACGCCGAAACGTTGGCGGACCTGGTGGTGGCGGCGGTGCGCGATGGCGTGCGGGCGGCGAACGCGATGACCCAGCAGGCAGTGGGTTCGTTCGCCGGCGACCTCATGGGTCACCTGGGCCTACCCGGGATCGGTGACGAAACGGCCATGGCCGGCGGCGGCATTTCCCGAGAATTCGGCGGCGCCTCCTACGCCATCGACTATGACGATGACTATGACGATGACGATGACGATGACGATGACGATGACGATGACGACGATGACGATGACGACGATGACGACGATGACGACGATGACGATGATGACGATGGCGATGACGACGACGGGCCGGCCGTCACCGTAGGCGAGCCTGCCGCGCGCGATGAAACTCGGCCCGACAACGGTCCCGACCGCGGCGGCCGGCCGTCCGTGGAGCGCTGATCGTCCGTGTACGAGGGCCCGGTCCAGGATGTGATCGACGAGTTCGGCCGGTTACCCGGCATCGGACCGAAATCCGCCCAGCGCATCGCGTTCTACCTGCTCTCCGTCGACCGCACGGACATCGAACGGCTGCGCGCGGCGCTCAAACGGGTGGCCGAAGAGGTCCGGTTCTGTGAACGGTGCGGCAACGTCTCCGAGGCGGAACTCTGCCGAATCTGCTCCGACACCCGCCGGGACGCGTCGGTGATCTGCGTGGTGGAGGAACCCAAAGACGTCGCGGCCGTGGAACGCACCAGGGAGTATCGCGGCACGTATCACGTCCTGGGCGGAGCGATCTCGCCCATCGACGGCGTCGGCCCCGACCAACTGCGCATCGCGTCGCTGTTGAAGCGTATCGCCGAGCCCGGGGTTCGGGAGGTGATACTGGCGACCGACCCCAACCTGGAGGGCGAGGCGACCGCCACCTACCTGGTACGCCTGCTCGCCACCTTCCCGGGCCTGTCGGTGACCAGGCTGGCGAGCGGCCTGCCCGTCGGTGGCGACCTGGAGTATGCGGACGAGGTGACCCTCGGTCGGGCCCTGAGCGGGCGACGAACCGTCGACGCGTGACGGCGCGCGATGCCGCATCCGGGATCGCCACGGCGGTCCGCCTTGCGTTCGCCCGCCCGGCGTTGCTGGGCCGGGTCCGACTCGTCGCGGTGGATGGTCCCAGCGGTTCGGGCAAGTCGACCTTGGCCGAGCCGTTGGCGGCCGCGTTCGCGCGTGAGATCGGCGGCGCGGCCGTCACGGTGGTGTCCACCGACCTGCTCGCCACCTGGGAGCACCCGCTGGAATGGTGGCCGGTCCTGGAGGAGCACTTGTTGGCGCCGCTGCAGGCCGGGCGCGTCGCGAATCTCCCGGTGACGGAATGGATCTCGGGTCGTCCGCGGCCGGGCGGTTCGCTTCGCGTTCCGCCGGTGGATGTGCTTGTCCTGGAAGGGGTCTCGTCCGGGCGGCAACAGGTAACCGGGCGGTTGTCCGCGCTGGTGTGGGTCGAGATCGCGGATCGGTCCGAACGGCTGGAGCGGGCGGTGGCCAGGGACGGCGAGGCGATGCGGCCGTTCCTCGCGCGCTGGCAGGTCCAGGAGGACGAGCATTTCAACGCGGATGGGACCCGTCGCCGCGCGGACGTCGTCATCGATCCTTCGTAGCGGTCGCCGACGCCCGATCACCTGCGCCGCGCACGGCCCTACTCGCCCAGCAGTCGGTCGAAGACCTTCGCGAGCAAGGCCGGATCGGGCTGCGGCAGCCCGGCAATGGCGGTGAGGTACAGGCCGTTCCCCACCAGGCGGATGATCTCGGCCCTCACGGGATCCGGCACGGCGTCCCGCAGCGGCTGCTCCCATGCCCGGAACGACTCGGCCAGCACCTCGAGCGCCTGCGGATCGGCATCCTCGCCGGTGCGCACCGCCGCCAGCAGGGACGTGAAGAAGCCGCCCTCCTCGTCACCCTCCGGCGCGGCGTACTCCAGGAAGGCGCGGGCGACATCGCCGCGCGCGGCGCGCCGCCCCATTTCCGTTGCGACCGCGTCCCGCACCCGCTCCAGCAGGCCCAGGTACAGCGCTGCCTTGGACGGGAAGTGATACAGCAGCCCGCCCTTGGAAAGGTCGGCGCGCGCGGCGACCGCCTCCAGGGTGACCACGCTCGGCCCGCCGGCGGCCAGCAGGTCTCGCACGGCGGTCAAAATCCGCTCGCGGGTATCGGTTGCCACGGCGTAGACTGTACCGGCCGGACGGTATAGCTCTTCAGCGTCGTGAGGACTGGTCACCGGCCACCAGCCCGGCGCAGTGGGAGTGCGCGGTCCGTGTTCAGCACATACCTGAAGGTCCTGAAGACCCCCGGGGCGGCCCGGTTCTCGGCCGCCGGGTTCCTCGGCCGTTTCCAGATGTCCATGATCGGGCTGGGGGCCGTGCTGCTGCTGGCCCACGAGCGCGGCTCCTATGCGATCGCCGGCGCTGTGTCGGCGATCTACGCGCTGTCCATGGCGGTGATCAGCCCGCCGGTGTCACGCCTGATCGACGGCATGGGTCAGCGCCGGGTGGTGCGTGTCCAACTCGCGGTGCACGTCCCGTTCGTGATCGCGCTCATCGTTCTGGCGATGAGCAGCGCCCCGAACTGGCTGCTGTTCCTCCTGGCGTTCGTCAGCGGCGCCGCGCAACCCAATATCGGGCCGCTGGTCCGCGCCCGATGGTCGAAGTTGTTGACCGGCACCGGTTCCCTGCGCACCGCGTTCGCCTGGGAGTCGCTGCTCGACGAAGTGATCTTCATCGTCGGTCCGCCGCTGGCCACGGTGCTGGCGCTGTCGCTCTTCCCCAGCGCGGCGATGGTGGTGGCGACCGGCGTGTTGCTGCTCGGCACCGTGCTCTTCCTCGCGCAACGGGGCAGCGAGCCGGTGCCGTCCGTCTCGACCACCCGCGAGCGCCGGCGACCGGCGATAGCGCTGCCAGGGGTGGCGGCCGTCACGCTGGTGTACGTGCTCATCGGCTCGATCTTCGGCTCGTGGGAGGTGACGACGGTCGCGTTCGCCAAACAGCACGGGCACCCGGGAGTGGCGGGCCTGCTGCTCGCGGTCTACTCGTTGGGCTCGTTGTGCGGCGGGCTGGTGTTCGGAGCGGCGAAGATTCGCGCGTCGATCCTGCGCCAGTTCGTGGTGATGCTGGCCGTGATGGGCATCGTCACCTTCCCGCTGCCACTGCTCGGCAGCGTGTGGCTGCTCGCGATCGGCGCGCTTGTCGCCGGTATCGCGGTCGCACCGGTGTTGATCTCGGGGATGGCGCTCATCGAGCGCATGGTGCCGATGTCCCGGCTGACCGAATCCATGGCCTGGCCGAGCGCGGGCATCGCGGTCGGACTGGCCGTCGCGTCTCCCCTCGCCGGCCTCATCGTCGACACCCACCCCGCCTCGATGGCGTACTGGATCACCGCGGGATGCGCGCTGGCGGCGGCGGTGACGGGGGTCGCGATGCTGGGGCCGCTTCGCCGGGCGAACGCCGCGGCCAGTTCGCGCATTGCGGCCGGAGCTCAGGTGCCGGTCAGGTTGTGACGGTGCCGGGGCCGGATCGCCGGCGCGGGGGCCGCAGCGAGCACCGTCGGGAGGCATCGCGCGGCCGCCGCATTCCGCGGGCCTGACCCATCCACCGGTTGGTGCAGGCATTCTCATCCGGGCGGCCGGTCCAGCGGGGCGGCGTGGCGCGGGATCCAGTAGCCCATGGCGGCCGCCGCCAGCACGCCGATCCCGCCCATCGCCAGCACCGCCGCGCCGAGCGACGCCGCGGCGGTGATGCCCGCCACCAGGAACGGGCCGGCTCCGGTCCCGGTATCCGAGATCAGCCGCCAGATGCCGAAGAACACCGGCCGCTGCCCCGGCGGGGCCAGATCAGCACCGATCGTCATCACCAGACCGGAGCCCATGCCGTTGCCCAGGCCCATGAGAAGGGCGACCAGGGTCAGCGTGAGGGCCGCGGACGTCGTGGGAAGCAGCAGGTGCCCGGTGGCCAGGCCCAGCATCGAGGAGACCGCGACGACGGCGCGGCCGCGCAGGTCCATCAGCCGGCCGGCGGGGTAGAACAGCAGCATGTCGACCGCGCCGGACGCGCCGTAGATGAGGGAGATGGTTGCCGGTGCGAGCCCGAGGTGAGCCCCCCAGAGCGGCAGCACCACCTGCCGGGAGGTGCGCACCACGCTGATCAGCAGCACGCCCAGCCCTATCGTCAAGAATGTGCGGCGCTGCGCGCGCAGCATCTGCCAGTACCCGGTCCGGGCCGCCGGCGCATCGGTGGCATCGGTGGCCGCCTTGCGGGTGGGGTCGGTGACCAGCACCAGGACGATCGTGGCGGCCAGCGCGGCGATGACCCCGACCCCGTAGGCGCCGCGGGTGCCGAAGAGGTGCACGGCTCCGGCCCCGGCGAACGGGCCGAGGAAGAACCCGATCCGTTGCAAGCCGCCGAGGCTGGACATGGCCCTGGCGCGCAATTGGTAGGGCACCAAGTCGGCGACGAAGGTCAGCCGCGCCAGCATCCACACCGCGGTGCCCATGCCGATCAAGAAGATCGCCGCGGCGAACACGATCAGCGAGGATGCGACCATCGCCAGGGCGAGCGCGGCGGCGCACAGCAGGCCAGCGCCGATCATCACCGGGCGTTCGCCGAATCGGGCGGTCAGCGCCCCGGCCGGGGCGTCCGCGAGGAGTTGACCGAGCCCGAGGAGCGCCACGATGACAGCAGCGACCGCGGCGGAGGAGCCGAGGGCGGTTGCCGACAGCGGGATGACGGGGGTGATCGCTCCGGTGCTGATGGAGAACAAACCCGGCGGCAGGAAGGCGGCAGCCGCGATGGAGCGCAGCGTGACGGGCGGCGTCACGCCGGTGTTCGGCGGCGGGTCTTGGGCTGACATCGTGGGCACCAGAACAGGTTTCGGCCGGCGAGCGGAATGGTACGAATGATCGAACCGCAAACGTGGCACGGCTGGCCGGTGCGCCGGTAGACGTACACCTCACCGCCGTGCCGATCGACTCGCGGAGGGCGGCCCATGGCGGCGGGCATGTGCTCCGGGCGCACCGTGTCGATGCGACCGACGGCGAGCGCGGTGTGCATGAGTTCCACCAGGTCGTCCCAGATCGCGTCCCACTCCGCGCGTCGCAAGAGCCGGCCGGCCATCATCGGGTCGATACGGTGCCGGTAGAGCGCCTCCGCGCGGAAGATGTTCCCCACCCCGGCGGCCACCCTCTGGTCCATCAGCAAGGCGGCGATCGGCGCGGCGGAGCGGTGTATCCGCCGCCAGCCCACGTCCGGGTCGGCGTCGGGGCGCAGCGGATCCGGACCCAGCCGGGCCTTAAGGGCCGTCACCGCCGCAGGCGGAAGCAGTTCGCAGGCGGCCGGGCCGCGAAGGTCGGCATAGCCCTTCTGGCCGGCGATGCGCCAGCGGATGACCCCGATCGGCGCGGGCGGGAGACCGGCGCCGAAGGTGAACCGGCCGGCCAGACCCATGTGCACGTGCACCTTTTCGTCGACGCCGTCGAAGATGACGAAGAGGTGCTTTCCGTACGCCTCACCGGACTGCAGGACCCGGCCGGTGATGCGCGCGGCCTGTTCGGCGAACCGGCCCTGCGGGCTGGTGGATCCGGTGATCTGCTCGCCGAATGCGGCGGTGAGGGTGTCGGCCAGTCGGTGAATGACGTGGCCCTCTGGCATGCCCGCAGTCTGCCACCCGGCGTATCCGGGGGCCCCGGAGGTTGTCCGCCGCGCCGGGCGGTTCGGCGGGGGTCGACGGTTCGGGACGGTGGCGGCGCCGCGGGTGGTGTTTCGCCTATCGGGTGCCGGGTCCCGGCGCGGTCGCTGCGGCGGTGGCCGGCCCGGCGGTCCCGGTGGGCTCGGGGCTCATCAGACCCGAGGCGCCGGCAGCCGGCGTGCTCATCGAGGAGCTGACCACATCCCCCGGCAGTCGTGCCGCTTCCGACGTGCCGGTCAGCGACAGCGGCGGCAGGTCCGAGGAGGACCAACTGCCGTTCACCAGGTCGAACGACCGGGCGTTGATGCCGCGCCCGTCGCTGCCGAGCCCGATCGCGGTCACCGACGTCGCCCCCTGCGGAAGTTGCACGGCGAATCCGTGCCACCCGTCGCCGAGCACGGTCCACACGGACGTGGCCGCCTCCGGCGACGACCAGGCGGTGCCCTTGCCGGAATCGATGACCCATTGCGCGCCACCGGCGAATCCGGGATCGATGTCGCCGGGACCGGCCGGCAGCGGGGCCGTCACCTGCACCTGCGCGATATCGGGCCCGACCGCACCCCACAGATAGCGCGCGTTCTCCTCCGGAAGCCCACCCGAGATGGCCAGGTAGCCCAGCGGCGTGCCGTCGGAGTGACGCGGCCCCGCGCCCGCCGTCATGCCGCCCGGGAACAGGAAGGTGCCCCCGAGCGCCGCGGCCGGCGGGCGCCCGCCGGTGAACGAGAGCACCACCGAGGTTGCCCCCGGTTTCGACGCGGTCGACCCGCGCCCGGCTCCGGCTACCGCGGAACCCGCTGCCGGATAGTACATCTCGGACGGTGCGGCGACCGATACGGTGATGCCGACCGCCTCGCCGCGCGGTCCGCCGGTGGCCGCGGGGTGGTGGCGTCCGCCGGTCCCGAATCCGTCGGTGACGATCGCCGAAGCGGCGACCGCGATCGCGACGACCGCCGCGGCGGCGATCAGCGGGGCGCGCCAGCGGACGTGCCGCCGCGATGCCGCCGCAGGCCGGTCGTGACCGCCGGTACTGTTCCCGTTTCGGAGCACCACCCGGTGGCCCGCCCGGTCGACGGCGGGATCGTCTCCTCGGCCGCGGCCCCGGCGACGGTCGTCCTCGGTGACGAGGAGCCGGGGGTCGGCCTGTTGCAGCGTCTGCGCCCGCTGCAACCTGGCCGCGAATCGCCCCCAGGCATCTGCGGGAGGCGCCGCCCGTTCGGCCCCGCGGCCCAGGGCGTCGGTCAGGCGCCGACGCAGTGCCGCGTCCGCGGCCGTGGCACGGTCTGCCCCGGGCTTGCCGGCGTATGCGGCGCAGGCTTGCACTGTCGGCTCGGCGCCGGTTGCCGCGTCCGGCGTGCTGCTGCCGGCATCGTCGCGTGCGCCGGGATCCTCCTCGGCGGAGCCGTATGCGTTGCGGGCGTCGTCGTTCATCGCGCTTCTCCGCCTGTCGCAGGGGTGCCCATCCCGCCGCCGCGGCTGCCGGCGGCCAGTTGCGTCCGCAGCGCCGACAACCCCCGGGACACATGGGATTTCACGGTACCGACCGATGTGTTCATCGCATCGGCCATCTGCCGTTCGGATAGGTCCAGCCAGAACCGCAGCACCAGCGCCTCCCGGTGGCGTGCGGTCAGCCCGTGCAGCGCCGCCAGCATCGCTTCGTCCGAGACACGCTCCAGCGCTGTCGATTCCGCGCTCGGCAGCAATTCCGGGCGCAGGTCGGGCCTCTCCTGCCGCCTTTTCACCGCGCTCCGGCGTCCCGCGGTTCGCACGAGGTTGACCACCGTGGCGCGCAGGTAGCCGCCGGCGCCGGACCGGTCCGCCAGGTGGTCCCATCGGGCGTGCAGCCGGAGGAACGCCTCCTGCGCCACGTCCTCCGGATCCGCCGCGCCGAGCAGGTGCGCGAGGCGGAACATGACGGGGAACTCGGTGCGGAAGAGCGCTTCGAAGTTCGGCGCCGCCGCGACGGATCCGATACTCGGGCGCTGTCGGTGGGCGGTAGGTCCAGCCGTTTCCGGACCGTCATCGGTGGACGTCGTCATCGCCTTCGCGGGCGGGGGATCGGGGCGACCGGCGCCCGCGGACGTCGTCACCGGCGGCTCCCTCATCATGACGTTGCTGACGTTCACCACCCTTCCACGCCCGCGGTTCCGAAAAGGTTGAGCCGCGTTGCGCACTCACCGGGAATCGCGACGTCACAGCCGTCGGCGGGCCTTCGCGCGCCCCGCACGAGGTACGAGGCACGAGGTCGGGTCGGGCGGCTCGGAGCAGGCGACCAGGCGCCGCACGGTGAAATGGCTGTCGCATCCGCGGGATAACCTTCGGCTGTGGCGGCGCGGCGAATGGCGGAACTCATCCGTGCGCAGGCCCAAGCATGCGAGGAGTTGGGCTCCCCCTTCTACGCGGCGCTGCTCGACCAGGTCGCCGACGACGTGCTCGCGGACGGGCCGGCGGCTGCGGTGCTCGCCGGTCACGAGGATGACCCGGGCCCCTCGGCCCTCGCGCTCCGGCTGATGGGAACCGTGCACCGCCTCGTGCTCACCGGGCGAGCCCCGCAACTGGCCGCCCACTTCCCGAGCACCGGCGACGGCGATCCGCAGGCCGCCTGGCCGGCGCTGGCCCGTCTGCTCCGCGCACAACCGCTGCTGATCTCGGCGGGGCTGGCGCATCCGCCGCAGACCAACGAGGTAGGCCGGGCCGCAGCGCTACTCGGTGCCCTGGCGATCCTGCTTGATGGCGACCCGAAACCGGTGCGGCTGTGGGAGATCGGCTGTGCGGGAGGTTTGAACCTGCGCGCCGATCGCTTTCGGTACCGCTCGGCCGACGGGACGGTCTGGGGACCGCTGTCGCCGGTGGAACTGGACCCGGCCTGGACCAATCGGCCGACCGCGACCCCGGTCCCGGTCCGCATCGTCGAACGCGTCGGCGGGGACCTCGCCCCGGTGGACCCCACCGACGAGGACGGCCCCGTCCGCCTCGCCTCATACGTCTGGCCCGATCAGGCCGAGCGCATGCGGCGGCTGCGGGGGGCCATCCTGGTTGCCCGCGAATACCCGGCGCGTCTGGTGCGCGCCGGCGCCGCCGAACTGCTGGCCGGGTTGGAACTGGTCGACGGGACCTTGACCGTGGTGTGGCATTCGGTGATGTGGCAGTACCTGGCACTGGACGAGCAACGCAGAGTCGTCGATAGGATCGAGGAGATCGGCGCTGCCGCAACCGATTCCGCGCCGTTCGCGCAGGTCGGGTTCGAACCGCGACGGCTCACGCCGGGCGGCCCGCATCGCTTCGTGGTGGGCGCGCGGCGCTGGCCCGGCGGAAGCGAGCGACTGCTGGGGGAGCCCCCCCGCACGGCGTTCCGGTCCATTGGGGCGAGCCACGCGCGTGATCGCGCGCTCGTCGATCGCGGGCGCTCGATCTGCCGAACACCTCGCGCGGTGATCCCCTGGGTGCGGGCGGCCTCACCGCTCGCACCACCCGGACCGCCACTCCCGGGTCGCACCCGGTCGCCGCCGTCAGTGGTGAGCCGCCCGCTCGGCGTCGGCCGCTATCGCGGCGGCGCGGTTCACCGCCGAGACCACGGCCTTGAGCGAGGCCACCGTGATCGACGAGTCGATCCCCACGCCCCACAGCACCGTCCCGCCGATCACGCATTCCAGATACGCGGCGGCTCGTGCGTCGCCGCCGGCGGACAGCGCGTGCTCCACGTAGTCCAGCACCCGCACGTCGTGGCCGATGCCGGACAGTGCGTCGCAGAACGCCGCGACCGGGCCGTTGCCGACCCCCGTCACCGCCTGCTCCGCGCCCGCCATTCGGACCTGAGCCACCAGTTCGTCGGCGGCACCGTTGGGCTCCTCCGGCGATTGCGTACGCGAGCGGACCAGTTCCAGCGGGGCGGTGCGCTGCAGGTACTCTTCCGCGAAGAAGCCCCACATCGCCGCGGGGGAGACCTCCCCGCCTTCTGAGTCCGTATGGTATTGCACGACTTTCGAGAATTCGATCTGCAGCCGGCGCGGAAGGTCCAGGCCGTGTTCGGTCTTCATGATGTATGCGACGCCGCCCTTGCCGGATTGCGAGTTCACCCGGATGACCGCTTCGTAGGTTCGGCCCACATCCTTCGGATCGATCGGCAGATAGGGTACCTCCCAGGTGAAGTCGTCCACCGGCACACCGGCCGCGGCAGCCTTGCGACGAAGGTGCGTGAAGCCCTTGTTGATCGCGTCCTGGTGCGAGCCCGAGAACGCCGTGTACACCAGGTCACCTCCGTAGGGATGGCGTTCCGCAACGTCCAACTGGTTGCAGTACTCCACGGTGCGGCGGATCTCGTCGATGTCGGAGAAGTCGATCTGCGGGTCGATGCCCTGGCTGAACAGGTTCAGCCCCAACGTCACGAGGCACACGTTCCCGGTGCGCTCCCCGTTCCCGAACAGGCAGCCCTCGATCCGGTCCGCTCCTGCCAGGTAACCGAGTTCCGCTGCGGCGACAGCTGTTCCGCGATCGTTGTGCGGATGCAGCGACAAGATGATCGCGTCGCGCCGGTCGAGGTTGCGATGCATCCACTCGATGGAGTCCGCATACACGTTCGGGGTCGCCATCTCCACGGTCGCCGGCAGGTTGACGATCATCGGGTTATCCGGCGACGGCCCCCATACCGCGGAGACGGCGTTGCACACCTGCAGGGCGTACTCCAGCTCCGTTCCGGTGTAAGACTCCGGGGAATACTCGAAGCGCCAATCGGTTTCGGGGTATTTCTCGGCCCACCGGGCGACCTCCTCCGCGCCGTCGGTCGCGATCCTGGTGATGCCGGTTCGGTCCATTCCGAAGACCACCCGGCGTTGCAGGGTGGATGTCGAGTTGTAGAGGTGGACCACGGCCGAATGCGCGCCCTCCACCGCCTCGTACGTCCGGGCGATGAGTTCGGGCCTGGCCTGGGTGAGCACCTGGATGCGCACGTCGTCGGGAACGACGCCCTGCTCGATGATCTCGCGGACGAAGTCGAAGTCGGTCTGGCTGGCGGCTGGGAAACCGACCTCGATCTCCTTGTAGCCCATCTTGACCAACAGCTCGAACATCCGCCGCTTGCGGGCCGGGGTCATGGGATCGATCAGCGCCTGGTTGCCGTCGCGCAGGTCGACGGCGCACCAGAGCGGCGACTTGGCAATCGTCCTCGACGGCCACGTGCGATCGGGAAGGTCGATCGGCGCGAACGGGGTATACCGGTCGAACGGCATGGAGCTTGGCCGCTGCCGGTTCCACGGCGGCTGGGTGTCGGGTATGGCACCGGACGGTTGACGGATGCGGGACGTCGGGGGAGTGCTCATCGTGGTGGTCCTTGCGGTCGGCTCGGAATACGGGTGACGACCGGCGGCAACAGGCAACTCCGCGACGGAGAGGCCGGCCTTACCAGGCCCCGTCGCGGCAGCTAAGGAGCAGGCCCGTCACGGGCGCTGCGGCGCGCACCACGTCTGGAACTGTACCCCGGCGGGCGGTGCCGACGAACCGGGGCTGCTCCTTGCGCGGCAACGGCGCGTCGGATGGCCGGGGCGCCGGGTGGTTTCGCGGCGGGCCGCAGGGGTGCGCGGGCCGCGATCACCGCGCGGGCTGGTCGGCGAGCGCGGGCTGGTCGGCGAGCGCAGCCGCCGCGGACGCGTCGTCGGCTGACAGGTGTCCGAGCAGGGAGAGGCTATCGCCACCGATCACGCGCCGGCATCCGTCCAGTTCGACCAGCAGGAGTGGTGCCGGTGCCGGCTCGTCCGCCCCGGGCGGGGGCAGCGACTGGATCATCAGCCAGTCGGTCCCGGGGGAGGTTTCCGGGGGCGCAGATGCGGCGCATCCCACCGGGGCTTCGCCGGTCAACCCGCCCAGAGCGGCGGTGACGGCGGCCATCGGGGCGGTGCCCGTCGCGGCAAGGGTGCCGAACATCGGTTCGCTGCCCGCCGCGTACCGGCAGATCGCCACCGCAGCCGATTGCGCTTCGACGCCGGAGGTCCCGGGGGGCGCGGCATCTGATCGCCGGTCTGATCCCGGAACGGGCGCGGAAGTGCCGGCCGGCGCTTCGGATCTGGATTCCGCTGGGGCCCGCCCGGATTCTTCTGGGGCCTGCCTGGATTCTTCTGGGGCCTGCCCGGTTTCTGCTGGAGGCCGCCCGGTTGCCCCGGCACCGCCCGCCTGAAGCCAGATTGCCGGCGATTTCGCCCCGCCGTCGCAACCGGTCGTCACCTGCTCCTCGGATGCGACCTTCGAAACCGGGGTCACGGTCCGCGCGGGTGCGCCGGCAGCCGGCGACAGCACCGCGAGCACCCCCGCCTGCGGATGACACCCGTCGCCGGGCGCGCCGGGCCGGATGCGGGAGCCGTCTGCGAGGGTGAGCACGAAGTCGGGAACCGTCACCAGTATCGCCGTACAGCCCCGGTCCGCGGCCGATGCGGCGTCCGGTTCGGTGAGCGCGGCCACCAGCGCCGGGATCGAACCGGCAGGCATGTCTGTCACCACGCGAACGGTCCACCGGCCCTGGCCGGGCAGGTCCCGCACCTGCTCGGTGCAGAGGGCGGCCTGTCTCACCACGGCCGCCGGGTCCAGCAGGCGCAACTCGGCGGGGGCGACCGCCCGGATCCCGTCACAGTCGCCGGCCTGCTGCAGGTCGGTCGGTTGGTATCGGCCGCGCGGCAGCAGCCCGTCTGCTCCCGGAGGCGGCGGCCGAGTGCTGTTCGCCGTGGCCCCCGCATCGTTGCCCGACGCCGCGAACCATCCGCGGCCGAAGACACCGAACACCGCGGCCAGCACCACGGCGACCGCGGCGGCCGTCAGAGCCGCAGCCCGCCGGCCGGGTTGCTGCGCTCGCGGGCGGCGGCCGCCCCCAGGACCGGGGGTCGATCTGGGTTGCGTCATCGTCACCTCCGTCTTCTCTCTGATGGGACGGCTCTTTCGTTGGACGGCTCTTTCGTTGGACGGCTCTTTCGTTGGACGGCTCCGGCCCGGCGGGCGGTTGCACCTGCGGGGAAGCCGCCGCGGGATGGGGTCGCCGCGCCGCGCCGCCGCCATGGTGACCTGCGGTGATGCCGCAGCCCGCCGGATCTGGCGGTGACCAAATCAACGGATCACCCGGCGTGGCCGGCCACGCGAATCGGTCGCGGTCCCCGGTAGACTCGTCACCGGCCGTGGGGAGATCCGTTCGTCGGGCCCATCGGCGCGAGCGACACCGCCGCGTGGGCGCAACCGGTGCCTCAGCAGACACGTCCGGTTGTCACGACGGAAAGGCGGGTTGACGGTGGCCCTGGTCGTCCAGAAGTACGGCGGATCCTCGGTGCAGAGCGCGGATCGGATCAAGCGCGTCGCCGAGCGCATCGTGGCCACCCGCAAGGCCGGGAACGACGTCGTGGTGGTCGTTTCCGCGATGGGCGACACCACCGACCATCTGCTCGACCTCGCGACGCAGGTCTCGCCGCTGCCGCCGCCGCGGGAACTGGACATGCTTCTCACCTCCGGCGAGCGGATCTCCAACGCATTGGTGGCGATGGCCATCGACGCGTTGGGTGCGACAGCGCGCTCGTTCACGGGGTCCCAGGCCGGCGTCATCACCACGTCGGTGCATGGCAGGGCGCGGATCATCGACGTCACCCCCGGCCGCATCCGCAAGGCACTCGACGCCGGCGACATCGCGCTGGTGGCCGGATTCCAAGGGGTGAGCCAGGACACCAAGGACATCACCACGCTCGGCCGCGGCGGTTCCGACACCACCGCGGTGGCGCTCGCCGCCGCGCTGGGTGCGGACGTGTGCGAGATCTACACCGACGTGGACGGCGTCTACACCGCCGACCCGCGGATCGTGACGCATGCCGCCCGGCTCAGCACCGTCACGTACGAGGAGATGCTGGAACTGGCCGCGTCGGGGGCCAAGGTGCTGATGCTGCGGTGCGTGGAATATGCCCGGCGCTACCACGTTCCCGTCCATGTGCGGTCGTCGTACTCGGAACTGCCGGGCACGATGGTCACCGGTTCGATGGAGGATGTGACGGTGGAACAAGCACTCTTGACCGGGGTCGCTCACGATCGCAGCGAGGCGAAGCTGACGGTGACGTCCGTCCCGGACCAACCTGGCGAGGCGGCGAAGATATTCCGAGCGGTCGCCGACGCGGAGATCGATATCGACATGGTGGTGCAGAACATCTCTCGCGCCTCCGACGGGCTGACGGACATCACCTTCACCGTCCCGAAGACGGACGGCCGCAGAGCGGTGGCCGCGCTGGAGGCCCGACGCGCCGAGATCGGCTTCGCGCAGATCATCTACAACGACCACGTCGGCAAGGTGTCGCTGATCGGCGCCGGCATGCGGTCGCATCCCGGGGTGACGGCGACCTTCTGCGAGGCGCTTGCGAAGGCCCGGGTGAACATCGACATCATCACGACGTCGGAGATCCGGATCTCCGTGCTGGTGCGGGATGTCGAATTGGATGCCGCGGTGCAGGCGGTACACGCCGCCTTCGACCTGGGCAGCGCCGACGAGGCCGTGGTGTACGCGGGGAGCGGGATATGAGTGGGAGTTCTCGGGGTCTGACGGTTGCGGTGGTCGGCGCCACCGGCCAGGTCGGCGCGGTGATGCGGAGGATCCTGGCCGACCGCAGCTTCCCGGTCGGCCGCATCCGGTACTTCGCATCCGCCCGCTCGGCCGGCCGGATGCTGCCCTGGGGTGGGGCAGAGGTCGCGGTGGAGGACGCGGCGACCGCGGACCTGACCGGTATCGACATCGCGCTGTTCTCCGCCGGCGGCGCGACCTCGAAGGCGCTCGCCCCCCGGTTCGCCGCGGCCGGCGCCGTGGTGATCGACAATTCTTCGGCGTGGCGGATGGATCCGGCTGTGCCGCTGGTGGTTTCGGAGGTGAACCCGGACGCCGTCGGGCTGGCCGATCCGGATCGCGGCGGCAAGAACATCATCGGCAACCCCAACTGCACGACGATGGCCGCGATGCCGGTGCTGGCGCCGCTGCACCGCGAGGCCGGTCTGCGCCGGTTGGTGGTCTCCACCTACCAGGCCGTCTCGGGCAGCGGCGTCGCCGGCGTGGACGAGTTGGCCGGCCAGGTTCGAGCGACCGCGGAGCGGGCCGCCGGACTCACCCTCGACGGCGCTGCGGTGCCGTTCCCGGCGCCGTCGAAGTACGTCGCGCCGATCGCGTTCAACGTGGTGGCGTTGGCCGGTTCGTTGGTCGACGACGGCTCCGGCGAGACCGACGAGGAACAGAAGCTGCGGAACGAGTCGCGAAAGATCCTTGCCATCCCCGACCTCGCGGTTTCCGGTACGTGCGTGCGAGTGCCGGTGTTCACCGGCCATTCGCTGTCGATCAACGCCGAGTTCGCGCGGCCGCTCGGCGTGGATCAGGCGCGCAAGTTGTTGGCCGAAGCGCCCGGCGTGGCGTTGGTCGATGTGCCGAACCCGTTGCAGGCCGCCGGGACCGACCCCTCTTATGTCGGCCGCATCCGCCAGGACAACTCCGTTCCGGACGGCCGCGGGCTCGTGCTGTTCGTGTCCAACGACAACCTGCGCAAGGGCGCTGCGCTGAACACCGTGCAGATCGCCGAGATCGTGGCGGACGCGCGGTAGTGGGATGCGGCCCGCCCGCCCGCAGCAGGTCGGCGGCACGCGGTTCGGACGCGCAGGATCCGGCGGGGCAGGGTTCT
Organism: uncultured Actinomycetes bacterium; assembly: GCA_964624455.1. Classification (GTDB taxonomy): domain Bacteria; phylum Actinomycetota; class Actinomycetes; order Mycobacteriales; family Nakamurellaceae; genus Nakamurella. The sequence continues at coordinate 8,145 of CAZUXD010000016.1, read as the reverse complement.
GCCGCGCACCTGCCAACGATCGCCGCCGCGGCGCCGCACCCGATCGTGCCGCTCATCCGGCGTGCGCTCGCCGCCGCCGCGCAACCGGAACGCGCTGCGGCACAACAGGCCTACATGCGGTCCGCGTTGCCCTACTACGGGATCGCGGTGCCGCAGGTGCGAAGGATCGTCACCTCCCTTTCGCGGGAACACCGCTTCGTCGACGGCACGGACTGGCGGCACGCGATCGCGACGCTGTGGGACGGCGCCACCCACCGCGAGGAGTGGTATGCCGCGTTGGCGCTCGCCCGGTCAGCGCCCGACGCCGGATGGGTATCCGACCGGAATTCGTTGCCGCTCTGGGAGCACATGATCCGGGCCGGGGCGTGGTGGGACGTGTGCGACGAGATCACCGAGCACCTGATCGCGCCGATGCTGGCGGCCGATCCCGCTGCGATGACGCAGGTGCTGCGCCGCTGGGCGCATGATCCGCACCTGTGGATCCGGCGAGTTGCCATCCTTTCGCAGAATCGCGCGAGGTCACGGACGGATGTCGCCCTGCTCGTAGCGTGCCTGGCCGGCAGCCTGGACGACAGGGACTTCTTCGCCCGCAAGGCCGTCGGCTGGGCCCTTCGTGAATACTCCAAGACCGACCCGGCCTGGGTCTTGCGCTATGTGACGGAACAGGGCGATCGATTGTCCGGGCTGAGCCGGCGGGAGGCGACCCGGTTGCTCCGCTGACCGAGCGGCCCGGTCGCGACGGTGGCGGCTACGTGACCGCGGTGACATCCTGGCCCGAAGGGATCTCACGACGAAGGGCCGGGCGATGACGGCACAGCGGACGGCGGCGGGTGCGGAATTCCGGGCGGCGCGGGATTTCCTGCTGGATAACAGGGACGACCTTGCCGCGGCATCCGGCGGCTTCGGCTGGCCGCGACCGGCGGAGTTCAACTGGGCGCTGGAGCACTTCGACGTCGTCGCCCAGGAGCACCCGGACCGCGCCGCGCTGACGTTGGTGGAGGCGGACGGGTCGGTCGGCAGCTGGTCCTACGCGGAGCTGTCGGCCCGGTCCGATCAGGTCGCCTGCTGGCTGCGGTCCCTCGGCGTCGCCCGCGGCGACCGGGTCATCCTCATGCTGGGGAACCAGGTCGAGTTGTGGGAGTCGATCGTGGCGGCCATCAAGCTGGGGGCGGTCATCATCCCGGCATCGACTCTGTTGGCCACGGCCGACCTGCGCGACCGGGTCCAGCGCGGCAGGGCGCGGTTCGTCATCGCCCGGGATGCCGACGCCGAGAAGTTCGCCGGCGTGTCGGGGGACTTCGCCCGGATCGTGGTCGGCGCGAACACGGACGGGTGGACCAACTTCGACGAATCCCGATCCGCGGCAGCGGGTTTCGAACCGGATGGCGTCACGGCAGCGGCCGACACGCTGTTGCTGTACTTCACGTCCGGAACCACGGCTGTTCCGAAACTCGTGGAGCACAGCCATATCTCGTATCCGATCGGTCACCTGTCGACCATGTACTGGATCGGGATCAAACCGGGTGACGTGCACATGAACATCTCCTCGCCGGGATGGGCCAAGCACGCCTGGTCCAACGTGTTCGCGCCCTGGAACGCCGGCGGGACGGTGTTCCTGTACAACTACGACCGATTCGACGCGGGCGGCCTGATGCGGGTGATGGGCGAGTACCACGTGGCGACGTTCTGCGCCCCGCCGACGGTGTGGCGCATGCTGATCCAGTCGGACATGTCGGTCCTGAAGACGCCGCCTCGGGAGGTGGTCGGCGCCGGGGAGCCGCTCAATCCCGAGGTCATCGACCAGGTCCGCCGCGCCTGGGGGGTCACGATCCGGGACGGCTACGGGCAGACCGAAACGTGCGCCCAGATCGCCAACAGCCCGGGGCAAGTGGTGAAACCGGGCTCGATGGGCCGTCCGCTGCCCGGCTTCACGATCGCGCTGATCGATCCCGCGACCGGCGCGGTCGGCGACGAGGGGGAGATCTGCATCGACCTGGCCGATCGCCCGGTGGGGCTGATGACGGGTTACCGGGGGGACGGCGACCGGACGTCGGATGCGATGCGGGACGGGCACTATCACACGGGTGATGTCGGCTCGCGAGATGCGGACGGGTACATCACCTACGTCGGCCGGGCCGACGACGTGTTCAAGGCGTCGGACTACCGGATTTCGCCGTTCGAACTCGAATCGGTGTTGCTCGAGCATCCGGCGGTGGCCGAGGCGGCGGTCGTTCCGTCGCCGGATCCGCTGCGGCTGTCCGTTGCCAAGGCGTACGTGACGTTGGCGGCAGGGTACGAGCCGGATCGGTCGACCGCGGCGTCCATATTCGCCTACAGCCGCGAGCATCTGGCGGCGTACAAGCGGATCCGCCGGCTGGAGTTCACCGCCGAGTTGCCCAAGACCATCTCCGGGAAGATCCGCCGGGTGGAACTGCGCGGCCGAGAGGCGGAATTGCATGCCCCGGGGGCGGGGGGCGCCGCTGATCCGGCGGCCGCCCTCCCGGCCCCGGCCCGTCCCGCAGCCCTGGCCCCGGCCTTTCCTAGCGCCGCTGATCCGGCGGCCGCCGCCCCGGCCCCGGCCGACCGGGCCCCGGCCTTTCCTGGCGCCGCTGATCCGGCAGCGGCCGACCGGGCCCCGGCCGACGAGTTCCGCCTGGAGGATTTCCCCGAACCGCGCTGACCGGGGGTGATCACTCTCTGGGAAGGATCCGGCCCGGTTTCCGGGTCAAATCCTTCCCAAACGGTGATCATCCGAGGGGGAGGTGCCCAGCAGGTGCCGGCGCACGTACGCGACTTCGCAAGCCACCTGCCGCAGCCGTTCCGCCACGACCATCGACCCGTGGCCGGCGTTGAACCGGTACACCGCATAGTCGTTGTCCCGCCCGGCAAGCGCGTCCAAGTAGTTGTCGATCTGCCGGACGGGGCAGCGCGGGTCGTTCTCCCCGGCGAAGATCAGGACGGGTGAGACGACCTGCCCCACCCAGCTCAGCGGTGACGAGTCGGCGTAGGCATCGGGCTTCTCTGCCGGCGACCCACCGAACAGCGCCCGGTCGTAGGCGCGCATCGGTTCCATCTCGTCGGCGTAGGCGACCGCGTAGTCGGCCACGGGTACGCCTGCGACGCCCACCGCCCAGCGGGTCGGCTGGGTGCCCAGGCCGAGGAGCGCCAGGAAGCCGCCCCAGGAGTGGCCGACGATCGCGGACTTGGCCGGGTCGACCAGCCCGCGGGTGACGAGATGGTCGTGCACGGCGGCGATGTCGGCAAGTTCGGTGTGCCCCACCCGTTCGGTCAGCGCATCCCGCCAGGCCGAGCCGTAGCCGGTGGAGCCGCGGTAGTTCACCTGGCAGATCGCAATGCCGGCATCCAGGAACGTTGCGCGCTCCGCGTCGAAATCGTCCTCGTCCGCCTGCGCGGGCCCGCCGTGCACCATGAACACCGTCGGCGCGGCGGTGTTGCTGTGGTTCTCGTCGGAGACGGATGCCCAACCGGGCGGCCGGGCGAGGAAGGCATGGATGCGTCCGCCCGGACCGTCCACCCAGATGTCGGTGACGGGTTCCGACCGCGGCGATGCCCCGTCCGGGGATGTGATCAGCAACCGCTCCGCCGCGCTGTCGGTGCTTTCGTCAGCGCGGGCGCGGTCGTCAGTTTCGGCGCCGCCCGTCGGCAGCACCAACAGGCGCCATCCCACCGCGGCGTTGGAGTGCCGGTACCAGATCGAGCCGTCGGGGCGGGCGACGGCGCCAGTGATCACGCCATTGGCCGTCGGCAGCCGGCGGAGCCCGCCGGTCGCCAGGTCCAGGCGGTGCAGGCTCGTCCGGCCGTGATGCGTGTGTAGCACCAGCAGGGCGGCGGCGTCGGGGTAGAAGCCGGCATCCAGATCGCCGGGAAGGTCGATGGCGAGTTCGCTGAACACGCCGGTCCCGAGGTCCCAGATTCCCAGCTCGTTCCGGCCCCGGCGTTCGTGGCCGACCAACAGCCGCTGGTCGCCTTCAACCGGCGAGAACTCGATGGCCGAGAGCCCCTTTCCGGGGGTGTCGTCCAGTTCGCCGACGATCGTGCCGTCGATCCGCAGCGCACGCAGCGCGGGGTAGCGCGAGTCGCCGTGCTCCGAATGCGAGAGCACCCAGATCGTCTCGTCGGTGGACAGCGCCCCAACGTTGGCGTCGGTGCGGTCGCGGTAGACGACCGTCACGGCACCGTCGCGGGCGAGGTGAACCCGGGTTCCGTCGTCATCGGAGAAGCCGGCGATCGCCAAGGTCCGGCCCACCGCCACGCCGGCGGGATAACCGGCCGGGACGTCGGGCAACGCCGTTTCGGCGGACCCGGGTGCGGAGCCGAACGGCTGGCAGCGCCAACTGCCGAATTCGTCTCCGGCAGCGTCGTCGAACCACCACAGTGACCTGCCGTCGGCCGACAACGTGCCGAGCACGGTGCCGTCGTCGCGCTCCGTCGCCTGGACCGATACGCCGGTCGCGGCGTTCCACGTCACCAACTCGAAGCGGCCGGATTCGTTGGAGAGGTACAGCGCGTGGTCCGGTTCGTCTCGCGCCGGCTCGGGTAGCGACAATCGGACGGCCGTGAACCGGCGCCGCCAGCGATCCTCCGCCGCCGGGTCGTCGAACAGCCGATCCGGTACGCGCGCCGCCGGGTGGTCGGGCCGCCGGCCGGCGGTCGGACCTCCGGGCACGACCAATCCCCCCAGACTGCCGCCGCGGCGCGGCGGTGTGGCATCAGCATCGACTCTCATGGGTTCATCCTGCCGGTCAGCGGGCGCGGTGGATGCCAGAGCATGCCGCACCGGTGGCTCACAAAGGCGTTGATACCCGGCCGATGAGGTTATCTCACCACTCGGGTCGAACCCGCGAGGAGCCCCGGATCCGATCGGCGACGGCGGCGATCCGCGCTGCCGTCCGGGGCGGGTCGTGTCACACTGACCGGTATGACTGCACCGGCGGGTTGGTACCCGGATCCGAGCGGGTCGGGCTCGCTCCGCTGGTGGGACGGCGCGATCTGGACCGAACACATCCACGTCGGCGACTCGCCGACCTCCGCGCAGGCCACCGAATGGCAGCACCGCTCGGCGGCGCAGCATCTGGGACCGACGCAGCCGGGCCAACCGGTGCCTTCGTCGGGCGCCGTCCGGTCGCCCTTCACGGAAGGGCGGATGTTCGTCTCGCAGAAGCGCAAGCTGATCGAGCTCACCAACGAATACGCGGTGTTCGGCGCCGATGGCGCGCAGGTCGGCGCCGTCACCGAAGTCGGGCAGAGCGGGCTGAAGAAGGCCGCGCGGCTGCTGACGAGCTGGGATCAGTTCATGACGCACACCGTCACGGTGAACGATTCGCAGGGCCGCACGTTGGTGCTGCTGACCCGGCCGGCGAAGGTGTTCAAGTCGACCATGGTGGTGGCGAGGCCGGACGGCAGCGAGATCGGCCGGCTGGTGCAGCGCAATGTGTTCGGCAAGATCCGGTTCGGGATGGAGGCCGGCGGCGCCGAGATCGGATCGCTGAACGCGGAGAACTGGCGGGCCTGGAACTTCTCGATCTGCGACCACACCGGCGCGGAGGTCGCAAGGATCACCAAGACGTGGGAGGGGCTGCTCACCACGATGTTCACCACCGCGGACAACTACCTGGTGGACATCCACCGGCCGCTCGCCGACCCCATGCACTCGCTGGTGGTGGCGGCGGCGTTGACCGTGGACACCGCGCTCAAACAGGATTCCCGCGGCTGGGGTTGACAGTCTCGCGGCAATCCCGCGGCAATCCCGTTGCGGAGCACCGCGAGGCCCGTCGCGGCAGGTGCGGCCGCTCAGGCCGCCGTGCAGATCGACAGCACGAAGACGGCAGCCGAGAGCAGCCCCAGCAGGGTTCGAAGGGCCACCGCCCGACGGGCGCCGACGGCGACCGCGCGTTGCGTGTCGGTCAGCAGGGCATCCCCGGTCGCCGGGGCACGCGCCGCAGCGGCCCGCAGACGACCCATCGCGCGCGCCTGCCGCACCCCGAATGCAAGCGTGACGCCGATCGCGGCGACCAGCACCGCGATGCTCGTCGCGAGGCCGTCCCAGCCGCGCGCGAGCAGGAGCACCGCGCCGCAGATCACCGTCACCACCAGCGCCGTTCCAGCCACGGCGAAGTACCGGCGGCCGAATTCGCGGAACATCTGGCCGCCCAGCGCGGGCGGCAACGTCCGGCGGGACGACACCGTGAGGATCGTCACCGCCGCCATGCCGCCGATCCACAACCCGGCGCCCAGGATCACCAGGGCCAGCAAGGCCAGGCGCAGGGGTGTGGGGAGAACGCTCACCGCGACCCGATTACCGCGGCCGGGTCCACCAGAACTCCAACTGGATGTTGTCCGGATCGCGAAACACCAGCGCGGTTCCGGACCCGGACGGCGAATCCGTCACCGGCGAATGCTGCACGCCCAGTTCGGCGAATCGCGCCTGCCACGCGTCCAGTTCGCTGCGCTCGCCAACGCCGAAGCCGACATGGTCCAGTCCGGGTGCGCGTTCGTCGAAACGGTCCGCGGCGGGCTCGCTGTGCTGGTTCAGCCCGATGATCAGCCCGGTGTCGTCGTGCCGAAGCACGATCATGATCCGGCCGGCGAGGTCGGCGCGCCGCAGGCGCCGAAGGCCCAGCACCCGGCAGTACCAGTCCGCGCTCGTCTCCGCGTCGCAGACCGTCAGATCCAGGTGTGAGATGTTCGTGAATGTCGACATGTGGGCTCCTATTTGTCAGTTCCCAGCCTATGCCCGTGGGTTCGTCGGCGGCCCGGGGTCCGGCTGGATCGTCCGGGAATAATCGTCGGCCGCGGCCGCACGGCCCGTCGCCTTGGAGATGCTGGCCGCGTCATGATCGGATGGTTTGTGGCGGAGGCGTCGATCGTCGGGCGTGCCGGCGAGGGGCCCGCCCCGTGATCGAACGCGCTACGGCAGAAGGGCGGTGGCGATGCCGGGTTGGTATCGGCCGGCCGCGACCGTCGTAGCCCAAGGACCCGAGCCGACGTCATCGCCGACAGTTGCGGGCCGGGCGTGACCTCCGGTTGGCTGATCGCGATTCCGTGCGCGCTGCTGGGTGCCGCGTGCTTCGGCGCCGCGGGGGCCCTGCAGCACGAGGCCACCCAACGCGCGCCCGCCCGGAAGCCGCTGCGACCCGGCCTGCTGGTGATCCTGATGCGATTGACCGGGTTTCGGGTCGGCGTGCTGCTCGGCGTGGTCGGGTTCGCCCTGCAGGTGGTGGCGCTGCGGTACGCCCCGTTGATCCTGATCCAGCCCCTCCTGATCACCGATGTGGTCTTCTTCCTCGTGTTCGCCTCGCTGCGCGGTCATCGCAGTCCGGACCGGCGGATACAGGCCGGTGCGCTGCTCGCGCTGATCGGGCTCGCCGGGTTCCTGCTGGCGGCGGATCCCATCGCGGGCCACGATCGCTTCGGATCGGCCGCCGCGTTGCCGTTGGGCATCGGCCTGATCGGGTTGATCGCGGTTTGCCTTGGCATCGCGTCGCGACTGCATGACGAGGTTCGCGCGCTGCCCCTGGCGCTGGCCACCGCCATCTGTTACGGCGTGACGGCCGGCTTGACGCGCAGCCTGGTCGCGCCGGGGGCGGTCGGTCCCGTGTGGACCCAATGGGAGTTGTACGCGGTGATCGTGGTCGGACCGGCGGGCTTCCTGCTGAACCAGAACGCTTATCAAAGCGGCGTGTTGGGATCGGTCGCGCTGACGATCATCACGGTCGGCGACCCGCTGGTGGCCATCGGCATCGGGGTCGCCTGGTTGGGGGAGACGATCGCGGGCGGCTGGGCGATCCTCGGGGAATCGCTCGCCCTGGGCGTGCTGTCCGCCGGCGTGTTCCTCCTCGCCACTCGGGCGCAGCAGGTATCACATCAGATCAGGACCGGTGACGTGTAGACCGGCCGCTCGGCCTTTCTGGATCGGCTCGAACGCTGGGTGGCGCCCGCTTCGTCCGATCGGGTCATCCATCGGGAGGGAATCTCGCGCCGGGAGTCGCATTTACGAAAAGGTAAAGGACAAGCCAAATGCTCCTCAATCAGCACGGATGATCGGCAACCCGGGCGCCGCGTGTTCGTTGTTTGGGCGCTTCCGAGTTCTGCGTGGGTCGGGTCTGGGCCTGGAGCGCGGAGCGG
>CAZUXD010000015.1:0-71864 GCA_964624455.1 uncultured Actinomycetes bacterium | reverse complement strand
CAGCGCCGCGTTCTGCTCGGTCTCCACTTCGTCGGAGATCCGCAGAATGGAAAGGTCGTCACCGACGCCGCCCTTGAGGACATTGACCCCGACCATCTTCTTGTCGCCCTTGTCCAACGCGTTGGCGTACGCGAACGCGGCGTCGGCGATCTCGCCGGTGAAATGGCCATCCTCGATACCACGCAGGATGCCCGACGTCATCTCGCCGATCGGGTACCGTCCGGACGGCACCGCCTGCCGGGCGAAATCCTTGATGCGGTCGAAGATCTGCTCCGCCTCCGCCTCCAACCGGTCGGTCAGCTCCTCCAGATACCAACTGCCGCCGAGCGGGTCGATCACGTTCACGACCCCGGTCTCCTCCATGATCACCTGTTGGGTGCGCAGGGCGATCTGCGCGCTGCGCTCCGTCGGGAGCGCCAGAACCTCGTCCAACGCGTTGGTATGCAGGGAATTCGTGCCACCCAACACCGCGGCCAGCGCTTCCACCGCGGTACGCACGACGTTGTTATCGGGCTGTTGGGCGGACAACGAGACCCCGGCCGTCTGGGTGTGGAACCGCAACCACTGCGCTCTGGGGTCGGTCGCGCCGAAGGCATCGCGCATCCACCGCGCCCAAATGCGCCGGGCGGCACGGAATTTCGCGATCTCTTCGAAGAAGTCGATGTGGGCGTCGAAGAAGAAGCTCAGCGACGGCGCGAATGCGTTGACGTCCAGGCCGCGTGAGCGACCCAACTCGACGTACCCGAAGCCGTCCGCGAGCGTGTAGGCCAGTTCCTGCGCCGCGGTGGAACCCGCCTCCCGGATGTGGTAGCCGGAGACCGACAACGGTTTGTACGCAGGGATCTTCGCGGTGCAGTATTCGATCAGGTCGCCGATCAGGCGCAGGTGCGGTTCCGGCGCGAACAGCCACTCCTTCTGCGCGATGTACTCCTTGAATATGTCGGTCTGCAAGGTGCCGTCGAGGCGTCCGATATCGGCGCCCTGCCGTTCCGCCGCCACCAGGTACATGCAGAAGACCGGGACCGCCGGGCCGGAGATGGTCATGGAAGTCGTCACGCTGGCGAGATCGATACCGTCGAACAGCACATCCATGTCGGCGGCCGAGTCGATCGCGACACCGCAATGCCCGACCTCGCCGGCGGACCGCTCTTCGTCGGAATCGCGGCCCATCAGGGTGGGCATGTCGAAGGCAACCGACAGCCCGTTGCCGCCTTCGTCGAGGATCATGCGGTACCGGGCGTTGGTGTCGGCGGCGTTGCCGAATCCCGCGAACTGCCGGATCGTCCAGGGCTTGCCGCGGTAACCGGTGGGATACAGGCCGCGGGTGAACGGGAACTCCCCGGGCCAGGCGATGCGATCGAAGCCGGCGACGGTGTCGCCGGGGCGCGGCCCGTACACCGGCGCGAGATCAAGGCCCGAGAGGGTGGTGAAGTCGGCGTCCCGCACCCGGCCGGCCGCCTCCGCGGCGTCGTAACGCTCCTGCCAGCGGCGCCGGCCCGCCTCGATCCCATCCGGCCCAGAGGGATTCGGCCCAGAGGGGTCCCGCCCGGCAGATGCTGTGTCCATGGCCATCGGATGCCTGCCTCTCGCGACGGTGGTGATGGCAAGGATATCCGAATATCGGTACTCCTACTTTCGCCCAACGCTCCACCGATATGCCGGGCTTGCTACCGTCAGGCAATGAGTTTGAATGCCGCCGCACCTGCGCTGCCCTTCGACCCGATCGCCAAGGCGGCCCGCACCTGGAGCGAGCGGATCGGCCCGAACTGGGCCATGGCCGCGGTGACGAACGTCATGCGGGTGCAGCAGATCCTGCAGGCGAGCGTGGACGAGGCGCTGCGCCCCCACGGCCTCTCCTTCGCCCGTTACGAGGCGCTGGTCCTGCTCTCGTTCTCCAAGCGTGGATCGCTGCCCATGAGAATGATGGGCGAGCGATTGCAACTGCATCCGACCTCGATCACGAACATCGTGGACCGGTTGGAGGCGGACGGGCTTGTTCACCGGTTGCGTCATCCGTCCGACCGTCGTACGACGCTGGTCGAGATCACCTCGCCAGGTCTGGAGCGGCTGGGACCGGCGACCGACGCCGTGATGAAGGTGGAGTTCGGCCTGGTCGGCCTGACGGAGGCGGACGCGGGGCAGTTGTCGGAATTGCTCACCCGGGTCCGGCGGGCCGCCGGCGATTTCGCGTAACCCTCGCCGCCGCCTGGCGCCGGCTCCCCGGTGGATCTGCAGGTCCGCCGGGCCGGTCGGCCCGAAGGCGCGTAGCACGGGCCGCGCCTGGGTAGGCCCACAGTGTCCATTCCCGAGGTCCATGTTCCAATCCCGCGGTTCATACCTAGGTCGGTTCGCTAGGTCGGTTCGCTAGGTCGGTTCCCAGGGTCGGTCCGCGAGGTCCATCCCGAGGTCCATACCCGAGGCCGGTCCCAGGCCCCTCGATCTCGACCTGCCGACCAGGCGCTGCCGACCACGCGCTGCCGACCACGCGCTGCCGACCACGCGCTGCCGACGCGGCGGCGACCGCGTGACGAAAGGCGGTACACCGTGAGCCGATCGCAACCTTCCGGGACTCGATCGCAGGTGGTCGTGGTCACCGGCGACTCCCAGCAGACCGGCGAGCAGATCCCGCAGGACCAGCCCGGCAACCCGTGGGAACCCCTGGACGGTCCGGTCGGCTACGACCACGGCTCGCACGGAGCATTCGACGACCGCTCCCATGGAAGCGACCCGCAGCTCTGGCTGTCCCGCCACGCCCAGCCGGTGACCGGAGCGTTGGCGATCGGGTTCCCCGGACTGGCTGGGCTCGGTGCGGCACCCGCCCGCTCGCGCCGGTGACGGCGGGCGCGCCGGTCGGGGCCAGGCTGAACCTGATCCGGGCCGGGTACGGGGCGATGCTGACCGCGGCGCCCGCCGCCGTCGCGCGCGCCTACACCGGCCGCGCGCCGCGGCGGAGCGAGGTGCGGCTGGCTCGGGTCCTCGGCGTGCGGCAACTGGTCCAGGCGCTGGTGTCCGCCGGCCGCCCGGGCGGCTGTGCGTTCCGGCTCGGGGCGCTGGTCGATGCCGGCCACGCTCTGTCCGCGCTGGCCGCCGCGCGCCTCTCGCCGCCGCTTCGGCGCGCGGCGCTGATCGACACGGCTCTCGCGGCGGCGTTCGCCGCGGGCGGGATCGTGGCGGCGGACCGTTGTCCCCTGCCACGTACGCAAGCGGGAAGGCGCGCCTCGCGAACGGGGTCAGGCGGCGGGTGCGCCCGGTTCACCTGAGCTCCGGCGGTTCCCGCAGCCAGTTGAGGACGCCTTCCGCAGCCCGGAAGCGATCCGTCCGCCCCGAGGCGACCGCGTCGGCCGCGGCGGCGACCTGCCGGCGCCCGTCCGCTCCACCCAGCGCGTGGCGAACGCGTTCCAGCACAACGGCTTCCACCGCCGCGGCCGCCCGCCGGGACCGGCGCTCTTGCAACTCGTCGGACGCGACCAGGTGCGCGCGGTGCTCGCCGAGCGCACCGAGCAACTCGTCCACGCCCGTGCCCGCCGCGGCGACGGTCGCCAGCACCGGAATGTGCCACTCCCCCGGCGCGGTCCCCGGCCGGGCCAGCGCGACCATCGACCGCAACTCGCGCATCGTCGTGCGGGCGCCCTCGTGATCTGCCTTGTTGACCACCAACAGATCCGCGATCTCCAGAATGCCGGCCTTGGCCGCCTGGACGGCATCGCCCATACCGGGCGCCAGCACCACCGCCACGGTGTCGGCCAGGTTCATGATGTCGACCTCGCTCTGGCCGACGCCGACGGTTTCGATGATGACGATGTCGAACCCCAACGCGGACATCAGATCGACCGCGCCCGGCGTTCCGGCCGAGAGCCCGCCGAGGTGCCCCCGGGAGGACATCGAGCGGATGAACACCCCGGGGTCGGTGACGTGCTCGGCCATCCGCACCCGGTCGCCGAGCAGCGCGCCGCCGCTGAACGGGCTGGACGGATCGACGGCGAGCACCGCCACCGTGCGCGGCGGGCGGCCGGCGGCGCCGCTCCGCAGCCGCGCAAGGAGGGCGGCCGTCAGGGTGGACTTGCCGACACCCGGCGGCCCGGTGATTCCGATCACCTCGGCCGCGCGGGGCAACCCGGTCAGTTCCGCGGCGACGGCCGAGGCAACCGGGCCGCCGTTCTCGACCGCGGTCAGCAGCCGCGCAACCGCCCGCACCGACCCGGACCGCGCCGGGCCGAGAAGCGCCGCCGCGTCGCTCGCCGACCTCTCCGGGCTGCGCGCAGCCGCCGGCCCCGTCATCTCCGCATGGCCGGGCTTCGGCGCCGCCGCACCGGACCCGGCGCTCGCGCACACCTCTGTCACGGATACCTCGGTCAGCCGGCCGGCGGAACGGTGACGAGCAGCGCATCGCCCTGCCCGCCCCCGCCGCAGAGCGCCGCCGCCCCGGTGCCGCCGCCCCGCCGGCGCAGTTCCAGCGCCAGATGCAGCACCAGGCGTGCCCCGGACATCCCGATCGGGTGGCCCAGCGCGATCGCTCCCCCGTTCACGTTGATGATGTCCTCGCTGATGCCCAGGGACCGCGCCGACGCGATGCCCACCGCGGCGAACGCTTCGTTGATCTCCACCAGGTCCAGCGACGCCGGATCGATACCGGCCTTCGCGCACGCCGCGCGGATGGCGTTGGCCGGTTGCAGTTGCAGCGAGGAATCCGGGCCGGCGACGACCCCGTGCGCGCCGATCTCCGCCAGGTGGTTCAGCCCGCGCTCGTCGGCCAGTTGCTTGTCCATCACCACCACCGCGCAGGCGCCGTCGGAGATCTGCGAGGCGGACCCGGCCGTGATGGTGCCGTCGGGCCGGAACGCGGGCTTGAGCTTCGCCAAGGCCTCGGCGGTGGTGTCCGGCCGGATGCCCTCGTCCGCGTCCACCGTCACCGATCCACGCCGTCCGGTCACGACGACAGGCTCGATCTCCTCCGCGAAGAGCCCCGCCGCCGCGGCCGCCGCGGCCCGCTGGTGCGAGCGGGCCGCGAACGCGTCCTGCTCCGCACGGGAGAGTTCCGGCGAGCGATTCTGCTTCTCGGTCAGCTCACCCATCGGCACGTCGGTGAACACGTCGTGAAGGCCGTCATAGGCCATGTGGTCGAGCAGCGTGACCTCGCCGTACTTGAAACCGGCCCGCGAACGGGGCAGCAGGTGCGGCGCCAGCGTCATCGACTCCATGCCTCCGGCGATGACCGTTCGGAATTCGCCGACGCGGATGAGTTGGTCGGCGAGCGCGATCGCGTCCAGGCCGGACAGGCACACCTTGTTGATCGTCAAGGCGGGCACGTCCATGCTGATCCCGCCGGCGCGGGCGGCCTGCCGGGCGGTGATCTGACCGCAACCTGCCTGCAGCACCTGGCCCATGATCACGTAATCGATATCGGCCGGGTCCACCCCCGCGCGGCGGAGCGCGCCACGGATGGCCGTGCCGCCCAGATCCGTGGCGCTGACGCTGCCCAGCGCTCCCGACAGCCGCCCGATGGGGGTCCGCGCCCCCGCCACGATCACGGTGCTCGTCATACCTCAAACGCTAGCGCAGCGGCGGCCGCCGCTACGGTGGCGTCCATGGCCGACCTTGCTGCGCTGCACGTGCTCGGGGTGGATCACGTCGGGATCGCCGTGCCGGATCTGGACGCGGCGATCGACTTCTACACCGGGCTTCTCGGTGGCACGCTCGAGCACCGCGAACACAACGCCAGCCAGCAGGTCGACGAGGCGATGATCCTCTTCGGCGGCGGCGCGGCGGCCGCCCGAATCCAGCTGATCGCCCCGTCCGGTCCCGAGAGCACGATCGCGACCTTCCTGGAACGGAGCGGACCCGGGCTGCAGCAACTCGCCGTCCGCGTCCCGGACGTGCGAGCCGCGGCGGCGGCGCTGCGGAGCCGTGGCCTTCGGGTCCTCTACGAGGAGCCGCGGGCGGGCACGGACGGTTCGTCCATCAACTTCGTGCACCCCAAGGACTGCGGGGGCGTGCTGCTGGAACTGGTTGAGGCGCGGGGCCGCGAACCCGAGCCCGGAGCGGCCGATGATGGGACCATGTCGGCATGACGACCAGCGATGCGTTCGACTCCGCCGCGCCGTTCGAGGTCGTGCGCCGCGGCTACTCCCCGATCCAGGTGACCGCGCACATCGAGCGGCTCGAGTACGAGCTGCGGATCGCGACCGCCAACCGGGACGCCACGTCCGAACGGCTGACCGAACTGATGGCGCAGCTGTCCAAGGCCCAGGCCGAGGCGGACGCGCTGCGGGCGCAACTCGACCGCCTGGCGCTCGAACCGCTGTCCATGTCGACGTTGTCGGACCGCATGCAGCGGATGATCCGGATCGCGGAGGAAGAGGCGGCCGAAACCCGCGCGAGCGCGGACGAGTACGGCAAGACGCTCCGCGAGCGCGCCGCGAACGAGACGGCGGAACTGCGGTCCACCACGGAGGCGGATGCCGCCGAACTGCGGTCGCAGGTCACGGAGGAGACGGACCGGATCCGGGCCGAGGTGGGCGCCATGCGTGAGGCGCTGGACGAGGAGCACGCCGCGTTCAACATCGAACGGGAGCGCGCGCGCAGCCAACTGTCGGAGCAGATCTCCGCGCTGGTCGGGGAGGCGACCCAAGCGTCCCACCGGATGCGGGAACTCGCCCGGCAGGACGCCGAACGGACCGTCGGCGAGGCGCAGGCACAGGCGGACGCGCTGACGGGCGCCGCGCGCGCCGAGGCAGAGGCACTGACGGGCGCCGCGCGCGCCGAGGCAGAGGCACTGTCGGCCGAGGCGGCAGCGCTGCGCTCGGAACAGCAGGAGGACTTCGCGCTGGTCATGACGGCGCGTCGACGCGAGGCGCACCAGGCGATCTCCGACGCCGAACAGGCCTCCCGCGCGGACGCCGCCGTGCGCATCGAAAATGCCGAGACGCACTCGCGGATGCTCATCGAATCCGCCGGCCGGCACGCGGACGAACTGGTCGGCCGGGCGGCGGCCGAGGCAAGCCAGCGGGTCCGCGACGCCGACACCGCGGTGGCGCAGTTGACCTCGTTGCGGACGCAACTGCTCCGGCAGCTCGAAACGCTGGGCGAGCATATCGACCGGGTGCGCGACATGATCGATTCGGCCGCCCCGATCGCGCAACCCGCGGCGTCGGAGGCGCAGCGACCGCGGCCGGCGGAGTTCCCGACCGACCCCGCCGGGCGGCCCACTGCCGGCTACGAAGGGGCCGCGCCGCAATGGCGCCCCCCGCCCGCGCCGGCAGACCCGGCGGACGTTCGAGCGGCGGGCGGCGAGGCCGGCGGCCATGTAGGTGACGAGGCAGGTGACGAGGCGGGCGACGAGGCGGGCGACGAGGCTGGCGACGAGGCCGGCGGCCATGTAGGTGACGAGGCAGGTGACGGGGCGGGCGACGGGGCCAGCGACGAGGCGCAAGCCGGGACGGCGGACGGCTCGCCGGCAATTCGGTGACCTGTCAGGCGCGGTCCCCTGCGGAGACGATCGCGAAGATCTCCGGGGCACGCGCGAGATAGCGTCGCGCGCCGGCCGCGGCGAGCACGATCGCCACCGGGGCGCCGCACAGCAACGCCGCCGCCACCGAGAGCCAGCCCCACGCCGGGTGCACCGTCACCGCCGCCGCGGCGGCCGCGATCGCCGGCAGCGCCGTCGCCATCCCGATCCCGAGCACAGACAGCGAAGCCCCCGCGGCCCGCCCCTTCTGGCCCGCGATGCTCGAAGCGAAGACCGACGTCCGGCTCTGCGGCATGGCGTAGGGCACCGCGGCCGAGATGACGGAAGACCCGCCCAGCGCTCCCAGCATTCCGCTCAGGCACACGCCGGCCGCCGCAGGCAGCAGGGCCGCGTTGCCGCGAAACGCCACCTGCACCGCGAGCCCGACCGCGATCAGCGCCGTGCCCGGAACCGCGCTGGCCAGCGCGTGCCCGAGCAGTTCGCCGCGGGCGCGGGCCCGATCGGCGAACGTCACCAGGTGCAGCCAGATCCCGGAACCCTCGACACCCAGGTGGTTCGCGCTCTGCGCGCCTACCATCAACGCGCCGAGCAGCACGGCGAACAGGCCGCCGCGGCCTTGCACCAGGAACGGCCAGCCGATGGCGAACAGCGCCACCATCAGCCACGGCAACCGGCGCAGCGGATCCCGCCAGGCCAGGCGCACATCCCGCGCCGCGACCACCCGCGCAGCGCCCCACAGGCCGTCGGCGACCGCGCGGCCGAGATCGCCGGCTCGCGCTGGGGAGCTTCCGGCCGTCGCGGAGGGCATCGTGCAAAGGCTCCGGCGCAACGCGGCGCGCCACCACCACCAACCCGCCGCCGCGAACGGCACGGCGGTTGCCACGGCGAGCCCCAGCCGGACGGCATCCCCCCCTGCGGCCGCGGCAGGGACGGCCGCCCACGAACCTGGCGGCCCCCACAGCACGGCGCTCGCGGTGGTCAGCGCGCCGGTTTCGCCGACCCGGTTGCCCGGCGCGCCCAGCAGCAGCGAGGCCACGACGTACAACACGACCAGGGCCAGGCCCGCGGCCATGCCCAGGTCACGCCCGCGCCGGGAAGACATCAGGGCGGCCATCGACGTCGACGCGGCCCGGGAGAAGATAACGCAGGTGATCATCTGCATCGCGCAGCACAGCACCGCGACCGGCAGCACGGTCCAGCGCGGGCTCAGCGCCACCGCCGCGCCGGCCAGCGCCACCATGTTGAACAGCGGCAGGTATCCGACCAGGGAACTCGCCAAGAGACCACGCTGCAGGGCGGCGGGCGTGAGCGGCAGCAGCGCGAAACGTCGCGGATCCACGGTCTCGTCCACGCCGAAGGCGATCAGCGGCGCCAGCATCCACGCGACGAACTGCACGGTGAAGAGCAACCCGACCACCGGCACCGAAAGATCGGGGCGGGTCCGCAGCCCTATCAGGCCGGCCGCGATCCCCCCCGAGAGCAATAGCCCCGCGACCAGCCCGAGGATCGTTGCCGCGCGCGCGGGCGGCGACGCGGTCCGGATCCGGCCGGTGGTCAGCGCCCATTTCAGTCGGACGAAGACCGCAACCACGTGAGCGTGCCTCCCCCCGCCTCGTCGGCACCGACCAGGTGCAAGAACGCATCCTCCAGACTCCCGG
This sequence comes from uncultured Actinomycetes bacterium, assembly GCA_964624455.1. Taxonomy (GTDB): domain Bacteria; phylum Actinomycetota; class Actinomycetes; order Mycobacteriales; family Nakamurellaceae; genus Nakamurella. Next base: position 62,741 of record CAZUXD010000015.1, on the reverse strand, counting down.
CCGTGCCGCGCACGTCCGCCATCTCGCCGGCCGTGACGATCTGCCCGCGGCTGAGAACCGCCACATGGGAGCACAGCGATTCCACCAGCGCCATAACGTGCGAGGAGAACACCACGGTGCCGCCGGCCCGGACGTAGCCGTCGAGCACCTGCCGGATCACCCGGGCCGAAACCGGGTCCACCGCCTCCAGCGGCTCATCCAGCAGCAGCACCGGCGGGTCGTGCAGCAGGGCGGCGGCCAGGGTGAGCTTCTTGCGCATGCCGGTCGAATAGTCGGCGACCAGCGTGCCAGCGGCATCGGCCAGGTCGAGCACCGCCAGCAGGTCGGCGGAGCGGTCCTCGACCACCGTCGCGGCAAGCCCGCGCAGCCGTCCCAGGTAGCTGAGCAACTCCGGTCCGGACAGCCGCTCGAACAGCCGCAACCCGTCCGGCAACACCCCCATCCGGGCTTTGGCGGCAACCGGGTCCGCCCACACGTCGACCCCCGCCACGAACGCCCGGCCGGCGTCGGGCCGCAACAGGCCGCTGACCATCGACAACGTCGTGGTCTTCCCCGCCCCGTTCGGGCCGACCAGGCCGAACAGCGTGCCCCGTGGCACGTCGAGGCTCACCCGGTCGACCACCGGGCGGCCGCCATAGATCTTCGTCAGCCCGCGAAGCGCCACCGCGGAGTTGATCGGAGGCCCCGCCTCGCGGTATGCGGGAAGATCCAGAGATGACGAGTCAGCCGGGATCGACGACCCACCGGTCGCCCGGCCGCGCCCGGGACCGACCCAGGGTGCGCCGCCGGCGCCGGCCTGCTCGGGCATGCGCCGTCCCCCGTCATCACGGGCGCCGACGGTTCGCAGCTGGTCCGCCGCTGCCGGACTGGGGCGCCCTCGCAGTCGTTCCCAGCCATCTTGTCATCCGTTAGAAGGTCCACTCCCGACCGCCGCCCAGCCACTCGGATACGACGACCAGGCCGCCGGGTGCCTGGTGGGTATCGATGACGACCCTGCCCGAAACGGTTGGCCGCCGCGGACGGACCGTCGACAGATCCCGGTCAGAACCGGTGCTGCAGCCACTGCGCCAGCGCTGCACCGAAGGCGGCCGGATCCTCGGCGGGCGTGAGATGCCCAGCATCCGGTATCACCACAAGGTCGGAATTCGGCGCCGCCGCGGCCATCTTCCGGGACTCCGCCGGCGGGGTGAGGGTGTCCTTCTCCCCGACGATGACGAGCACCGGGACGGCGGCGGCGGCCAGCGCCGACGTGGTGTCGCGACGGCCCGCCATCGCCCGTTGCGCCCACGCGATCGACTCCGGCGCCGCCTGTCCGGCGAGATCCGCCATGCGCAAACGCACCTCTGGCCGGGCGCCCTCGGCCAGCAGGGGCGCGACCAGTTCCGCTCCGGTGGGGATGACGCCGCCGTCCGCACGCCCCGCGACCTGGAGCCGCCCTTGCCGTTCCGCGGGCCCGTCCAGCGTGGAGCGGGTATCGGCCAGCACGAGGCCCGCCACCCGTTCCGGGTGCGAGCCCACCATGGCCAGCGCGACGTAGCCACCCATCGACACCCCGCCGATGATCGCGCGGGGTGTCCCATTGCGGTCCATGTCGGCGATAACGTCGCCCACCAGCACGTCCAAGTCCGGCTCCGGCGCGGCCTCGCCCGCCGCAGCCAACGGCGCGGCGCCGAAACCCCGCCGGTCGGGCGTGGCAACCTGCCACCCCGGCGGCATCGGTACCTGATCGAACAGCCCCGAGTGCAGCGGGTAGGCGTGCAAAAGGATGATTCGCGGCCGATCGCTCATACCGACAGCCTGGCACGCCGCGGTCCGCGCGCCGCCGCCGTGTCGTCCTCGGACGGCTACGCTGACTGCCTGGCGACGACCGCCAACGACGACCGTGGAGGGGGCCATGCGGCGCTCGGTGGGCCTGGCAGGGGCGGCCATCGTGCTGTCGCTCACCCTGGGCGTGCTGATCGGCCTGCTCATCCACATGGGCATGACCCAGCGCGCCGAACCACCGCGACACGACGTCGCGGCAATTCGCTCATCGGGCGAGAACACGGGCGCTGCAACGCTTTCGGACGAATCGGCAGGCCCTACGGACCCGTTGCGGGGCTCGCGCGCCAGCGCCGAGCCCTGGCCGGCATCGCTGACCCCCGTCACCGACGACGGCACCGCACTGGCGACGCCCGCCGCGGGTCTGACGCAGGCCGCGTCGTCCCCGCCGTCCTCCCAGGCGCCGCCGGAACGGCCGACCACCCCGGCGACACCGGCGACGTCCGCCGGCATGTCACCGACCCCGTCCGGCGCGAGCGCCACCACGACCGCCTCGTCGACCCCGTCCGGTACCGCCTCCGGCAACACGCCCAACCCCGGGCACGACGTGCCGCGCGGCAGCTGCCAGGCGCTCGGCGCCAAGTCGGCCACCGCCGACGGGGCGAGCCTGTTCTGCCAGCGAGACCCCGGCGACCGCAGCCTGCGTTGGCGGCCGGTGACGGACGGCGGTGGATGCCTGAACCGGACCATGACCGGCGTGGGTCTGGACGGGAAACCGTACGCCTGCCGGGTGGGTCCGGACGGGTTGAACCATTGGGCGCTCGCGCGGTAGAGACGCCGATCAGGCCGGAACGAACACGGCCAGCAGGATCCAGCTAGCGACGGCGCAGGGAAGCAACGAGTCCAGCCGATCCATCGCACCTCCGTGGCCCGGCACCAGGCGCCCCATGTCCTTCACGCCGAGGTCACGCTTGATCAGCGACTCGGCGAGATCGCCCGCGGTGGCGGCCAGCGCGATCACCACGCCGAGCACGGCGCCCTGCCACCACGGATGGTGCAGCAGCAGCGCCAGCGACACCGCACCGCCGACCCCGGCCAGCCCCAGCGACCCGGCGAACCCCTCCCACGTCTTCTTCGGCGAGATCCGCGGTGCCATCGGATGGCGCCCGGCGAGCACCCCGGCCGCGTAACCGCCGGTATCCGAGCAGGCCGCGGCGATCAGGAACACCAGCACCCGGGCGGCCCCGTCATCGGGGCGCAGCAGCAGCGTGGCGAACGAGCCGAGGCCTCCCAGATAGACCGCCAGGAAGACGCCCGACGTCACATCCGCCAGGTAACGGGACTCGCCGCCGCGCAGGCGATAGAACATCACCGCGAGCGCGGTCAGCGCCACCCCCAGGATCTGCGCCGTGTGCCCCCACCACCACGTCGTGACGGCGGTCGCGACCACGCCCACGCCGAGCGGCGGCCAGGCCAGGGTGATACCTCGCGCGCGCCCAAGGGTGCCGCGCATCTCCCAGACGGCGCCTCCGAGCGCCACGGAAATGATCGCCAGGAAGGCCGGCCGGAAGAGCAACAGGCACGCAACGACCACGGCTCCCAGGAGCAGCCCGACGCCGATGGCCATCGGCAGATCCCGGCCGGCGCGCGGTGTGCGCGCAGCCGGCCCTCCCGGAGGCGGAACCGCAACCGCCGCCGGGCCGGGCGGATCGGTATCGGCAGGCTGATCCTGCTCGCGCGTCACCGTTGCATCCACCCGTCCTGGCCGCATCACACCTCGAGGAGTTCGGCTTCCTTGTTCCTGACCAACTCGTCGACCTGGCCGGTGTAGCGGTCCGTCACGCCCTGCAACTCCTTCTCCGCCCGGGCTACGTCATCCTCGCCGACGTCGCCGTCCTTGGCCATGCGGTCGAGTTCCTCCTTGGACTTGCGGCGCACGTTGCGGATCGCGACCTTGGCCTCCTCGCCCTTCCCGCGGGCCACCTTGCCGAGTTCCCGCCGGCGGTCCTCGGTGAGCTGCGGGAACATCACTCGGATGATCATCCCGTCGTTGGACGGGTTGACGCCGAGGTCGGAATCACGGATCGCCCGTTCCACCGCGTGGAGTTGCGACGCGTCGTAGGGCTTGATGATCGCCATCCGGGCCTCCGGCGTGTTGATCGTGGCCATCTGCGGCAACGGCGTCGGCGATCCGTAGTAGTCGATCATGATTCGGGAGAAGGTGTGCGCGCTGGCCCGTCCGGTCCGCAGGGTGGCCAGTTCCTCCTTGACGAACGCGACCGCCTTCTCCATCTTCTCCTCGGCTTCGAAGAGCGCTTCCTCGATCATCTGTCGGACCCCTCTCGTCGGCTGGTTCGATGGCGTCGCGTCCGGCTGCTACCGGGCGAGGTGGCGTCAGTCGGCGGTGTACACCAGTGTGCCCACCGCGTCGCCGGCCACGGCCCGGGCGATGTTGCCCTCGGTCAGCAGGTTGAACACCACGATCGGCATCCGGTTGTCCATGCACAGGCTGAAGGCGGTGGCGTCGGCGACCTCCAGCCCGCGTTCCAGCACCTCGCGGTGGGTGATCTCGGTGAACATCGTGGCATCGGGCACGGTCCGCGGGTCGGCGTCGTAGACCCCGTCCACGGACTTGGCAAGCAGCACCGCCTCCGCGTCGATCTCCAGGGCGCGCTGCGCCGCGGTGGTGTCGGTGGAGAAGTACGGCATGCCGACGCCGGCACCGAAGATCACCACCCGCCCCTTCTCCAGGTGCCGGATGGCCCGCCGGGGAATGTAGGGCTCGGCGACCTGGCCCATGGTGATGGCGGTCTGCACCCGGGTGTCAAGGTGCTGCTCTCGTTCCAGGAAGTCCTGCAGCGCAAGGCAATTCATGACCGTACCGAGCATGCCCATGTAGTCGGCCCGCGCGCGGTCCATGCCCCGCTGCTGTAGCTGCGCGCCTCGGAAAAAGTTGCCACCGCCGATGACGATGCCGATCTGCGCGCCGTCCCGGACCACCTCGGCCACCTGCCTGCCGATGGCCGAGACCACGTCCGGATCGACGCCCACGCGGCCGCCGCCGAACATCTCCCCACCGAGCTTGAGCAGCACCCGAGCCAGGCGTCGCCGAGCCGGGGCGGCCGATCCTGCCGTACCGGACGGCACCGCACGGCCGGTGGGCCCTGCGGAGCCGGTGGGCCCAGCGGAGCCGGTGGGCGCCGCGGAGCCGGTGGGCGCCGCGGGCTGCGCGACCGATGTCATCGTCCCTCACCTTCCTGCTGGGCGTCCGGACGTCCGCCGGGCGCGGCCCTCGTCACCCGACCTGCCGCGTCGCCCCTGGTTTCCCGGTCGCCGCCGCCGTGCGGGTCAGGCGGTGCCCACTTCGAACCGCACGAAGTCGGTGACCTTCACCCCAGCCTCGTCGAGCAGCGCGCCGACCGTCTTGTGCGAGTCTCGCACCGAGGCCTGCTCGGTCAACACAGCCTCCTTGAAGAACCCGTTCAGCCGCCCCTCAACGATCTTGGTCAGCGCGGCCTCCGGCTTGCCCTCCTCGCGGGCGGTGGCCTCGGCGATGCGGCGTTCGGATTCCACCACCTCGGCCGGCACGTCGCTGCGCGCGACGTAGCTGGCCCGGAGCGACGCAACCTGCATGGCCGCTCCCCTGGCCGCGTCGGCAGCGGCCTCCCCCTGCCCCGCGTACGAGACCAGCACTCCGATCACCGGCGGAAGGTCCGCCGAACGCCGGTGGAGGTAGACCGCGGTCGGACCGGCCAGCTTCGCGACCCGGCGCAGCACCAGTCGCTCTCCGATCTTGCCCGACAGCGACGCGATGGCATCGGCCACCGTCGCACCGTTGAGCTCCGCGGCTAGCACCCCCTCGACGGTCCCGTCGCTGCCGGCAGCAGCCTGCGCGATCTCATGTGCTGCCTGCTGGAACTCTTCGTTCTTGGCGACGAAGTCGGTCTCGCAGTTGAGTTCGATGAGCGCGTTACCGCTGGTGGCGACCATGCCCTCGGCGGTGGTCCGCGCCGCGCGCTTGCCGGCGTCCTTGACGCCCTTGATGCGCAGGATCTCCTGCGCCCGGCCGAAGTCGCCGTCCGCTTCGGCAAGCGCGTTCTTGCAGTCCAACATCCCGGCGCCGGTCAGGTCGCGGAGCCGTTTCACGTCTGTGGCGGAGAAGTTCGCCATGGTTGCAGCAGTCCTTCGCTTTCGGGGGTTCTCGGGGTGCCGGTCGCCGAAAGTAGCGATCGCGTGCCGGCCGGTCGGGTGCTTGCGCGCGGATCAGCCTTCGGCCGCGGCGCCGGACTCCGGTTGGCCGCCGACCTGGGTGCCCGGGACCACCTCGTCGATGCCCTCGGCAGCGTCGCCGGCCACCTCGGCCAGGCCGCGCGCCGCAGCCTCGGTCTCTGCCACCGCATCGGGGCTGACCTCGGCGGGGATCTCCGCCGTCGATCCGGGCGTTTGCTCGGCCGGCGCGGCGCCGGCGGCGCGGACGGCCTGCTGTTCGTCGTGAGCGGCCAGCAACTCGCGCTCCCACTCCGCGAGCGGCTCCTCGCCCGCGGCCAGGGCAGCGCCGCCGGAGCGTGCGAGCAGGCCCTCGGCGACCGCTTCGGCCACCACCTTGGTCAACAGCGCGGCGGAGCGGATCGCGTCGTCGTTACCCGGCAACGGGTAGTCGACCTCGTCCGGATCGCAGTTGGTGTCCAGCACCGCGATCACCGGAATGCCCAGCTTGCGCGCTTCGCCGACCGCGATGTGCTCCTTCTTGGTGTCCACCACCCAGATCGCGCTGGGCACCTTCGCCATGTCGCGGATGCCACCGAGCGAACGGGCCAGCTTGTCCTTCTCCCGGGTGAGCAGCAGCACCTCCTTCTTGGTGCGGCCGACGAATTCGCCCGAGGCCTCCATCGCCTCCAGGTCCTTCAGCCGCTGCAGACGCTTGTGCACCGTCGCGAAGTTGGTGAGCATGCCGCCGAGCCAGCGCTGGTTGACGTACGGCATGTTGACGCGGTTCGCCTGTTCGGAGATAGCTTCCTGGGCCTGCCGCTTGGTGCCGACGAACAGGATCGTGCCCCCGTGCGCGACGGTGTCCTTGATGAAGTCGAAGGCGCGGTCGATGAAGGTCAGCGTCTGCTGGAGATCGATGATGTAGTTGCCGTTGCGCTCGGTGAAGATGAAGCGCTTCATCTTGGGGTTCCACCGCCGGGTCTGGTGCCCGAAGTGGACGCCGGCATCGAGCAGCTGGCGCATAGTGACGACTGCCATGGCAGTTCGTAGGTCCTTTCGGTGCGGCGCCCGTTGTCGCAGCGGTGCCGGCAGGATCATGCCGGTGACCGTCGCCGCGGCGCGGTTTCGGTTGTTGCCTCCGGCCGGCGGTCGGGGGCCCTGACGCCCCCGGCGCGTCCCGCCCGTACCTGCCGCAGAAATCGCGGGGTTCGGGACCTCGGGTCGCGCCGACCGGTGGACCGAGCCCGAGGGCGCGGTGGTCCGATACCGGGACGTGCGAAGTCAGCTCGCACCAGGCGAGCCGCTGCCACAGGATACGTGACGATGGGGTGGGCCGTCGAGCCGGCCAGCCGGCCCCGCCCGGCGGCGTCACCGTCCCCCTGTCCGGATTCTGTCCACAGCCGCGCGGCTGATGCGGCCGGTCCGGGTGGCGCTCGTCATCCTCGACGTCATGCGGCTGGCGGCGATCGTCCTCATCCTCGGGACGCTGGCTACGGCGGCGGGTTCAACGGCAGGTCGGTCCGGTGCCGACGGGTCCACCAACCGCGCCGCCGGCGCGCGGTCGGTCGCCGACGCGACCGATACCGGTTTCGCCCTTCCGGTCGCTGCGCCGGCGATCGTCCTCGTGCCGTTCGATCCGCCCGCGAATCCGTACGGGCCGGGCCATCGAGGGGTGGATCTCGCGGCGCCCGCCGGCGCGCCGGTGTCGGCCGCGGGCGCAGGCACGGTGGTCTATGCCGGGATCCTCGTCGATCGCGGGGTCGTGTCCGTCCAGCATCCCGGGGGGCTCCGTACCACGTACGAACCGGTGGACGCGGTGGTGAGCGCCGGCCAGTCGGTGACGACGGGCACGCTGTTGGGCACCCTGCAGGCGGGCCACCCCCCGTGTGCCCCGGCCGACTGCCTGCACTGGGGCGCCCGCCTGCCGGACGGCACCTATCTGGACCCGATGGCGCTGTTGGAACCGTGGCAGGTTCGGCTCAAGCCATGGGAAGGCGGGTGATCGCCTAGTCGGCTCAGTACGGCGCAAAGCCGAACACCGCGACCTTGTCGCCGTTACGGATCGCGTCCCAGTACACCTGCGAGGCGGCCTGCGAGAGGTGAATGCACCCGTGGGACCAGGCGGTCAGGCTGCCGGCGTGGAAGGCGATGCCTCCGTCGAAGAAGATCGAATTCGGCATCGGCGCCCCGTTGAACAACGATGACCGGTGGTTCTTGTCCTTCCAGAACACCGAGAACACCCCGGGCCGGGTCCGGTAGCCGGGCCGCCCGCTGGTGATCGGCACCGGCCCGTAACTGACCTTTCCGCCGGACTGCAGCCAACTGGTGCTGTTGGTCAGGTCGACGCACGCCCGGGCGTAGGAGGGACACGGGCCGCTGGGTGCCGCCGCCTTCGGCGACGAGGTCGTGGCGGCAGCCGGCGGCGCGCCGGGCTCGGTGACCGTGACGCTGACGGTCGCGGATGCGCCCTCGCGGGTTTCGTCCCCCGGGTACCGCACGACGATCCGGTTCGTTCCCACTGGCAGATCGGTGATCGTCGCGGATCCATGACCCTTGTCGTCCAGGGTGACTCGGAAGGTGGATCCGCCGGCGGAAATCGTGGCCGGCTGCCGTGACGCCGGGTCGCCACCGCTGGACACCACGAACCCCACGACGACGGACCGGCCGCTGGCAGGCGTCCTGGCCGAGACCGTCAGGTTGCGGATGATGGTCGGTTGCCGGGTGACCGTAACGGCCACTGTTGCGGCCGCCGGACGGTGGCCGGCGTCGCCGGGGTAGCTCAAGTGGACGCTTGTGGATCCGACCGGCAGGTAACTCAGCTGCGCGGTCACCCGCCCGTCGGCATCGGCGGCCGCCGTGGCACTGCGCTGCCCGTAGCTGACGGTCACCGCGGCGCCTGTCGGCAGGTCGCCGCTACTGACCAACCGGAAGCTGAGTCCCAACGCGGTGCCGAAGGTCCCGGTGATCGCCGGCGGCAAACCGACGATCTCGACGTCCGCCATCGGGGGGTCGGCGGTCGCGGTGGCGACGGCCTGCGAGGGTGTGCGCTGGGCCGATGGAGGCTGGGCCGATGGAGGCTGGGCGGCCGATGACGCCGACCCTGCAGACGCGGTGACGTGTCCTACGGAGGAACGGTCACGGTCCTGGACGCCTTCCGGTTGTCCCGGTCGGGCCGGCGCCGACACCGACGCCGGGGAACCGCCGGGCCGGGACGAAACGAGCGGCGGTCCCTCTTCGGCCCTCCCACCGGGTGCCGCTGTGCAGGCGCCGCCTCCCACGATCACAGCGAGCCCGGCAGCGAGCACGGCGTAGCGCCGCCTGAGGGCACGGCCTTTCGCCGGCCTTCCAGACCGCATGCCGACACCGTCCCGTTCCCCGGAATCGAGCGCGGCGCACCCGATTCGGGCCAGTGTACGAGCCGATACCCGACGGATACACCGTTACGGGCCGGGGCCTGCTCGCGCCTGTTCGCATCCGGCGGCGTGCCCGCGCGGAGGGCCTTCCGGCCGGCGATCCGACGGCCGTGGGGTGCACGTTTCACGCGCGGGGGTGCGCCTTGGCAGGCCGTGACGACACTGCACTGCTGGCAGCGCAGCTTTCACGCGCGGGGGTGTGCCTGCCGGTAGACGGCGCGCAACCGCTCCGAGGAGACGTGCGTGTAGATCTGGGTGGTTGCCAGGCTGGCGTGACCCAGCATCTCCTGGACGGCGCGCAGGTCGGCCCCGCCCTGCAGCAGGTGCGTCGCCGCGCTGTGGCGCAGCCCGTGCGGCGACAATTCCGGAGCGCCGGGGATCGCCGCCGTCCGACGGTGCACGACCTCCCGGACCACCCGCGGGTCGACCCGTCCGCCGCGTCGCCCCACGAACACCGCAGCGCGGGAAGCGGACGTGGCCAGCACGGGGCGACCCTCCGCCAGCCACCGCGCCAACGCCTCTGCCGCCGGCACCCCGTATGGCACGGTGCGTTCCTTGGCGCCCTTCCCAAGCACCGTCAGCACCCGCCGGTGCGCGTCCACATCGTCCAGGTTCAGCCCGGTCAACTCGGAAACCCGCAGCGCGGCCCCGTAGAGCAACTCGAGCATCGCCTGGTCGCGGGTTCGCATCGCGGCGGCGGACGGGTCGTCCGGCGCAGCGCCGTTCCGCCCGGAGTCGAGCCCGGGATCGACCCCGGAATCGAGCGCCGAGTCGAGCCCCGAGTCGAACCCCGAGTCGAACCCCGAGTCGAACAGGGCCCTCGCCTGCTCCGTCCGGAGCACCTCGGGCAGCCGCCGCTGCGCCCGGCGCACCGCGAGCCGGACGGCCGGGTCCGCCGGCAGCCGGCCGGTGCGCGCGCACCATGCGGTGAACGATCGGGCGGCGGCCGCCCGCCGGGCGAGCGACGTCCGGGCCGCGCCGGTACTGGACAGCCGGCCGAGCCAGCTTCGCAGCACTGCAAGGGTGAGCTTGCCCAGTTCGGGCGTGCCGTAACGCCCCAGGTGATCCAGCAGCGAGGTGACGTCGCCGCAGTAGGCGGTGACGGTGGCATCCGAGAGCCCACGCTCGGCGTGCAGGTGCCGCCGGTAATCCGCCAGGACCGTGGCCAGCGCCTCCGGCAGGCCGGTGGCAGGCGTGCCGGACGGCCCGGCGGCACGCCCGGTAGGCGGCGGGCTGGCCCGCCGCACCGGTCCGCCCCCGTCGGTTTCGTCGGTCGTCACCCTTCGACGGTGCCCGTACGGCGTCCAAGCGTCAAGCGGGGCGCGCCGACGGGACGCGCCGCCGCGCGCCCGTCACCGTGACGCGCCGCGGCCTGGGATCGGTGCACCGACCTCAGACGCGGCGCCAGGTGCCGTCGACCCGCTGGACCAGCCCGTCCACCTGCATGCTGGCCAGGGCGCCCATCACCTCGGGGACGGGTAGTCCGGCCTCCGCGGACAGTTGCTCGACTGTCGCGGCTCCGCTGGCCGGCAGCGCGTCGTGCACCCGAGATGTGATCAGGTCCAGGCCGTCGGTGGGGCGGTGGCCGGCGTGGTGCACCGGCGGAGCGGGTCGCAGCGGGCCCAGCAGCCCAGCAAGGTCGCGCCAATCCGTGACCAGGCCGGCCTTTCCCTGCCGGATCAGATCGTGGCAACCGGTGGACATCGCGGAGGTGACCGGCCCCGGAACCGCCAGCACCTGCCGGCCGAGCCGCTCGGCGGTCGTCGCCGTGTTCAGCGATCCCGACCGGCGCCCCGCCTCCACCACCACCGTGGCCTCGGCGAACGCCGCGATCAGTCGGTTGCGCACCAGGAATCGGTGCCGGGCCGGCACCGCGCCCGGCGGGTACTCGGAGACGACCGCTCCGGCCGCGGCGGCGGCATCCAGCAGCGATCTATGCGCCACCGGGTAGGACCGATCGATCCCACAGGCCAACACGGCGACCGTCGCCCCGCCCGGGCAGAACGGCGCGGAAGAACCGTCACCGGCATACAGCGCCCCGCGATGCGCGGCCGCGTCCACACCGAACGCAGCTCCCGAGATCACCGTGCACCCGTCGGCGGCGGCCGCGGCCGCCAGTTCGGTGGCAACCCGCACGCCGTACGGGGTCGCGGCCCGGGAGCCGACGATCGCCACCGCGCCGGCGGTCGACGAAGGCCAGCGATCACCCCGCCGGTACAGCGCGAGCGGCGGCGCCGCAGTCGGACATGAGTCAAAGGGGCACACCTGCCCAAGACCTGCGAAGCTGTCCGCCGGCCAGCACGGATCTCCCGGGCCTATCAGGTCCGCGCCGACGGCGACGGCCCGGCCGAGGTCCTCCAGCGCGCGGCAGCGCAGCGCATCCGGGCGCAGGTCCCGCAGCCGCGGAGCAACCGCCTGCGCGACCTCGTCGGGTGCCTGCCGGTGCGCAATGGCCCCCCAGGCGTCGCACGGCCCGTGCGCGGCGACGAAGTCGAAAACCGCAGCAGGCGCGGGGGGTTCGCAACATCGCAAGAGGGCGGCCAGCGCAACCTGGCGGTGCGACGGCGCGGTGGTCACGCGGCCTCCCCGCACCGCAGGGCCAATGCCATGGCCACATCCGTCTCGCTGGGCAGACCACGGTCGGCCAGGTCCGCGGCCGTCAACGCCAGCCGCAGAACCCGGTCGTAACCGCGGGCGGTCAGCCGCCCCAGCCGCACCGCGCGTTCGAGGAGCTGCGGGCGTGCGGGCTGCCGGCTCCAGACCCGCCGGACATCCGCGCTGCTCGCCTCCCCGTTGCATCCGTAGCCCTGCGTGCGCCAGCGGTGCGCCGCCCGCAGCCGCGCCGCCGACACCCGCTCGGCGATCTGGGCGGACGATTCCTGCCGGCCGAATCCCTCCGTCATCGCCAGGAGGTCCACGGCCGGCACCTCCACCCGGATGTCGACCCGGTCCATCAGCGGCCCGGAGAGCCGGCCGAGGTACCGGCGCCGCACCCCCGACGCGCACCGGCAGTCGATGTCGCGGGCGGCAGCGCAGGGGCACGGATTCGCGGCCAGCACCAACTGGAAGCGTGCCGGGAAGCGCTCGACATGCTTGGCCCGCGCCACCAGCACCGAACCGGACTCCATCGGCTGGCGCAGCGAGTCGAGCACCGTCCTTCGGAACTCGGGCGCCTCGTCGAGGAACAGCACCCCCCGGTGGGCCAGGCTGATGCTCCCCGGCCGGATGTCGCCGGAGCCGCCGCCGACCATCGCAACCAGCGACGCCGAGTGGTGCGGATCGACGAACGGTGCGCGGGTGATCAGCGGGGTCCGCGGATCGAGCCGGCCGGCGACCGAGTGGACGGCTGTTACCTCAAGCGCCTGCTGTTGCGTCAGCGGCGGCAGGAGGCCGGGCAGCCGGGCGGCCAGCATGGTCTTGCCCGCTCCGGGCGGTCCGATCATGGCCAGGTGGTGCCCGCCGGCCGCGGCGAGCTCCAGCGCGAACCGAGCCTCGGTCTGGCCCACCACCTCGGTCATGTCTGGCAGCGGCGCCGGATCGACCGTGGTTGCCGGCCCGGGCGGGGTCAGGGTGTCGGGCACGCCGTTGAAGTGCCCGACGAGATCGGAGAGGCGCCGCACGCCGTGAACCGTCATCCCCCGCGCCAGCGAAGCCTCGGCAAGGTTCTGCTCGGCGACGATCGCCGTGGTCCGGCCGGCCGCCGCCGCAGCCAGCAGGCACGGCAGCACACCGGGAACCGGCCGCACGCTGCCGTCCAACCCCAGTTCGCCGACCAGCACCGGCCCGCGGGCGGCTCGCGACGGCACGACCCCGGACGCGGCCAGCACCGCGACCGCCATGGCCACGTCGAAACCCGCGCCACGCTTGTGGATCCCTGCCGGTGCGAGGGAGATGGTGATCCGCTGGCTCGGCCAGGCGAACCCGGAGTTCAGCACCGCCGCCCGGACCCGGTCGCGAGCCTGGGCCACCGCGGTGTCGCCCATGCCGACGACCGTGGTTGCCGGCAACCCGTTCGCGATGTCCGCCTCGACGAGTACGACGTGTCCGGCGACGCCGGCCAACGACACCGCGCAGGTGCGGCCGAGGCCCATCAGAAGGCCTCAACGACATGCTCGATCTGCGGCGCGGCGCCGTCCCGCAGCAGGATGCCGATGACGTCGAACCGCGAGATCGGCCAGCCGCACGGTTTGACCGATGACAGCCACAAGAACGCCAACCGCCGCAGCCGCCGCCGTTTGCCGCGGGTGACGGCCTCGATCGGCGCACCGAATCCGGTGCCGCTACGCGTCTTCACCTCGCAGAAGACCACCGTGGACCGACCGTCGGTCGCCACGATGTCCAATTCCCCCTCGCCGCAACGCCAATTCCGGGCCAGCACAGCCAGGCCCTGCGCCTCAAGGTGCTCTGCGGCCAGTTGCTCACCGCGCCGCCCGAGATCGTCCTTCGCTGCCATCCCCACCCCCGAAGCGTTTCGGCACCGCATGGAGATGACGGCCCCTGGCCCCTAGCCCGTCCCTGCGCTGCGCGGCGCAATGACCAGGATGGACGAGAGCCGGACCGTCGGGCGGGAGAAGGCCCTCGGATGTGGATGAATTCCGGACAGGGGGACGGCGCCCGCGGGCAGATTGCAGGTTGTGCTACGCCGCGCTGTTCCGCGCTACTCCAGGCCGTCCGGCAGGCGGATGTCGGGCTTGTCGAGCTCCTCGACGTTGACGTCCTTGAACGTCACCACCCGAACGTTCTTGACGAAACGCGCAGGGCGGTACATGTCCCACACCCAGGCGTCGGACATCCGCAGCTCGAAGTACATGTCGCCACCGGTGTTGCGAACCTGCAGGTCCACCGCGTTGGCCAGGTAGAACCGCCGCTCCGTCTCGACGACGTAGGAGAACTGGCTGACGATGTCGCGGTACTCCCGATAGAGCTGCAGCTCCATCTCGGTTTCGTACTGCTCGAGGTCCTCTGCGCTCACGCCGCCGTCACGCACCTTTCCCGCGTTGATCACGCACCGAAGGCGCCCAGCCCTCCGCCGGCGCCACGTCCTCATCATCCCCCACCGCGGTCGGGCCGAGCGGGTCCGGCAGGCGCCAACTTCTGCGGTGCATTTCGCACGACCCGTACTGCGCGATCGCGGCGAGGTGCGCGGGCGTCGCGTAGCCCTTGTTCGCCTCCCAACCGTATGCCGGGAAGCGCTCGGCCTCTCGGATCATGATCGCGTCGCGGGTCGTCTTGGCCAGCACGCTGGCAGCCGCCACCGCCGCGCACCGCAGGTCTGCCTTGACCCGCAGGTGGACCGGGAGGAAGAAGTCGTCGATGACGGGGGTCAACGCCGATACCCCGTCACCCGGGGGGCCATCCACCGGGTCATCCGGGGGGGCATCCGCCGGACCGTCCCCCGGATCACTGCCCGGTTCGGCCTCCAGCCCGCTCCCGCCGGTCACGCAGGACTCGAACGGGGCGCCCTGCGTCGGCGCCCGGAGGAAGTTGTGGTTGCCATCCAGGAGCACGGCGTCGACCGGTTGCAAGAGCGCGCCCAGCGCGCGCAGCGCGGCGGTGCGCAGCCCGAAGATGATTCCGAACCTGTCGATCTCCGCCGGGTCGGCATGGCCGATCGCCCACTCGGCAACCCATCGGACCACCGGGGCGACCAGCGCGGCACGTTCGGTCGGAGTCAACAGCTTGGAATCGCGAAGGCCCTGGGGCACGCGTCCGACCTGCCCGGTCACCACCACCACGCCGACCGTGACCGGGCCGGCAAGCGCTCCCCTTCCCACCTCGTCCATCGCGGCCAGGCGCGTGCACGGGCCGCTCAGCAACTCCTTCTCCACGCGCAGGTCCGGTCGGTGGCGCCTGCCGGCGGCGGGTGCCGCGCTGCCGGTCCGGCGGAGCCGACCCGACTGGACCGTCATCGGCGCCGGCGCGCACCCGCGCGCACTCCGAGGACGCCCAGCATGGTCAGCGCGAACGGGGCGAAAGCCGGCATTGTCGGGCCACGCGGCTCGGGCGCCGATCCGACGGATGGCTGGCCCGCCGACTCCATGATGTCCGGGCTGGCTATACCCCCCCAACGCGAGGGCGGCATCACGATCGCGACCGCCTTGCCGATGACGTCATCGACCGGTATCGGACCCTGACACTGCACGTTCGGCGCCGGGACGAGCCCGCGGCACTGGTAGGACGAGTCCGCCGAGTCGGTGCGGTGATCCCCCATCACCCACACCGAATCCTTCGGCACCGTATACGGGCCGAAGCACCGGATCGACCCGTACCGGGTGGGATTCTCCTCGTCAACCGCACAGGCCGTCTGGCCCTGCACCCACCTCCATTGCTCGTACTGCGGGTTGCCGGGATCCATGAAGAGGTACGGCTCGTCAAGCGACACCCCGTCGACCTGTACCCGGCCCTCCGCGTCGCAGCAGGACACCGTCTGCCCACCGACGGCGATGACCCGTTTGACATAGTCCTTCTCGTTGGGCGGCGCGATGCCAACCACCGAACCCAGCGCCTGCGCCGCCTTGCCGAACCAGGTCGAAGGCCCGGGAATGGTGGCTTCCGGGGTCCACGTCGCCGGACCCTTGAAGACCACCACCTCCCCCTGTTTCGGGGCACGGAAGTCGTAGACCAGTTTGAACGCCAGGATCCGGTCGCCGCCGTGGGTGTTGCCGTGCAAGGTCTGCTCCATCGATCCGGACGGCACGTAGTAGACGCGCGCCACGAACGTCTGGATGAGGAATGTGAGGACGAAGGCGATCACGATCAGGATCGGCAACTCGACCCACCAAGGCCGCTTGGGCCTTTCCTTCCGGCCACGTTCGCGCCGCCTCTCGGAGAGCTGGCGCCAGCGTTGCACCTCCGCGGTATGGGGGTCGCCCTGGCCGGTGGGGTCCACGTCGTCAGGGTTTGCCGCGGAGAGGTCTTGGTCGGAGGGGTTGTCGTTGGCAACTCGCTCGCCCGGTTCGAGCGTGTCCTTCAGCGGCGGCTGCGCCGCGGCGGCGGGCGTCGCCGGCGGACCGTCTGTCGGGAGATTCGAGCGTTCCGCGTCCGGTTCCGCCGGCTGGTCGCAGGGTTCGTTCGGCGGCGACCGGTGGGCGAGCGATCCGGCGGAGCGCTCCGCGGAACCGTGCGACGCTGCCGGTTCCCCGGCGGGCGGGATGCAGTCGCTCATCACGGATCAGACTACGGCTTTCGCCGCGGCCCGGGCAGCAGCCACGCGCCGCGGCCCGAGACGGTTCGTCGCCGATGCCGGTCCGGACCTGGTCCTCAGCGCGCCGGCTCGCGCTTCTCCTTGATCTTCGCCGCCTTGCCCCGCAGGCCACGCAGGTAGTACAGCTTGGCGCGGCGAACGTCGCCGCGGGTGACCATCTCGATCCGCTCCAGGTTCGGCGAGTGCACCGGGAAGGTGCGTTCGACGCCCACGCCGAAGCTCACCTTGCGAACGGTGAACGTCTCGCGGATGCCGCCGCCCTGGCGACGGATCACGTGGCCGGCGAAGACCTGGATCCGGGCGCGGGACCCTTCGATGACCTTCACGTGTACCCGGACGAAGTCGCCGGGGCGAAAGTCGGGGATGTCGTCGCGGAGCGAACCGGCGTCCAGCGCGTCCAGGGTGTTCATGATGTCCTCTTCAGCTCGATCTCGTCCGACTCCTGCGCCGTCGCGCCCGGCCCGGGCAGGGCGGCAGCCAGGCACCGGCGGTCCCTCCGGATCCGGCGGCTGGCGTCCTGCGGGTTCTGGCCGTATCACGCCGAACCGACCCGGCGCGAGGCAACCGCTCTATTGTGCCAGACCGTGAGCGTCGCGATGAAATCGGCGGCACTTCGCCCGCCGTGGCCGGGCATCGCGGCTGCCCGGCGGTGCCGGCTGCGGGGTGACGAGCGGCGGACGGCTGGGTGACGGGCGGCGGGGTGACGGGACTGCGAGGTTCAGCCCCGTCCGCGCCGGCGACGCTTGGCGGCGCGGGCGGCGCGCTCGGCGGCCACCCGCTCGGCCAGCCCGGCCGGCGGCGTCACACCCAATTCCTCCAACACCGCGAGGTCGGCCGCATCGCAGTCCTCGGCGCGCAGCCGCGCCAGCAGATCCGGCCGGTGCGCCGCCGTGCGCCGCAGGGATTCGTCGCGCCGCCAGCGGAGGATCGCGGCGTGGTCGCCCGACAACAGGACGCCCGGCACCGCCACCTGCCGGTGTTCGGCCGGCCGCGTGTAGACCGGGCCTTCCAGCAGCCCCTCGCTGAAGGACTCGTCGGCGGCGGAGTCGACGTTGCCCAGGACGCCCGGCAACAGCCGGCCGACCGCCTCGATGATCACCAGCGCGGCAGCCTCGCCGCCGGCCAGCACGTAGTCGCCGATCGAGAGTTCCCGCACGGTGACGGTGCGCGCCGCGTGCTGGGCCACCCGGCCGTCGATGCCCTCGTACCGGCCGCACGCAAAGATCAGGTGCCGTTCGCCCGCCAGTTCCAGCGCCGTCTGCTGGGTGAACGGCTCGCCGGACGGGGTCGGGATCACCAGCACCGTGCGCCCGCCCGCGATCGCGTCATCGCCCATTGCGGCATCCCGGGCGCCGGCGTCATCGTCGGAGCGCGCATTGCCGTCGGCCCCGTCATCCCCGCCCGGCCCCGCGAGGCGGCAAGCGCGGGCGGCTTGGGTGACGGCGTGAAGCGCGCGGCCCCAGACATCAGCGCGCATCACCATCCCGGGCCCGCCGCCATAGGGGGCGTCGTCGACGCTGTGATGCCTATCCGTCGTGAAGGACCGCAGGTCGTGAACGGCAAGACCGATGATCCCGTCGTCGATCGCCTTGCCGATCAGCGACAGTCGCAGTGGCGCAAGGTATTCCGGAAAGATGGTGACGACGTCTATGCGCATGGCCATCGCGGGCAAGATCAGGTGAACAAGCCGTCGGGCGGATCGACGACCAGCAGGCCCCGGCCCAGGTGCACCTCCGGCACGATAGCCGCCACGAACGGCACCAGTTCGTCGGGTCGATCCGGCCGGGCCACCACCAGCACCGGCGACGCGGGAGGATGCAGCACCTCCGACACGGTCCCGAGTTCGCCCCCCGCCATGTCCACGATCCGCAACCCGATCAGCTGATGGTCGTAGTACTCGTCGGCGCCCAACTCGGGGAGATCGTCGGCGTCGACCTGCAAGACGGTTCCGCGCAATGCCTCGGCCGCTTCACGGTCGTCGACGCCGACGAAGCGCACCATGACGAACCGCCCGGAGCGCCGGACGGATCGCACGGTCAGCGGCCCGCGTTCCGCGGGGTCGGTCGCCAGCAGCGAGCCCGGCGCGAAACGGGTTTCCGGGTCGTCGGTGCGCACCTCGACCGTAACGTCGCCGCCGACGCCGTGCGGCCGCCCTATCCGGCCGACCACCAGCAACATGGCCGGCGCCAGCGTCAGCCTCGGTCGGTGTCGACGACGTCGACACGCAGGCCGCGGCCGCCGACCGCCGCCATCACGGTGCGCAGCGCGGTCGCGGTGCGGCCGGCGCGGCCGATGACCTTCCCCAGGTCCTCCGGGTGCACGTGCACCTGAAGCGTGCGGCCGCGGCGCCCGGTCGACATCTCGACCCGGACGTCCTCGTCGTGCTCCACGATGCCGCGGACCAGATGGTCCAGAACCTCCTCCAGGGTGCCCACGGTCGTCAGCCGGTCTCGGATGCGGCGGCATCGCCGGCGGATGCCGGTACCTCCGCGGCTGCCGGCGCCTCGGCCGCCGCTGTTTCGGCGGCCTCCTCGACCGCGCCCGGCTCGTCCGTCGGGGCGGTCGCCGCGTCCTTCCGGGCCGGTCGCTTGCGCGGGGTGGGCGCGACCGAGGCGTCGTCGCCGCCGATCGCCGCGAGCGCCGCCTCGTACCGGGTGCGTTTGGCGACCTTCTCCGGCTGCGGCCGGACGGTTCCCTCCGCGCCGGGCAGGCCCCTGAACTTCTGCCAGTCCCCCGTGACCTTGAGCAGCGCCAGCACCGACGCCGTCGGTTGCGCGCCCACGCCGAGCCAGTACTGCGCCCGATCCGAATCGATTTCGATGAGGCTGGGTTCGAGCTTCGGCTGATACCTGCCGATCAGCTCAATGGCCCGACCGCCACGGCGGGTACGGGCATCGGCGACTACGACACGGTAGAACGGTTCGCGGATCTTTCCCAGGCGCGCGAGCTTGATCTTGACGGCCACGGTTTGCGTTGTACTCCTTGCGATGTATGACGGGTCTGCCCCGTCGTGCGGCGCGCGCCGACGAACCGGGTGGGGTGACCGGCTCTTGGCGAGCAAGTTGCGGCCACGCGCCGGTGAGAGGGCCGGTCGCGACCGTGACGAGGAACATTCTGCCAGATCGCGCGCGTCGCGCGGGACGCGCTGGGGCGGCCCGCGCCGTACCAGGCCCCGCATCACACCCGACCGGGGCCGTCAGCGCGCCGTCAGCGGGCCATAACTGGCGGTGCCGCGGCCGCTGCGGCCGCGGCGTCGCGCGATCCGGGGCTCGTCGGGCAGCACATGCCGCGCGCCGTCCCGGCCGATGCCGGCGATCACCGGACGGCGCCGGCTGATTCCCACCCAGAGGCCGCCGCGACCGATCCGCTCGAGGCGGCTACCCGCCTCCCAGGCGACCAGCACCCGGCCGTGCCAGGGAATGCGTCGGCGCCGCCCGTTCACTTCCAGCGCCCAGATCTCCTCGGCGCACCGAACGGTGACATGCTTCAAATAGCGTCCCGACCACGGCCAGAAGCCGGACCGGATGAGCGTTCCGCCGCTCCCGTCGCCGACCAACGGCCCGGCGCCGACCGGCCAGTGGACACCACCGGTCGACCGGTTGGCCCAGGCGGCCAGCCGATCCGGCTCGGACTGCGGCGCCGCACCGGAACTGTGCCCGCCCCCGCCGCCCACCGGCTGCCAGGTCGTGCCGTCACGTCGCAGCACGACCGTGCGGTGCCATTCCCCGTCGGGCGGGAATCCCACGAACCCGGCCACCGCATGGTCGCCGGCGATGTCGTAACCCACCGGGAGCACCCCGCCGACCGGCTGCCGGGGATCTGCGCCCAGCGTGCCGCCCAGCATTTCCCGGGCCAACCCGACAAGTTCGGGATCCATGCGGTACATCCTGCCGTGCGCGATCCCCCGGGCGCGCCCGCGCCGAGACGTCGGCGCGGTTCACCGTGCTGCCATGCTGCCGGCCACCAGGCGGCCGGACCGGACGACGGCGAGCGGACGCCGGAGCGCCTCCAGGTCCTCGCCGGGGTCGTCGGCGTAGACGACCGCATCACCCCGGGAGTAGGCCGGTTCCCCCAGCCAGTCGCGGGCGTCCGTTGCTGCCGCGCGCAGGACCGCCCGCCGGTCCATGCCGGTGCGGGTCAGCGCGACCAACTCGTCGACGATCCGGCCGTGCTGCACGAACCCGCCCGCATCGGTGCCGGCATGCAGCGCGACACCGGCGTCCACGGCCCTGCCGAACGTCTGGTCGCTGCGGCGATGCAGGTCGCGAATGTGCTTGGCGTACGCCGGAAACCGTGTCGCGGCGTCGGCGAACGCCGGAAAGTTCGCGATGTTGATCATGGTCGGCACCAGGTGGACCCCGCGCGAGACCATCTCCGCGATGGTCTCGTCGGTCAGCCCGGTGCCGTGTTCGATGCAGTCGATCCCGGCGGCCAGCAGGCCGGGCAGCGCGTCCTCGCCGAACACGTGCGCGGTGACCCGCGCCGCCGCGCGGTGCGCGGCGGCGATCGCCTCGGTCAGCACATCGTCCGGCCACAGCGGGGCCAGGTCACCGGTGGAACGGTCGATCCAGTCGCCGACCAGCTTGACCCAACCGCCGCCTGCGGCCGCCTGGCGCGCCACCTCGCCGATCAAATCGCCAGGATCGGAGAGTTCGATCGCCAGGCCCCGGACGTAACGCTTGGGCCGGGCGATGTGCCGTCCGGCGCGGATCAGCACCGGCAGGCCGCGCTCGCCGGACAGGGGCGAGGTGTCGACGGGCGAGCCGCAGTCGCGGATCACCAACACGCCGGCGGAAAGGTTCTGCACCGCCTGGCGTCTTGCCTCCGACAGGCCGACCGGGCCGGCCATCGAATAGCCGATGTGGCAGTGCGCGTCGACGAGGCCGGGCAGCACGTGGCCGGTGACCTCGACGACGTCGGGGCGGGCGCCGGCCGCCGGGCGCGGGCCGCCGATCCACAGGTCGACGACCTCTCCGGTCGCCGCGTCGTTGCCGAGCAGGTGCAGCGTCGGGTGGGACACCCATCCATGGTCGCACCGACACAAGGCTGCCGGGCGATTCGCGTCACTTCTTGGGCAGCTTGATCTTCGACAGGTCGAAGTCGGCCGGGAGTTGGTCCATGCCGGGTAGGCCGCCGCCCAACCCCGGCTGGCCCAACCCCGGCTGGCCCGAGCCCCCAAGGCCCGGCATGCCGGGGAAACCACCCGGCAGGCCGCCCCGCACCTTCGGCGGGGTGGGACCCCGGGACTTTCCCTTGCGGCCCTTCTTGCCCTTGGCGGACTTGGTCGCCTTGCGCGCTCCCGGAAACCCCAGCCGGCCCCCCATGGAGTTCATCATCTTGCGGGCCTCGAAGAACCGGTCCACCAGCGCATTGACCTGCGACACGGTCGTCCCGGAACCGCGGGAGATCCGCTGCCGCCGAGACGCATTGATGATCTTGGGTTCGGCGCGTTCCTGCGGCGTCATCGAGCGGATGATCGCGGCCGTGTGATCGATGTCCTTGTCGTCGACGCCGGCCAGCGCCTCCTTGAACTGGCCGGCCCCGGGGAGCATGCCGAGGATGCCCTGCAACGGGCCCATCTTTCGGATCATCAGCATCTGCTGCAGGAAGTCGTCCAGGGTGAACTGGCCGCCCATCAGGCGGCTCGCCATCTCCTCGGCCTGATCGGCCTCGAAGTGTTGCTCGGCCTGCTCGATCAGGGTCAGCACGTCGCCCATGCCCAGGATGCGGGAGGCCATCCGGTCCGGGTGGAAGATGTCGAATTCGGCGAGCTTCTCGCCGACGGAGGCGAACAGGATCGGCACCCCGGTGATGTGGCGGACGGACAGCGCCGCCCCGCCCCGCGCGTCGCCGTCGAGCTTGGTCAGCACCACCCCGGTGAACCCGACCCCGTCGCGGAAGGCCTGCGCGGTGGCGACGGCATCCTGCCCGATCATGGCGTCCAGCACGAACAGCACCTCGTCGGGCGCTACGGCGTCGCGGATGGCCACGGCCTGGGCCATCATCTCCGCGTCGACGCCGAGCCGGCCCGCGGTGTCGACGATCACCACGTCGTGCATCCGCGCCCGAGCCTCGGCCACGCCGGCGCGGGAGACGGCGACGGGGTCGCCCACGCCGTTGCCCGGTTCGGGCGCGAACACCACGACCCCGGCGCGCTGCCCCACGACCTGAAGCTGGGTCACCGCATTGGGACGCTGCAGGTCCGCCGCGACCAGCAGCGGCGTGTGCCCCTGCTCGCGCAACCACAGCGCGAGCTTGCCGGCCAGGGTCGTCTTGCCGGAGCCCTGCAACCCGGCGAGCATGATCACCGTCGGTGGATTCTTGGCGAAGCGCAGGCGACGGGTTTCGCCGCCCAGGATCGCGACCAGTTCCTCATTGACGATCTTGATGACCTGCTGGGCCGGGTTCAGCGCCTGGGAGAGTTCCGCCTCCCCCGCGCGCTTCTTGATCTCGCCGATGAACTGGCGCACCACCGGCAGCGCGACGTCGGCCTCGAGCAGGGCGATCCGGATCTCCCGGGCCGTCGCGTCGACGTCGGCCTGCGACAGCCGGCCCTTGCCGCGCAACCCGGAAAAGACGTCGGACAGGCGGTCGGACAGGGTCTCGAACACGGATGCGGACCTTCTCGAGTCGGGGGCCCTCGGCCTGGACGGACGGGCGCGCAGCCGCGCCCACCCAACGAGGCTAGCGAACCGCGGCTGCGCGCGCCGTTCCGCGGCGAAGAGCCGTCGCCGAGAAGGAGGTGACGGTACCCACCGGTGCACGCGTCATTCGGCCAGCAGATCGCGTCCGGGGCGGGTGAGCATCGACAAGACCCCGCGCAACACCTGCTCCCGCACCGGTCCGGGCAGGGCGTCGAGCAGCGCGTTGATCGACGCCATCTCGCCAGGCAGCGCCAACGAACCGTCTTCGGCGACCAGGCCGAGCGAGGCGGCAGCCGCCGCGAGACCGGCCGGGGAGCCCAGGTCGGCCGCGAGCACCGCGTCGATCACCGCTGCCGGGAATCCCGGGGCGGGTAGGGACGCCGCCGCCCGCACCGACTCCGAAAGCGCCGCAAGTAGTTCGGGCTCGTGCCCGCGGTTCGCGGCGGTGATCGTCAGGTGCACGTTCGGCGGGATGCCCGCGAAGGAGAACTGCGGCTGGATGTAATAGCCGCGCTCGGCCATCCGGTCCGCGACGCAGAACACGCTCGGCCCGTTGGCGTCGGCGGCGACGGCCAGCAGCGTGGCGTCCGGTTCCACCAGCAGCCGAAGCCCCGCGATGCTCGTCACCCCCGCGCGGATGTTCGCGACAGCCGCCGCTGTGCGCCGCGCGACGTCTTCGTAACCGTTGCGCCCCAACCTGTTCAGCACCGCCCAGGCCGCCGCGATCGGCCCGCCGGATCGGGTGGACTGCAGCGTGGTGTTGAGCATCGCGTAGCCCGGCCAGGCGGTGGACACGAAGAACTGGCTGGCCCGCAACGCGGCCGAGGCGTGCAGCAGCACCGAGGCGCCCTTGGGCGTGTAGGCGTACTTGTGCAGGTCCACCGACAGGCTGGTCACGCCGGGGACCGATAGGCCGAACGGCGGCACCTCGCGAATTCCGAACTCCCGCCAGCACCCCAGGATCCAGCCGCCGATGCAGGCGTCCACGTGGCATCGCACGCCGTGCGCCGCCGCCGCCGCGGCGATGGGCGGCACCGGGTCGATCACGCCGTGCGCGTACGACGGTGCGGACGCGACCACCAGCACGGTGTCCGGCCCGATCGCCGCGGCCATCGCGACCGGGTCCGCGCGCAGCGTGGCGGGGTCGACCGGCACCAGGTCGACGGCCACCCGCAACAGGTGCGCAGCCTTGTGAAACGCCGCGTGCGCGGTGGACGGCAGCACCATCCGCGGCGCCGCGATGTGCGGCGCGCCGTCACGGGCGGCCGCCACCGCCAGGATGCAGGACTCCGTTCCGCCGGAGGTGACGGTGCCAACCGCGTCCGCCCCACCGCCCACCAGCGCCGCGGCGGATGCCACCAGGTCGCCCTCCATCGCCGCCAGCGACGGAAACGCGGTGGGGTCCAACGCATTCGCGTGCATTGCGGTCGCGTACGCGGCGGCCGCCAGTTCGTCCAGGCCGGACACCCCGGCGTCGTACACATAGGCAAGCGTGCGGCCGCCGTGGGTGGGCAGGTCGTGTTGCTGCAACCCCGCAACCGCAGCCAGCACCCGCTGATCGGGGCCGGACAGCGGCCCGGTCACGGGTTTGGCCTCTCGGGGGACGTACCGGCCGGTTCCGACGCGGGCGAAGCGGGAACGGTCGCCGGCGGGTCGACCCGTCGCAACATCGGCAGCGGAACGAGGGCGCACACCGCCGGGATCGCGGTGAACCCGATCGCGATCGCGATGACGGCGGACGGCGGCTGCAGTCCCGCCGCGGTCGCCGAAGCGTAGGACCCGGCCGCCAGCACCGCCCCGTAGATGCCCGGGCCGAGGGCGAGCCCGAACGTCTCCCCCGCCGTCCACACCCCGGCGAAGAGCCC
The DNA here is from genome assembly GCA_964624455.1 of uncultured Actinomycetes bacterium. Lineage (GTDB taxonomy): Bacteria > Actinomycetota > Actinomycetes > Mycobacteriales > Nakamurellaceae > Nakamurella. The sequence goes on along the minus strand of CAZUXD010000015.1, from coordinate 37,645 downwards.
CGCCCGCTTGCCCCCGGTCTCGGTCTCCGCCGCGGCGGAGAGGTCTGCGAGCAGCGACAACGGGAAGACCTGCTGCCCGGCGTACCCGATTCCGATCAGGACGACCAAGGCGATGACGGCCCACATGGGTGGACCGTGGAACTGGCAGGAGCCCGACTCCGTCCCGCCCGGGCCGACTACGGCGGGTCCGAAGCACGAGTGATACGAGGTGAACAGCGTCACCGCCAGGATCCCGATCGCCCCCACCGCGAAGAGCACCGACGCGGCGACGTAGCAGGCGATTTTCGACAGCTTCGACGCGAGCAGTTGCCAGACCGGCATCACCAGCAGCGCGGGGCCGACGAACGCCGCGAACAGCACCGACGAGGCGCCCGTGGACCCGAGGACCACCCGAGCCATGTAGTCGACACCGGCGAGCATGGTGCCGATGCCGACGGCCTGCACGATAAAGACTATCCAGAGCCGCGCGAAGCGGGGCGCGGCGCGCACCGCGGAGAAGGTCTCCCGCCAGCCACCGGCGCTCGGCAGCACCGCTCCCGTCGGCGCCCGCGCGGTTCCGAAGTACGACCACAACGCACCGATCAGGATCAGCGCGCCGATCGCAATCCCCATCAGCCGGTAGCCGGCGACCCCGCCGGCCGCGTCCCGGATGGCCGGCGCGCCCGCCCCGGCCACCAGGATGGCAATCGCCAGCACCGCGATGCGCCGCGTCATCAGCCGGGTGCGCTCGGCCGGGGACTGCGTCATCTCCGCGGGCAGCGCAACGTACGGAACCTGGTACAGCGCATAGGCCGTCGCCGCCAGCAGGAACATCGCAACGACCCACACCGCCGTACCGGCCGTGCCGAGCCCGGGGTGCGCGAACATCGCGGCGAACAGCACCGCGAGCGCTATCCCGCCGCCCAGCAGGTACGGCCGGCGCGGCCCGCGCGGCCCCCGGGTGCGGTCGGACAGCCGCCCGGCCACCGGGTTGAACAGCACGTCCCAGGCCTTGGGCAACAGCACCAGGGCGCCGGCCAGCGCGGCGCCGATCCCGATGGTGTCCGTAAGGTACGGCAACAGCAACAGGCCCGGCACGGTGGAAAACGCCCCGGTCGCCAGTGAACCGGCGGCGTAGCCGACCCGGACCGTCCGCGGCAGGCCGCCGGACGGTGCGGTCGCTGGAAGCCGACGGTCGGCACCGGCGCCGGGCTTCGCGGCTTCGGGCGGTTCGGCGGGCGTATCGGTCGGCCGGGATGCGCTCATCGGTGCAGCATGGCAGAAATCCGTTGCGGCAGCGCGAAAGGGCGCATTGCGTGCGTCACCGCGGACGACTCGCCAGCGCCGTCACGACGGGCCGGCACCCGGTGCCGCGTTTCGCGGGTCCCCCGGCGGATGGAGCGGCATGCCGGCGCCGTGCCGGTAGAACGGCGCCGCGGCCGGGGCGAGCGGCGTGTTGCCCTGGATCAGGTCGGCCGCCTTCTCCGCGACCATCATCACCGGCGCGTAGATGTTCCCGTTGGGGATGCTGGGGAAGACGGACGCGTCGACCACGCGGAGCCCCGCGACCCCGTGCACCCGCATGGTGTCCGGGTCGACGACGCTTCGGGCGTCAGTGCCCATCTTCGCGGTACACGAAGGGTGCAGCGCGGTTTCGGCGTCCCTGGCCACCCAGTCGAGGACCTCCCGGTCGGTCGTCACCGACGGTCCGGGGGAGATCTCCCCGGCGGAGAACGGCGCGAACGCGGGCTGCGCGAGGATGGTGCGCGCCGCCCGGACCACCTCGACCCACTCCCGCCGGTCGCTGTCGGTGGAGAGGTAGTTGCAGCGGATCGCCGGATGCTCGCGCGGGTCGGTGCTGCGGATCTTCACGGTGCCGCGGACGTCGGAGAACATCGGGCCGATGTGCACCTGGTAACCGTGCTCGGCGGCCGGCCGGGATCCGTCATACCGCACGGCGATGGGCAGGAAGTGGAACATCTCGTTCGGCCAGCCGACGGTGTCGTTGCTGCGGATGAATCCGCCCGCCTCGAAATGGTTGCTGGCACCGACGCCGCTGCGCCGAAGCCACTGCAGGTAGACGCGCGGCCGGTTCCGGCGTTTGAGCCACGGGGCGATCGAAACCGGTTGCTTGCACGCGTGCTGCAGGTAGACCTCCAGGTGATCCTGCAGGTTCTCCCCCACCCCGGGCAGGTCGGCGATGACGACGATCCCGAGCGCCTCCAACTCGCGCGCGGCGCCGATCCCCGCCAACTGCAGCAGTTGCGGCGAGTTGAACGCGCCGCCGCACAGGATCACCTCCCGGGCATGAGCGGTGCGGCGCAGCCGGCCGGCGCGCAGGTAGTCGACGCCCGTCACGCGGCCGCGGTCGGTGCGCAGCCCGGTCACCAGCGACATCGTCCGCACGGTGAGGTTTCCGCGGCCGCGCACCGGGTGCAGGTACGCACGGGCGGCGCTGAGCCGCCGGCCCCGGTGGACGTTCCGATCGAACTTCGCGAAGCCCTCCTGGCGGTAGCCGTTCACGTCGTCGGTGAGCGGATAGCCGGCCTGCTGCACCGCCTCGAAGAACGCGCCGAACAGCGGGCTGCTCGCCGGCCCGCGTTCCAGGATCAACGGCCCGGAGCCGCCGCGCCAGCGGTCGGCGCCCGCCAGGCAGGTCTCCATGCGTTTGAAGTAGGGCAGGCAGTGCGCGTGGTCCCAGTGCGCCATACCGTCCTCGGCCGCCCAGCGCTGCAGGTCCATCGGGTTGCCCCGTTGGAAGATCATTCCGTTGATGGAGCTGGACCCGCCGAGCACCTTGCCGCGGGCGTGGTAGATGCGCCGGCCTGCCAGGTGAGGTTCGGGCTCGGTGGTGTATTTCCAGTCGTAGAGCCGGTTTCCGATCGGGAACGGCAGCGCGGCCGGCATGTGGATGAAGGGGTCGATGACGAAATCGCCGCGGCCCGCCTCCAACACGAGGACCGTGGTGTCCGGGTCGGCGGTCAGGCGGTTGGCCAACGCGCATCCGGCGGACCCGCCGCCGACGATGACGTAGTCGAACCGCTGCGCCTGCACGCCCGACAGCGTAGCGAGACAGGCAGCGTCTCCGGCCGTGCTCAGCCGCGGATCTTGGGCAGCACCCGTTCGTAGAAGGCGTCCTCGGCCGAGAGGTAGCCGCGCAGCAGGTGTTTCACTGCCCCGGCGGCCGGCTCCGGCGGCCATGCGACGACCCGGCGATTGACGAACGGACACTCCTGCGCAACGCCGCCGGTCCGGCCCAGCAGCAGCTCGGCGAGCGCCTGGGCGTTGCGGTAGCTCATGGCAACGCCGTGCCCGGTACACCCGAGGCTGTAGACCGCGCTGCGGTCGTCACCCACATAGCCGATGGCCGGCGTCAGATCCGTCGTCACCGAGAACGGTCCACCCCACTGATGGGTGACGGCGATACCGGACAGGTGCGGCCACAGCCACGTCAGGTGATCTTCGAGGTGCCGCCAGGCCAACTCGTTGCGGTCGGCGTCGAGCGCGCCGTTGGCGGGTAGACCCACCGGCCCGCCACCCATCACGATGCGCCGATCCGGGGTGAGCCGGTAGTAGTGGATCAGGTTCCGGGCATCCTCCAGGCCCTGCCGCCCGCCCCAGCCGATCGGGGCAAGCTGCTCGTCGGTGAGCGGCTCGGTGGCGATCATGTACGTGAACGCCGGCGCCTGCAGTGCGCCGATCTCCGTGAAGAGATGCGAGTAGGCGTTGGTGGCGAACACCAGTCGCTGCGCGGTCACCGCCCCGGCCGGGGTGACGAGCCGGTAGCGGCTGCCGTTGCCGCCGTAGGCCGCCGGCGACCCTATCGCCAGCACGGGGCTGTTCTCGTACACCCGGGCGCCGAGCCCGAGCGCCAGGCGCTTCTCCTCGCGGACCAGCCGGGCCGGGTCGATCAGCAGCAGCCGCGGCTCCCACATGGCCCCCAGGTACCGCTCGGAGTCCACCATCGAGCGGACGGCCCGCCGGTCGATCCATTCGATGTCGCAGAATCCCAGGCCGTTCATCAGGTCCACCTGCTTCTGCAGCCGTTTGATGTAGCTCGGCGTGGTGGCCACCCGCAGGAAGCCCGGCCGGATCTTGGCGCAGTCCAGGTGTTCGTCGTCGACGAACCGTTCCAGCTCGTCGACCGCTTGCTCCATGTACCGGTGCGCGCGTTGCAGGAATCGCTTGCCGCGCAGCAGCGCGGTCACCCCGAATCCCAGGCCGACCACGGTCATGGCGAAGGATCCGTTGCGGCCGCTGGCTCCGTAGCCGACATCCCTGGCCTCCAGGACGCCGACCGAGACGGACGGATCCATCCGTCGCAGGTGGATCGCCGTGGCCATCCCGACCAGCCCGCCCCCGATCACGGCGACATCCACCGACTGCTCGCCGGCAAGGGCCGGTTCGGCCCGGTAGTCGCCGTATTGCGCCAGCCACAACGACTCCGGGCCATCTGGCAGCACGCTCATCGTCCCTCCCGGCCGATTGCGTTGGCGGTCGATCCCCCCACGCTACCGACCGTGCATGCCGCGCCGGATCTCGCCATCGGCATGGCCCGTGGCCGGTACGCCCGATGGCTGACGCAACCGCTCGAAGGGTTGTCGTCACCGCCTCGAAACGCCCAAAGGCCGCCTCGACGGTAACGGTTCAGGTGCCGCGAGCGGTGACGGGGCGCCCGCCCGAACGCCGCAGTGTCGACGTGGCGGGACCGCGGTTTCTGTCGCTGGTGCTGTCAGGTGGCCAGCAGCCGGTGGAAGAAGTCTCGGTAGCGCTGCAACCCCACCCGCAGATCCTCCGTCGATGCCAGGTCGTCGCTGTCCAACTCGGCTTCCAGCCGCGCGTGCTCGCCGGCGAACATCCGCGTCAGCCGCTGGATGAGTTCGGCTACCAGCGCGTCCGCGTCACTGACCGCTTGCCGTGGCTGGTCGACGAAACCGGCCTGAATATCGTCCCATCGGCGCGCCAACTCGGCGGCGTCGGCCGGCTCGAGCAACGTGCCCGCCGACTCGGCGGCCGGCGGGCCGGCCTCGGCCCGGGTCGGATGTGCGGTCTGCGCATCGGCGAGCTCTTCGGTGGTGCCGATCCGCGGCTCCGGAGCATTCATCGTTCGTGGCCCCCTTGCCCATTCGACGCGCCGCTGGTGGTGCCGGCATCGCCCGGTCTGGCGTCGGCGCCAGCGGTTTCGGTGACCTCGGGTCGCAGCAACTCCTCGAACAGCGACCGGTACCGCAGCAACGCGGCGCGGAGTTGCTCGGTGGTCGCCTGCCGCTCGCGGCCGTTCCTGTTCACTTCGTGTGCGGCCCGGTAGTTCTCCACCAGATCCGGATGATCGACGGAGATCAGGTCGGCCTGCGCGTCGAAATCATCGACCGGGTAGCCGCGTTGACTCATCACCATGGTGAGCAGGGTGTCCGCCTCGGTGACCGCCAGCTCCGGCTGATCAACGAATCGTTCCTGGATCTCGTACCACTGCTGCATGTAGCGGGTCCGGGCGGCCGGCGGCAGCGGCTGGATCGTCAGCTGCGCGCGGTGCCGCTCACGGTGACGCAGCGCCGCCTCCCCTGCTCGTCGCTGGCCGGCGTCGTCGATGGTGCGGTCGTATTCGCCACCGAAGCGTCTGCGCAGGGCGATGCTTCGGCGCTGGCGCCACGCCAACACTGCGAGCACCGCGACGATGACGACAATCGCGATCCCGATGGGGATCCAACCCCAGGTAGGCATCTGAACCTCCTACGGATCCCGGCTTGTCCGGGGCCCTACCGACATACCCACTGCGCCCAACGGCCAACCTTCGGCCGCGACATGCCGGCCGGCCCGAACGGGCCGCGTGGGATTGCCCGCCGACCGCCGCGGGCACCCGATCACGCAACCGGCTACGCCGACGACCCAGAAGAGGCCATGTGCACGGGATAGGGCGGGGATCAGGGCGCAGCAGACGGCTTCAAAGGCCGAGCGGAAGACCGGCGAGCGCCCAGGGAACCGCGGCCGTCAACTGGAGGCCCGCGCGGGGCAGACCGGACGCCGCGTCAAGCAGCCTGCCGAAAAGGTCCAGGCCGCGTCCAAGCGGTGACCGGCCGGGCGGATCACACCCGCCCAGGGCGCCGATGCACCGCCGTCACCCGGTCGAGCGATGAACAACGATCGCGGAGCCGCGAACGTCTTGCGGCAGCGGGAAGCGCGCCGCCTGGACCGGAACTACAACGAACTGCTGCAGGAACTCCGGGTGGCCCAGACCGGGGTGCAGATCCTGTTCGCGTTCCTGCTGACAATCGCGTTTCAACCCACGTTCGACGGCCTGTCGGGATTTCAGCATCGGCTCTACCTGGGCACGCTGCTGGGCGCGGCGGCGGCCGTCATCCTGTTCATCGCGCCGGTCGCGATCCACCGGATGATGTTCCGTCGCGGCATGAAGGACCGCCTGGTGGCGCTGACCAGCAGGCTCGCGATGGCTGGACTGACGTTCCTGTCGCTGGCGATCGTGGGTGCGGTCCTACTGGTGGTCGATGTGGTGGCCGGCCGCGTTGCGGCCGTGATCCTCGCCGGCGGCACCGGCGCAGCCATCGTTGTGCTGTGGATTCTCGTACCCGGCATTTTCCGATCACGCAACCCCGACGAATCCATGGTCGATCTGCCCGGGGAAAACGGGGACGGGGGCATCGGCTAACACCCGGACCGTCGAAGGGACCACGATCACGACGACCGTGCACATCTACAGCCACGTCACCCCGAGGGTGCAGAAGGCCGCTGTCGAGCGCTTTGCCCAGCATCTCGGGAAGGCGTAGCGGATGTCTCAGCACATGACGCGGAAATCGCTCCGGGGTTGGGGACAAAATCCCAGGTCAATAGCGATTTTCCGATGGTGTCCGAGGGGGGACTTGAACCCCCACGCCCTTGCGGGCACTAGCACCTCAAGCTAGCGCGTCTGCCATTCCGCCACCCGGACAAAGGGCGCCGGCCATCCTCGGCCGTGCGTAGCCACTTTACGCGAAGCTGGCCGCCGAGCCCAACCGCCGCCGGCACCACGCGCTGCGGCGGCCGCCCTCACCCCGGAACCGAACGACCCTGGTCCCGGAACCGCGCCGCCGAGTCGTGGCCGGGCGCAAACTAGGCGCCGGCCGCGCCCTCTCGCGGGTCCCGGCGCCGTTTGAGTTCGAACAGCACCACCGCCGCCGCGGCGGCCAGGTTCAGCGACTGGGCGGTCCCTTCCATGGGAATGCGGAGCGACTGCGCGCACCGCCGCACGACCTCCGGCGGCAGCCCCGCGCCCTCGCTGCCGAACAGCAGCACGCACGCGGCGTCGACCGAGGTGTCCCACAGGGATGCCTCGGCATCGCCGGTCACGGCGACCACCGTCCGGCCGGCCGCCGTGGCCCACCCGAACAGTTCCTCCTCGTCCGCCGCGAGCGCGCAGGGCACCGCGAAAACCGAACCCATGCCGGCCTTGATGGCCCCCGGCGCCAACGGATCCGCCGCCGCGCCGACGACGATCAGGCCGGCGGCCCCCGCTGCGTCGGCCGAGCGAAACACCGTCCCGATGTTTCCCGGGTTGCCGGCCCGGTGCAGCGCGACGACCGGGCCGGCCAGGCGCGGCGCGAACGCGGCCAGCGGCGGCACCGAGCCGCGCACCACGGCCAGCAGCCCGGCCGGCCCGTCCCGATCCGAGAGCCGCTGGAACACCTCGCCGCTGACGTCCAGCACTTCGACACCGAAGTCTCGCTGCTGCCCGACCATTTCGCGGGCGGCGTTGCTCTGCAACAAGCTCTCCGCGATGACGAGGGTCTCGATCGGCCACCCGGACGTGACGGCGCGCCACACCGGCTGCAGACCCTCCACCACGAAGGCGCCTTCGCGGCGGCGGTGCTTGCGGTCGCGCAGCGCGCGGATCCGCTTGACGGCCGGGTTCGCGAAGCTGGTGATCATCCGATCCACCGCGGCATTGTCCCGCAACACGTTGTCGGGGCGCACCGGTCAGGCCGCGACGCACTCCTGGCGCGCCCGGCCGATGCCGTCGATCTCGATCTCCACGACATCGCCCGCGCGCAGGTACGGGAACCGCCCCGACAGCGCGACCCCCTGCGGGGTACCGGTGTTGATGATGTCGCCGGGTTCGAGCACCGCCACCTGCGAGAGTTGCCACACCAAGTAGTCGACCCCGAAGATCAGGTCCGCGGTCGTCGAATCCTGCCGGGCCTGGCCGTTGACGTACGAGCGCAGCCGAAGCGCCCCCGCGTCCAGTTCGTCGGCCGGCACCAAGGCCGGGCCGAGCGGATTGAAGGTTTCGAAACACTTGCCCTTGGACCATTGCCCGCCGGACCGTTCGATCTGCCATTCCCGTTCCGACACGTCGTTGGACATGGTGTATCCGGCGATGTGCGCCGCGGCGTCGCTCGGTGCGTCGAGGTACCGCGCGCGGCGACCGATGACGACGGCCAACTCCACCTCCCAGTCGGTCTTCGTGGAACCCCTTGGAATTGCGATGTTGTCGTCCGGTCCGATGACGGTGTTGGGCGTCTTGAAGAAGACCACGGGTTCGGTCGGGGGTTGCGCCCCGGTTTCCGCCGCGTGCGCGGCGTAGTTCATTCCGATGCACCAGACCGCGTGCGGCCGGGCGACCGGAGCGCCGACCCGCTCGCCCGCCACCGAAACCACCGGCAAGCCGCCCGCGGCCACCGCGCTGCGAACGCGCTTGATTCCATCACCGGCCAGGAAATCCCCGTCGATCTCGGCCGTGATCGAGGTGAGGTCGTACGCCACACCGTCCCCGACCACCACGGGCCGTTCGGAGCCGAGTTTCCCGATTCGGCGCAGTTCCATCATCTTTCCCCATCTCTTCCGGTCGCCCTGCCTCCTGAAGTCTGGCACTGCACCCGCTCGGCGTCCGAGGGGGAGCCGCCGGGGATCATGGAAAGCGGCGTCAACGGCCGACGGCGTAACCCTGCATGCCACGCGGGTTGGCACCGGCGCGGAGCACCCCGTCCGGGTCGCGGGACACCGCGGACAGCCGCCCCAGCGACCAGTCGTCCTCCACCACCACGTCGTGGCCCCTGGCCCGCAACCCCGCAACCAGATCCTGCTCCGCGCGGCCCTCGATGTGCAGACGCCCGGGATGCGACTCCCGCGGGTAGAACGACGAGGTGACATGGCTGGAATGCCAAGCAACTTCGTCGATCGCCTGCTGCAGGTTCAGCCCGTGGTGCACATGGCGCAGGAACAACTGCAGCGACCACTGGTCCTGCTGGTCGCCGCCGGGCGTGCCGAACGCCAGGTAGGGCGCGCCGTCGCGCAGCGCGAGTGACGGGCTGAGCGTGGTGCGGGGCCGCTTGCCGGGAGCGAGCGAGTTCGCCAGCCCTCCTTGCAGCCAGAACATCTGGCCGCGTGTGCCCAGACAGAAGCCCAGGTCCGGGATGGTCGGTGAGCTCTGCAGCCATCCCCCGCTGGGGGTGGCCGAGACCATGTTGCCCCACCGGTCGGCGACATCGATGTGGCAGGTGTCGCCGCGGGTCGACCCGTCGGCGCCGACCACTGGGTCGGACGGGTTCTCGGCGAGATCCCGGGCCGGGGCGATGCGCACAGCGGGTTCGCCCAGCCCCGGGCCGGCCGCCCCCGGCCCGGCAGTGCCGGGAAGTGCTGTGCCGGGAAGTGCTGTGCCGGGAAGGGCTGTGCCGGGAAGGGCAGTGCCGGGAAGGGCAGTGCCGGGAAGGGCTGTGCCGGGGAGGGCTCTGCCGAGAAGGGCAGCGCCGGGGAGATCCGGCAACAACGGCACCGCTCCGTCCGGCGAACCCGGGCGGAGCGGGCCGCAGTCCGCCCGCTCCCCGAGCAGGCCGCGCCGGGAGTCGTTGTAGGCGGCGGATAGCAGCGCGCGAAGCGGCACGTCGACGAACGCCGGGTCCCCGTAGAACGCCTCCCGGTCTGCGAAGGCCAGCTTGCCGGCCTCCACGGTCGTGTGCACGAAGTCCGCCGAGGCCGGACCCATCGCGTCCAGGTCGCAGCCGGACAGGATCGCGAGTTGCTGCAGGAACACCGGCGCCTGGCTCCACGGGCCGGCCTTGCACACCGTGTAGACCCGGCCCCGGGCGGCGTAGTCAAGGCTCAGCGGCTCCTCCGACGCCGCCCGCCAGCCGGCGAGGTCGGATCCGCGCAGCAGCCCGGCGTGCGCCCGGCCGGTGACGTCCATCACCTCGGATCCGGCGCAGAACCGGTCGACCGCCTCGGCCACGAATCCGGCGTAGAAGCAGCGGAGCGCGGCGTCGATCTGCGCGTCGCGGTCGGATCCGGCGGCCTGCGCCTCGACGAGGATGCGCCGATACGTCGCGGCCAGCCGGCGGTTGGTGAACAGCGTCCCGGCCGGTGGCGGTTTTCCACCGGGCAGCCAGGTTTCGGCCGAGGTCGGCCAGTGCTCGGTGAAAATCTCGCGCACCGTCGCGATCGTCGCGGCGACCCGCGGCAGCAGCGGGAACCCGGACTCCGCATACCCAATCGCGTAGCCGAGCACATCCGCCGGGCGCATGGTGCCGTGCCGGCGCAGCAGCAGCATCCACCCGCCGAACGCGCCCGGGATGCACGCGGGCAGCAATCCGGTGCCCGGGATCATCGACAGGCCCAACCGCGCGAACGCCGCCGCCGACGCGGCCGCCGGCGCGGTCCCCTGGCCGCAGATCACCGTGGCCCGGGCCGACCGGGTGTCGTACGCCAGGATCGGCACCTCGCCGGCCGGGCCGTTGAGGTGCGGTTCGACCACCTGCAGCACGAATCCCGCGGCGACGGCGGCGTCGAACGCGTTCCCGCCGCGCTCGAGGACCGCCATCCCGGTTTGGGAGGCCAGCCAGTGCGTGGATGCGACCATGCCGAAGGTGCCGGCCAGTTCGGGGCGGGTGGTGAACATCGTCCGGATCCTTCCGCTGCGGCGGTGGGCAGATACCTGGTCGGCGGCGGACCGTCAGGCGGTGACGGTCCGTCCGACCAGCACCAGGTCCGAGGTGTGCGACCCCGCCGCGCCCACGCCGTCCGGGCGCGGGACGAAGCCCGGCAGGTCGGTCAGGCCGTCGCTGCCGTCCAGCACGCGGAACGTGACCGGACCGGTGCCGTCGAGCCGAAGTTGCACGGTGACCCCCTCGGGCGGCGGGGCGTGGAAGACCAACTCGAACCCGTCGGACGACGACCCGGGCAGCGTCATCGCCCGCCCCTGCGCGGTGGCGGAGATGACCTTCGCATCCGGCGCCGACAGCTCGACGAGCCGGACGGTGCGCTGCGGGTGGACCGTCACGGTCAGTACCCGGGTGCCTCCATCGGCCCGGTCGCCGTCCACCGTCAGCCGGGGTGCCGGGAGGTCCGCGGCCTCGGCCGGACCGATCGCCATCGTGCCTTCCAGCAACGGGAATTCGGCGGAGAGGTCCTTCCGCCCGTCGACGTAGTGCGACGTCCAGCCGCCGGGATGGTCCTCGCCGCTCACCCAGTAGGCGGCGCCCGAGTCGGCGTCCAACGCGTACATCAACTGCGTCGGGCGTGGGTGGGCAGCGTCGAAACGGTCGACCGAAAGGCCGGTGACGGTGAACGCGACGGCGGCAACCGCCACGAGGATGCTGGGCGTGGCGGCGGCCAGCCGGCGCGGCGCCACCGGGGCGCCCACCACCTCGGGATGCAGGTAATCCAGCACCGGCAGCAGCGCCAACCCGAGCATCGCCGCCACCAGCGCGGGCGCCGCGCCGGTCGCCAGGCCCAGCGCCGGGAAGAACAGCAGCACCGTCGGCGCCAGCACGACGACCGCGATGCCGCCGGATACCGTCACCGACAGCAGGCGCGCCCACCACGGACGCACCGTCACCGCCGCGATGCCCAGCACGGAACCGGCGAGCGCCGGGATCGAAGCCAGGTACGAGCCGCCGGGCGTCGCCGCGGCCATCAGCAGGCCGAGCACTGCAAGAACGCCGAGCCCGCCGACCGCCAACGGCCACGGGCCGAAGCGGCGGCGCAGCAACGCATACCACCCGAGCACCACCAGCGCCGTCAGCGCGCCGACCGCCACCCGGAAGAAGCCCGGCCGCCACGGGTCGAGCATCTCGCCGTAGCCGGGCCGGAGCGCAACCAGCAACATCCAGTACAACTGCGCGACAACGGCGGCGAGCACCAGCGGCAACACGGCGAGCCCGCAGCCGGCCGCCATCCGCCCCCAGCCGACGGCGAGCCGCCGTCGGACCGTCATCGCGAACGCCGCGGCCGCGACCAGGCCCAGCCCGGCCAGCGGCCACACCGCCCGGCCCGGATACCGCACCAGCGAGGATAGGACGGGGAAATACGTCGCGTCCTGCACAGCCGGATGGGACAACCGCCGCAGATCCGCATCTCCCAATTGGCGGGCCAGCGCCAGGGCGTTGGCGCCCGAGCCCTGCAGGCTCGCGGTGTCCATGTACTCGGGCCGATCCCTGGGCGTGTGGTAGACGGCGGAACCGTCGATATAGGCGGAGTTGAGCCCGGTGAAGCCGCCCGACGCGCGGAACGGGGTGAAGTCGGTGTCGTTGGGCAGGATGCGGTAGACCTCCACGGCCATCGATGTCGCGACCGGGTACGGCACCGCGCGGGCGTACTCGGCGACGAGATCCTCGTTCCCCGAAGCTGTTTCGAACATGATCGCCGGACCGGACGCGCCTCGGGATTCGAAGTTCAGCACCACCCCGCCGTCGGCGGCCAGCGGATCGGAGTGCACGAACGCCTCGGCGCCGCACAGGCACGCCTCCTCGGCGTCGGTGAACAGCAGCACGATGTCGTTGCGTAGCCGCGGGCCATCGACGAGCGCCCGCGCGGTCTCCAGCAGGGCGGCCACCCCGGAACCGTCGTCGTTGGCGCCATAGGACACCTGCACCGAGTCGTAATGGGCCATCAGGACCAGCCGGCCGGTCGAATCGCTGCCGTCGATCACCGTCACCACGTTGCGCACGCGGGCCATGGCCGGTCCGCCCAGCGCGTCCGTCTGCCCCACCGAATCCTGAATCCGCGGCCGCAGGCCGTCCTTGGTGAGCGTGTCGACGATATGGTCGCGGACCTTCTCGGCGCCGACGCTGCCGACGACGTGCACCTGCCCCCCGATCACCCGGACGTGCTCGAACGCACGCCCGGCGCTGAACTCCGCCGCCGGTGCGTCGGTGGGCTTCGGGGCGGGCGGCATGATCGTTGCCAGGGCCGCGACGGTGAGGCCGGCCAGCGCGGTGAGCGCGGCCAAACCGGCGACCAGGCGGGTCCGTCGCGGCGGGTTCATCGGCTCATCCTGCCCGGACGCACCGAAGGGTGCCGGCGGACGCGCCCGACGCTTGCCGCAAAACGGCCTGAAGCTGCGCATTACCCTTGACGCTGGGCGGTCGGCGCCTTGCCACCGCGCGGAGCGATCGGGTGCGCAGGAGGTGGCCGATGTCCCGAAGCGTGCTGACCCGATCCGATCGTGTGGTGGTCCTCAACGCCAGCTACGAACTGCTCTCCGTCGTGGGCGTCCATCGGGCCATCGCCTACCTGCTGCGGGAGAAGGCCGAGATCGTCGCCGAGCGGGACGGCGTCGCCCTGCATGCCTCGTCGGGATCCCGGATACCGGTGCCCACCGTGGTACGGCTGCTGCGCTACGTGCGGGTCCCCTACCGGCACCAGGTCCCCTCGTGGTCCAAGGCGGGGCTGCTGCGGCGGGATGGTCACCTGTGCGCCTATTGCGGACGACGAGGGTCCACCGTCGAACACCTGCTGCCGGTTTCCCGGGGCGGGCGCAGCACCTGGACGAACACCGTGGTGGCGTGCCTGGCCTGCAACACCCGTAAGGGGGACCGCACCCCGCAGGAGGCGCACATGCTGCTGCTCCGCCACCCCACGGTGCCCACCGTGCAGACCGCGTTGCTCCTTGCGCTCGCCGAGCGGGAGCGGAACGTGCTCGCCGGCCTGGGCCTGGTCGCGGTCGGCTGACCCGGGAAACGGGTGGGAATGGGACCCGGCGACGCCATCGACACCGAGCGGCTCGACGAGTTCGCTCGCGGTCCGAACGACCCGCCTACTCGGCCGCCTCCTCGCGCTGCTCCGCCTTGGAAACGGCGAGCTTGCGTGCCGCCTTGGCAACCCGCCGGCGCTGCCGTCCGCTCCGGCGGCCGATGCTGTCCAGCACCATGCCCAGCCCGATCGCCAGCATCCAACTGTCCTTGGCGATCGCCGTGCCCTGCGGGCTCGGCCAGATGCTGCCCTCCTTGCGCAGGGCCGGGGTACGCAGGTACATCGTCACCAGGCCACCGGCGAACCCCGTCAGCGCCAATCCGGCCACCGCGGTGGGCACCACCGGCAGCAGCAGCAAGGATCCGGTGGTGATCTCGGCCGCCGACAGCAACGTGGTGAACTGCTTGGGCTTCATGTTCTGCAACACCGGGTAGGCCGTTGCGGCCGCGCCGTGCAGTTGACCGGCGCGTTCCTCCGCAGCCGACCACTTGCCCAGGCCCTCGTGCAGGATGAAGGCGCCCGCGGCCAACCGGCCGGGGATGTCATGGACCTTAACCATCGCTCCTCCTCGTCACCGCTGATCACCGCACGCGCCGGAACCGCCACCTCCGACGCTACCCCTGCGCGCCCGCCGAACCGCTCAGCGGTCGTCGTCCTCCGCCTCGAAGCCATGCACCGCAGCCTCTTCCGCCGATGCGGCGCCCCCCGCGACGCCGACATCGTCGGCGATCAGATCCTTCTCCCGATCCGGTCCCACGCCTTGCGAGCTGTCGACCAGTCGTCCGGCCCGCGCCCCGCCGACCTCCCCGACCGGTTCGCCCTGGTCCGGCGCGTCCGGGTCGACGTCGGGCACCTCCTCGCTGAGTCGCTCCGCGAGCGATTCGCCTCGCAGTTCCTCCGCCGGCGTCGGCACCGTCACCGAAGGCAGGTAGTCCGGCGGCGAGTAGCCCTCGTCGAGAACGTCGGCGGTCGCGCGCTGCACGAGGGTGTCCTCGAACGACAACTGCGCCGCGGCACCGGAGCCGTCGGCCGGGCTGGTCTCGCTGCCGGGCGCCGACTCGTCGATCTGCGGCGGTTCGTCATCCTCGCGTTCCATCGGCGGTTCCCTCCCGCTCGATGTCCCCCGACCGATCCGGCCGGTGGACATAGCCATACCGCTGGTGAGCCATACCGCTGGTGACTTCCTTCCCAAACGGCCGAGGGCTAAACGGGCCAACCGCCGGCCGCCGGCCGCCCAGCCGTCGAGCGCGAGGGCCGAGGCGGCCGAAACGCGGCGAGTGACACCATGGGGTTGGCGGTCCGACGTTCGCCGGGCACACCGTCCGGGCCGGAACCGCATCGACTAACCGCTTCTAACCAACTGGAGGTGGCCTGTGACGGTCCCCCATGATTCGGATCCTGCCTTCGCCGACTACGCCCATCCGGAACGCCTGGTCAGCACCGCCTGGGTTGCCGAGCACCTGAGCGACCCCGGGCTCGTCGTGGTGGAGAGCGACGAGGACGTCCTGCTCTACGAGAGCGGCCACATACCGGGCGCCGGCAAGATCGACTGGGTGCTGGATCTCAACGATCCCGTGACCCGCGACTACCTCGACGGCGCGGCGTTCGCCGCGTTGATGTCGCGCACGGGAATCGCGCGCGACACGACCATCGTCGTCTACGGCGACAAGAGCAACTGGTGGGCGGCCTATGCGCTGTGGGTGTTCACGCTGTTCGGCCACCAGGACGTCCGGTTGATGGACGGGGGCCGGGCCAAATGGATCGCCGAGGGCCGCGAGCTGACAACGACTGTGCCGCAGCGGAAGCCGACCGACTACCCAGTCGTGCAGCGCCACGATGCGGCTATCCGCGCGTACCAGGCAGATGTGCTCGCCGAACTCGGGCGGCGCCCGCTGATCGACGTCCGCTCGGTCCCCGAGTACACCGGCGAGCGCACCCACATGCCGGACTACCCGCAGGAGGGGACGCTCCGCGCCGGCCACATCCCGACCGCGGTGTCCATCCCGTGGGGCCGCGCCGCCGCGGACGACGGAACGTTCCGGTCACGGGCCGAACTGGAGGAGATATACCTCGGCGAGGCTGGGCTCACCGCCGGCGATCAGGTGATCGCCTACTGCCGCATCGGCGAAAGGTCCAGCCACACCTGGTTCGTGCTCACCCACCTGCTCGGTTTCACCGACGCCCGGAACTATGACGGCTCGTGGACCGAATGGGGCAACACGGTGCGGGTGCCGATCGTCAAGGGCGTCGACCCCGGCGACGTGCCTTCGACCGACCGGGCGACGGCCGCAGCGGGGGCCTGATGGCGCCGTCGAGCGGCGAGCCGGATTCGCGGATCCCGCCGGGGCTCCAGGAGATCATCGAGGAGTTCACCGGTCTGCAGCCGCGAGATCGGCTGCAACTCCTCCTGGAGTTCTCGGCGGGCCTGCCGGAACTGCCCGCCCGCTACGCGACCCATCCGGAACTCCTCGAGCCGGTTCCGGAGTGCCAGTCGCCGGTCTTCCTGATCGCCGAGGTCGAGCGGACCGGGGTGCAACCGGTGGTACGGCTGTTCTTCTCCGCGCCGCCGGAATCGCCCACCACCCGAGGATTCGCCGGGATCCTGCACGACGGGCTGGACGGGTTGCCGGCCGACGTCGTGCTGGCCGTGCCGGCCGACCTGTCCGAGCGCCTGCCGCTGGCCGAGGTGGTCAGCCCGCTCCGATTGCGGGGCCTTTCCGCGATGTTGGCCAGGGTGCAGCGACAGGTGCGCAAGCAACTTTCGGCCTGAACGTTCGTTGCTGTACGCACTTCGCAACTCGTCCCGGGACCCCGCGTGCGCCGCACGCTAGGCGCAAGCCGCGGTTGCGAAGCCCCTGGCACGCGCTCCCGGAACGGATCAGCGCGGCCAGCCCAGCGCCAGGGCGGCCACCAGGGCGGTCCAGCCCGTCTGGTGGCTGGCTCCGAGCCCGGCACCGGTATCACCGTGGAAGTACTCGGAGAAAAGCACGTCCTGCTGCCACGGCAGGCCGGGCTGGCCGGGACGAACACCGTCCGGTCCGGGCAGGAACAGCGACATCAGCCGCTCGGCGAGGTCGTCGGCCACCTCACCGAGCGTCGCCATGCGGGTGGAGCCGGTCGGGTGCGCGACGAGCAGACCGTTGCCGAACTGCTCGTCGTACCGGCGAAGTGCGCTGATCAGCAATGCGTTGAGCGGGAACCACACCGGCCCGCGCCAGTTGGAATTGCCGCCGAACAGCGCCGTCTCGGATTCGGCAGGTTCGTAGTCGACCCGGAAGGTCTGGCCGTCGAGGCGGACCTCCGCCGGACGGTCCCGGTGGGCCGCGGAGAGGCTCCGCAGGCCGTGGTCGGAGAGGAACTCGGCCGGATCGAGCACCGCGCGCAGCACGGTCGTCAGTTGGTCGGGGCCGGCTAGCGCGAGCAGCCCGGGGTGCCCGTCGTGGTCGAACTGCACCACCTCCGAGAGCCCCGGCCGATGCTCGCGCAGCCAGCGCAGCCGATCGCCAAGGGCCGGCAGGTCGGCGAGCATCTGCGGGTCGAGGGCGGTGACGGCGGCCAGCGGTATCAGGCCGACCGCGGAGCGAATGCGCACCGGCACCCTCGTGCCGTCGGCATGGCGCAACTGGTCGTAGTAGAAGCCGTCCTTCGGATCCCACATGCCGAGGTCGTTGGCGGCGGCGGCGATGTAGCAGAAGTGGTCGAGGAACTTCACCGCGAGGTCGTCGTAGGTGTGGTCGTCACGGGCCAGCGTCACGGTGATGCGCAACATGTCCAGGCAGTACATCGCCATCCACGCGGTGCCGTCGCTCTGCTCGGCGACAGCGCCACCGCCAACACGGGCCGACCGGTCGAAGGCGCCGATGTTGTCCAATCCGAGGAATCCGCCCTCGAAGAGGTTGTTGCCCTCTGCATCCTTGCGGTTGACCCACCAGGTGAAGTTCAGCAGCAGTTTGTGCAGCACGCGCTCGAGGAAGTTGGTGTCGGCCGCGCCGTCGATGTAGAAGATCTGCAGCGCCGCCCAGGCCTGCACCGGGGGGTTGGTGTCCGAGAAGTTCCACTCGTAGGCGGGGATGTCGCCCGAGGGGTGCATGTACCACTCGCGAAGCAGCAGGAGCAGTTGCGCCTTGGCCAGTTCCGGGTCCACCAGCGCCAGCGCGATGCACTGCAGCGCCAGATCCCACGCCGCAAACCAGGGATACTCCCACGGATCCGGCATCAAGATCACGTCCTGCGCGGTGACGTGCCACCACGACGCGTTGCGCACCGAAGCGTGGCCGGGCGGCGGGGGCGGCTGCGTCGGGTCGCCGGAAAGCCACCGCCTCACGTCGTAGGGGTAGTACTGCTTGCTGGACAGCAGCCCGGCCATGGCCTGCCGGGCGACGTGCGCCCGCTCATCCGCAAGCCCACCGAACACGCTGCGCCAGAAGGCATCTGCCTCGGCTTGGCGCGCGGTTAGCACCTCGTCGAAGCCGGCTCCGAGATCGCCGCCAGCCCCGGCTTCGAGATCGCCGACGGGGTCGGCGACGGCCAGTCGCACCCGCACGGTGCGGTGGCCGCCCGGCGGAACCGTCAGCACATGGTGAAACGCTGCCTTGGTGCCGGTGCCGTCCGGGTTGACGGTGTCCGCGCCGCGCAGCACATGATCGTTGATGCCGTCCTTGGGATATCTCGTCGCCGGCCGGGACGCCCAGACCGAGGTGCCGTACAGCTTTCCGACGTTGGTCTCGTTCTCGCAGAACAGCAGTCGGCCGGTGGACGTCGATGCGGCGGTGACGGGGCCGGCGACGCTGCGCACCGCAAAGTCACCGATCTTGTCGTGGTGGCCGCGCAGCACGGTGCCGTCCGCCCACAGCCGCGGCCGGGCTGGCGAAGGCTCGTCCCAGGACCAGATGTTGCGAAACCACACGGTCGGCAGCACGTGCACGGTGCACGCGTGATCGGAGCGGTTGTGCACGTCGATCGACAGGCAGATGTCCCGCGGGGCAGCCTTGGCCCAGTCGGTGGTCACCATGAGGTAGTCGTCACCATCGAAGATTCCGGTGTCGACGAGTTCGTACTCCCCCACGCTGCGATCCCGCGATTCGTTGGCCTGCACCAGGTCTCGGTAGGGAAATTCCCGCAGCGGATAGGCGTAGCGAGTGCGGTGAAACGAATGGGTGGGGGTCCCGTCGACGTACCACCAGTAATCCTTGGCATCCTCGCCGTGGTTGCCCTGGGGCCCGGAAAGCCCGAAGTACCGCTCCTTGAGCAGCGGGTCGACGCCGTTCCACAGCGCAAGCCCGACGCAGACGTGTTGGTGTTCGTCCGACCAGGCCGACAGCCCGTCCTCGTTCCAGCGGAAGGTTCGCGATGCGGCTTGCTCGAACGGGAACGACGCCCACGCATCGCCGTCGCCCGAGTAATCCTCCCGGACGCTCCCCCAGGCCCGTTCGGCGACGTACGGCCCCCACTCCCGCCAGGCCTGTGCGCCCGAATTCGCTTCGGCGAGCCGGCGACGTTCGGCGTCCGCAGCGGAGTTCGTCACCGCCATATTGTGAACCCACGTCACCGATACGCGACGCCGTCCGGCCGGCACCGTGCCCGCGCCGTCAATCCTCGCCGAGGTAGGCCTTGCGCACGCTGTCGTTGACGAGCAGCGCCTCGCCCGCGTCGTGCAGCACGATCCGGCCGGTTTCCAGGACGAACCCGCGGTCGGCGAGGTCGAGTGCGGCCGCCGCATTCTGCTCGACCAGCAGGATCGTGGTACCGGCGTCGCGCAACTCGGCGATCGTGTCCATGATGAGCTGCATCATGATCGGGGAGAGCCCCATGGACGGTTCGTCGAGCATGAGCAATTCCGGTCTGCTCATCAGCGCCCGGCCCATGGCCAGCATCTGCTGCTCGCCGCCCGACATGGTGCCGGCGGCCTGCCTGCGCCGCTCGCCCAGCACCGGGAAGAGCTGGTACATGCGGCGGAGGTCCTGGCCGATCCCGCCCCGGTCGGGGCGCAGGTACGCGCCGAGCAGCAGGTTCTCCTCGATCGTCATGCCCGGGAAGATGTGCCGGCCCTCCGGCGAATGCGCAAGCCCCAGGGAGACGATCTTGTGCGCCGGTTGCCCGTCGATCCGCTTGCCCTTGAAGGTGATCGTCCCGCCGACGGGCCGCAGCAGCCCGGACAGGGTGCGCAGCGTCGTCGTCTTCCCGGCCCCATTGGCGCCGATCAGGCACACCACCTGGCCCGCATCCACGCTGAAGCTGATCCCCTTGACCGCCAGGATGTTTCCGTAGGCGACCTGCAGGTCGCACACCTCGAGCATCGCCGCCATCTCAGCCGATCACCTCGCCGCCGGGGACCGCGCGCCGCCGGGCCCGGCCGCGTTGCGGCCGGCCGATATACGCCTCGATGACCCGCTCGTCGTGCTGCACGTCCGCCGGCGCGCCCTCGATCAGCTTCTCGCCGCGCACCAGCACGGCGACCTTGTCGCACAACCCGAAGATGAACCGCATGTCGTGTTCGATCACGACGACCGACAGGCCAAGCTCGCGGATGGCGAGCACCAGGTCCCGGGTTGCGGCGGTCTCGCGGGGGTTCATGCCGGCCGTCGGTTCGTCGAGCAGGATCAGCGCGGGATCGCTGGCCAGCGCGCGGGCCACCTCGAGGCGGCGCTGGTCGCCGTAGGGCAGGTTCCGCGCGAGCTGGTCGGCGGCGCGCGCCAGCCCCACCAAGTCCAACAGTTCCCGGGCCTTGCGCTCGGTCTCGTTCTCCTCCCGGCGGTATTTCGGGCCGCGCAGCAGCGCCGAGACGGCACCGACGCTGGTGCGGCAGTGCCGCCCGACCTTGACGTTCTCCAGCGCGGACATGTTGGGAAACAGCCGAATGTTCTGGAACGTCCGCGATACCCCGGCCTTCGCGACCAGGTGCGGCTTGGCCGGCAGTTGCTTGCCGCGCATCCGCACCGAACCCGCGGTCGGGACGTACATGCCCGTGAGGCAGTTGAAGAAGGTCGTCTTGCCGGCCCCGTTGGGGCCGATGAGCCCGACGATCTCCCGCTCGCCGACGCGCAGGTCCACGTTGCTGACCGCGAGGAGGCCGCCGAACCGCATGGTGACGCCATGCGCGTGCAGCAGCGGTTCGGCGTGGTGCGCGGCCGTCATGTCGGAACCTGCCCGGTGCCGTCGTTCGCGGCGGCCTCCTCGTGGAACTCCGCCTGCCGCACGCGGTTCGGGACGATCCCCTCCGGGCGGAAGCGCATCATCAACACCAGCGTCAGCCCGAAGATCAGCAGCTTGTTGTCCTCGAAGAAGCGGAACTTCTCCGGCAACAGCAGGAGCACCACGGACCCGATCAGCGAGCCGGTGACGGTGCCCATGCCGCCCAGCACGACGGCCGCGACCAGGAAAGCCGAATTGAGGAACTGGTAGGAGTCCGGGGTGATCGACGAGAGCGCATGGGCCTGGATCGTGCCCGCCATCCCGGCGAGCGCGGCGCCGAGCGCGAACGCGAGCAACTTGAGGCGGAACGTGTTGACGCCGACCGCCTGTGCCGCGGACTCGTCCTCCCGGATGGCGAGCCAGCCCCGGCCGATCCGGCTTCGGTTCATCCGGCTGAAGACCAGGATGATGAAGGCGAGCAGCAGCAGTTCCAGCAGGAAGTAGTTGGCGAAGTAGCCGAGCTTCACGCCGAGGATCGTGTAGCTGTGGCCGAAGTCGACGCCCAAGAAGCGCAGGTCCGGAATCCCGGGGATCCCGTTGGGGCCGTTGGTGATCGACGGCCCGTCGATCCCGTCGAGGTTGTTCACGACGATGCGGAAGATCTCGCCGAATCCGAGGGTGACGATGGCCAGGTAATCGCCCCGCACGCGCAGGGTGGGAGTGCCGATGATGACGCCGGCCAGACCCGCAACCGCGGCCCCGATCGCCAGCGTCACCAGGAACGGCGGATGCCAGCCGATGGAACTTGCGGCGGCCCCGGAGAGCAGGGCCCCGACATAGGCGCCGACCCCGAGGAAGGCGACATAGCCCAGGTCAAGCAGCCCGGCCAGCCCGACCACGATGTTCAGCCCGATGGCGACCGCGGCGAAGATGCCGACGTTGACCATCACGTTCAGCCACCGGTCGTCGGTTCCCTGGGTGAACGGGAACGCCGCGGCGACGACGAAGGCCGCCGTCACGGTGACTCCGCGATGCCTGGCGCCGAGGGCTCCGATCCAGTGCAAGAGCCCCAGTCGCCACGCGCCGAACATCCCGGCACCGAGCGCGACCAGGAAGCAGAAGAAGTTCTCCGGGTCCGGAATGCCAAGGGCGGTGACGAATCCCACCATGCTGAGCCCGAGAACCGCTGCGATCGCAAGGAACTCGACCCAGTCCGGCAGGCGGTATCGCCAGGTGACGCTCCGCCCCGGGGGCAGCATCGCGCCGCCGGCCAGTAGCAGCGCCGTGCCGAGAAGGGCGAGCCACCCACCGCCGGCAACGTTGACCGCGCCGCCGACTTCGACGGCGATCGCGATCACGGTGAACGCGGTGACGGCGAACGCGCCGGCGCCGAGCGCCCGGATGGCCCCGCCGGCGCCCCCGGGGGCGATGATCTCGCCCAGCCGAGCCAGCGGGCCGGCACGCAGCACCAGGAGCACCAGCGCGAGCACGGCCAGCACCAGCACGTAGATCTGCGCACCGCCCGGGTACAGCGCCACCGTCAGGTTGCCCGGGTAGGCGCTGCTGTGGGACCACGGGAGCATCGTGGATGCCGCGCCCACGGCGGCGCCGGCGGCCGCGAGCGTCAGCGACCCGGCCAAAGGTGGCCGGCGCCGGGTTCGCCGGCCACTCGGCGCGGCCGAATCGGCGATCAGGGTATCGCTCATGCGCGATCCGCCACCCGCTCGCCCAGCAGGCCCTGCGGGCGGAAGACCAGCACCAGGATGAGCACCGCGAATGCCCAGACGTCCTTCCACGCGCCGCCGCCGAACTGGCCGGGGATGTACTGCACGGCCATCACCTCGACCAGCCCGAGGACGAACCCGCCGGCGACCGCCCCGCCGATGTTGCCGATGCCGCCGAGCACCGCGGCGGTGAACGCCTTGAGCCCAGCGATGAATCCCATCTTGAAGTCGATCTGACCGAGGTAGAGCCCCTGCGCCAAGCCCGCGACGGCGGCCAGCGCAGCACCGATCGCGAACGCCACCACGATGACCCGGTCCGTGTTGATGCCCATCAACCGGGCGGTGTCCGGATCCTGCGCCGTTGCCTGCATGGCGCGCCCGGTGCGGCTGCGCCGCACGAACCACAGGAGCGCGGCCATGGACAGCACCGCGACCAGCACCACCGCCACCGACGCCCGGTCGATGCTCGCGCCGAAGCCCAACGGGATCGGCGAGCCGCCGATCAGTTGCGGGAACGCGATCTTAGACCGGGCATCGGGGTAGTACAGCCGGACGGCCTCCTGCAGCGCGATCGAGATGCCGATCGCGGTGATCAGCGGGGCCAGCCGGGGGGCGTTGCGGAGCGGGCGGTACGCGAAGCGCTCGGTGGCGATCGCCACGGCGGTGGCTGCGGCGACACCACCGACGAGCATCAACGGCAGCGCGACCCACAGGCTCGTGCCGCTCGGCAGCAGGTAGCGCCACACGGTGAAGCTGCCGAACGCGCCGATCATGAAGATCTCGCCGTGCGCGAAGTTGATGAGCCCGATGATCCCGTAGACCATCGTGTAACCCAGCGCGATCAGCGCGTACGTCGCCCCGAGCACGATCCCGTTCGCCAGTTGTTGAACGAACTGCGCTAGCACCGGGTCCTCGTCACCGCTTCAGCACCGGGTCACTTGAATTCTTCGGTCTTGGCCGCTTTCCATTCGCCGCCGTCGACCTTGTACACGGTCAGGACCTTGGTGGTGTTGTCGCCGAACTCGTCGAACGCAACCTTGCCGGAGGCGCCTTCGAACGAGACCGACTGCAGCGCCTTGATGGTCGCCTCGCGCACGTCCGGGGTGACGGCGGCGGCGTCCTTCAGCGAAACCTTCAGCGCCGCGATGATCGCGTTCGCGGCGTCGTAGGCGTAGGCGCCGTACGCCGAGTACGACTCCTGGTACCCGGCCTTGTCGTAGGCCTGGACGAATTCCTTGGCCGAGGCCAGGCTTTCGATCGGCGCACCCACCGTGGTGCCGTAATCGCCGCCACCCTTGCCGCCGGCCAGCTCGATGTACTTGGGGTCGACGACACCGTCACCGCCCATCAACGGCACGTCCAGGCCGCGGGACTTCATCTGCAGGCTGAGCGGTCCGGCCTGCGGGTACTCGCCGCCGTAGTAGACGAGTTCCGGCTTCGTCGCGGCCACCTTGCTGATCACCGACGAGTAGTCCTTGTCGTCCGGGTTGATCGCCTGATCGGAAACTATCTGGCCGCCCAGTTTGGTGAACTCGGCGGTGAATTGCTTGACCAGGCCGGCGCCGTAGGTCTTCTTATCGTTGATCGTCGCCACTTTGGTGATCTTCAGGTCGTTGTAGACGTACCGCGCCCCGAACGGACCCTGAATGGCGTCGTTCGTGCAGGTGCGGAAGTAGTTGTGGTACGGCCGCTTCGGGTTGGCCAGGTCGTCGCCCATCGTCAGCGACGGGCCGGTGTTGCCGGGCGACACCATCGCGATGTCCGCCTTGTCCAGTACCGGCTGCACCGACTGGGCGACGCTGGAGTTGTAGGTTCCGACCACGCCGGCGACCTCCGCGACGGCCGCCAGCTTGGTGGCCGCCTGCTGGCCGACCTGCGGGGTCGCCTGGTCGTCCTCGGGGGCCATTTCGATCTTCCAGCCCGGCAGTGCGCCCCTCTCGTTTGCCTGCTTGATAGCAAGATCCACGGAGTTGCGCATTCCGAGGCCGATGGCCGACAGATCACCGCTCTGCGGGGTGATGACGCCGATCTTGACGACCTTGTCGGCGCCGGAGTCGCCGCCGCCGTTCGCGTCGTCGGCGGCGCGGCTGCCGCAGGCGCTCAGCGCCAAAGCGGCGGCCAGCACCGGGACGCCGACCAGGAACATGCTCTTTCGCACGTGGGACTCCTCATGCTCGCCGCAGGAATTGCGGTGGATGGCTGGAACAGGACCAGCGAAGATTACAGATTGTCCCGATAGACAAGGCCGCGACACCACATTGGGGGTGCCCAACCTGTGACCGGATCGTTACCGACCGGTTCCGGCTGCCTCCTCATCCACCGCCTGCTTCGCCAAGGTCCGTCCGCCCGACGAGGCCCCGACTCCGAGCATCGAGGCTGGGGCGAAGCCCCGTTAGTTGTTACGCGATGCCGAGTAACACGAGCAGCGAACGATCTACCGAAAGCATTCCTGCGCCGGTGATGACTCCGATGGCCTGGCCCAGTCCGTTTCGGCGCACTGCTGTGAACTTGTCGACCATAATTCGGCTCGTCGATGCGGCGATTCACGGTCTGAGCCATGCCGTCTGCACGGGTTAGCCGCCGAAGCCCAGGTAGGCGCTGACGACCTCACGCACCTTGGCCAGCGTGGTGGGGCCGATGTATCCGCACCGCTGACGCAGGTTGCGACGGTGGACTGTCGCGATCTTGTCGGCCTGGATCATGGATGGATCGGCCAGGCCGGTTTGCTTGGTTGCCGGTACGGGGATGCGGGTGAACGCCTCGGTTGGGTCGGTCGTCACGAGCAGTATCGTCACGTAGTCGAGGTCTGAGAAGACATCGCTGGTCAGGATCAACGCTGGCCTCGGCCTGCTGGTCAGGTTGCCGCCACCCCCGGCGACGGTCCACAGGTCGCCGCGTTTGGGCTCAATCTTCACTGCTGGTCAGCACATCAGCTTGGATATCGTCCAGGAACGCCGCAGTGTGCTCGCGGGTGTCGACTTTGTTGAGCGCGGGCGCTTCGTCCCGGATTCGGGCAGCGAATTCTCGACTGGTGGTATCGGGTACCCAGAAGCTGACTTCCTTGTACCCTCGCTGCCTCATTCGCTCCCGATAGGCGGCCACACGATCCCTCATGCCATCAATGTAACGCGTAACAGGCCTCAGTTGCACGTAACGGTGGCCAGTCGCCCGACGGACGAGCAGGGGTCGACAAACAGGACTGCACATGAGATTGAACCGAAAGGATCCTCCTGGCGGGGCGATCGTGGGCAGACTGGATGTACTTTGAGGTAATATGTATTCATGGGTTCTTTGCTGCAGATTAGGGATGTACCCGAGGAAGCGCGACGTGGGCTCAAGTCCCGAGCCGCGGCTCGTGGCCAGTCGCTCAACGCCTATCTGCTCGATGTCATCGATCGCGAAGTCAGTCGCCCGACGGTCGCCGAGGTACTCAACAGGGCTGCGGCGCGTGCTGAACGGGCCACCGCATCCGCTGTCGACGTCGTCGCCGCTGCGCGTGCTGAACGGAATGACGAGTCGATGGCGCGCCCGCGCACGTGATAGTCATCGATAGCGCGGCAGTGGTCGATGCACTCACGGCCGTCGAGGGCAGCGAAGCCCTCCGGATGGAGATCGCCAACCACACGTTGCACGCTCCGACGCTGCTGGACTTCGAGGTAGTTTCAGCGCTGCGCGGGCTGACGCTTGGCGGCCACATCACCCCAGCCCGGGCGCGCGATGCCTTGACCGACTTCGATGCATTGGCTATCCAGCGCTGGCCTAGTGCCGCGCCTCTACGCCTGCGCGCATTTGCCCTCCGCGACGACGTCAGCGCCTACGACGCCGCGTATGTGGTGCTCGCCGAAGCGCTGCAGTGCGCAGTCCTGACTCGGGACATGCGACTTGCCCGATCCAGCGGCCACGACGTGGAAATCCGAGTCCTCTAGCGGGTCGGCCCGCGGAGTCCGGGCTGGGTGGCCGGCAGGAGTTCGGGATACTCATACCCGCGGATGGTGAGGCGTTGGCCCCGATCCGCGTGAAGAAACTTTCGTTGAGGTTGTCGCGGCCGTTCACCGGTCAGCGTGGTGGGAAGCCGAAGCGTAGCTGACGCGCTGGAAAGCCACGGCCAACGGGGGCCGCCTCATACTCACCTGGCCCGACGAACTCACGATTCGGAACGGCGTGCTTCCGCCGCATTAACCGAAACCTCAGCGGGACGCTGCTGGCCGGGCCGATGCTGCGCACGCGGCCGAGGAGGTCGCGTGCCGGATAGGTCGTCCGGGCAGACATCCTGGGGAGGGGCCGTCATCGGTCTGCCCACAGTAACGGCGCACTTCGGTTTCGGGTGCTAGTTTCGGTTGGCCGTCGTCTCTGGTCGCCGATCAGCGCCGTAGCACCGCAGGCGCCACGCCAGAAACGACCGGTTCCGGTCGCACGAATCCGTTCCGGCGAGATGATTGGATCTACCTGCCCGGTGACCGATGAACCCGATTACTCGATACGCGCGGCGTTGCACGCCCGCATCAAGGATGCGCTGACGCGGCGGGATCGGCCCTCGCTCGCCGTCTACCGCGCCGCTCTGGGCGCGATCGACAACGCCGAGGCCGTGCCCGTTTCCACGGTCCCACCGGCCGGCGCGCTGGAGGCCGCACCGGTTGGCGCCGGAAGCTCGGACGTGCCGCGCCGCACGCTTTCCGAGCAGCAGATGCGTCGTCTCGTCCAGGCCGAAACAGATGAACTCGTTGCGGCAGCCGATCTCATTGCCCCGTCGAACCCGGCAGGGGCAGATCGTCTGCGGCACGAGGCCGGCCTGCTGCAGGGCCTGATCGGCCAGGCGGACTGACGTGCAGGGCCTACCGCGACTTCGTCATTCAGATCTTCGCGCGGCGAAAGATCGGGGGTTCGTCCCCGGGCACGCCCCAGTTGCCCAATTGGGTTATCCAGATCGTGATGCCGAGCCCGACCCCGAAGGTGGCCGCGGCATAGGCCCATGGCATCAGGTAGCCAACGCCCGCCCAGTGCAGGCACGCGAGCACCACGCCGACGACGAACAGCGTTACCGCGACGAAGAACCAGGGACGCATCTGGCGGCTCCTTTGCTCGGCCCGCGGCGCTGCCCGGTCCGGTCCGGTGCGCCCACGCAGGCACTGGGGCACCCTCATCATGCTCCTACCTGACCGTGGCGGGGCCGTCAGGTGTCCGCCCTGCGGCGGGCTACTCCACCGGTGAGAACTGGCGGTATGCCGTGGCGAGCCGATCGAGCAGTTGCTTGCCGCCCAGCCGGGCACCGGGCTCCGGGAGTTGGCGCAGCAGCAGGTCCGGCTGGGCTATCAGCACGGCAGGCCGCGGCGGGAGCGGCGCGCGCGGCTGCCAGAATCGCTCCAGGTCGGGCGCAGGGTCGCGCAGGTCGGCCAGCGCCAGTGCGGTGCCCGTTGCGCCGGCCGGCTCGGCCGCCGCCCGGTCGCCCGGCCCGATGCCGGACGGCTCGTCACCACGCAGTTCCCGGAGCCTGGCCAACAGCGGCTCCCGATCTCGGCCCCGCCAGCGCAGCACGAGGAAGGGATCAACGTCGAACGCCTCGGCCAGCAGGTAGAAGGTGGCCGCCAGGTGCTTGCACGGCACCTCCGAATCGGGGCAGCTGCAGTATTGGGCGAGCTCCCGCGCGTTCCGCGGGAAGAGGGGCGCGCCGGCCGCGGCGAAGATCTCCTCCAGCTCCGGCGGCACCTCGCCGGCCAGCAGCTTGGCGCTGGGCAGCGCCTGCTCGGACAGGGCGATTTCGGCCTTGGCCCAAACGATCTCGGCGAGCGTCGGTAGCCCGATCGTGACGCGGTACGGCCGGGCCCGCGAGCCCTGCACCGCCGCCCGTACCTCCCCCGGAGTCACGTCGAGCGAGATCACCTGGCCCTTGCGGGCGTAGCTGCGACCACGGGTGAGCCGGTTGCCCATCGCGAAGGATTCCAGCACGTCCAGGAATCGGCGGGACCACCAACTGGACCCGATCGCGCCGCGGGCGGCTCGCGCCTTCAGGCCGCCTTGCACCGGGCGCGGCTTGGACGGTGGCGGGTACCAGGCGCTCATTCGACCACCGCCTCCTGCTCGAGTCGGAAGAGTTCGGCCAACTGGCCGGTGGAGAGTTCCGTGAGCCACCCTTCGCCGGTGCCGACGATCCGCGCCGCAAGCCCGCGCTTGTCGCGGATCATGGCGGCTATCTTCTCCTCCACGGTGCCGGCGCACACGAACTTTCGGACCTGCACCGACCGACGCTGGCCGATCCGAAACGCCCGGTCGGTCGCCTGGTCCTCCACGGCCGGGTTCCACCACCGGTCCACATGCACCACATGGTTGGCAGCGGTCAACGTCAATCCGGTCCCCCCGGCCTTGAGCGACAGCACGAATAGCGGCGGTGACGCGGCGTCGGCGGCCTGGAACCGGGCGACCATCTCGTCCCGCTCCGCCTTGGGGACGCCGCCATGCAGCAGCAGCACCTCACGCCCGAACCGGCCGGCCAGGTGGCCGCGCAACAGCGCGCCGAACTCCGCGTACTGGGTGAACAGCAGCGCCCGCTCCCCGACCGCCATGACCTCGTCGAGGATCTCCTCCAGCGCGTCGAGTTTCCCGGAGCGGCCCGCCAATCGGCTGCCGTCCCGCAGGAAGTGCGCGGGGTGGTTGCACACCTGCTTCAGCTTGGTCATGGTCGCCAGCACCAGGCCGCGCCGTTCGATGCCGTCGGTGGCCTCGATGCGCTCGAGCATGTCGTCCACCACCGCCTGGTACAGCGCAGCCTGCTCGGCGGTCAGGTTGCACACCACGTCCATCTCGAACTTCTCCGGCAGGTCCGCGATGATGGACTTGTCGGTTTTCAGGCGCCGCAGGATGAATGGCGCCGTGAAGCGCCGCAGCCGCGCCGCGGCGTCCTCGTCACCTCCCCGCTCGATCGGTTCGGCGTAACGCCTCTTGAAGGTCGCGGCCGGACCCAGCATCCCCGGGTTGGCGAACTCGAGGATGGACCACAGGTCGGCGAGCCGGTTCTCCACGGGGGTTCCGGTGACGGCGATCCGGCTGCCTGCCGGCAGCGACCGGATAGCCGCGGCCTGTTTGGTGGCCGCGTTCTTGATGGCCTGCGCCTCGTCGACAACCACCCGTCGCCAGGTGGTCTTGCGCAGCTCGGTGGCGTCCCGGGCGGCCAGCGCGTAGGTGGTGACGATCAGATCGGCGCCGGCGACCTTCTGCTGGAACTGCTTGCCCCTGGCCCGATCCGAGCCGTGGTGCACCTGCACCCGCAGTTTCGGGGTGAACCGGGCGGCCTCCCGCTGCCAGTTGCCGACCAGCGACATCGGGCACACCAGCAGGGTGGGACCGCTGCCCGCGTCGCGGGCGAGCAGTGCCAGGAGTTGCACCGTCTTGCCCAAGCCCATGTCGTCGGCCAGGACGCCGCCCAGCCCACAGCGGTGCAGGAAGTCCAACCACGCCAGGCCGCGCGACTGGTAGGGGCGCAGCTTGCCGGTGAACGATTTCGGCGTGGCGACGCGCTTGAGGTGCTGCTCGGCGGCCCCCGACAGCAACTCGCCGAGCCAGCGGTCGGCCCGCACCTCCTCTATCGGCAGGCCGTCGGGGTCGGCGCCCACTCCCAGGCCGAGGCGCACGAGTTCGCCGATCGTGGCGTTTTCGCTACGGCCCAGCAGCTTCAGGCCCGCCGCCAGTCGCCGGGCGTCGAGTTCGATCCATTGGCCGCGAAGCCGCACCATCGGCGCCTTGGATTCGACCAGCTCGGCAAGTTCGGTGTCGCTGAGCGTTTCGCCGCCCACGGCGAGTTGATAGCGGAACTCGGCGAGCGTGTCGAAACCCAGTGCGGATCCGCCCTTCTCGACCCGGGCGGGTTGCGGCGGGGCGGAGGCCGTGATCCGCAGGCCGAGCCGCGAGGACGGCCTGGTCCACCAGCCGGGTAGCTGTACGCCGAACCCTGCGGTCGCCAGCACCGGGGCGACCGAGGCCAGGAAGCGGTGCGCACCGGCGGTGTCCAGTTGCAGTTCGGCGGGCCGGGCGGTGCGGAGCGCGCCGTCCAGTTCGGGGTACAGGCGCGCCGCCTTGCCGAGCTCCGCCAGGAACGTCTCCTGCGGGGCGTCCACCTGGCGGGCCAGCGCGGTGAGCTTGCCGCGGGAGCGCCAGACCGCGTCGGCGTCGACCACCAGCCCCGGCTCGTCGGCGGCCTGCAGGCCGAAGCGCACCCGCCATTCCCCCTCGGCCGATCCCCCGGCCGACCCCTCGGCCGATCCCGCAGCCGGCTCGGCCAGCCGGAAGCATGCCCGCACCGGGCCGGCGACCGCGTCGCGCTGCCACTCCGCCAGGGCGCTCGCCAGGTCGGCGACCATCGCGGGGTCGGCGACGAAGCGGCGTTCGGTGCCGGTCAGGGCGGCCAGCCAGGCGCGGGTGGCCGCCTCGCCTCCCCCGCGGGCCGCGGCCAGACGGATGGTTCCGAGCGCCGCCCGGGCGGCCGCGTCGACGAGCGCATCCAAGTGTTTCGCCCAGAGTTCGCGGCCGCGTTCGGGTTGGGCGGCGAACAGCGGTGACGGGGCTACCAGCGCCAACGTTCGCGCCCATGCGGCGTCGGGTCCGGCCAGCACCGGCCGCCACACCGCGCAGGGACCGTCCGGATCGACCGCCGGCAGGACCCGGCCCCGGGCCACCAGGTCCACCGCGAACGCGGCCATGTCGATCAGGTGCGTCACCGCTGGCCCGCGGGCTACGCCGGCGTCGCCGTCATCCACGCCGGCGTCGGCCCCCGTCGCCGCCGTCAGCATCTCCAGCGCGGCATCCGGGCCGAACATCAAAGCCGGCACCTGCCAGAGCGCCGCGGTCAGATTGCCGGCGGCACCTGATATCTCGTCGCGAATCAGTTCCGGCGAGGCTGTCGGTGCGCCGCCCTTGGTCGGAAGGTGCAGCGTGGCGGTGGACGGGACCGCCGCGTCGGCGCCGGGGCCCAGCACGACGCGAAGCTCGGCCGCGCCCGCCGCGAACGGGTGGCGTTGAATCCTCGGTTTCCGCCCGGGCCGCCGCTCGGACGGCGACGCCGCGGAGTCCTCGGCCCACACCGCAAGCTCGCCGGCCGCTGGTGGCGCGGTGGCGGTGGCCGGCTGCGACCGTGATGTTCGCGTTCGCGGTGCGTGCGGTCTCGGTGCCTGCGGAACCCAACATGCGTGGACTACCAGCACCCGAACTCCTTCGCATCGCACATTGCCGCAAACAGGATGCCAGACGGCGGGCCGCACGGCTTTGCCCGCCCGATTTGCCGGGAAAAACGTTCCCGCGGGAACGTTTTCAAGTCGCGCGGAGGATGGGCTCGCACCGCGATCATGCGGTCGCGGCCTCTGGCGTGGCATGCGCCCGGATGCGATCGAGGATGACGACGATCCCGCCGACCTGTTCGTCGTCGAAGATCATGTCCGGTCCGTGCGGCGCAGAGTCGGTGAACGGGGATTCGTACAGCCGGGCGATTTCCAGCACGCCGTTGGCGGTGAGATGCTCCACGATCAGCCCGACGAAGTCGATCTGCGCCCGGCTCAGGGCCTTGTCGCTCAGATACGCGTCGAACGCGGCAGTCGCGGCCTGCCGATCCAGGCCGACCAACGACCGGACGAACAGGCCCAGCCCCTGCGACTGCTGCGCCGCCAGCCGCACGTCGTCCTCGGTGCCGACGCCCGCGTCGAGGAGCATCCGCTCCAGCTCGGAGAGGTCCGACCGGGTTAGCTGGATGTTCCGGCGGAGCCGTTGCAGGGCCACATGGTCCTCGTGATCCCGCAGGTACGCGCGGGCCTTGGCGCGGAAGCGTTCCCAGTTCGTGCCGGGCGTGATGCCCGGCAGTTCCACCTGCGCGGCATCGAGCATGGTGTCGGCGAAGTCGGCGTACACCGTCGTGCGCCTGCGCTTGTCCATGAAGCGCACCAGGGATCGCACCCGGCGCCGCGCGATCTCCAGCAGCGGCAGCGTGACGTCGACCCACCACTCGTCACCGGCGAGGTCGTCCAGCAGCGCCTGCTGCTGCCTCACCGCCGGGATCGCGGTCTGCAGCAGCAGCGACGCCGCGATCTGCTGCACCTGGCCGCGCAGCCGCTCGAACGTCAGTTGATCACCCTCCGCCCGGGCAAGCTGCATGCGGAGCAGGAGCAGGTCGAAGCGCTTGGCGTCCTCCCCGTCCATATCGCTCCCGTCGCGTTTCGCCGACGGTAATCCGGCGAGGTGCCGCGCTACATCTCCGGCCAATTCCGACGTGAAGGCACCCGTCCAGGAATCCCAGTCCCGGTATCGCTCGACCCACTCCCGCGCCGGGCGCACCAGGAAGTTCTCCACGTTCATTCCGGCGACCACCTCGCACAGCCCCCAGGCGAGGTCCACCCGCAGCCCGGTCTCGGACTTCTCCCCCGAGCCCGGTCCCGGGAAGCTGCGCTCGCCGCCGTGGCTCCGGTCCAGCAGCGTGACCAGCCCGAGCCGCGCCTCGAACAACCGCTTGTTCAGCGACTTGCCCACGGTCCCTTCGGATGTCGGCAGGTCGAGGCCGAAGAACTCCAGGTTGCCGCAGAAGTCGAACACGTAGAAGTTCGCCTTATCGGCTCCCGGACCAGTACCGGGACCGAACAGCCCGGGGCACAGCCGCGTTCCGCGGCCGATCATCTGCCAGAACTTGGTCTTGGAGCGCACCGGCTTGAAGAAGACAAGGTTGACGACCTCGGGGATGTCGATGCCGGTGTCGAGCATGTCCACCGAGATGGCGATGTGCGGCGCCTTGCCGGAGACCGAGAAGTCGTCGATCAGCGACTGCGCGTAGGTGACGGAATGCGTGATCACCCGCGCGAACTGCCCGGCATACTCCGGATAGTTCGCGTCGAAGCGCTGCGCGACGAACTCCGCGTGTGCCTGGTTCTTGGCGAAGACGATGGTCTTGCCCAGCCGGTCGCAGCCCGCGACCTTGTGCCCGTCGCGCATCAAGGTGGCGAGCACCTTGTCGACGGTGTCGGCGTTGAACAGGAACCGGTTGATCTCCTCCGCGCCGACCTCGGTGGGCACGGTGCCGGCAGCCCCGTCTCCACCGGCGTCCCACTCCAGCGCGTCCCACTCGTCCTTCTCGGCCTCGGACAGTTCGCTGTACCGGATGCCCTGGCGGAGGAACTTGGTGCCCACCGAGATGGCGATCGGCGGCACCAGGTAGCCCTCGGCCACCGCCTCTTCCAGCCCGTACGCATCAGTGGGGACGCCGTCCTCCAGGTGGAACAGGTTGTAGGTGTTGCGGTCCACCTCGTCCTTCGGGGTGGCGGTGAGCCCGACCAGCAACGCGTCGAACCAGGAGAAGATCGCCCGGTAGCGCTGGTAGACCGACCTGTGCGCCTCGTCGATCACCACGAGATCGAAGTAGCCCGGCCCGAAAACCCTTATCCCGCCGTCCCGCTGCTCGATGAGGTTCATCATCGTCGGGTAAGTGCAGACGTATACCCGCCCGTCGGTGACCTTCTCGGTGACGAGGTTGACGGTGACGACGTCGCTCAGGTGCGCCTTGAAAGCATTCGCGGCCTGGCCCACCAGCGCGGTGCGGTCGGCCAGGAAGAGCACCCGCTTGACCCAGCCGGCGCGCATCAACTGGTCGACCAGCGCGATGACGGTTCGAGTCTTGCCGGCGCCGGTCGCCATCACCAGCAGGGCGGCGCGCTGCTTGGCGGTGAAGGCGTCGTCGATCGCGGCGATCGCGCGGCGCTGGTAGTGCCGCTCCACGATGTCCGGGTTGATCGGGGTGTCGTGCAGCGGCAGCCGGGAGACCCGCCGCGCCACCATCAGTTCCAGTTCCGCGCGGGTGAGGAACCCCTCGACCGGCCGGGGCGGGTAGCCGGCGGCGTCGTCCCACAGCCAGGTCGCGTAACCGTTGGAGTAGAGGATGACGGGCCGTCGGCCGTACGCCTGCTCCAGGCAGTCGGCGTACAGCTTGGCCTGCTGCTGGCCGATGGACGGGTCGACGGTGGTCTTCTTCGCCTCGATCGCGGCCAGCGGCAGGCCGTCGGCGCCCCACAGCACATAGTCGACAAAGCCGGTGCCGGATCCCGGTGCCGACCCGCCGGACGTCGGCATGCCGGTGACGGGGTACTCCCGGTCGCGGGGGTCCGTGAGCTGCCAGCCCGATTCGCGCAGCAACTCGTCGATGATCTTCTCGCGGGTGTCCGCCTCGGAGTAGTCGCGGGTATCGGTGACGGGGTTCGCGCGCTGGGCGGCGTTGATGGCCTCGCGCAGCGCGGCGATCTCGGCGTCCTTGGCGTCGGCGAGCCCGTCCCGCTCGCGGAGCTGCTTCGCGTGTTCCTCGTCCTGCTGGCGGAACTTCTCGGCGAGCTGACGGACCTCGTCGCGGGGCAGCGGGGCGGCGGCTTTCGCCCGATTTGCCTGAAAAAACGTTCCCGCGGGAACGTTTTCGGGGTGCGTCGAGAAGCGAAGCGCGGTCCAGATGGTGACGTGGTGCAACTCGCAGAGCACGTCCAGTGCGGCGCGGGCCGGGATGGGTTGCGTGTCGTGCACTGCCCGGTTGCCGAGCTTGCGGATCAGGTTGAGCTTCTGGCAGATGCCGACCCCGGCGCGGCGCTGGAAAGCGGGCTCGTTGATCCGGGCGGCCAGGTCGTCCTGGTACGGGATGGGAAGCGCGTCGACGTCGTAGATCAGCCCGACGATTTGCTCGGCGGCGCGGCGGGCGTAGACGAGAGCGGCACGGGGGTCGGAGGCGAGATAGCTTTCCGCCCGGGCGCAGTCGGAGGCGATCGCGGGCCACTCGGTGGCGATGAAGGAGAAGTTGCTCACGGTGTCGCCTGAATCCCCTACAGCAACCCTGAGAAGGCCGCCGACTGCAGAGTCGCGCGAAGTCGTTCCTCGTCCTGACCGGACGCAGAATCTGCGAGTCGATAAACCGATCGAAGTCGTTCCACAAAGTCCAGTTGATCGGCGTACCTCGGCCAAGGCACGGGCAGTGACATCATCTTGGCCTTTGAGATGTTCTTCATCGACCCCCCAGTTCCGGTTGCTCGCGACGCCATTGCTCGTCGCATCGCCGCCGTCCCGAACAGGGCCCAGACGTAGAGAGGCTCGACCTTCGTCGCAGGTTGCCAGACAAAACGCCAGATCTTGTCC
This sequence comes from uncultured Actinomycetes bacterium, assembly GCA_964624455.1. Classification (GTDB taxonomy): domain Bacteria; phylum Actinomycetota; class Actinomycetes; order Mycobacteriales; family Nakamurellaceae; genus Nakamurella. Next base: position 1,727 of record CAZUXD010000015.1, on the reverse strand, counting down.
GGCAGCACTAGGTTGCTCGGGGTACCCGCGACATAGGCCGTCGCGCCCACCAGTTCTGCGGTGTTCGCGCGGCTGATTAGCAAGTCTCCCGACCGCACAAAGTGAGCGAGGGGTGGGTCATACTCATCAGGAAGCGGCTTGGACTCGTACGCACGGAACTCCCCCGACGTCACGCTGCTGATCTTCAAGACTCGGTTTTGGGTCACGGCGTCCGCATCGCCTGCTACGAGGTTCCTGCCACCCTGTAAGTCTTGGACGACGTCTCTCAACGGGATCGTCCGCTGCGTGCCTATCGCAGTATCAGGATCGCCAAACATGTCGAAAAAGATCGACTGCACAAGAGTTCTGAGCCCATCGCGGAATCGACATCGCATGGTGCACAGGTCATCTGCACGGTCGAGGATCGCCGCGATCCGCCGCTGTTCCTCCAGCGGCGGCATTGGCACAGCCAAGCTTTCCAGGAAGTTCGCCGGCACACGCCGCTGGCCAGCGCTGCCTGTCATGCGCCGTTCGCCCTGTTGCCGAATCGAATCCTGGCGCAAGTAGTGCAGCACGTAGCGCGCATCGAGCGCCGCGTCGTTCGGCCGGACCACATGGAACTCGGTCGATCCGACCCCAATCTGTCGAGCCAGCCGGGCCTGACCAATCTTGTTGTTCTCGAAGCACGGGGTGATCTTGGCGACGAGAATGTCCGCGTCCTGGAAGACGGTGTACCCCTTGGATACTTCGCCAAAGGGGCGGACAGTGCCGGCGCGGGTGGTTCCGGTTCGACCGTCGAGCTCGGCCATGGGCAGGAACGCGATCTCGTCGGTACCCGACGGTCGGCGCGACGGACGAGGGTTGATCTCCGCCACCTCCCCGAGTGCCGCCACCGGCCACGTCATCCCAGCATCGCTTTCAGCTCCGCGAGGCCCTGTTGGATCTCGGCTTCCAGCTTCTCCAGGTCCGCGATGATCTCCAGCGGCGGGCGGTGCTCTACCTCGTCGTGCACGACCTCCTTGTAGCGGTTGATCGACAGGTCGTTCCCGTTCGCGACGATGTCCGCCTTGGGCACGCAGAAGCTCTGGTCGGTGCGCTGCCGGGATTTCTCGTCACCGCCCCTTTCTGCCCACCGGGCGAGGACGTCGGGCAGGTTGTTGCGATCGTGGTTCGCAGGATCGAACGTCACCGCCGTTCCTGCGGAGTCATGTGGCCGCGGTCCCAACTGGTCGTTGGGCAGCAGCGGGTTTCGCTTGTCGTCCAGGCTCCAGCCGTCGGCCTGCACGTCGTAGAACCACACGTCGTCGGTCCCGCCGGACTCCGTCTTGGTGAACAGCAGGATCGCGGTGGATACCCCGGCGTACGGCCGGAACACCCCGGACGGCAGTTTGACCACGCCGTCGAGCTTCTGCTCCTCCACCAGGATCCGGCGAAGTTCCTTGTGCGCCTTGGAGGATCCGAACAGCACGCCGTCGGGAACGATCACCGCCGCGCGGCCCCCGGGCCTCAGCAGCCGCAGGAACAGTGCCAGGAACAGCAGCTCGGTCTTCTTCGTCTTCACCACGCGCTGCAGGTCCTTGGCGACGCTCTCGGAGTCCAGGTTCCCCGCGAACGGCGGGTTGGCCAGTACCAGGGAGTACTCCCCCGTTTGATCCGCGGCGCCTTCGGAGAGCGAGTCCCGGTACTCCACATCGGGGTTCTCCACGCCGTGCAGCAGCATGTTCATGCTGCCGATGCGCAGCATGGTG
>CAZUXD010000014.1:0-73770 GCA_964624455.1 uncultured Actinomycetes bacterium | reverse complement strand
ACGCGCTGGGCTTCAACCTGGTCGGCTACGGCTGCACCACCTGCATCGGCAACTCTGGCCCGCTGCCCGACGACGTCGCCGCGGCCGTGGAGGCCGGCGACCTGACGGTGGCGGCGGTGCTGTCCGGCAACCGCAACTTCGAGGGCCGCATCCACCCGCAGTCCCGGATGAACTTCCTCGCATCCCCGCCGCTGGTGGTCGCCTACGCCCTGGCCGGATCGATGCACGTCGACCTGACCAAGGATCCGCTGGGCACCGGCAGCGACGGGCAACCGGTGTACCTGAGGGACATCTGGCCCACCTCGGCAGAGATCAAGAAGGTGGTCGACTCGTCCATCGAGGCGCGGATGTTCACCGAGGGCTACTCGGACCTCTACGCGGGCGACGAGAACTGGAACAGCCTGCCGGTGCCCGAAGGCGAGCAGTTCGACTGGCAGGACGACTCGACCTACGTGCGTCAGCCGCCGTATTTCGTCGGCATGGGCACCTCCCCCGATCCGCTGTCCGACATCGTCGGGGCGCGCGTGCTGGCCAAGCTCGGCGAGTCCGTGACGACCGACCACATCTCACCGGCCGGCGCGATCAAGCGCAGCTCACCGGCGGGCGAGTACCTCACCGAGCACGGAGTGGAGCCACGGCAGTTCAACTCGTACGGGTCGCGCCGCGGCAACCACGAGGTGATGATCCGCGGCACGTTCGCCAACATCCGGTTGCGCAATCAACTGGTCCCGGGCACCGAGGGCGGGTACACCAAGCATCTTCCGGCGGGCGCGGATGCGATCACGATCTACGACGCGGCCCAGCAGTACGCCGCGGATGGGGTCCCGCTGGTCGTGCTGGCCGGGAAGGAGTACGGCTCCGGGTCGTCCCGCGACTGGGCGGCCAAGGGCACGCTGCTGCTGGGGGCGAAGGCCGTGCTGGCCGAGTCGTACGAACGGATCCACCGGTCGAACCTGATCGGCATGGGGGTGCTGCCGCTGCAGTACGCAGACGGCGCGTCCGCCGAATCGTTGGGCCTGGACGGCACCGAGACCTATTCGATCACTGGGCTGGCCGGCGCCGACGAGGTGCCGCAGTCGGTGACGGTCCGGGTGCAGCCCGACGGGGGTCCCGCGCGGGAGTTCACCGCGGCCGTGCGCATCGACACCCCGACGGAGCAGGCGTACTACCGGCACGGCGGCATCCTGCAGTACGTGCTGCGGCAGCGGCTGGAGGCGTAGCCCTATGCCGGGTCGAGCCGACGCAGAACCTCGGCCAGTTGCCCGCCCACCTCGTCGAACCGCCGGTCCACCTCGTCGAAACGGCGGTCCACCCCCTCCAACCGGCGGTCCACCTTCTCGAACCGGCGGTCCATCTTCTTCGCCAGTGCGTCGACCTTCTGGTCCATACCGGCGACGAGTTCGTAGAGCGCGTCGATATCGGCGGCATGTCGACGGACCTGCCGTCCCATATCGGGCTGTCTCATGGAGCGACTATAGCGGCGACCGCGGTCCGCTGGCGGAGCTATCCACAATCCGCTAGGCGACGTGGGCCAGCGCGGTGCCGACCGCGATGCCGGCCGCCAGAATCACCAACAGCGTCCGAAAGGCCCACAGCAGCAAGGGATACCGCTGCGCGATGGATCTCGCGTCGGGGCCGTGCTCGGCCGATGGACGCGCCGGTGCGCTGCGCAGGGTACTCGTCAGCACCAGCACCAGCGCGATCACCAGCAGCGCGCTGCCGGCGTCGGTGAGTACCACGAGGCCACCGAGCTGCCCGGCCAGCACACCGGCGTTCCCGAGGTTCCAGCCGACGAAGGCGGGCCATGCCCGGCGCCGCCGCGCGGCGGGCGCGAGCCACGCGATCGCGGCGCCGAGCCCGAGCTGCGCGACGCCACCTACCAGCACCAGGTAGGCGGTGGCCCAGGCGGTCTTCTGGGTGCTGACGTACGCGGTGGCGGCGGCGAGCAGGCCACCGGCGATCACGCAGGCCAGTCCGGCCAGCAGGAGCGGCAGCACGTCGGGCAGACCCGGCGCCAGGCGCCGCTGCCGGCCGGTTGCCGCGCTGCTCGTCATGGCGCTGCCCATCAGTGTCGACCGATCCGTCTAGACCAGCATCCGCACGGGCTCGGCGAGCAGATCCGTCAGGTCCCGCAGGAACGCCGCGCCGGTCGCGCCGTCCAGCACCCGATGGTCGACGGTCAAGGTGAGCCTCATCCGTGCCCGAACCGTGACCTCGCCGTCGATGACCACCGGCTCGTCGGCCGTGGAACCGACGGCGAGGATCGCCGCCTCCGGGGGGTTCAGCACCGCGGTGAAGTTGTCGATGCCAAACATCCCAAGGTTGCTCACGGTGAACGTGCCTCCGGTGAATTCGTCCGGGGTGAGCTTCCCCGAGCGCGCCCGAGTTGCCAAGTCCTTTGTCTCCGAGCCGATCTCGCGCAGCGATTTGCGATCAGCATCCTTGATGACGGGCACGATCAGGCCGTCCTCGAGCGCCACCGCGATACCCACGTTCACTCGGGCGCGGCGAATGATGGCGTCTTCGCCGAACGATGCGTTGACCTCCGGATGGGCACGGAGTGCCACCGCGCAGGCCCGCACCAGGAGGTCGGTGACGGAGATCCGCTCGCTGCTCTCGGGCAGGCCGGCGTTTATCTCGCCGCGAAGCCGCATCAACTTCGTGGCGTCGAGAACGGTGGTCAACTGAAACGCCGGGACCATCGCCGCCTCGGTCAGCCGTTGCGCGGTGATCCTCCGAATGCGCGACAGCGGGATCTTTTCGTCACCCTCACGATCGCGGGTCGCCTGCGCCGGTCCGGACTTGCTCGACGCCGCATCCGGCGACGCGGTGTCGTCGGTGACGGCGGTTCTGCCCAGCAGTTGCTCCACGTCGGCGCGGATGATCCGCCCACCCGGCCCGGTGCCCGTCACGGTGGACAGGTCGATGCCGTGGGTGCGGGCCAACGAGCGAACGACGGGAGATGCCTTGAGCCGGCCGTCCCCGTTTGCCCGCGCAGCGGCCGCAGGCAAGTCGGCGGGGGCGGGCGAAGGGGTATCGGGGGCTTGTTCGGCGTCTGTTTCCGCGCCTGCTTCCGCATCTGTTTCCGTGTCTGTTTCGGCGCCTTCGTCGGCGGTTTCGTCAGCCGCCTGGTCGGCCGGGCTGCCGGATGCGCCGCCACCCGAGGCACCATCGCCGATCACGGCAATGGCCTCGCCGATCGGCACGCTCTGGCCGGGTTGCACCAGGATCTTCTCCAGCACCCCGCTCTCGTAGGCCTCCAGGTCCATCACGGCCTTGTCCGTTTCGATCTCGGCAAGCACGTCGCCGCGCTGCACGGTCTCGCCCTCGGACTTGAGCCATTGCGCGATGGCACCCTCGGTCATGGTGTCCGAGAGGCGGGGCATCAGTACGTCAGGCATCGTTCGTCAGCACTCCCTACCGCCGGAACCGGGTCGCATCCAACTGCTCGTTGATTACCCGGATCAGCGCATCGGCGTCCGGCAGCGCGACCCGTTCCAGCGACTTCGCGTACGGCAGCGGAACCTCGGCGGCGGCCACCCGACGCACCGGAGCATCCAGGTAGTCGAACGCCCCCTCGGCGATGGTGGCCGCGATCTCGGCTCCGACTCCGTAGGAGAGCCAGTCGTCCTCCAGGATGACGGCGCGGCCCGTCTTGCGCACCGACGCGCAGATGGTGCGCCGGTCCAACGGCCGCAGCGATGCCAGGTCGATCACCTCGATGGAGATCCCCTTTTCGGCGAACCGGCCGGCGACGTCCTTGGCGATCACCGCCGACCGGGAGTAACCGACGACGGTGAGGTCGCTACCCGGAACCGTCACCTGGGCCTTCCCAATGGTGGCCACCCGCTCGTCGGCCGGAACCGGGCCCTTGGTGTTGTACAGCGAGAGGTTCTCGAGCAGCAGCACCGGGTCGTCGTCCCGGATCGCGGCGACGAGCATCGCCCTGGCATCCGCCGGGGTGGCCGGCGCGAGCACCTTCAGCCCCGGAACGTGCGCGTACCAGACCTCGATGTTCTGGGAATGGGTGGCTGCGAGTTGCTGTCCGCCACCGCCCGGGGTGCGGATCACCATGGGCACCGGGGTCTGCCCGCCGAACATGCCGTAGATCTTCGCGGCGTGGTTGACGATCTGGTCGATCGCCAGCAACGAGAAGTTGAGCGTCATGATCTCGACCACCGGACGCATCCCGAGCATCGCCGCGCCGATTGCGGCGCCGACGAAACCCTCTTCGGCGATCGGCGTGTCGCGCACGCGCTGCGGGCCGAACTCTTCGAGCAGGCCAGCGGTGATCTTGTACGAACCCTCGAAGACCCCGATCTCCTCGCCGAGCAGGATCACCGACTCGTCACGGCGCATCTCGGAGCGGAGCGCATCGTGCAGCGCCTGCCGATAGGTGATCTCCGCCGGCGCCGCTTCCTGCGTCGTCATCGCTCCTCCTCCCAACCCGCCGGCAGCACCGGGTCGCCCGGCATCAGCCGTGGCATGTTCGAAACCGGGGTCGCATACTCGAACCGGAACAACTCGTCCGGCGCCGGTTCCGGGCTGGCATCGGCGAATGCGATGGCGGCGGCGACCTTTTCGACCGCCTCCTCCTCGATCGAGGCGGCCGTCCCGTCGTCCATGACGCCATCCGCGATCAGCTTCGCGCGATAGGCAGGCAGCGGATCGGCCGAGCGGATCTGCTCCGCCTCCTCCCGGGTGCGGTAGCGCGCCGGATCCACCACGGAATGCCCGCGCAGGCGGTGCGAGATCACCTCCAGCAGGCCGGGCTGCCGTTCGGACCGCGCCCGGTCGAGCATCGCCGCCGCGGCCTCGCGTACCACGGCGGGATCGTCACCGTCGATTCGTTCGCCCGGGATGCGGTAGGAGCAGCCGCGCTTGTACAGGTCCGGTTCCCCAGCGGCACGCTCGACCGTGGTCGCCATTCCCAGCCCGTTGTTGACGATGACGTAGACGATCGGCAGGCGCCAGATCGCCGCCAGGTTCAGCGATTCGTGGAAGGCGCCGATATTGGTCGTGCCGTCACCCATCTGGCACATGACGGCCTCCGCGTCCGGGCCGGGCCCCCCGCGGTAGGTCAGCGCGAGCGCCGCGCCGGTTGCCGGTGGCAGCTGGCCGCCGACGATGCCGTACCCGCCGAGCATTCGAAGGTTCGCGTCGAACAGGTGCATCGACCCGCCGCGCCCAGCGGACACCCCGTCGACCCGGCCGAACAGTTCGGCCATCACCCGCCCGGCGTCCATCCCGCGGGAGATCGCGTACCCGTGCTCCCGGTAGTTGGTGAACAGGTAGTCGGTCTTGCGCAGGGCCGCCATCAGCCCGACCACGGTCGGTTCCTCGCCGAGGTTCAAGTGGCAGTAGCCGCCGATCTTGGCCCGGGTGTACATCTCCTGCGCACGCAACTCGAACTCGCGGATCAGCGCCATCTCGCGGTAGTAGCCCTGCAGCGTTTCGGTACCGTTGGCGGCCGGCGTCGGTGACGAGGATTCCGGCGAGTGCCCCCGTCGCCCGGGAGCGGATGCGCCGGCCGAGGGGCGCGCGGCGGGTGAACCGCCGCGGCTGCCGGCACCGCCCGCGGTGCGCTGATCCCGACGCCCAGCCTGCGTTCGTCCGGCCATCTTGATAAATCTCCTTCGCCACGCCCGATCTGCGGCGGGCGATCTCGTCAGGGACCCGGCGGTTGCTCTTGCAGCGCGAACCGGTCTCCGCTGCCCCCGCACTTCGGGCACACCAGTGGCCGGTGAGCACCGCGGACCGTCTCGCCGCACACTCCGCACGCCCACTCCACCATGCTCCCGACCAGGTCGTGCCGGCTGACGATGCCGACCAGTCGCCCGGCCGACATCACCGGAACGCGACGGATCGGAGCATCGACCAGCATCCGCCGCACGTGTTCGATATCGGTGTCGGTGGTGACGCTGATCACTGATGTCGTCATCACGTCGCGGGCGGTTCGCCCTGTGCGGGCCAGCAGGTCTCGTTCGCTGACCAACCCGAGCACCGCGCCGTCGCAGTCCACCACCGGGACCGCGCTGAACCCCCGCACGGTCAGGATCTCGGCCACCTGGTTGACAGAGGTGTCCGGTCCGACCGTCACCACCGGCGAGGTCATGATCTGGCCGGCGGTGATCCCCGCCACCCGCTGCGGTCCCCGGTTCATCGCACCATCCCTTCAGCCGCAGGCTAGCAGGATGATCGGCCGCCGGGCGGCGCTGTCAGGCGTCACCGCACCCTTGCCGCGCCGTCGCCGGCGCAGTAGAACCGAATCGGTGCCACACGAGCGGATGGAGGACGATGAGCACGCAGCGAATGTCGATGCATCATGCGTACCCAGAGGCGTACCGGGCGGTCGTCGGAATGGAACAGGTCAACCGGTCGGGTCCCATCGAGCCGCCGCTCTACGAGTTGATCAAGATCCGGGCGTCGCAGATCAACGGCTGCGCCTTCTGCCTGAACATGCACAACCGGGACGCCCGGGCCGGAGGCGAGTCCCAGCAGCGACTGGACGTGCTGCGTGCCTGGCGGGAGGTGGACGGGCTCTTCAGCGACCGGGAACGCGCTGCGCTGGCGCTGACCGAGGCGGTGACGCAGATCGCCGCGGACGGGGTCCCCGACGAGGTGTGGGCGTCCGCCAGCGAGCAATTCGACGAGCACGAGATTGCCGCGTTGATCATGGCGATCGCCACCATCAACGTGTGGAACCGCTTCGCCATCTCGACCAGGCAGCAGCCGGAGCCGTTGGACGGGTCGTGACGACCGGCCCGGATGCCGTCATCTGCTCCGCGCGGGGTTGCGGACGCGGCGCGGCATGGGCGGTGGTCTGGAACAACCCGCGCATCCATACCCCGGAACGGGAGAAGGTCTGGGCCGCCTGCGACGATCACCGCGAGCATCTGGCGGACTACCTGCGTCGGCGGTCCATGCTGCGCCGGGTCGACCCATTGGACGCGCGGGGCTCGCCGACCTGACAGGATCTGCAGCCATGACCTCGTCCCCCTCGCCCCAGGTGCTGGCGGGTCGATACCGCCTCGAGCATCGGATCGGTGGCGGCGCGATGGGAACCGTGTGGGCGGCCTACGACGAGGTGCTGCGCCGTCGGGTGGCGATCAAGCGGGTGGACTTTCCGTCCGGTATGCCGGCCGGCGAGGTTCGGCAACTCGGCGACCGGACGCTGCGCGAGGCACGAGCCATCGCGGCCCTGTCACATCCGCATGTCGTCACGCTCTACGACATCCTGACCCCGGCGACAGGCCCGGTGATCGTGATGGAACTGATGGTCGCGCGGTCGCTGGCCGAGGTGATCGACCAGGAGGGCCCACTCGATCCGCTGCGCGCCGCAGTGGCCGGCCAGGCCGTTGCGGACGGCCTGCTCGCCGCCCACGCTGCGGGTATCACGCACCGGGACGTCAAGCCTGCCAACGTGTTGATCGGCGACGACGGGCAGATCAAACTCACCGACTTCGGAATCGCGCGCAGCCTGAGCGAGCACACCATGACAGCGACCGGAATGCTGTTGGGTTCGCCGGCCTACATCTCGCCCGAGGTCGCGGCCGGACTGCCGGCCACCCCCGCGGCCGACGCGTGGGGCTTGGGCGCGCTCCTCTACGCGGCGGTGCAGGGTCATCCGCCGTACGACCGCGGTGACCCGATCGCGACGCTGACCGCCGTGGTGTCCGACGCGGTGCCGCCGCATCCACGATCCGGCGCGCTCGCCGGGGTCATCGACGGGCTCCTGGTCAAGGACCCGGCGCGACGCATGCCGCTGACCGCGGTGCGAAACCGGCTCGCGGTAATGGCGGAAGCGGCCACCGGCACCGAGTTCCAACTCCGGCGGCCCGATGCCGGGCAGCGGCAACCGGGTGCCCAGCGTCCCGCGGCCCCGCCGCGGCATGCCGAAACGGAGTTGCCGCCACCGCCGTGGGCCGCCGATGCCGCGGCGAGCCTGCCGCCGCTGCCGGCCACCGCGGTCCGTCGCCGGCGAGGCCCCCTGCTGGTGGCGGCCGCCGCCGTCGCCCTGGCCGCCGCCGCGGGGGGCTACTACGGGGTACTGGCCATCGCCGGGCTGGCGTAGTCCGGCCAACCCCGCATGCAGATCCGCCTCACGCGCCGACAAGCAGCCCGAGCAGATACGTCACACCCGCCGCTCCGTAGCCGATCAGCAGCTGGCGCGCCGCTCGGCGCGTCGGCGAACCACCCGAGAGCAGGCCGACGAACGCGCCGGTCACCAGCAGGGCAATCCCCACGAGTCCAACCGCAACGATCTGTCCAACTGTCCCGGTGACGCCGAACATGAACGGCAGCACCGGCATGACGGCACCGGACGCGAAGAAGCAGAAACTGGAAACCGCCGCCCGCCAGCCTGTCCCGATCGCCTCATGCTGATCGGGTTGCATCGCAGGGCCGATTTCGGCCGCATCCGGATCGACCGGTGCGTCGCTTCCGCTCGCGGGGTCGGCCGGCCAGGAGCGGAGTCCGGCCAAGACCTCACGGGCGTGTTCGGCCGCGCGATCGACCGGCATCCCCCGCGCCCGGTAGACGAGAGCCAGTTCGTTGGCGTCCACATCCAGATGCGTCAACACGCCACCGGCGTGCGGGTCCGGCGTGGACACGTCCAACAGTTCGCGCTGCGACCGCACCGAGACGTACTCACCGGCGCCCATCGACAGCGCCCCCGCGAGCAGTCCGGCGAGCCCCGTCAGCAGCACCACCCGGGGTGGCACGCCGGCCGCGCCGACCCCGAGTACCAGCGCCAGGTTCGACACCAGACCGTCGTTCGCGCCGAACACTGCCGCCCGGAAGCTGCCGGACAGCCTGCTGCGGCCCCGGACTGCCAGGCCGCGCACCACCTCGCCGTGAATGCGCTCGTCGGCGGCCATTGCCTCCGTCGCGTGCGTATCCGTCGCGTACGGCGACCTCCCCTCGGCCCGCTGCGCCAGCGCCAGGACGAAGACCGATCCGAAGTGGCGAGCCAGGAAGGCGAGCACCCGGGTCCGGACGGTGCCGCCCCTGGGCTTCTCGGCATGCACGCCCAGCAACTGCTCCCAGTGGGCCGCGTGCCGGCCCTCCGCGTCGGCCAACGCCAGCAGGATCTCGCGCTCCTCACCGGTCCGGCGGCTCGCAAGATCCCGGTAGACCGCCGCCTCGGCCCGCTCGTCGGACAGATACCGCCGCCAGCGCCGGATATCCCGCGGGCTGGGGCGCTCACCGTCGGCGCGCTCCGGCGTGCGGCGCGCGGTCGGTGACATCGGTCCGCCCCTCTCGGGCGGCGGCGGGGCGCCCACGATACGGGTCAGTCGGTTCCGCGCGCCGGCGGAGCGGCCGCCGTCGTCAGTTCGGCATAGGACGGCGTCTGCGCCAACGGATCCGCCGTGCCGGACGATTGCGCGGAACGGGCCGGCCGGCGGGCAATGAGCCCGGCGAGTTCCCCTGCGGCCCTAGTGATCCGCATGGACAGGTGCCCCCCGGTTGCCCCGTCATCCATGTCTCCGGCGCCGAAATCCGCGGTCGCGGCGAATACCCCGGTCGGCACGATCACCGTCCGGAAATAGCTCAGCAGCGGACGCATCGCGTACTCGACCACCAACGAATGCCGGGCACTGCCGCCGGTCGCCGCCAGCAAGACCGGCATGCCCGTCAGCGCGTCCCGGTCCAGCACATCGAAGAACGACTTGAACAGCCCCGCGTACGAGGCGGCGAAGGTAGGCGTCACCGCGATCAGCCCGTCAGCGCCGGTGACCCTCGAGACCACCTCGGTGAGGCTGGATGACGCGAAGCCGGTGACCATGGCGTCGGCCAGTGCCTTGGCGTAGGGGCGCAATTCGACCGTGACCAACTCCCCGCTGATCCGGTGCGCCGCCAGCGCGTCCACGGTAGCGCCGGCGAGCCGTTCCGCCAGCAGCGCCGTCGATGACGGCTGGCGCAGGCCCGCGGTCAGAACAGCCAGGGTGCGGTTCGTCACCTGCACCGCTCCTCCTCGCCGAGCATGTCCAACCGATCCAGTGTGTTTTGTGCGGCAGCGGTCAACTCTTCCAGACTCGGACCGGGACCATACACCCGCTCCACGTCAGGACTGTTGGGTGACGCCGATGATGTTTCCGTCGGAGTCCTTGACCGAGGCAACCAACCGTGCCCCGCCCGAGCCGAAATCGTTGACCTCCTGATATGTGGTCGCGCCCAGCGCGCGCAGGCCATCAAGAGCCTGCGTGACGTTGTCGACACCGAAATACACGGCAGGGCCCGTCATTCCGTTGCTGCGCCCGTTCAGGCGCAAGCCGATCTTCTGGCCGTCGACGTCGTACTGGACGAAATGCGCCTCGTTCACGATGGGGTCGCGACCCAGCAGCTTCGTGAACAGCACCTTTGCCGCGGCCAGGTCGGTGACCGGGTAGACGACGGTAGTGACACCTGCGGCAGCCATGATCGTCCCTCTTTCCGTGTCGCGACGGCGCGCGTTTATGGCCGTCGCGTCGAATCTGTCAGCTCATTCCATGATGCCCCCGTTCGCCGTTCGGCGACCGGCGCTCGTTATCGTGTGGCGTGCGGGCAGTGGCGCGGTGACATGACGGCTCGGATTCCTGGTGGCCCTCCGGTCGATCCGGCCGACCCCACGCTCCGCCGATCCATTCGGCGGTCGGCGGTCGGTATCGGGCTGTATGCGGGCGCGCTCGGCGTGTCGTTCGGCGCGGTGTCGGCTGCCTCCGGCCTGAACCTGTGGCAGACGATGGTGCTCAGCCTCGTCATGTTCACCGGCGGCTCGCAGTTCGCATTCGTCGGCGCGGCAGCGATCGGATCGGCCTGGGCCGCGATGTCCGCTGCCCTGCTGCTGTCGGTGCGCAACTCGTTCTACGGGGTGCGGCTGGCGGGCATGCTGCAGGCACGGGGATGGCGGCGGCTGCTGGTGGCGCATCTGGTCATCGACGAGACGGCGGCGATGGCCGTCGCGCAGCGGGGCCGGGCCGCACAACGGTACGCGTTCTACGCCACGGGCCTCATCCTGTTCGTGCTGTGGCAGACCGGCAGCCTCGCCGGGGTGCTCATCGGGCGCGGTATCGACGCCCCGGCGTTCGGCCTGGACGTTGCCGCGCCCGCCGCGTTCCTGGCACTGTTGTGGCCGGCGCTGGCCGGTTGGCGGGCGCGCGCCGTCGCGCTGGCCGCTGGTGCGGTGGCGTTCGGGCTGATTCCGGTCGCACCGGCCGGAATCCCGATCATCGCCAGCGCCCTGGTCGCGCTGATCGCCGGGCTCGCCCCACGGCGTGCAGCCGCGCGGAACGAGTCGGCAACGGCTGCGGAGGCCGACAGGCCATGACGACCCTGTGGATCGCGCTCATCGCGGCCAGCATCGGCTCGTGGCTGCTCAAGCTGGCCGGCCTGTCGCTGCCCGGGTCGGTGATCAACCGGCCGCCCGTGCAGCGGGTCGCGTCGTATCTGCCGGTGGCCGTCCTCTCGGCGCTCGTCGTCACCGAACTGTTCGACGGGGGCGGATTCTGGGCGGTGGACTGGCGCATGCTCGCCGGCCTGGCGGTGGCGGTGGCGCTGCTGATTGCCAGGCGGGGGTTCCTGGTGGTGTTCCTCGGCGCCATCGTCACCACCGCCCTGCTGCGGCTGTTCACCGGCCGATAGCCATCCGCGTCGCAAGGAACCGTCGCATACCCACCGATAGCCTCCATCCATGGCGGCCGACGCCCCATCCCCACCGCCCACCCGCAGCGACGCGCTGCCCGACGATGCCGCCGCGGCGCCGGCGGCCGCCACCGGCATCGATCGCCACGATGTCGCGATCGTGATGGGCTCGGGCTGGGCACCCGCGGCTGGGCGGCTGGGCGAGCCGGCGGCGGCGACCGCGATGGCGGACCTGCCCGGTTTCGCCGCCCCGTCGGCGGCCGAGCATTCGAGCAGCGCCCTGTCGATACCGGTCGGCGACAAACACACCCTGGTGGCCTGCCCTGACGGGCACCGAACTCGACATCGGTTGCCTCGCACGACTGGTCGACCCGATTGGCGCGGGTCGTCGGGTGGCTCTCACCATGCGGCAGCCTCGGAATACGGTGACGGGCAACCGTAATCGTTATGGGGTTGTGATGTGAGCGGTGTTGTTGCGGGGGCTTTTCGGGGGTTGATTGTCGTACCCGTTGGTTAGCGTTTCGGGTATGACGACGGCGACGGCGGTGATGCCTTTGGCGGAGCGGCGTGACGTTCTGGCCGGGTGCGCCGCGGCGCTGCGCGGGTTGCACACGGTGCTGTTCCAGTGCCCGTCCGGCGAGTTGGCGGGGCTGGCCGGGGATCTTGCCGAGTTGCGTGCCCTGGCGGGTGCCGGGCTGGCCGGGGTGGCGGCGGAGGCCACCGGCCGCGGGGTGGTCGACGCCTCGCAGTATGCGGGCACGGCGGCGTGGGTCGCCGACTGCGCGTGGCATTGCCGCCGCGAGGCGGGCGTGCTCGCCAAGACCGCGAGAATCCTTACCCGGCCCGATCTGGCGGCGGTGGCGGACGCCATCCGGCAGGTCGATATCGACCCGGCGACGGCGGTGGCGGTCGCGGCCGAGTACGACAAGCTCCGGCCGGACCTGCGGGACGAGGCGAAAGACGCGGTGCTGGAGCAGTTCCTCATGGTGGGCGCGGATCACGGCCCGGCCGGGGTGAACAAGCTCAGGCAGGAGGTCCTGGCCCGGTACGGGCGGTCCGGCGAGTTCGAAGAACACCAGGAACGCTGCCGGCGGCAGATCGACCTGACCGCGGGCGGGGAAACCTCCCCCGGCGTGTGGGACTACCGGCTGTGTTTGGACAACGAGGGCCGCGCGGTGCTGGAGGCCGCGATCGGGCCGTTGTCCGCGCCGGCCCCGAACCCGCAGACCGGGGAGCGGGATCCCCGCCCGGCCGGGCGGCGCCGGGGCGAGGCGCTGATCGACGCGCTGCGCCGGTCCACCGCCGCCGCCGGGTCCGTGCCCACCTCCCCCAAGGCCGTGCTCATGCTCACCATGGACTACGCCGGCCTGGCCGCCCGGATCGGCGCCGCCCGCCCGCTGGGCAGCTCCGCCGCCGCGGTGCCGCTGGCACCGGACACGATCCGGAAGATCGCCTGCGACGCGGGAATTCTGCCGGTCGTGCTCGGCGGCGCCGGGGAGGTCCTCGACCAGGGCCGGACGCAACGCCTGTTCACCCCCGCCCAGGTGCGGGCGCTGTGGCTGCGCGACAGGCACTGCACCTTCCCCGGCTGCGACATCCCCGCCGCCTGGTCCGACGCCCACCACCTGACCCACTGGATCGACGGCGGCAGAACCGATCTCGCCAACGCAGCGCTGCTCTGCCCCCGACACCACACCATCGCCCACCGCGACCACCTCGCCGGCACCATCACCGCCGGCGCCGGCGGCAGCACCATCACCACCGACGTCGGCGCCGGAACCGGATCCGCCGGCCACACCCAGGTCGCATGGGACCTGCGCCCCGGAAGCTACCAACCACCCCCACCTCCGCGCGGGAGCCCCCCGAGCCGGCCGCCCGACCGCCCACCCGGCGACCCACCCGGCGCGCCGCGCTTCGTGTTACATGTCGCGCTTGCCCCGCCGACCAGCCGAGCGATGACCCGCCGGGCGCCCCTCGCTGGCTAGCCGCCGCCGCACGGCGCGAGTATCCGCGCCGGCATGGCTCCGCCGTCGACGGCTGGGCGATGTCGACGCGCACACTCTGCCCTGGCTGCCCGTGGTCAGGATCCCGTCGCCGGAATCCCGCGCCGGGGTGCCGATAGGCTCCGCACATGCCGGTGAAAAACCCATCCGCTGCCCCCACCGATACGCGGGCCCTGGCCGAACAGGCCGCATCCGCGCTCGCGGCGAGCACCGGGGCGTCCCGCCACGAGGTCGCGATCGTGATGGGCTCGGGCTGGGCACCCGCGGCCGGGCGGCTGGGCGAGCCGGCGGCGGAGGTCGCGATGGCGGACCTGCCCGGTTTCGCCGCCCCGTCGGCGGCCGGGCATTCGGGCAGCGCCCTGTCGATCCCGGTGGGCGACAAACACGCCCTGGTGCTGTTGGGCCGCACCCACTTCTACGAGGGCCGGGGCGTGGCCGCCGTGGTGCACGGGGTGCGCACGGCGGTCGCGGCGGGGGCGCGTGTGGTGATCCTGACCAACGCCGCTGGAGGGCTGCGGGAGGAGTACCGGCCGGGGCAGCCGGTGCTGATCAGCGACCACCTGAACCTGACGGCGACCTCCCCGATCGTCGGTGCCACGTTCGTCGACCTGACCGACCTGTATTCGCCGCGGCTGCGCGCGCTGGCCCGCGAGATCGACCCCTCGCTGGCGGAAGGGGTGTACGCGCAACTGCCCGGGCCGCACTACGAGACGCCGGCGGAGATCCGCATGCTGCGCACCATGGGAGCGGACCTGGTCGGCATGTCGACCGTGCTGGAGGCGATCGCGGCGCGGGCGGCCGGCGCCGAGGTGTTCGGGCTCTCCATGGTGACGAACCTGGCCGCCGGGATGACGGGCGAGCCGCTGGACCATGCGGAGGTGCTGGCCGCCGGCAGGGCGGCCGCCCAGGACATGGGGGCGCTGCTGGCCGAGTTGGTGGCCAGGGCATGACGCGGGTCGCCGCGTGAGCGCCCTACCGAGCGCGCTCCGCCTCGCGGCGCTGCGGTGGATCGCCGACGATCCGTGCCAGGGCGACCGGGACGAGCTGCAGCGCATCCTGGCGCGGGCGATGGGCGGTGACGGCGCCGCGGTGGCCGACCTCGCCGACCGGATGGGCGCGCCCCTGACTTTCGGGACGGCGGGGTTGCGCGGTCCGCTGCGGGCCGGCCCGGCGGGCATGAACCTGGCCGTGGTGCGCCGCGCCGCCGCCGGCATCGCCGCCTACCTGGCCGCCCACGGCGGCGCCGGCAAGGCCGTGATCGTCGGTCACGACGCGCGTCACCGCTCCGCGGAGTTCGCCGCGGACGCCGCGAGGGTCTTTGCCGCCGCCGGGTTCTCCGCGCTTCTCGCGCCTGCTCCGCTGCCGACCCCGATCACGGCGTTCGCCGTGCGGAAGCTGGATGCCGCGGCGGCGCTGCAGGTCACCGCCTCGCACAACCCGCCGAACGACAACGGGCTGAAGGTCTACCTCGCCGGCGGCGCGCAGATCGTCGCCCCGGTCGATACCGAGATCGAGGCGGCGATCGCGGCCACCCCGCCCGCGGTGTCGATCAAGGTGAGCGGCGCTGCGCTGCCCTGGCCGGACGATCTCGTGCAGTCCTATTCCGACCGGGTCGCCTCGCTCCCGCGCGGGACCGCCCGGGGCCTGAAGATCGCGGCCACCCCCATGCACGGCGTCGGCGGCGAGACCTTGGTGAAGGCCCTGGCGCAGGCCGGTTTCACCGATGTGCATGTGGTCGGCGAACAGGCGGCGCCCGACCCGGACTTCCCGTCCGTGTCGTTCCCCAACCCGGAGGAGCCGGGGGCCACCGATCTGCTGCTGCAACTCGCCGCGGATGTCGGGGCGGACATCGCGATCGCGAACGATCCGGACGCCGACCGGTGCGCGCTGGGGGTTCCGCAGCCCGGCGGCGGCTGGCGGATGCTGCGCGGGGACGAGACCGGAGTGCTGCTCGGCGAGCACATCCTGGCGACGCTCGACCGGGCTGCGCACCCGGATCCGCTGGTTGCGACCACGATCGTCTCGTCAGAGTTGTTGCGGCACATCGCCGCCGCGCACGGCGCGCGCTACGACGAGACGCTGACCGGCTTCAAATGGATCGTGCGGGCCGGTGACGGCGCCGGCACCGGGCTGGTCTACGGCTACGAGGAGGCCCTCGGGCACTGCGCGGACCCGGACTACGTGCGGGACAAGGACGGCATCTCGGCTGCCATGCTGGCGTGCGACCTCGCCGCCACGCTCAAGGCCTCCGGGCGGACGCTGCTGGACGCCCTGGACGATCTGGCACGGGCGCACGGGCTGCACCTCACGGACCAACTGTCGATGCGGGTCGACGATCTCGACGAGATCGCTTCCGCCATGGCGCGTCTGCGCGCGGCGCCGCCTAGAACGTTGTGCGGGGAGGCGGTGACGGAAACCACGGACCTTGCGCCGCGGACGGACGCGATCGTCATCCGCTCGCACCGGCGGCGGGTGGTCATCCGGCCGTCGGGCACGGAGCCGAAGCTCAAGTGCTACCTGGAGGTGGTCGCGAAGGTCCCGGTCGATGCCACGGACCTGACGGCCGCGCGGGCGCAGGCGCGCTCGGATCTGGACGCGCTGCGCGCGGATATGTCCGCCGCTCTCGGCCTGTAGCGCGCCCACCGCGCGCGGCTACGGCTCCCGCTCGAAGTACCAGGCCACAAAGCCGGTGGAGAGCCACATCTCGCCGTCCGTGTAGCCAAACATGAGTTCACCGGACGGAACACCTACTGGATCGGTGCCCAGATCGGGGATACGCGGGCAGGTCGACCGGACCGGGGTGCCGAGGTCGACCATGGGGACGCCCCGGTCGGACCGGTACCGGATGGAGGGGTAGCGCAGGTCGCCGCAGTTCGAGGTCGCGTCCGCGCTGTGCTCCCGGAATGTGATGGTGAACGTCGCGTCCGGGTATTTCGTGTCCGCCCCGCCCGCGTCGGTGAAGAGCCGGGTGAGACGGAAGGTGTGCCCGATCAGTTCGGCCGGTACCGGTCCCGGTTCGGTCACGGCAGCGCCGGTCACATCATCTGCCGCGCGGAACATCAGTCCGTGCCCGGCCGTCGGGCCGACGCCTGTCACCGTCAGGCCTCCCGCCGTGATCCGGTACCCGAAGTCCTCGGTGAGCACCGACATGTCGACCGAGCATTGCTGCCCGGTCGCGCAACCGACGCCGCTGCCGCCGATCTCGCCCGTGATCTGCACGCGCTCCGCGCCGACCGTCAGGGCGGCATCCGGCCCCGTCGGGCCGTCGTAGTCGTTCAGGCCGTCGAAGAAGTGGATCTTCCCGTCGCCGATGCGCAATGTCGCGGTGATGCCGGGTGGCACCGACGAGACCGACGCGGATTCACCGCCGCCGGTGATGATCCCGTCCAGGACCCAGGTGGTCCCCTGCAGCGGCCGGTCCGGGTCGACGACTCGCCGGTCGGCCAGGGTGATGCGGACGTCGTCACCGCTCAAGGTCAGCACGTCGTCGTCGAGCGCCGCCCGCAGGCCGGAGGTGAGCAGGCCGCTCAACCAACTGTCCTGGTCCATGAGCGGCTGCTCGCAACCCATTTCGGTCATCCCCAGGTCGGCGACGGTCAGTTGTGGGCCGTTCCACCGGGCGGCGCCGGACATGCTGTTGCATCCGGCGCCGGCCCATACCTGCCCGTCGTCGGCGAATTCGAGCCGGATCGTGCTGCCGGCCACCAGGTCGTGCCCGACGACCGCGGTCGAGAGGAAGGTGCGGCCCACCAGGCGGGCGCGGGGCGATCCGTCCGACGCCGACGAGGCCCCGCCGCCGGAGGTTTCGTCACCCTCTCCGCCCGGCGAGGCGGGAACGGCGCACGACGCCAGCGCGATCGCCGCCGTCGCGACGACCGCCAACAGGCCGGCGACGCGCGCCGGCACTACAGCCGGCCACCGCCGGCCACGGGGCAGCGTGCCCATCGAGTTCCCCTCCCGCTCGGCCGTCATCGCCATCACACATCAGACGGAGCCGAACCGGCCAAAGGTTGCTCGGCTAGACCGCGCCGAACTGGCGGTCCCCCGCGTCCCCCAAGCCGGGAACGATGTAGCCGGAGTCGTTGAGCCGCTCGTCCACCGATGCGGTCACCACGCGCACGGGCAGGCCGGACTCCGCCACCTTGACCAGGCCCTCCGGGGCGGCGAGCGCACAGATTGCGGTGACATCGGTCGCGCCGCGGTCGGTGAGCAGCGAGATGGTGTGCACCATCGACCCACCCGTCGCGAGCATCGGGTCGAGCACCCAGACCGGGCGGCCGGCCAGCGACTCGGGCAGCGATTCCATGTACGGGGTGGGTTTGAGGGTCTTCTCGTCCCGGGCCAGCCCGACGAAGCCCATCTGCGACTCCGGAATGAGGGCGTGCGCCTGGTCGGCCATGCCGAGCCCGGCGCGGAGCACCGGCACCAGCAGCGGCGGGTTGGTCAGCCGGAACCCGACGGTGCGCGCGACCGGCGTGTGGATGGGGATCTGCTCGGTAAAAAGCCCGCGGCTCGCCTCGTACACGAGCATGAGCGTCAACTCGTGCGTCGCGGCCCGGAACGACGCGTTGTCGGTGCGGGCGTCCCGCATGATGGTCAACCGGGACGCGGCGAGCGGGTGGTCCACCACGGTGACGGAGAGGCCGGCCGGGATCTCGTGAGGCTTGGGCATGCGCGCAGTCTCCTATGGGCGGCCCGGGGGCGGGCGATGCGGGGTGAACCGGTGATGCAGGCAGTATCGCAGCCCGCGCCGGTAGCCCGGCCGCAGCGGCGCCGGCTCACCGCGGGGCGGCCGCCGTGCCGGGGACGCCGATCCGGCGGTATGCGTCGAGCAGCGAGTCGAGTTGGGTCTCCCAGTTGAAGCGGTCCTCGACCGCGCGCCGGCCGACCCGGCCCATCTCGGCCGCCCGCCCCGGATCCCGCAGCAGAGCGCGCATCGCTGCGGCGATGGCCGCCGGGTCGGACGGGTCGACGAAGACGGCGCAGTCGAGGTCCGCGAGCAGGTCCCGCCAGCCCGGAAAGTCCGACAGGATGACGGGCAGCCCGGCCGCCAGGTACTCGAAGACCTTCATCGGGGTGGAGATCAGGTGGTTGGGCGTCTGAAGCAGCGTGGCCATCCCGGCCACGGCGCCCGCGATCTGCTGCGCCACCTGGTCATGCGGAAGCACACCGGCATAGTCCACGTGCCGCCAGCCGGGCCGGGCGGAGACGGAATCCAGCAGCGCGTCGGACGAGAACGCCCCGGCCAGGGTGAGCCGGACCGGGTCCGTGGCGCTCAGCACCTCCATCGCGTCGACGAGTTGCTCGATCCCGCGTACCCGCGAGATCCCCCCGACGTAGACGAAACGCGCGGGGCCGCTGGCGCCCGCCTCGACGTCCGTCCCGACATTCGCGAACGCGTCGCGGTGATCCGGATAGTTCGCGACGATCGACACGCGGCCCGCCGGGTAGACCCCGGCGCACGCGGCGTTGACGGTGACGACCCGGCTGGCGACCCGCCCGACCAGCCACTCGCCGACCCGGGCGGCGGCCTGCGCGACCCGCCGAAGGCCCGCCGGCAGGTAGTCCTTGGCGGCGATCTGGCGCGAGAGCCACTCGTGCGCGTCGTAGACCACCCGCCTGCGCAGCAGCCGCAGCAGCACCAGCACGGGCAGCAACTCCGGGTCGTGGAAGTGGTAGACGTCCGCCCGGGTGCGAAGCGCGGCGACGGCCGCGCGGCCGACACCGACTGTCATCCGCAGGATCCGGCTGCGATAGCTGCGCAGCGCGCGGATCCGCACACCGTGGCTGACGAGGTCGCCGTCCGCCCGCGCGATCAACGTCACCCGAAACCCTTGGGCGGCAAGGCCAACGCATTCCCGCCAGAAGATGCGGGAATCGGTGGCCGGATGGGCGGTGGTGACGTGGCACGCCGACGGGGCGGTGGCGGCCTCGGCAGCGCTCATAGTCCGCCAGGTCCCTTCGTCCTCAACTCGGTTCCGCCCCCGGCTGCCGATACGGCGGAACGGTCGTGCCTCGACGCCGCCTGCCAGCACACCAGGAACAGCGTGCCGTAGCAGAGCACGAACATCGCCGACAGCACGCCGACTGCCACGATGGCAGATCCACCCAGCAGGGCGGCGGCCAGGGGGCCCCCCACGGTCAGCACCAGCCGCAGCGCGTCCCAGGCCAGTTGCGTCCCCTGCCGTTCGAGGATCAGCAGCGTGAGGGAGATCGGCGACACGGCCAGTTGCGCGAGGTAGCCCACCGACAACAGGCGCGCATACTGGCCGGCCTCCTCCCAGGCAGCCCCGAATACGACATGGAAGAGCCACGGCCCGAAGGCCGCCAGGATCACGCACACCGGCGCGCCGATAGCCAGCAGGATCCGCGTGTTGGCGGTGACGATCGGGCGCAGCGGCCGGTCCCCCAGGCGGACCGCCTCGCTCGCCTCCCCCTGGAAGACCCGACCGACGGCCTGCCCCACCATGCTGGCGGGAGCCGCGATGACCCGGATGGTCAACCCCAGCAGGCCGATCGTCACGGAGCCGTAATAGGCGCTGATCACCAGGAACGGCGCCTGCTGGCCCAGCGCGTTGATCAGCGCCGACCACGACGAGACCAGCGGGAAGCGGCGGTATCGGACCGCGGCTTGCACCAGGCCATCGCGCGTCGGGATGCCCTGGCGCAGCAGCCCGCCGGAGGAGAACAGGCCGCCGACCGCCGCGATGCGCCCGGCGATCCAGCCGACGAGCAGGCCGACCGGGTTCCACCCGGTCCAACCCAATCCCACCTGACCGGCGGCCTGCCCGGCGCCCTGCAGCCCGTTGCGCAGCCCGAGCGCGCGATAGCGCTTCTCGCGCACCATCCAGGTCAGCAGCACCTGATCGACGGCCACCATGAAGGTCGCCCCCGCCACCAGCCACCAGACCCCGGCCAGCGCAGGGGTGCCCACCAGGCGCGCCAGCGGGACCGCCACCCACACGCCGAGCAATCCGGTGAGCACCGAGAGGCAGGTCGCCAGGCCCAGCCCGAGCCACGCGACCGCCGCCGCAACCCGGTCGGATGCGGGTAGCGGGATCGCGGCATCGAAGCGGAACAGCACGAACGTGCCGAGCACGGACGTCACCGAGACGAACACCGTGAGCACCCCGAATTGTTCCGGGGTGTACAGCCTGGTGAGGATCGGGGACACGGCCAGGACGAGGAGTTGCCCGATGCCGCTGCCGAGCAGGATCGCCATGACCCCGCCCGGGGTGCCGCCCCCGAGCTTGCGCCGCCAGGCTGCGATCCGGCCGTGGCGCGCGCGTGCGTCCACGCCTTCGCCAGCCACCATCGTCCCTACCAAGAAGGATCGCCCCGCCGCGTTCCGAACGTGACCAACGAGGCCCGACCGCGTGAGCCTACCAACGGTGCGCGGGGGCGATGGCCGCTTCCGGCCGCAGAACCCGTGCCGACCGCTGACGTAGGATCTTGCCGTGACGGCTCCCGTCCCGTTCCAGCGGACACCAGTGGGCGCGCGAGCCGCCGTCATCACGGCGGTGGTCGTCCTGATCGCCGCGGTGCACCTGTCCTACCAATATGTCGTCGCGCCGATATACGGCTATACCGGGCTGACCTACACGACGCCCGATTTCTGGCTGTACAGCGCCATGCTGGCGCTGACGGTCTCCCTCGCGTTGATCATGCCCATCAGGCTGGCCGGCCCGGCCGACTTCATCCTCTGGGTGCTGTACATCATCGTGGTGATTCCGTCGATGACGGTTTCCCTGCTGGCGCAAACCCTCGACGGCACGACGCAGTTGATGCTCGGGTTCGTCATCACCGCCTGCTTCGGAGCGGCCATCCTCGCCTGCCGGGCACCGGTCGAACACATCGCCGCGCGCATCGCGAAGCTCAGCCCGCGAGCGTTCTGGATCATCATCGCAGCGCTCTCGGCCCTGACGTACCTCATGCTCGCCGCCAGCGGCAGCCTGCGACTGGCCCTACCGGGCCTGACCGACGTCTACTCCGTGCGCAGCTCGTTCGTCGGGCAGACCGCGGCCAACCGCCTGGTGCACTATCTGGTGCCCAACCAGGCGAACGTCGTCAACCCGCTGATCATTGCCGCGGGTCTACGGCAGCGCCGGGTGTGGCTGGTGGTCGCCGGGATCGCCGGCGAACTGCTGCTCTACGGAACGGCCGGTTACAAGACGGTGCTGTTCGCCGCGCCCGCCGTCCTGATCGTCGCGTTCTTCTTCCGCGCCGGCCGCCGGCCGCGCGGCGCGATGATCACGTTGGCCTTCTCGGGGGTGATCGCGGGTTCCGCGCTCGTCGACCAGTTGCTCTCCACCCCATGGCTCACGTCACTGTTCACCCGGCGGTTCATCGACATCCCAGGGGTGCTCACCGGAGCGTGGATCAACGTCTTCTCGGATGCCCCGAAGGCTCATTTCGCCTACAGCTTCCTCTCACCGTTCCTGACCTACCGCTATGACGTGACCCCCGCCTACGTCGTCGCCGCCAAGTATTTCGGCGACTCGAAGATGGACGCCAACGCCAACCTGTTCGCCGACGGTTTCGCCAACTTCGGCTGGGCCGGGGTGGCGTTCGAAGCCGCCGTCCTTGCGGTGATCCTGGTCTCGATGAAGGCGTTCTCGACCGGCCTGCCGGTGCAGTTGACCGCGATGCTGGTCCTGATGCCGTCCATCACCCTGGCCAACACCTCGGTGCTGACCTCGCTGCTGACCCACGGCATCCTGCTGGCCATCCTGCTCATGGCATTCGCGCCGCGCGGGATCTGGGACCCCAGCCGGCCCGCGGGGCGGCGCAACCCGCCTGGCGGACGGTCGGCGGCCATACCGTCACCGCCGAACTATCCCCTCCGCGCCAGCGGTTCGCCGCCGGCGCGCACCTGGTGGCAGCGCGGCAAGCGGCCCGCAACCGCGGAGACCGCAAATCCCGCCTGACGGCTCGGCTATCGGCCGGCCGCGAGCGTCCGCCACAAGTATCGAAGGTCGTCGCGGAACCGATAGTTGCGCACATATTCGGCGTTGATCCGCACCTTGTCCGGCCAGATGACCTCGCGGTTATGGCGCTCCGGATCCTCGACGGCCGCCAGCAGGTTCGCCTCGTCACGGTAGGCCAACGATGCCGGGCCGGTGATTCCCGGTCGAACCGCGAGGACGATCCGGTCCGGGCCGGCCAGCAGGTCCGCGTACCCGGCGACGTCCGGGCGCGGGCCGACCAGGCTCATCTCGCCGCGCAACACGTTGAGCAGTTGCGGCAACTCGTCGATCTTGAACCTCCGCAGCACGCCGCCCAGCCGGGTGACCCGCGGGTCGCCGCAGACCGTGGTGGTCGTGGTGATCGCCGCCGACGCACGCATGGTACGGATCTTGTAGATGCGAAACGGCCGGCCGAACCTGCCGATCCGCTGCTGGCGGAAGAGGCCGGACGCGCCGGTGTCCCACCGCGCAGCGACCGCGGACACCGCTATCACCGGCGCGGACACCAGCAGCACCGCGGCGGCCACCACCACGTCGAACCCGCGTTTGGCCGCGGCCTGCGCGACCGTCGGCCCCGGGCGTCGCCCGGGGGTCGGCGTCGGAACCGGTCCCGACGCGCCCGCGCTCCCGATCACGTGCGGATGATAATCCGGCCCGCGCGCCATACACTGATCCGCGCGGCAACACCGCGAGGCCGGCAGGGCCTCCTGGCGCCCGAACAACGCCCCGGGAGGACATCCGTGTCGCTGCAGGCAACCGCCGCCGATGTTCCAACCGATCCCGATCAGCGCCGCATTTACCTGTCGAAGGCCGACATCACCGAGGTCGAGGAGCAGGCGGTCCTGGACAGCCTGCGCTCCGGGTGGGTGGCACCGCTGGGTCCACACGTGGACGCGTTCGAGGCGGACGTCGCGCGTCGCCTAGGTGTCGCGGGCGCGCTCGCGCTCTGCTCGGGCACCGCGGCGCTGCACCTGGCGCTGCAGCACGTCGGTGCGCGGGCCGGCCGGGTCGTCGTGGTCCCCAGCATGACGTTCGCCGCCAGCGCGAACGCCGTCATGTACACCGGCGCGGACCCGGTGTTCGTGGACTCGCGGCTCGACGACGCAACCGTCGACGGCGAGCTCCTTCTCGAGGCGGTGGACAAGTTGCGCGCCGAGGGCTCGGACGTGGCGGCTGTCATGACGGTCGACCTGTTCGGGCGGTGCGCGGACTACCGCGCGATCGCCCCGGAGATCGCCGACCGCGACGTGCCGCTGATCGAGGATGCCGCGGAGGCGCTCGGCGCCAGCAGCGACGGCCGTGCCGCCGGCTCGTTCGGCCGGGCCGCGGCGCTCTCGTTCAACGGCAACAAGATCGTCACCACGTCCGGCGGCGGCATGCTGGTCAGCAACGACCTGGACCTGCTCGCCCGGTGCCGCTACCTGGCGACGCAGGCCCGGCAACCGGTGGCATGGTACGAACACACCGACATCGGCTACAACTACCGGATGTCGAACATCCTGGCCGCGCTGGGCGTGGCCCAGCTCGGCCGGCTGGATGGCATGATCGCCCGGCGGCGGGCGATCCGCGACCGGTACGCGGCCGGGCTGGCCGAGGTCCCCGGAATCCGCTTCCTGGGCCGCGACACTCCGGGCGGTGACGCCGCGGACAACTGCTGGCTCACATGCGCCGTGCTGGACTTCGTCGACGTCGACGCGCTGGTCGACGACCTTGCGGCCCAGCAGATCGAGGTGCGCCACCTGTGGAAGCCGATGCACCTGCAGCCGGTCTTCCGCTCCGCACGGTCGTTCGCAACCGGCGTGTCGGAGCGGCTCTTCCGATCCGGGATCGCGCTGCCCAGCGGCTCCGCGCTGACGGATGACGAGGTCGATCGGGTGATCGCGGCGGTTCTCGCCGCCACCCGGCGGGTGGTGACGTGAGGGTTCGGCATTCCGCCGCGCACCGAGGATTTCCCGCGACCGAGCGGGTCGGAGCCGAACAGGGCGCTGCGTCGATGAGGCTGTGGTTCGTCAACCAGTACGCCACCAAGGCGCCCGGCGTCGGCGAGACGCGTCATCACCTGCTGGCCAGGTCGCTCAGGGCCCACGCCATCGAGACCACCATCCTGGCCGCCGAGGCCGCCGAGCACGAGCGGCTGCGCGGCTCGCGCCGGGCGCGCCGCGCGACCCGGATCGAAGCCACGCCGGATGTGACCTTCGCGTGGCTGCCCAGCCGGGCCTACACCGGTAACGGCCTCGGCCGGGTGGTGAACATGGCCCTGTACGCCGGCACGCTGCTTCGCCGTGGGATGCGGCCTGCGCGAATGGGTGTCGAGGTTCCAGACGTGGTGGTGGCGTCGAACCCGCAGCCCTTCGCGTCGCTGGCGGGGTGGGCCCTCGCCCGCCGGCATCGGGCGCGGTTCGTGTTCGAGGTCCGCGATCTGTGGCCGGAATCGCTCGTCGGCATCCTCGGGGTGAGCCGACGACACCCGCTGGTCCTGCTGTTCGGCGCCATCGAGAAATTCCTCTACCGGCACAGCGACGCGCTGATCGGAGTGCTGCCCGGGGTGGGTGAGCACGCGCGCGAGCGGGTCGGCCGCCGGGCGCCGCGCTTCACCTGGATCCCGAACGGCGTCGCGCTGGCCGACGTCGGCGAACCGGCCCGGCTGCGCGAACCGGACGGTGAGTTCCGGATGGTGTACGCGGGTACCCACGGCCCGCCCAACTGCCTGCACACCCTGCTGGAAGCGGCGCGCATGCTGATGGAGAAGGCGCAGGACGGCGACCCGGAGTTCCGTTTCGACCTGTACGGCGACGGCATCTCCAAGCCCGCGCTGCAGCGGTACGCCACCGAACACCAGTTGCGCAGCGTGCACTTTCACGACCCGGTCCCCAAGGACGAGGTGCCGGGCCTGCTGGCCGGCGGGGACGCCCTGCTGCTCCTCTTCCGCCGGCTCGAGTTGTACCGGTTCGGAGTCAGTCCCAACAAGCTGTTCGACTACCTCGCGGCGGGCCGGCCGATCGTGCTCGCGCTCAGCGCCGAGTACGACCCGGTCGGGCTGGCCGGCGCCGGGGTCACCGCGCCGGCCGAGGATCCGGCCGGTTACGCCGCGGCGATTCGCGCGGTGGCCCGCGCGCCGATCGAACTGCGCCGGGCGATGGCGGCGAACGGCCGCCGCTTCGCGCAGCAGCACCACGACATGTCGGTGCTCGGCGCGACGTACGCGCGGACGCTCCGCTCGGTAGTTGCCGGGCGCGGCATCGCGTCCACCTAGACTGCCAACGGATAGCCGGACTCGAATCGCCAGCACGGGGAGTCGAATGAGCCTGCCGTTGCACCGTTTCCGATCGGACGGGTCTTCCCCGCCGCCGGCCCCGACTGCGCCGGCTCCCGCACCGATGACGACGTGGATCGTCAACCAGTACGCCGCCCGATTCCCCGGGGCGGGCCTGACCCGCCACCATTTCCTGGCCGACGCGATACGTACGCACGGCGTCACCACCACCATCATCGCCGAGGATCCGGCGCTGCGCGGCCATCCGGATCACGCGCCCCGGGTGCAGGACGCCGCCGGCGTCCGCTTCGTGTGGCTGCGCACTCGGCGCTATTCGGGCAACGGCGTCGGCAGGGTCGTCAACATGCTGGGGTTCGTCGGCTCCGCCGTCCGGTGGGGTTGGGATCCGGCTCGGCACGACCAGCAGCCGCCCGACGTGGTGGTGGGTTCGAGCCCACAGTTGTTCGCCGCGCTCGGCGGCTGGATCCTGGCCCGCCGCCACCGGGTGCCGTTCGTCCTGGAGATCCGTGACCTGTGGCCGGAGTCGCTGATAGCCATCCTGGGCCTGAGCCGCCGGCACCCGCTGGTGCTCGCGCTTGCCGCGGTGGAGAAGTTCCTCTACCGGCGCAGCGACGAGATCATCGGCGTGCTCGAGGGTGTCGCGGACTACGTGCGGATGCGCGCCGGCCGGCGGGCGGCGAGCATCACCTGGATACCCAACGGTGTTCCGCTGGACGCCCTTCCAGCACCCGGCCCGCCGGCGGCCGGCGGTGACGCCTTCCGGGTGGTGTACGCCGGTGCCCACGGCCCGCCCAACGGGCTGCGCATCCTGCTCGACGCAGCACGGTTGCTGAAGGGCGAAGCACCCCCATCCGAATCATCGGGGACGGGGTCGCCGGTTGCCGGACTCCCGATCCGGATCGACCTCTACGGCGATGGCGTCTCGAAGCGGGAACTCATCGACTACGCGCGGGCGAGCGGGCTGCACTCGGTGCACTTTCACGCTCCGGTGGCGCGCACCGAGGTCTTCCGGATCCTGGCCGGTGCCGATGCCGTGGTCGCGGTCCTGCCGGCGCTGTACCTGTACCGATTCGGTTTCAGCTTGAACAAGCTGTTCGACTATTTCGCCGCGGCCCGGCCGGTCGTGCTGGCCGCCGACGCACCCGGCGACCCCGTCGCTCGCGCGGGTGCCGGCATCAGCGTCACCGCCAAGGACCCCGCGGATCTGGCGGCGGCGCTTCGCGCCATGGCCGCCACGCCGCTCGACGAGCGCGCCGCAATGGGTCGGCGCGGCCGCGAGTACGCCGCCGCGCATCACGACATGGCAGTGCTGGGAGCGCGTTTCGCGTCAGTCCTGCGCCGGGCGGTGCTGAATCATCCGAGGCGTCACCGACGCCGCTAGGCCGGCCCAGCCCGTGTCGCCGCATCGCCCAAGGCCGCCCAGGCCGGTTTGCCGGCGGCGGGCACGAAGCCGTTCGCGTCCATCCACCGCGCATCGGCGCGCTGGCCGAACAGCAGCAGCTCGGCTCGGCGCGCAGCGCCCAGGAAGCGCTCGTCCAGCAGGCCCAGGCCTCGCAGCGCGGCGAGCGCGGGACGGGCCAGCACCGCCGGCACCGACCACACCCGCCGTGCGCCCAGCAGGGTCAACGCCTCCCGGGTGCGCAGGCCGTCGTCGCGCTGCAGCACGATCGTCGGAACCGGCCCGTCGAACGCCCCGCAGAAAACCACCGCCGCCGCGGCGTTCTCGATCAGCGTCAAGGGCGTCGGCCCATCCACGGAGATCATCGGTAGCGGGCCGCGCGCGTATCCCACCAGCCTCCGGGTCGTTCGGCGCCCGACTCCCTGGACGGACAGGGCTCGCACGCAGACGGCATTGTCCACATCCGATGCCTGAACGATTGCCATCTCGCCCAACGCCTTCGAGCGCGAATAGGGTGAGAACGGATGCCAGACCGGATCTTCCGTCAACGTCTCGACGTCCCCCAGCACGGACTGGGAGCTGACGTGCACGAACCGACGGGCGCCTGCCAGGGTCGCCGCCCGGGCGGCCAGCAGCGGCAACAGACTGTTGGCGCCGAACAGCCGATCCGACGCTCCGGCATCCGGCGCCGCCGCACCGGCTGCGTTGACCACCACGCCGAACCCGGCCATCCGTGCCCTGAGATCGCGCACCACCCCGTCGCGTCCGTCACCGTCTGCCAACAACTCGGGCACCGTCCGCGCGCCGGTCGACAGCCGGGGGGCCGGGATCGCAACGACGTCCGCGCCGTGACGGCGAGCCGCCGACACCACGGCCGAGCCGACGAAGCCACTGCCGCCCAGAACCACCCATCTGGTCACTGTGCCTCCTCCGTTCTGCGGGTTGCCCACGGCCACGCCTCCGGCGAGATGAGGTAGACCGCAACCGCAATGACCGACACCGCCACGCCGATCCAGGGATGCGGCGCGAAGTAGGCGGCCGTGATCGCGAGGCTCAATCCGGCGACCAGCCCGCTCACGGCCAGGTGCGGCCAACCGGTCCGGCGGACCAGCCGCTGGTACACGTGACTGCGATGCGCCCGGAGCAACGGCTCCCGCCGGATCGCACGCCGGATCAAGGTGCTGCCCGTGTCCGCCAGGTAGATGATCATGGGTCCGACCAGCACCCCGACCGACACCTGCCCGGATGCGCCGAGGATGCTGCCGATGCCCACCACCGCCCCGAAGAGGTAACTGCCGCCGTCCCCCAGGAACGCGCGGGCGCGCGGCGCGTTCCAGGGCAGGAATCCGGCCGCCGAACCGGCGGCGGCAACGCCGAGCATCGCCAGTTCCGGCACCCCCCCCAACACCCCGGCCACCGCCATCGCGACGGACCACACCAGCATGGTCAGGCAGGTGATGCCGTTGATGCCGTCCATGAAGTTCAGCACGTTCACCGCCACCGGCAGCGCGATCACGCCGAGCAGGATCCACAGGCCCCCGCCCATGATCAATCCGGCGGCGATCCCGGCGGCCGCCTGGATCACCAGCCGACGGATCGGCGGCAGTGGCCAGCGGTCGTCGACCAGGCCCACCGCGCCGAGCACCAACGCGAGTGCGAACAGGGCCCACGGAACCGGCCTGCCCATGGCGGAGCCGACCAGCAGTGCCGCCACCATCCCGGCCATGCACGCCAGCCCGCCGCTGCGGGGCGTCGGCGTCGTGTGCATGGACCGCTGGTTCGGAGTGTCCAGCAGCCCGAACCTTCGACCCGCGCGCGCGACCAAGGGGGCGGCCAGCACCGTGACGGCGAAGCCCACCGCACCGATCAGCAGGTGCATCAGCTCACACGACTATCCAATTTCGCGCACTGCCGGACGAGCTCGTCGACGATCACCTTCGGGGAAACGTCGAGCAGCTCCGCCGGCAGCGAACCCGGCGGGAGTGCCGGCGCGAGCACGTGCGAGATCAGCGGGTGCACCAGGCGGCGGCCGACCTCGTTGGGCCCGAACAGTTCCTCGCTCAGCTTCTCACCGTGGCGCAACCCGGTGTACTGGATCTCTATGTCCTGGCCGGACATGCCGATCAGTTGCCGCGCAACGTCTTCGATCTTGACCGGCTTGCCCATGTCCAATACCAGGACTTCACCGGCGCGGCCGATCGCCCCCGCCTGGATCACCAACTGGACGGCCTCCTGCACCGTCATGAAGAACCGATCGACGTTCCGATCGGTCACGGTGACCGGCCCGCCGGCGGCGATCTGGGCCGCGAAGGCGGTCAGCACCGAACCGCGGCTACCCAGCACGTTGCCGAACCGGACGCTCAGGTACGTACCGTCGGACTGGCCCGCCGCCGCCGCCGTCAGCCCCTCGGCCACCCGCTTCGTGTAGCCCAGGACGCTCGTGGGGTTGGCCGCCTTGTCGGTGGAGATGTTGACGAAGCGTTCGGCCCCGGCGCGGATCGCGGCGGCCAGCACGTGTTCGGTGCCCCAGATGTTGGTCTTGACCGCCTCCGCGGGGTATTGCTCCAGCATCGGCAGGTGCTTGAGGGCGGCAGCATGGAAGACGACGTGCGGGCGGCGTTCGGCGAAGATGGCATCGATCGCTTCGGCGTCCCTGATGTCTGCCAGCACCACGTCGGGCGTGTCCAGCATGGCGCGGCCGGAGATCGAGAGCTCCACGGCGTGCAGGGCGGACTCGTCACGATCCAGCATGATCAATTCGTCGGGTTCGAACCGGTGGATCTGCCGGCACAGTTCCGACCCGATGGATCCGCCGGCGCCGGTGACCAGCACCCGCTTGCCCTGCAGGTAGCCCGCAATCGAGCCGATGTCCGTGTCAATCTGGTGCCGCCCCAGGATGTCGGGCAGGTTGACGTCGCGAACGTCGTGGATGCCCACCCCGCCGTCCAGCAGGTCGACGATGCCGGGCAACACCTTCAGGCTCAGCCGTGCGTCGAACGCGGCCAGCGACAGCCGGCGCAACAGGTCCGAACCGGCCGTCGGGATCGCGACGACGACCGTCCGGGCACCCGTCTGGGTCGCGACCCGGACCATGTCGTCCGTCGTCCCCAGGACCGGAACCCGGTCGATCCGCAGGTGCCGGCGACCGGGCTCGTCGTCCAGCAGCCCGACGGGAACCCATCTGCTGGTGGGGTCGGTGTTCATCGAGCGGATCAGTTGCCGGCCGGCGATACCGGCACCGACCACCAGCACCGGGTCCTTGCCCCGCTCGGCCCGCTGGGCGGTGACCCACTCCCGTCGCCAGCGGACCAGCGCCCGTCCCCAGGCCATCACGATCAGCGCGGCGAGGCCGGCCGTCACCGGGATGGATCGAGGAATGTACGACGGGGAGGTGACGTAGTTCGCCACGAAGACCAGCGCGGACACCACCGCTACCGCCACGCCGAGCCGGAGCATCTCGTCCAGGCTCGCCAACGGCGATCGTCCCTGATGCAGCCGGAGCGGCCAGCCCACCAGCGCATGCGCAACGACCACCACGGCGAGCACCACGAGCACATGACCCCACGGGACCTTGCCGGCCTCCAAGTTCAACCGGACGAACGCCGCGATCAGGTACGCGGCCGCCCAGACCAGGCTGTCGAAGATCAGCAGCTTGACCAGCCGCTCAGGACCGTGCTGTGCCCGGATGGTGTGGGCCGGCCGCGGCTTGTCATGATCCGCTGGGCTTGTCACACATCGCTCCAGATCGTTGCATCGACCCCGCTCACCGCAGCATCGATGCGGTCACCACCAGGTAGCATAATCGATCGACCTCGGCGGGCGGCCCGACCGGACCCGGTCGTGATTCCCCGCGGACATCGAAATCGGAGCGGAATGTGACGGTTCGCGACATCGCGCTGCTCGTTCGCCGACTGTGGTGGGTTCTGGTCGGTTGCGTGCTGTTGGGCCTCATTGCGGCCGGCTCCATCGTGGCCCTGTCCACCCCGCAGTACCTCGCGACGGCGCGCCTGCTCGTTGCCACGCCGAACATCGATCAGGGCGCGCTGGTGCCGCCCGGAGGCATCAGCACGACCCAGCGGGCGGTCAACTACGCGAACATGGTGACCGGCACCACGATTCCGCAGCAGGTGATCGACGAGTTGCACCTGACCGACACCGTCCAACAGTTGTTGCAGCACACCACCGCGATCGTGCTCCCGAACACCACCATCGTCGAAATCGGCTTCTCCAACCCGGATCCGCATCGCGCCCAGCAGGTCGCCCAGGCACTGGCCGTCGACCTCGTGCAGACCGCCCCCAAGGTGGAGACGACCGCTGGGAGCAACGACGCCATCACCCTGACGGACCCGGCAGACCTTCCGCTGCAACCGGAGAGCGGCGGGGCGGCGGCGAAACTGGCACTGGGCGGGCTCGCGGGCCTCGTCGTCGGTGCGGCGATCCTGTGGTTCCGTGAGTTCCTCGACACCTCGATCCGGCGGCCCGAGGACCTGGCCGCCGTTGCCGGAGCCCCGGTACTCGGCGTCGTCGGGCGTTCCGGGACCGGCCGCCGGACCATCCCGGTGCCCCCATCGGCTCCGGCGGCGGAGTCCTTCCGGACCATCCGCACGGCGCTGCAGTTCGTCGAAACCGAAGCGAGCGCCCCGGTCTTCGCGGTCACCGGCATGACGGCCGGCGTCGGAACGTCCATGATCGCGACCAACCTGGCGGCCGCCCAGGCACGCGCCGATCACCGCGTGCTGCTGATCGACGCGGACCTGCGGCGCCCCGCGATCGCCGGCCTGCTCGGCCTGGACGCGAAACACCCCGGGCTCTGCGAGGTGCTGACCGGTAGCACGACCGTCTCGCAGGCGGTGCAGCGCCACCCGACCGCCGGGCTGGACGTGCTGACCAGCGGCGCGCTGCCCGAGGATCCGACCGAGCGCTTGCAGTCCAAGGCCATGGACGAGTTGCTGGCCAAGGCCCGCGGCCAGTACGACGTGGTGGTGCTGGATTGCCCGCCGGTGCTGGCGGTGAACGACGCGGCGCTGCTGGGGGCGATCTCCGACGGGGTCGTCCTGGTCGTCCGGTGGGGCGGCTCCCGCGACGCGACCGTCACGGCCGCCCGCAACCGTCTCGGCGCGGTGCGCGCTCGGCTGCTGGGATCCGTCGTGACCGACGCGCCGAAATACGCCGCCGCGGCGGGCAAGCCCTACCAGCCCGTGGGGCAAGCCACCGACCGGTGAGCGAACCTACCCGCCGCGCGAGAGCCGGCGGTAGAGGGGCACCAACGATTCGACGAACGCCGCCGGCGAATGGTGGCGCAGCGCCCACTGCCGCGCCTGGCCGGCCCGCGCCGCGGCCGCCGCCGGGTCCTTCAGGATCACCGTCACCGCCTCGAGCAGGTCGACCGTCGAGGTGTTCCACAGCTGCGGTTCGTCACCGTAGGCACCCTGCTCCGTGAACCGCGCGACCAGCGGCCTCTCCAACGCCATCGCCTCCAACTCGGCGATTCCCAGCACACCGCTGGCCAACTGGCCGATGACCACGTCCGCCGTCGCCAGCAGCCCGCGAAACGATGACGATGGCATCAGCGGAAGCAACCGGACGCCGGCCGCCGCGGCCCGCGATGCGCCGATGCCCCAGTCCACGCCGATCAGGTGCGCGTCCGGAAGGGCGCCTCGAATGTCCCGCGCGGCGCGGAGCAACTCGTCCAGGCCCTTCGCCGGATCCCAGCGGCTGGCGAAGACCACCGTCGGCGGGCCCGTCGTAGCCCTCGCCGCGTGCCGGCTCGGCGCGACCGGCCGGCAGGCCAGCGGATGCAACGGCGCCGGCAGCCAGCGGGCGTCGGGCCGAAGGCTCGTCACCGCAGCCGCCAGGTCCGGCGTCGAGTAGACGACCGCGCCCGCTCGGCGGATGGCCCGCAACACCAGCGGCCGGAGGGCCCTGCTGTTCAGGTTGGCCCGCACGTCCGTCCCGTGCAGATGCAGCAGGTACGGACGGCAAACGCTCCACGCGTAGTACGCGAAGAGCCCGTAGTGCACGTGCAGGACCTCGGACCAGCGCCCGGTGGCGTGGAACGCGGCCAGGTCCCGGAGCCGTCGGGCGCCCTTCGCCGGCGCCGGGAGTCCCTGCACCGCGGGCACCGCCCACAGCCGCCATCCGATGCCCATGGCATCGGCCTGCGCGACGGCGGCCGAGGCGACGCCGGCCACGTCGTTGACGTGCACCACGCGCACCGGCCGCCGGTCCGGGTCGGGCGGACCCAGGCCGGAATTGGCGCTCGCCGGCCCGTTCATGGGGCACCCCGCACGGGCCGGAGCCGAAGCAGCGCCCGAAGCTCCGGAATCACCGCAACGGCCGCGACCGCGGCCAGCCCGCATCCGACGGCGAGTTGGAACCCGATCCGCGCATGCACGACGAGCAGCGCGACCGCGAGGCCGCCGCCCGCCACCACCAGAACCCGGGCGGCGAACCAACCACCCGGCACGCCGTGCCGGCGCGCCGCCTCCACCATCGGCACCGCGCTCTGCACCAGCGAACCGATCAGGTACGCCCAGGCGACCCGCTCGATCGACGTCCCGGCGCTGAACCACACCGTGAGCCCGACCAGGAAACCGGCGACCGAGGCGGCAGCCGGCACCAGGTAGGCCCGGCCGGTGTCGCCGGAGAGCCCGTTGACGGCCGGGACGCTCGCGATCGACACCCAGGTCGCCCACACCATGATGGCGAAGGTGGTGCCGCCGTCGACGTACTCCGGCCCGTACGCGACCCGCATCAGCGCGGTAGCCAGCACGCCGGCCAGCACGAAGGCCGGGAGCAGCGCGGCCGCCAGCACGTTCGTTCCGATGAGCAGATGGGTCTTCAGCCGCGCCCGGTCGGACCGGCCGGCGGCCCGCGCCATCGCCGGGAAGAGCACCACGGACACCGCCCGAGGCAACAGGTAGGCCGGCACCACCAGGCTCAGCGCTGCCGCGAACAGCCCGGATTCGTGCGGCGTGCCGGCACGGGCCGCGAACACCTGCGAGAGCTGCAGGAACCCCGCGCTGGACGCGGTGCCCAACGTGGTGACGACGGCGAACGCGGCGATCCCGGTCCAGAGATGCGGCACCGCCGGAGGCTGCGACGACCGGTCGGTCCCGCCCGCGGCCGGCCCAGGCGGGGTAGGACGCCGCCCCGCCCCGCCACGCCGGAAGAGCGCCAGGTGCGCCCCGGCGGAGAACCCGAGGTACACCAGCACCATCGGGGCGAGCACCAACTCCCGCGACCCGCTCACCACGACGGCGACCATCGCGACCAGGAACAGTGCGTCCCAGGCCAGTTCCAGAACGGCGTAGCGCCGGACCCAGTCCACCCCGTACAGGACCGCCTTGTAGTAGGTGTAACTGCCGTAACCGATGGTTAGCGCGACCGCCAGCAGCCGTTCCGGCCATGCGTTGGCGGGAACCAGCACGCCCACCGCGATCGCAAGCGCCAGGCAGATCAGGTGGTGGGCCGTGGTGGCCCGGACGATCAGCGAGCGTCCGGGCCCGAGGGCCGGGTCAAGGCCGCGCATCGCCATCTGGCGGGCCACCGCCTGGCCGATTCCCGGCGAGCACAACAGCGTCCCGAACACCGCCGCGCTGATGATCACGTTGGCGTGGCCGAGCAGCGGCGTATCGAAGACGTGCCCGACCAGCAGGCTGAACACCAGTCGGATCAGACCGGAGGTCGCAATGGTGGCCAACGACAGCGCGGTCTTGTACACCAGGCGGTCGCCGCTCACGCTCAGCCCTTCCGTCCCACTGCCCTTCGGTGTCACGCCCTTCGGTGTCACGCCCTTCGGTGTCACGCCCTTCGGTGTCACAGCCTTTCCGCGTCACGGAACGGCGACTCTGTACCATCCCTGCAGTGGGCACAGGGTGCCCGGCGGGACAACCTTATCGGTCGCGGCCGTGAGCACCCGCCTGATCGTGAAGGCGGTTATCGGTGCGGGTCTGGGTGGACTTGACCAATTCGCCCCATGCATTGTTCTTCGCGCCGATCGTACGGGCGCTGCAATCGCGCGGTGATCAGGTACTGGTCACCGCCAGGCGATTCGCGCACACCGTGGAGTTGTCCCGTCGGCTGCTGCGCGATGTCACCCCCGTCGGGTCCGGTCAGCCGCGCGCGCTCGCGGGCAAGGTCGCCGCGCTGGGCGGGCGGGTCGCGGAGTTGCTGCCGCTCGTCCGGCGCTTCGACCCGGACGTGGCAGCCGCGCACGGATCGTACGATCAGCCGATCACCGCGCGGCTGCTTCGAATCCCGGCGCTCGCCATGGTCGATTACGAGTACCACCCGGGAACCCACCTGCTGTTCCGGCTGGCCAACCGGCTCCTGCTGCCGGAGGCATTTCCCAAGGCACTGGTCGACGCCCACGGCGGCCGCGGCAAGACCTGGCGCTACCGCGGCCTGAAGGAGGAGGTCTACCTCGCCGGATTCCGCCCGGACCCCGCGGTCAGATCCGAACTCGTCGGCGCCGCGTACGACGGTCGGGTGGTGACGGTTCGCCCGCCGGCCCTTGGCGCGATGTACCACCGCCGGAACAACCCGCTGTGGGCGGAGCTGATCGCGCACCTGCGGGACCAGCCACAGACGCTCACCCTGATCCTGCCCAGGCATCCGGCGCACGTGGCCGCGCTGACCGAGAGCTTCGCCGCGGCCACCGTTC
Source organism: uncultured Actinomycetes bacterium (assembly GCA_964624455.1). Classification (GTDB taxonomy): domain Bacteria; phylum Actinomycetota; class Actinomycetes; order Mycobacteriales; family Nakamurellaceae; genus Nakamurella. The sequence continues at coordinate 37,841 of CAZUXD010000014.1, read as the reverse complement.
GGGTCGTCGATCATCCGGTGGACGGGCCGTCGCTCATCTGGCACTCCGACGCCGTCATCTCCGCCGGCGGGACGATGAACCGGGAGGCGGTCGCGTTGGGCAGGCCGGTGTGGTCCCTGTTCTCGGGCCGGCTCGGAGCGGTGGACCGCGCGCTCATCGCCGCCGGGCGCATGCACCGGCTGGCCACCGCGGCCGACGTGCGGGGGCTGACCATCCCGCGGGCGCCTCGCCACGAGTTGCCGGTATTCGGCGACGAGGTGCTGCAGCGGGTGATCGCCGCGATCGATGCGACGGCCCGCCTGAAGCGGCGGGCGCCGGTGAGGCAGGCGTGACAACCCGATGACGGTCAATCACGGGGCGCGGCACCGTCCCGACCGGGCGCGCGATCATCATGCGGCCGGCCGGCCGGTGCCGGCCTGGGCCACCATCGCATTCACCGTGCTGATCGGGCTGACCCCGGCGCTGCCGCACCTGCTGATAGCCGGCAGTCCGCTGGACGTCTCGGACGTGTTCACGTTGGCCGCCGCGCTGGTGGGGCTGGTCGCGGTGGCGCTCTCCGGGGCCTGGCGGTCGCTTCGGATCCGCCGCGCCCCGGAGGCCTTCGCCCTCGCCGCGATCGTGCCGTTCACGTTGGTCGCAGCGCTTCTCGCCGGATCGATGCACTCGCTGGCGTCCGGGCCGGCGCGGTGGTTGCTCAACGCCCTGATCGTCGCGCTCGCCTACCTGTTGCTGCGCACCCGGGACGACGGGCTACGGATGCTGCGCCTGCTGGTGGTGGTCGCGGCGGCCGAAGCCGTGTTCGGGCTGGTGGCGTACTTCCTGCGGTGGTCCGGTCCCGGCGGGTTCATCGGGATCTCCCCCACCGGCGGCAAGATCGGCGGCGTGCCGGTGTTCGGACGGATCACCGGCACCACCGGGATGGCCGCCACCTTCATCGCGGGGTTCTTCGCCCTCGCCCTGCCGGTCGCGGTCGGCCTGGCCATGGCCGCCCGGCGCCGCGAGCGCTGGCCGTGGATCATCTCCGCCGTGCTGATCTTCCTCGGGTTGGCGTTCACCCTCTCCCGGGTTCCGATCGGGCTGGGAACGCTCGCGGTGGTCGTGCTGCTGCTCGCAGCGACCCGCCCGCGGGTGTGGTTGCCCATCCTGCTGGTCGGCGCCGTGGTGTTCCTGGCGACGCCGCTGCGCAGCCGGATGACCAACTTCCACACCGACCGGCTGGAACTATGGCGAACCGGCTGGCGGATGTTCACCGATCACCCCTTCTTCGGGGTCGGCCCCGGTCAGTACGTCAAGCACCTGGCCGATTACGGACGCCCCGGCGGGCCACTCGAGGAGGTGACGCCGCACAACTCGCTGCTCTACCTTGCCGCCGAATCGGGCGTATTCGCCGCGCTCGCCCTGGCGCTCGCCATCGTGCTCAGCCTGCGCTTCCTGCGGCGCCGCAACCCGCTGCTCCTGGGCCCGATGCTGGGACTCGCGGCGTTCATGATCGATGCGATGACGACCAATCTGTACTCGATCCCCTCGATCGCGATCGCCGCGTGGATGATCGCGCCGTCGCTCGCCCCGATCATCCGCTCGGCGCGTCCCGCCGGCACCGCAGCCGACGGGAACCCGGCGGTCCCCGCGTGAAGCTCCTCTCGGTGGTCGGGGCGCGCCCGCAACTGGTCAAGCTAGCCCCGATCGCGCGCGCCGCGGCCGGCCGACCCGATCTTCGGCACGTGATCGTGCACACGGGGCAGCACTACGACCAGAGCATGTCCGCGGCATTCTTCGACGAGTTCCACCTCCCTGCACCGGACATCAACCTTCGGGTCGGCTCCGGCTCCCACGGCGCCCAGACGGGCGCGATGCTAGAGCTCCTCGAGCCGGTGCTGCAGCAGCAGCGGCCGGACTGGACGGTCGTCTACGGCGACACGAACTCGACCCTGGCCGGGGCGCTGGCGGCAGTGAAGCTGCACCTGCCGGTAGCGCACCTGGAGGCCGGTCTGCGCAGCTTCAACCGGCGCATGCCCGAGGAGCACAACCGGGTGCTGACCGACCACGCCGCCGACCTGCTGCTGGCCCCGACCCGCCTCGCGATGGATCAGCTTGCGGCCGAAGGGCTTTCGGGACGCGCCGTGTTGGTCGGCGACGTAATGGCGGACATCTGCCTGGCCGCGGCCGGCGCGGCGCGGGCCGAACTCCCGAACCTGCCCGGTGGCGTGGACCCGACCGAGCCATATCTGGTCGCGACCATCCACCGCGCGGAGAACACCGACGGGCAGGAGCGGCTGCGCGCGATCCTGCAGCACCTGGCCCGCCTGCCGGTGCCGGTCGTGCTGGCGGCGCACCCGCGGCTGGCGGCCCGGGCGGCCGCATTCGGCCTGCCGCTGAGCGCCGGGGCGATCGTGCCAGCGCAGCCGCTGACCTACCGGCAGATGATGGCCGCCGTCTTCCGCGCCGCGGGCGTGGTCACCGACTCCGGGGGTCTGCAGAAGGAGGCGTACCTGCTGGGCACGCCGTGCACGACGCTGCGCACCGAGACGGAATGGCCGGAGACCCTGGCCGGCGGGTGGAACATCCTCGACCCGGACCTTCGCCAACTCGCCGCCGTCGCGGTGCGACCCGCGCCGACCGTCCCGCGCGGCCATCCGTACGGAAACGGCGACGCCGCCGACCGGGTGCTGGACGCGCTCGCGGGGCGGGGCTGACAAGGCCGGCCACCACTTTCGGGCGCCCAACCTTCAGGCGCGCCCGATCACCCGGACCGCCACGCCCGGGAAGGCGCCGGGGTCCAGCAGGGCGCGCCCGTCCACGATCACCGTCACCCCCGGCAGGTCGGCCGACGTCAGCGCGCGGTACTCGGCGTGGTCGGCCTGCACGATCGCAACGTCGGCCGGGTCGCCGAGGTGGTGCGGCGTCAAGCCGAGGCGGGCGAGTTCTTCGTCGGTGTACAGCGGATCGTGCACCGTGACCGACGCGCCCGCGGAGGCCAGCGCGGCAACCGTCGGGAACACCCCGGAGAACGCCGTCTCCTTGACCCCGCCGCGATAGGCGGCGCCGAGCACGACGGCGCGCGCGCCCGCCAACTCGCCGAACGCCCCGGCAGCCAGGCCGACCGCGTAACCGGGCATGGCCGCGTTGGCGTCGCGGGCGGACCGCACGACCGTGGCGGTCGGGTCGCCCCACAGGTACAGCCGCGGGTAGACGGGGATGCAGTGCCCGCCGACCGCGATGCCCGGCCGGTGGATGTGGCTGTAGGGCTGCGAGTTCGACGCCTCGATCACCCGGTAGATGTCGATGCCGTGCTGCGCGGCAAAGATCGCGAACTGGTTGGCCAGGCCGATATTGACGTCCCGGTAGGTGGTTTCGGCGAGCTTCGCCAGTTCCGCCGCCTCCGCCGATCCGAGGTCCCACACCCCGTTGTCGCGGGGCAGATCGTCCCGCTCGTCGAACTGCAGCACCGCGCGGTAGAACTCCACGGCGCGCTGCGCGCCCGCCGGGCTGAGCCCGCCGACCAGTTTCGGATAGCGGCGCAGGTCGGCGAACACCCGGCCGGTCAGCACCCGCTCCGGGGAGAACACCAGGTGGAAGTCCTGCCCCTCCGCAAGGCCGGACTGCTCTTGCAGCATCGGCTTGAACCGGTCCCGGGTGGTACCCACCGGCAGCGTGGTCTCGTAGGAGACGAGAGTGCCCGGCCGCAGGCCGCGGCCCACGTCGGCGGTCGCCGCGTCCATCCAGCCGAAGTCGGGCCGGTCCGCGTGGTCGACGAACAGCGGCACCACGATCACCACGGCCTCCGACCGCGAAACCGCGTCCGCGGTGTCGGTGGTCGCCGTCAGCCGGCCGCTCGTCACCGCCGCCGCGAGCTTCTCCGCCAGGTGCGCCTCCCCAGGGAAGGGTTCGCGCCCGGCCATCACCGTTGCCACGGTCTCGGGGTTCACATCGGCGCCGCGGACCCGGTGTCCGCTGGACGCGTACTGCACCGCGAGCGGCAGTCCGATCTTTCCCAGGCCGACGACGGTGATGTTCACGGCGCGTCCACGAGCGCGATCGTGGACGCGGACGCCGCGGATTCGACCGCGGCCTCGGCCACCAGCACGGTCTGCAGGCCCTGCTGCATCGTGACGATGTCGACCTCGTTGCCGAGCACGGCATCGCGGAAGTTCTGATGCTCGGTGAGCAGCGGCTCGGGCTTGGCGATGCCGTACCGGATCATGTCGCCCTCGGTGACGCCGCGGAACTGCGCGAGGTTGTCCCAGGTGTTGCGGTTGGCCCCGTTGGCGTAGAACGTCAACTCCGCCGAGAGGGTGTTGGCCTCGAACGCTCCCCGTTCCCCGGTGATGGTGACGACCCGCTCCTTCAGCGGCGAGAGCCAGTTCACCAGATGGTCGGTGACGGTGCCGCCCTGCAGCCGCCCGATCATCGCGACCAGATCCTCGTACGGCCGCCCGCTGCGCTTGGCGGTGAAGGCCGAGACCGCCTCGAAGCGCCGGCGGGTGACCCAGGCGGTCAGGTCGATGTCGTGGGTCGCCAGGTCGAAGATCACCCCCACGTCGGAGATCCGGTTGGGGAACGGTCCCTGCCGGCGGGTGGCGACCTGGTAGACCTCGCCGAGATCGCCGTTGTCGATGCGGGCGCGGGCGGACTGCAACGCCGGGTTGTACCGCTCGATGTGCCCGACCGCGCCGACGAGGCCGGCGGAGGCGAACGCGTCGGCCAGCCGGCGGGCGGAGACCGGGTTGTGCGCCAACGGCTTTTCGATCAGGGCGTGCACCCCGGCGTCGACGAGCGCCAGGCCGACCTCCTCGTGATAGGCGGTCGGCACCGCCACCGTGCAGTAGTCGACCCCGGCCGCGATGATCTCCTGCACCCCGGAAAGGACCGTCCGGCCGCCGGCCGCGTGGTGCGGGTCGCCGGCCGGATCGGCCACTGCCACCAGGTCCACGCCGTCCAGGCCGGCCAGCACCCGGGCGTGGTTTCGCCCCATCATGCCCAGGCCGATCAGGCCCGCCCGCAGTCTGGCCACCCTACGAACCCGCCGTCGCCAGCGCGTTGACGGCGGTGACGATCCGATCCAGGTCCGCCTCGGATAGCGCCGGATGCACCGGCAGCGAGAGGCACTCGGCGGCCGCCCGCTCCGTCTCCGGCAGGTCGTCGCCGGTCTTGAACGTGGCCAGCCGGTGGTTGGGGATCGGATAGAACATGCCCGAGCCGATCTGGTACTCGTCCCGCAACGCCGCGGCCAGGCCGTCCCGATCGTCGGGCACGCGGACGGTGTACTGGTGGTAGACGTGCACCGCGCCGTCGGCCACCGGCGGCGGGATGACGCCCACCAGGTGCTGCGAGAGGTACGCGGCATTGCGCCGGCGCTGCGCGGTCCACGCGTCGACCTTTGTCAGCTGCACCCGGCCGATCGCGGCGTGGATGTCCGTCATCCGGTTGTTCAGACCGACGACCTCGTTCTGGTACTGCCGCTCCATGCCTTGGTTCCGGTAGAGCCGGACCATCCGTCCCAGCTCCGGCGTGGCGACCGACACCATCCCGCCCTCGCCGGAGGTCATGTTCTTCGTCGGGTACAGCGAGAACATCCCGAACGCGCCGAACGCCCCGACCGGGGTGCCGCCCAGCGACGCGCCGTGCGCCTGGGCGGCGTCCTCGAAGATGGCCAACCCGTGCTCGTCGGCGACCTCTTGCAGGCCCACCATGTCCGCCGGGTGTCCGTACAGGTGCACCGGCATGACGGCGACCGTGCGGCCGGTGACCCGCTCGCGAACCGACGCCGGGTCCAGGCAGAAGGAGTTCGGCTCGATGTCGGCGAACACCGGCGTGGCGCCGACGAGCGCCACCGAGTTGGCGGTCGCCGCGAAGGTGAAGGACGGCACGATCACCTCGTCACCGGCCTTCACCCCGGCCGCGAGGAGACCGAGGTGCAGCCCCGAGGTGCCGGAATTGACCGCCACGCAGCTCCGCCCGAGGCGGAAATGCTCGGCGAATTCGCGTTCGAACGCGGCCACCTCGGGCCCCTGGGCGAGCATGCCGCTGCGCAGCACGCGCTCCACCGCGGCTACCTCGTCATCGCCGATCAACGGCTTGGCGGGTGGAATGAAGCTTGTCATCCGGCCGTCCCTTCCGGGAGTGTGACGTCGTCGTCTCGGGTGAGCACGTCCCCGCGCTCGGTGTAGGTCTCGCCGGTCTGCGGGCAGCGGAATCTCCCGTCGCCGGCCGGTTGCAGGGGAACGCCGGCCCGGCCGACCCAGCGGATCCGGCGCGCCGGGACGCCCGCGACCAGCGCGAAGTCCGGCACGTCGGCGACCACCACCGAACCCGCGGCCACCAGCGCCCACGCCCCGATCGTCACCGGCGCGACGCAAACCGCCCGCGCGCCGATGGAAGCACCGACCCGCACCGTCACGCCCACCGGGTCCCAGTCGTCACCGCGCTTCAGCGCCCCGTCCGGCGTGATCGAGCGGGGGTAGAGGTCGTTGGTGAGCACCGCGGCCGGGCCGATGAAGACGCCCTCCTGAAGGACGGCGGGCTCGTACACCAACGCGTAGTTCTGCAACTTGCAGTTCGCGCCGATCCGCACCCCGGTGCCCACGTACGCCCCGCGCCCGACGATGCAGTTCGCCCCCAGCACGGCGCCCTCCCGAACCTGCGCCAGGTGCCACACGGTGGTGCCCTCCCCCAACTGCGCGCCGTCCGACACGTCGGCACTGGGCTCGACACGAACCATGGGTTTGATCCTCTGGGTGGGGTGAACCGGCCGGCGGGCCGGAGCGCGCCCGCCAGAATACCGTCTGCGGCACGCGGAATCGGGGCGACGCTGCTCACCACGGGCGGATGGGCCGGCAGATTCATAGAATCGGGGCATGTCCCCCACCAATACTGCTCACGGTGCGCCGCGCGCGACCCTGGTCGTTCCGAGCCGGCCGGCGCTCCCGCCGCACCTGGCCGACACGGTCGCCGACGAGGCCGCGCTGCGCAGGTTCCTGCATGGCCTGCCCGGCGTCGACCCGGTCGGCGTCGAGTCGCGCGCGGCCGCCCTCGCGACCCGCTCGATCAAGAAGGCCTCGAAGCTGGCCGCGCTGGACCTCGCGATCTCGATGGTCGACCTCACCACCCTGGAGGGCGCCGACACGCCGGGGCGGGTCCGGTCGCTCTGCGCCAAGGCGCGCCGTCCCGACCCCGACTATCCAGAAACGCCGCAGGTCGCGGCGGTGTGCGTGTACCCGGACCGGGTGGCCGTCGCGGTGGCCGCGCTGGCCGGCTCCGGGATCGGGGTCGCGAGCGTGGCGACGGCGTTCCCGTCCGGCCGATCGTCGCTCACGGTCAAGTTGGCAGACACCGAACTCGCCGTCGAGTCCGGTGCCACCGAGGTCGACATGGTGATCGACCGGGGGGCGTTCCTCGCCGGAAACTACGGCGCCGTGTTCGACGAGATCGCCGCGGTCAAGCACGCCGTGGCGAATGCGCCCGGTCAGGTCCGGCTCAAGGTGATCCTGGAGACCGGCGAGCTGGGCACCTACGACAACGTCCGCCGCGCGTCCTGGCTCGCCATGCTCGCCGGGGCGGACTTCATCAAGACGTCCACCGGCAAGGTCTCGCCGGCCGCCACGCTGCCGGTGACCCACGTCATGCTGCAGGCGGTACGTGACTGGCGCGCCGAGACGGGACAGCAGGTGGCGGTCAAACCGGCCGGCGGCATCCGGGCGGCCAAGGACGCGATCCGATACCTGGTCGCGGTGCACGAGGTCGCGGGGCCGGCGTGGCTCGATCCGTACTACTTCCGGTTCGGCGCCTCCAGCCTGCTGGACGACCTGATCCTGCAGCGCCGCACCCAGCTTCAGGGGCATTACTCCGGTCCGGACTATGTGACGATGTCGTAGGTGGGTGACGGCCAAGAGATGGGTGGCAGTTCGCAGATGGGTGAGACGATAAGCACATCCGCCGCGGAGGTCGCCCGGCGCCGCGCGAGCGCCGCGACCTGGGACTACTCCCCGGCCCCGGAGTCGGCCGCCGTCGGGCGCATCAAGGCGCGCTACCGGATGTTCATCGGCGGCGAGTTCGTCGACGGGCACGGCGGCGACGTGCCGACCGTCAACCCGGCGACCGAGCAGGAACTCGCGCAGGTGACGTGGTCCTCGACGGCGGATGTCGACGCCGCCGTGCGGGCGGCGCGGGACGCCTACGACGGGACCTGGTCGAAGATGACGGGCCTGCAGCGCGGCAAGTACCTCTTCCGGATCGCCCGCGGCATCGCCGAACGGGCCCGCGAGCTCGCCGTGGTGGAGACGTTGGACAACGGCAAGCCCATCCGGGAGTCGCGCGACGCCGACATCCCCACCGCCGCAGCGCACTTCTTCTACCACGCCGGGTGGGCGGACAAGCTCGCGCACGCCGGGTTCGGACCCGATCCGCGGCCGCTTGGCGTGGCCGGCCAGGTGATCCCGTGGAACTTCCCGCTGCTGATGGCCGCGTGGAAGATCGCGCCGGCGCTGGCCGCCGGAAACACCGTGGTGATCAAGCCGGCGGAGACCACGCCGCTGTCCATCCTGGTACTCGCGGAGATCATCGCCGACGCCGGGCTGCCGCCCGGCGTGGTGAACATCGTCACCGGCGCCGGTGACATCGGCGCCCACCTGGTGACGCATCCGGGCATCGACAAGGTGGCGTTCACCGGGTCGACCGCGGTCGGGAAGCGCATCCAGTCCGAACTGGCCGGAACCGGGCGCAAGATCACCCTGGAACTGGGCGGCAAGGCCGCCAACATCGTCTTCGACGACGCGCCGATCGACCAGGCGGTCGAAGGGATCGTCAACGGCATCTTCTTCAACCAGGGGCATGTGTGCTGCGCCGGGTCGCGCCTGCTCGTGCAGGAGTCGGTCGCCGAGGAAGTGGTCGACAGGCTGCGCGATCGCATCTGCACGCTCCGGCTGGGCGATCCGATGGACAAGAACACCGATATCGGCGCGATCAACTCCAAGGGCCAGCTCGACAAGATCCGCGAGTTGTCGGCGGCCGGGGAGGAGGAGGGCGCGGCACGATGGACGTCGCCGTGCCCGATACCCGAGCAAGGTTTCTTCTTCCCGCCGACGGTGTTCACGAACGTGTCGCAGTCCATGCGGATCGCGCGGGAGGAGATCTTCGGTCCGGTGCTGTCGGTGCTGACGTTCCGAACGCCGGACGAGGCGATCGCCAAGGCGAACAACACCCCGTACGGGCTGTCCGCCGGGATCTGGACCGAGAAGGGTTCGCGGATCCTGGGAATGGCGGCGGCCATGCGGGCCGGCGTGGTGTGGGCCAACACCTTCAACCGCTTCGACCCGACCGCAGCCTTCGGCGGGTACAAGGAATCCGGCTTCGGCCGGGAGGGGGGCCGGGCGGGGTTGGCGGCCTACCTCGACACCGATGACGAGGGGGCCGCGTGATGGCCCGGCAGGCGGGCCGGCCGCCGGCTGGCGACGCCCTCCCGGTGCCCAAGACGTACAAGCTCTACATCGGCGGCGCGTTCCCCCGCTCGGAGTCCGGCCGCACGTACCCGGTGCGAGGGCAGGCTGGGGAATTCCTGGCCAATGCGGCAAAGGCGTCGCGCAAGGATGCGCGGGACGCCGTCGTCGCCGCGCGGAAGGGTTTTCGGACCTGGTCGGCGGCGACCGCGTACAACCGCGGCCAGGTGATCTACCGGATCGCGGAGATGCTGCAGGGCCGCCGGGCGCAGTTCGTCGAGCTCCTGGTCGGGGACGGCTACCGGCCGGCCGCGGCGGAGGCGGCGGTGACCGCTTCCATCGACCTCTTCGTGCACTACGCCGGGTGGACCGACAAGATCGCCGCCGTGTTCGGCAGCTCGAACCCGGTAGCCGGGCCGTTCTTCTCGTTCTCCACGCCGGAACCGACGGGGGTGGTCGCGGCGTTCGCACCACCCGACGACCCGCTGCTCGGCGTTGCCGGCGTCGTCGCGCCGATCATCACCTCGGGCAACGCGGTGGTGCTCGTCGCGTCACAGGACCACCCGTTGCCGGCTGTCACCGTCGCCGAGGTGCTGGCCACGTCGGACCTGCCGGCCGGCGTGGTCAACGTGCTGACCGGGGATGCGGCCGAGATCGGACCGCACCTGGCCGCCCATGGCGACGTGAACGCGCTGGATCTGACCGGGACCGCCGGGGAACTGCGGGAGACCCTGGCCCGCGCGGCGGCGGGCACCGTCAAGCGCGTCTATGCGCCGGCCCGGGCCGTCGACTTCGCCGCCGCGCCGGGTACGGCCCGGATGCGGGCCTTCCTGGAAACCAAGACGGTCTGGCACCCGACCGGTGCGGTCTCGCTCGCGGGCGGCGGCGGCTACTGACGTCAGCGGCGAGCCGGTTCGGTGGCCCAGACGAGGCCGCATCAGCACCAGCGACCCAGGCGGCATTGTTCCGCTCGTGACCGCGTCCGGCGGATCGATTCTCGTCATCCCGTGCTGAGCGTCCGGCAGCCCGTCGATCCGTCGTCGATTCCGGATCCCGTCAGCGGGACGGACTGGCCAGACCGATGGTCTTTGGCTCGGGTGCGACGGCGAGGCGGCGCTGCCGCGCGGCCTCTGCCCGGACGCCGCCGACCAGCACCTTCGCGGGTCGGCGTGGTCAGCGATCCGAGGGATCATTGGCGGTGTTTCGGTCTTTCTGTCAAGATGGATTCATGGTGCGGAAGAAGACCACGGTCTACATCGATGAGGACCTGCTGCGGGCAGCGAAGATGACCGCCGCCCGGACCGGTCAGCGGGAGTACGAGGTGTTCGAGACCGCCCTTCGCGACCACCTGAGCCTGGCCGGAACCGTCGAGCGCATCTGGGCCGGTATCGATCCGGAATCCGCACCGGGCGACAAGGAGGCCGATCGCATCGCCTCCGACGAACTCGCCGCCGTGCGCGCCACCTCGGCCGGCCGCCGGGCGGGCTGAGCGCTGGCTCTGCCGCCGCGGGTCGTCATCGATCCGAACGTGTGGATATCCGGTCTGATCAACCCGAGCGGAACTCCGGCACGAGTGATCGCAGCAGCGGCCGCGGGCCGGTTCACCGTCGTGATCAGCCGGCGGCTTCTGGACGAGTTGATCACGGTGCTCGCCCGGCCGAAGTTCCGCCGCTGGATCGCGCTGAGCGACGCCATCGCGTTCGTCGATGCGCTGGAACGCGAGGCGGAGTTGCGCCCCGACCCCGTTGCCGTACCGCGACGGGTCCGGGACGTCGATGACGACTACCTGACCGCCCTGGCCGAGGCGAGCGGGGCGACGATCGTCACGGGTGACGATGACCTCCTCACGGCGGGGCTTCAACCTCCGGCGGTCACGCCCCGGCAACTCCTCGACTCCCTCAGACAGATCTGACATCACGCTGGAGCCGTACACCAGTGTGCCCATGGTGAGGTTCGCTCGGCCCGCTTCGATCCTCGACAGCGCGGATTGGGCAATTCCGACGCGCGCCGCGAGTTCGGTTTGGGTGAGCCCAGCTTCTTCCCGCCGAACTCAGCGGCTGGTGATCGCCGACCGGGACAGCGCGAACCCGCGGCCGGACGGGCCGGTGCACGTCACGCCGGATTCCTGCACCTCGCAGACGAACCCGCCACCGACCGCGAGCCGGTTGTAGGAGATCGCGGTCGTCGGGCTGCCGACCAGCGTGTAGCCGAGGCATCCGTCGTACGACATGCCGCCGGTCTTGCCCAGCAGCACCCGCAGGCCCCGCAGGCCCGCCGGCACCTCCTTCGCCGGCCTCGTGCACGTCTTCACCGTGAAGTCGTGCTTCTTGGCCGTGCAGGCCAGCTTCGGCCCAGGCCCCACGGCGCAGGCGATGTTTCCCGAGGCGGTGACGAAACCGCCCAACGAGACGATCTTGTTGGCGGACGCGGATCCGTAGCCGGAGATTCGCGGCGTGCCGGAGCACGGGCCGCGCTGGGCTGCGGTCACCGCAGGCGCGGCAGCGTAGAGACGAGGCGCGCTGCACCCGGTGCTTGCGAGTTTCCCCCCGGCGAGCGTCCACGTCCGAGCGCCCAGCGGGCTGTCGGTGACCGGGAGCCCGTAGTCCAGGAATCGCTGCGTGCCGGTCACCAGGATCGACGCGCCGGACCCGGAAAGGCGCAGGGCGTTGGTCGAAACCGGCGTTCCGGGGACGATCCGCAGCCGGCCACCGGCGACCGTCATCAGGTTCCCGAAGTGCACGCCGGAGGTGGACCCCTGCACCAGGCAATGCGAGCCGGCGCACTGCACCGTCGGCCCCGACAGGCGCACCAGGGGCAGCGAATCTACCGGCTTCCCACCGACGGTGAGGATGGCCACGGTGTCGTCGCCGCCCGGCGGGTTGACGACCAGCACGGACCCGGCCGCGGCCGCGGCCGAGCCCAGGGACGGGCAGCTTCCGTCGGCGTAGCACGCCGGCGGCGGGGCGCCGGTCAGCGCGGGCGCGGAGATCGTCGGTTGGGTCACCGAGGCGAGGGTCGCAAACGTCAGCGTCGTGCGCGTGGTGGTCGGCGCGGTGAGCGGCGCCTCGGAGGTCGTCGGGGGCCCGGAGGTGCTGGTCAGCGATTCCCACGGGACGGGGGCCGGTGCGACGCCGGTCGCCCCCAGCGTCGGGACGGTGACGGCCTCGCCGCTGGTGGGATCACCCGCGGCCGGAGGCGCCGAGGTGATGATCGACGCGTCGACCGGCCCCGAATCCAGGTGCAGCAGCGAGCAACCGGAGACCAGCACGGCAACGGCCACGGTCAGCGCCCCCAGCGCCCCCCAGCGGACGGATCGTCTCCCCGATCGGCGTCGGGCCGGACCCCACGTCATCGGACAGAACCTCGCGTCATCCTGTTTCCCCTCACCGCAACAACTTTCGGCGACGGCACCACCCGGGACGGACGGTTCCTCTCGATAGAGACGATAGCCGGTGGGCACGGCCAGGCGGGGTAGCTGCGCGCGGCGGTTCCACGGCATCGGCGGCCGAGCGCGGCCGCACCGGTAGCCTGGAAGGGTTGTCAGGGACGGTCTGGGTGACCACGGCGCGTAGACTCTGCTCGCCGCCCGGCAGCGAGAATTGAAGGCACGGCCCCATCGGCACGGGGCGGATTCGTACGAGGAGATGTGGATGTCCCTGCCGCTGCGGGTGGGAGTGATAGGCGCCGGTCCGGCCGGCATCTACGCCGCCGACATCCTGTGCAAGTCCGATCCGGGCGTGACGGTGGACATCTTCGACCGGCTGCCCACCCCCTACGGCCTGATCCGGTACGGGGTCGCGCCCGATCACCCGAGGATCAAGCAGATCATCGTCGCCCTGCACAAGGTGTTGACGAACCCCCGCATCGCGTTCTTCGGCAACGTGCACGTCGGCGTCGACGTCAAGTTGGACGAGCTTTCCGAGTTCTACGACGCGATCATCGTCGCGACGGGTGCCGAGGAGTCCAAGGATCTGGACCTGCCCGGAATCGATCTGCCCGGATCGCACGGGGCTGCGGAGTTCGTGTCGTTCTACGACGCGCATCCGGACCGGGAGCAGGCCTGGGACTTGACCGGCGCGAAGTCGGTCGCGGTCATCGGCGTCGGGAACGTCGCGCTGGACGTGTCGCGAATCCTGGCCCGCACCGGCGACGAACTGCTCTACACGGACATCCCGGAGCACGTGCACGCGGCGCTCAAGGGTTCGGCGGTGACCGACGTGCACATGTTCGCCCGCCGCGGCCCGGCGCAGGCCAAGTTCACGCCGGTGGAACTGCGCGACATGGACCGCTCGGCCAACGTGCAGGCGGTGGTCGATCCGGCGGGGATGCAGTTCGACGAGGCGTCGGAGAAGGCGCTCGCCGGGTCGAAGTCGCTGCGCATGGTCGTCGACGTGCTCGCCGAATGGGCGCTCCGGGAGCCGGAACCCGGCCCGCACCGGCGGATCCACATCCACTTCCTGCACAAGCCGGTTGCCGTGCTCGGGGACGATCGGGTGACGGGCCTTCGCACGGAACGGCAGGTCCTGGGCGGTGACGGCACGGTATCCGGAACCGGCGAACTCGTCGACTGGGATGTGCAGGCTGTCTACCGCGCGGTCGGTTACCGGTCCGAGCCGATCCCGGACCTGCCCTGGGATCCGGTTGCGCACCTGATCCCCAATGTGGCCGGCCGGGTGCTCGACGCGAACGGGAGGCGGATCCCCGGGATCTACGCCACCGGGTGGATCAAGCGCGGGCCGGTCGGCCTGATCGGCAGCACCAAGTCGGACGGCGCCGAGACCGTGGGCAATCTGCTGGCGGACGCGCCAAACCTGCCGCGCGCGCCGCGCCGGGAGCGGGAGGCGATGCGCGCGCTGCTGCTGGGCAGGGGGCTGCCGGTGACGGACTTCACCGGTTGGGACCGATTGGACGCGCACGAGCGCGGTCTGGGCGATACCGCCACCGCCGCGGGCGCGCCGCTCGCCCGCGAGCGGATCAAGGTGATCTCCCGCGAGGAGATGACGAGGATTGCCCGGGCAGAGGCACGCGCGGACGACGCGGCCGGTAGCGCAGAGTAGCTGCTCGTCACCGTCCACCGGCCGTCGATTCCCGACGTGCCGCCAGTGCGCCGATCAGCCGGACTTGCGGCGGAACGTTCGTGACGTCTTTCGGCTCGACGTGGCGCTCCCGATCTTGCCCCCGCGGTCCAGGTGCGCGCTGCGGGCCTGACCGGCAGCCTTCTTGCGCTCGATGGCGGCAGCAAACCCCGTCAGTCCCGCCGTCGCGTTTGCCGGTTCGTCGGCCGGATGGTCGGCGGCTTCGGCGTCCGCGGCGTCCGGCTCGGCCGGCCCGGCGGCGCCCGCGGGCTCCGCACCCGCCCTGGGAGCCGGCCCCCCGGTCGGCTTGTCGGCGCGCGCCATCGAAGCTCCCGTCCTCGTTGTGAACCCTCGTCGTTGTGAACCCTGGTCACATCGGTACGACCATTGTGACAGTTACGGGGGGCCGCCCGGGCGGCGGCCTTCGCAGGCCCATGGACTCGCGGCCCTTCGAACTTCACCGTCCGCCGCCTTATGCTCGACCGGTGTCCGTGCTGCGTTGGTGGGTATTGCCCGTACTGGTCACCGCGGCATTCCTGGCCCTGCAGCCGCTGACCGGGTCCGGGTGGGCGATGTTCCCGGATTCCTATCGGTACGCCAAACAAGCCGAGCAGATCCTCGGCGTGCCGGCCGACCAGGCGCACCAGGATGCCCTGCAGGCATTCTGCGCCACGAGGGCGACGCAGCAGACTTGGCGCGGATCGTGGGTTCCACGGTCGGACTCGCCCGAGAAGCAGGACGCCACCGCGACGGAATGCCTGCAGCGCTACGCCGGGCGGGGCGATGTCACCACGCTGGACCCCCGCTACCAGTCAATCTTCACGACGCGGCCTGGCTACCCGCTGCTGGCGGCTCCGTTCGTCGCAGGTTTCGGGGTCGCCACCGGAATGTGGCTGCTGGGGTTCCTGATGGCGATCTCCGGCGGCCTGCTCTGCTTCACGGTGCTGCGGCTGGCCGGGCTGGGAGCCGTCGGGGCGGCGGTCGGGCAGGCCGCGTACCTCGCGAGCCCGCTCGGCTGGTGGGCGTTGCAGGGCCTCGGTGATGGGTTGGTGAGCATCTGCGTGCTCGGCGCGGTGGCGGGATTGTTGTGGGCCAGGCGCGGCGCCGGGCGCGCCGGGCTGGTGACGATGGCGGGATCCTGGCTCGCGCTGGCGGTGGTCCGGTTCTCCAGCCTGCTGCTGGTGTCGGCGGCGCTCGCGGCGGCGTGCGTGGTGCTGGCGCTGACCGGGACCCGGGCCCGACGGGCATGGACGTGGGGGGCCGCCGCGGTGTCGGTCGCCGCCGCGGGCGGCACGGCGGCGGCGATCCCGTTGCTGGGCCTGCCCGGGGCGGCCGTCACGTTGCAGGACACCTTCACCGCACATTTCACCGCGCCGCCGGTTGCCGACCCATGGCGGGAACTCTGGCAGCTGAACCTGAAGTTCTGGCCCGCGTGGATCTCGGACGTCTCGGCCTCGCTCGCGCTCCTGCTGCTGGCGGTGGCCGGGGCAGCCGCGCTGTGGACCTGGTGCCGCGAGCTGTTCTGGGCGGCGCTTTTCCTGTTCGCCGCCGGGGCCGCGCAGGTGGCGGCACACCCGTTGCCACAGGAGGCCGAGCGGCTGGGGCTTCTCATGTGGATGCCGGCGGTGCTGGGGGTAGCCGTGGCCGTCGACGTGGTGCTGCGCAGGTCCCGTCGGGCGATGACGAAGGTCCGGGGCGACGCGCCGGGCCGCACCAAGGCCGCCGCCACCGCCTGACCGCCCGGCCTGGGTAGGCTCGGCGCGGCCCTGACGACCGCCCGGACCACAGGAACGACGGCGCTGCACCGGAGAGGAACGAGCCGTGGCATCGGACATCATCCCGATCGAACTGAGCCTGACCCATGGGAACGGCATCACCCTCTGGGCGCCGCGCTGGATCGAGGACGGCGAGGAGTGGGAGGCGTTCCTGGGGCACGGCGACGCGCTGTACCTGCTGCCGGATGCCGCCCACCTGGCCGCGTTCATCCGCTCGGAGCACGAGCACGACCTCACCGACCACCCGCAATGGCCGGCGGCCCGGCGGCTGATCGCCGACGAATTGGTGCCCGACGAGGATCACCGCTTCGACATCGTGGGCGTTCCTGATCTGGTCGCGGAGCCGCCGGACATCTGGAGCCTGGCCGAACTCGCGGACAGCGTCGCGATCCTGCGCTCGCTGGCGGAGGTCTGCGGTCTGGACGTGATCGACGAGGTGCTGGCCTCCGCATCCGGGTTCGCGCTCGCCGCCGAGGGTCCGACGGCGTTCATCGGACGCGCCGGGGGGCGGCTGTGGGACGAGGTCGGATCGGTGGTGGCGGCCCGCTGGGACGCGGTGATCGAGGCGCTGGACCGGATCGTCGTCATCCCCGATGTCGATCCGGACGCCGTCGCGGCCGCGCAGGCCGAGTTGGACAAGATCGCCGCGGCCCAGGCGAGCACGGAGACCGACGACTACCGGGCCGAGCACGATGTGGCCGAGCACGAGCCGGAGCGCGACTCGGAGCATCAGGCGGCGATACCGGTGGCCGTCGATGCGCACGCCGAGCGAGATCCGGACCTGGCCTTCTGGGACGAGGTGGGCATCGACTGCGTGCGCATCACCACCGGCGGGCGCACGGGTTTTACGCTGCGCTGCTACCTGGACGATGTACCGGTGTTCCTGTCGCGGGCGGAGCGGATCCAGGTCTTCTCCTCGGCGGCGAAGCTGGAGGGGTACCTGGCCGATCCGACGGCGGAGAACTCGCTCAGCCACCTGGACGCGTGGACCACGATCCGGGAAGGGGTGGCCGGTGGGGAGGCATCGGTGATCGCCGGCCCCGAGAACACGTACCGGTTGGACGGTCTGGACGAACAGTTGCTGCAAGGCCCGGCGGCGACGGATCCGGAGCGGCTCGCGCTGGCGGTGGAGTTGCTCCACGACGCCGCGATCGCCCGCGACGACGACGAGGTGTCCGAGGCGCTCTCCACCGCGTCGCCGCTGGGAAACCTCGTGCGCGCGGGGACCAGGCCCGACCCCGACCGGCTGCCGCCGTCGCCGCCCTTCGATGACGAGGTGGCAGCGTGGCTCGCGCTCGTCGAGAAGTTCGCCGCCACCCTCGCCTGGAACTGAGACCGCCGGCCGCGGCCCGCGCTACGCCTGCAGGGCGTCGTAGCCGGGCTTGATGATGTTCTCGATGATGGCCAGCCGTTCGTCGAACGGCAGGAACGCGGACTTCATGGCGTTGATGGTGAACCACCGGAGCCTTTGCCAGTCGTAGCCGAAAGCGTCCACCAGGGCGGCCATCTCGCTCGTCATGCTGACGCCGGACATCAGCCGGTTGTCGGTGTTGATGGTCACCCGGAACCGCAGGTCGGTGAGCAGCCCGATGGGATGGCTGGCGATGGAATGTGCCGCCCCGGTCTGGATATTGGAGGTTGGCGCCATCTCCAACGGAATCCGCCGGTCCCGGACATAGGACGCCAGCCGGCCGAGGACGGCCGTGCCGTCCTTGGCGATGGTGATGTCGTCGACGATCCGCACCCCGTGGCCGAGCCGTTCCGCGCCGCACCACTGGATCGCCTCCCAGATGGACGGCAGGCCGAACCCCTCCCCGGCGTGGATGGTGAAATGGGCGTTCTCCCGCTGCAGGTATTCGAACGCATCCAGGTGCCTGCTGGGCGGGAAACCTGCTTCGGCGCCGGCGATGTCGAAACCGGCGACCTCGTGCTCCCGGAATGCCACGACGAGCTCGGCGATCTCCCTCGACCGGGCGAACTGCCGCATCGCCGTCAGCAGCGCCCGCACCCGGATCCCCCGGCCGTTCTGGGCGGCGATCCGGGTGCCCTCGGCGAATCCGGTGAGCACCGCCTCGACCACGTTCGGCAGGCTCAACCCCTGCTGTAGGTGCAACTCCGGTGCGAAGCGGACCTCGGCGTACACCACACCGTCGGCGGCCAGGTCCTGGGCGCACTCCGACGCGACCCGGATCAACTCGTCCCGGGTCTGCATGACGGCGAGCGTGTGCTCGAACGTCTCCAGATACCGCTCCAACGAACCGGAGTCGGCCGCCTCGACGAACCAGCGACCCAGTTCCACCGGGCCGGTGGTGGGCAGCTCATGGCGCTGGCCGGCCGCGGCCAACTCGACGACGGTGGCCGGCCGGAGCCCGCCGTCCAGGTGATCGTGCAAGAGCACCTTCGGTGCGGTCTTGATCGACTCGTGGTCAAGCGGCGTCGGCATGGCCACGACCGTACCGCGCCGGATCGGACAGGTTCGGGGCGTGCCCGACCGCGGCGCGCACACGCGTCGGCCGTCAGCCCCGGATGGTGTTCAGCACGATGGCCCGCCGCGGCACCGGCGATCCGGACGGGACGATCTCCACCGCCGACGCCAGCTCGGCGATCGCGGCCGGGATCCGCTCCGGCGCGTCCGTGTGCAGTTCGAACAGCGGTGCGCCCTCGGCGATCTCGTCACCCGGCTTGGCCCGGCACAGCACCCCCGCCGCCGCCTGCACGGGATCCTCCTTGCGGGCACGTCCGGCGCCGAGCCGCCAAGCGGCCATGCCGACCGCCAGCGCATCCATTCTGGCGATCGCCCCGCCGGCCGGGGCCCGCACCACCTCCACGGCCTTGGGCTGCGGCAGCGGGGCGTCCGGGTCCCCGCCCTGCGCGGAGACCATCGCCCGCCAGGTGTCCATCGCCTTGCCGGAGGCCAACACGCGGGCGGGATCGGCCCGAACGCCCGCCAACTCGACCATCTCGCCGGCCAGCTGAAGGGTGAGCTCCACCACGTCGGCCGGGCCGCCGCCGGCCAGCACCGTCACCGCCTCGGCGACCTCGACGGCGTTGCCCACCGCGAGCCCCAACGGCTCGGACATGTCGGTCAGCAGCGCCGACGTCCGCACGCCCGCATCGGTGCCCAGCCGAACCATCGTGCGGGCCAACTGGGCCGCCGCGGTGGCGTCCTTCATGAACGCGCCGGATCCGACCTTGACGTCCAGCACCAGCGCCGCGGTGCCCTCGGCGATCTTCTTGCTCATGATGGAGGCCGCGATCATCGGGATGGACTCCACGGTGCCGGTGACGTCGCGCAGCGCGTACAGCTTCCGGTCGGCGGGCGCCAGGTCGGCCGACGCGGCGCAGATCACCGCGCCGACCTCGGCCAGCTGGCCGCGCATCGCATCCGGGCTCAGGGCCGCGTTCCACCCGGGGATCGACTCCATCTTGTCCAGCGTGCCGCCGGTGTGCCCCAGCGCCCGTCCGGACAGCTGCGGGACGGCCGCGCCGCACGCGGCGACCAGCGGGGCCAGCGGAAGGGAGATCTTGTCCCCCACCCCGCCGGTGGAATGCTTGTCGACGGTCGGCCGGCCGACGGCCGAGAGGTCCATGCGCAGCCCGGTGGCGATCATCGCGGCGGTCCACCGCGATACCTCCTCGGGCGTCATGCCGTTGAGCAGGATGGCCATCAACAGGGCCGACATCTGCTCCTCGGCAACGGTCCCGGCGGTGTAGCCGCGCACCACGGCGTCGATCTGCGCCCCGGTCAACTCCTGCCGATCGCGCTTCGCCTTGATGACGTCAACTGCCGCGATATCCATGCGCCCGATGTCCTCCCCATCCATGCCGACCCGACTGCCCGGGAACGCGCGATATCACACGTCGCGGGGCGGTCGGCTCACAGCGGCCGGCAGGTCCGCCGGGCCGAACGCTGCCGGCAGCACCCAGGTCATCGGCCGCGGCCCCTCGGGCGTGTCCACCTGCAGATCCGGGCCGCCGAACTCGTAGATGACCTGCCGGCACCGCCCGCACGGCATCAGCAATGCACCCGATCCGGACCGGCAGGCGAGCGCGACCAGCCGCCCGCCGCCGGTGAGCCGAAGCTGCCCGACCAGCGCGCACTCGGCGCACAGCCCCAGCCCGTAGGATGCGTTCTCCACGTTGCAGCCGGTGACGATCCGCCCGTCGTCCACCACGGCCGCGGCGCCCACCTGGAGGTTCGAGTAGGGGCAGTAGGCGTGCCGGGCCGCCGCGGTGGCCGTCGCCCGCAGCCCTGCCCAGTCCACGTCGCCGATCTCGACACCCGGCGTCGCCGTCACGACAGCCCGCCCTTCCGGTAGATCAGGCCGTCGGCCTTGGGCATTCGCAGCCGCTGGGAGGCCAGGCCCATCACCAGGATAGTGATGGTGTACGGGGCGGCGATGGTCAACTGCCGGGGCACCTGGTCGATGGAGAAGTACCAGTAGGCCGCCAGCGCGGCGATGATCAACCCGGAGAGGGCGACCAACCGGTTGCCGCGGCGAAGCTGCAGCGCCGCGACGATCACCAGGGCAACCGCGAGCAGCAACACGACGGCGTGGATGGCGGTGTTGGTCGCGTCGTACAGGCGCACGCCGTCGGTGTACCCGAACAGCGCCGCGCCCATGGCCAGCCCGCCGGGCCGCCAGTTGCCGAAGATCATGGCGGCCAGGCCGATGAAGCCCAGCCCGCGGGTCTGCCCGTCCTGGAACTTCAGCCCGATCACCAGGAAGGCGCCGGCCAGGCCAGCCATGCAGCCGGAGACGGTCAGCGCGGCGTACTTGTAGCGGATCACGTTGACGCCGAGCGATTCCGCGGCGTACGGCGCCTCGCCGCAGGAACGCAGCCGCAGTCCGAATCGGGTGCGCCAGAGCACGTACCCGCTGGCGACGATCAGCACCGCCGCCAGCAGGCTGAGGCTCGAGAGCTGGGTCGTCATGCCGCGGACGATCCCGGCGAGGTCCGAGACGAAGAACCAGTCCTTCGTCTCGATGGTCTCCAACCAGTTGGTCAGCCCCGGGATGGTGATCTTGTAGACGTCGTGCACCGGCGGCGATTGCCGTTGCCCGCCGCCGGGGGCGTTGGTGAACAGCAGTTCGGACAGGAACAGCGTGATCCCGGGGGCGACGATGTTGACGGCCACCCCGGCGATGATGTGATCCACCCCGAAGGTGACGGTGGCCACCCCCATCAGCAGCCCGCCGAGAGCCCCGCACACCATGCCGAAGAACACGCCGGCCCACGGGCCCCACTGGTAGCCCGCCCAGCCGGCGCCGAACGTGCCCAGGATCATCATGCCTTCCAGGCCGATGTTCACCACCCCGGCGCGCTCCGACCACAATCCCGAAAGGCCTGCCAGCGCAATGGGTACCGCCGCCGCGATGGCCGCCTCGATGGCCCCGGACGATGTCAGGTTGCTCGCATCGGAGAACAGCCGGACCGCCGAGACGACGGCCAGGCCGGCCGCGACGACGGCCAGCCAGCCCCACGCCGGCATGTGCCGCCGCGGTCCGACGGGGATGTCCCGACGGGGCGCGGCGACCTTCGTCACCGTCATGCCACCACCCCCACCGCATCGTCGGCCGACTCGGACAGGGCAAGCTGCCTGGCCACATCTCGCTGCTCCAGGACGATCCCGGCGCGGCGGACCACCTCGTAGGCGATGACGACGAGCAGCACGATGATGCCCTGCATGATCGTCACCAGCTCCTTGGGAACGTGCACCGATTGCAGGGCGTTGGACGAGCTGGCCAGGAACGACCACAGCGCCGACGCGAAGACGATGCCGACAGGATGGTTGCGTCCGAGGAGCGCGATCGCGATACCGGTGAACCCGATGCCGGTCTGGAAGTTCAGCGAGTAGCTGCCGGCCAGCCCGTTGAGCAGTTCCGGCATGCCGACCAGGCCGGCCACCGCGCCGGAGAGCAGCATGGCGGAGAACATCATCTTCTTCACGCTGATGCCGCTGGCGATGGCGGCGCTCTCGGACATCCCGGTCGCCTTGATCGAGAACCCGAAGACCGTGCGGTTGAGCAGGAACCAGTAGCCGAGGCCGACC
The DNA here is from genome assembly GCA_964624455.1 of uncultured Actinomycetes bacterium. Classification (GTDB taxonomy): domain Bacteria; phylum Actinomycetota; class Actinomycetes; order Mycobacteriales; family Nakamurellaceae; genus Nakamurella. Next base: position 15,505 of record CAZUXD010000014.1, on the reverse strand, counting down.
AGGGCGGCCAGCAGGATCAGGCTGAACAGCGGGGTGCCGGTACCGATGTCGATGTTCGGCGCCTGACCGCCGGGCGTGATGGGCCGCGTCGAGACGTTGTTGCCCTGTTGGATCGCCAACCGCTGGGGCGTCAGCAGGTAGGCGATCAGCGCGGTGGCGATCGAGTTCAGCATGATGGTCGAGATGACTTCGGAGACACCGCGAGTCACCCGGAGCCAGCCGGCGATCCCGGACCAGATGGCGCCCACCGCCATGGCGACGAGAAGCGTCAGGATGATCCGCACGAAACCGGGCAGCGACGACATGAAGGCCGCCCCGGCGAACGCCGCGGCGATCATCGCTGCCAGCCGGTACTGACCGTCCACCCCGATGTTGAACAGGTTCATCTTGAACCCGATGGCCACCGCCACGGCCGACAGGTAGAACACCGTCGTCTGGTTGATCGCGCCGGTCACCACGCTCGGATCCGAGTAGGCGCCGCCCATGGCGGCAAAGGCGTCCAGCGGGTTCCGCCCGGTGGCCAGCAGCAGCAGCACGATGATGATGCCCGCGCCCACCAGGGCCGTCACCGGCGCGGCGATCCCCAGCCCGACGCGCCGCATGCTCACCCGACCCATCACGCGCCTGCCTCGTTGCCGGCAGCACGGTCGGCACCGGCGGGCGCGTCAAGCCCCTCGCCGCCGGCCCCCGTCATCGCCGAGCCGAGTTGTTCGGGCGTGGCCTTGCGCGGGTCGAACCGCCCGACCAGCCGGCCACGCAGGATCACCGTGATGGTGTCGGACATCCCGATCAGCTCCTCCAGGTCGGCGGAGATCAGCAGCACCGCGAGGCCCCTCTCGCGGGCATCGCGCAGGTGCTCCCAGATCGCCGCCTGGGCGCCGACGTCCACGCCGCGGGTCGGGTGGGCCGCGATCAGCAGCACCGGATCGCCGCTCATCTCCCGCCCGACGACGAGCTTCTGCTGGTTCCCGCCGGACAGCGCGCTGGCCTTGACCTCGATGCCCGGAGTGCGCACGTCGAACGCCTCGACGATGCGCCGGGTGTCCGCCCGGGCCTCGGACCTGGTCAACAGCCATCCGTTGGAGGATGGCCGGCGCGTCTGGTGGCCCAGGATGCGGTTCTCCCAGAGCGTCCCGCCGAGGATGAGGCCCTGGCGATGACGGTCCTCCGGGATGAAGCCGATACCCGCCTCCCGCCGGGCGAGCGTGGACCGGTGGGTGATGTCGGCGCCCCTGAGCAGGACGTGACCCGCCGACAGTTGGCGGATGCCCATGATCGCGTCCACCAGTTCGGCCTGGCCGTTGCCCTCCACACCCGCGATGCCGAGGATCTCGCCGGCGTGGATGGTCAGCGACACACCGGACAGGACGGCGCGTCCGTCCTGGTCGGTGGAGGTGACGTCGACCAGGTCGAGCACGACGGTGTCGGTGACGGTGGATTCGCGCAGTTCCGGCACCGGAAGCTCGGAACCGACCATCATCTCGGCAAGCTGCCGGTTGGTGACGGACTTCGGGTCCGCGGTGCCGACCGTGGTGCCGCGCCGGATGACGGTGATCTCGTCGGCGATCGCCCGCACCTCGTCCAGCTTGTGCGAGATGAAGATGATGGTCAGGCCCTCGCGTTTGAGCTCCCGCAGGTTCTCGAACAGCTCGTCGACCTCCTGCGGCACCAGCACGGCGGTCGGCTCGTCCAGGATCAGGATCCGCGCTCCGCGGTAGAGCACCTTGAGGATCTCCACCCGCTGCCGGGCGCCGACCCCGAGATCCTCGACCAGGGCACGCGGATCGACATGCAGGCCGTACCGACCGGCCAGGTCGGAGATCTTCGCGATCGCGCCGGCCGCGTCGATGCTCAGCCAGGAGCCCGGCTCGGAACCGAGGACGATGTTCTCCCAGACCGTGAGGTTGTCGGCCAGCATGAAGTGCTGGTGCACCATGCCGATGCCCACCGCGATCGCGTCGGCCGGCGAGCCGAAGACCACCGTGCGGCCGTCGACCTCGATGGTTCCCTCGTCGGGCCGGTGCATGCCGTACAGCGTCTTCATCAGCGTCGACTTGCCCGCGCCGTTCTCGCCGACCAGCGCATGCACGGTGCCCGGGGCAACGGTGAAGGTGATGTCGGAGTTGGCGACCACCCCGGGGAACCGCTTGGTGATGCCCGTCAGCCGGACCGCGGGAGCGCTCGTCATCGGCACGGGCGGTGGGTGGGACATGGGCCCGGGCGGTGGGTGGGACATGGGCCCGGGCGGTTTGTGGAACATAGGCCCGGGCGGTGGGTGGGACATTGAGCACTGCCTCTCGCGGATCCGGGTCGCTGCGCGGCGTGGCACATCACGCCGGACCCGTGGCACGCGCCACCAGGTACGGGTGTGTCACTGTTCATAGCAGAAAGGCCCGGCCCCGGCAGGTTTGCCCCGCCGGGGCCGGACCGATCGCTCGGACGACGTCAGCCGACCGTCGTGGGGACCTTGATCTCCCCCGAGATGATCTTCTGCTTGTACTGCTCGAGTTGCGGAATGATGTCGTCGATCGCTCCGCCGGAGGTGGCATAGGCGACCCCGCCGGCCTTCAGGTCGTAGAGGTGATGACCGGTCAGAACATCGCCGTTGACGGCCGAGACGAAGAAGTCGTACACGGCCAGATCGACATTCTTGACCATCGAGGTCAAGATGACGTCCTTGACGTTGGCCAGCGGCGCCTGGTTGTACTGGTCGGAGTCCACGCCGATGCCGAACGCGCCGGCCGCCTTGGCCGCCTTGAAGACGCCCGCGCCGGAACCGCCCGCCGCGGCGTAGATGATGTCGATGCCGGAGTCGTACATGCCCTTGGCGATCTTCTCGCCGGAGGCCGGGTCGTTGAACCCGTTGAAGTCCGGCGGCTCGGTGATGTACTTGTCGCTGATCGTCGCGTCCGGGTTGGCGGCTTTGACGCCGGCGTCGTATCCGGCCTGGAACTTCTGGATGAGCGGTACGTCGACGCCGCCGATGAAGCCGACCTTGTTGCTCTTGGTCTTCAGACCGGCGACGACGCCCACCAGGAAGGAGCCCTGCTCCTCGGCAAAGGTGATGCAGTCGACGTTGGGTAGCGGCTTGTCCACGGCGCCGCCGTCGGCCTTCGAGGTGCACAGGCTGGCGTCATCGACGATGGCGAAGTTGACATCCGGGTTCTTCGGCGCCACCTGACCCAGCGCGGTTGCGTAGGCGAAGCCGACCGCCACGATGTCGGTCGCGCCGTCCTTGACGAGTTGGTTGAGCCGATCGACCTTCGCCGAGTCCGCCTCGTTGGCCTCCGCGGTCAACTCGCCCGCCACCGCGACGCCCTGGTCCTTGGCCTTGTCGAAGCCGCGCGCGGCGGAGTCGTTGAACGACTGGTCGCCGCGGCCGCCGAGGTCGTAGGCCAGGCCCATCTTGACCTTGGACTTGTCCCCGGTCATCGTCGGGCCGGCGGGCGTCTCCGCGGAGCTTTGCTCCGTGCTCGGCGGGGCCTCGCTCGGGGAAGATGGAGTTTCACTGCCGGATTCCGTCGGCTCGGTGGGTTGGCTGCTGCTCTGCGTCTGGGTCGGGGTGGTGGTCGTCGTCTCACTCCCGGTCGACGGCGTGGAGCCGCAGGCCGCCAGCACCATGCCGACGGCCGCCACTCCCGCGAGAAGCCGAATACTTCTGGCTCGGCGCACGTTGTTCTCCTTCTCTGTGTCTTGCGCGGCCCGCTTCCGGCCGGCCGCGCACCGCCGTGGCCGGCGGTGGGATTTCGAAGGGACGCTACCGCGCAGCGGCGCGCTCGGCGAGGCCTTGCTGCGCACCGTGACCGAATCGTTCCACAACCGCGCGGTGCGGTCCCCGCGCAACTGTACGGTCAATCGCCACGGCCGATTCACCATCGCCACGGTTGATGCGCAATCGAGATCGTGGCGGTGTCAGTCGATGCCGAGGTAGGCCTGCACGACCCGCTCGTCGGCCAGCAACTCGCCCGCCGGCCCGGCGTGCGCGACCGTGCCGGTTTCGATGACGTAGCCGTAGTCGGCGCTCCGCAGCGCCCGCCGCGCGTTCTGTTCCACCAGCACCACGGTGGTTCCGGAGTCCCGGATCCCGGCAATTACTTCGAAGACCTGATCGACCACCCGGGGGGCAAGGCCCATGGACGGTTCGTCCATCAGCAGCACGCTCGGCCGGGCCATCAGCGCGCGGCCGATGGCCAGCATCTGTTGCTCGCCGCCCGAGAGCGACCCGGCGGGGAGGTTGCGCCGCTCCGCCAGCACCGGGAACCGCTCATACATCTCATCCGCCCGCCTCTCGGCGCCCGATGGGCGGTGCCACGCCCCCAGGCGCAGGTTCTCGGCCACCGTCATGGTGCCCAGGATCTGCCGTCCCTCCGGGACCAGCACCAGGCCGTCATCCACCAGGTGATGGGCCGGCCGGCGCGTGATGTCCCGGCCGAGCAGGCACACCCGGCCCGCCCGCGGCCGGACCAGGCCGGCCACCGCCGACAGGATGGACGTCTTCCCCGCACCGTTGGCGCCGACGAGGGTGACGAGCGATCCGGCGGGTGCCCGGAACGAGACGCCGTGCACCGCCTCGATGCGCCCGTAGCCGACCCGCAGGTCCGTCACCTCGAGCGCGGGAGCGGTGGACGGGGCGGCCGGGTGCTGGGCCACGGCGCCGTGCCCGTGCCGGTTGGTGGCGCCGCGGCCTGGCGGCGAGGCGTCAGCCACGACCGGCCTCCTCGGCGGACGCGGGCGCGGCGGGGTCGTCGGCGGCCGGGGGCGCAGCGGCCTCGTCGGCGGACGCGGCCGACACCGCGGCGCCCCGCCGGCCGATCGGGACCGAATCCCCGGGGCGAGCAGAACCATCGTCACCGCCGGTGGCTCCGTCACCCTCATCGCCCAGGTACGCCTGCATCACCGCGGGATCGCGCGCGACGGCATCCGGATCGCCGGCGGCGATCACCTCGCCGAAGTCGAGCACCATCACGCGGGAACAGGTGGACAGCACCATGCGCACGTTGTGTTCGATCAGCAGGATCGTGATTCCGTCCGCCGCCAACCCGCGGATGAGCTCGCCGAGTTGTTGGGCCTCGACGTAGTTCATCCCGGCCGCGGGCTCGTCGAGGATGAGCAGTGCCGGGTCGCTGGCCAGCGCACGGGCGATCTCCAGGCGGCGCTGGTCGCCGTAGGACAGTTGCCCGGCGCGGACCCCCGCCCGGCCCGAAAGGCCCACCCTGCGCAGCCGCAGCCAGGCGGAGGCCTGCGCGGCACGCTCGTCGCGGCGGGCCGACGGCAGCAGCAGCAGTCGCCGGGCGAACGACGGCCTGGCCACCACGTGCGTGCCGACCAGCACATTGTCGAAGGCGGACATGCGGTTCCACAGCTTGGAATGCTGGAACGTCCGCGCCACGCCGGCGCGGGCGAACCGGTGCGCCGGGACCCGCCGGCCCAACGGAAGACCGAGCACGGTGGCCGTTCCGGCGCTGGGCGCCACCAGCCCGCTGATCATGTTCACCAGCGTGGTCTTGCCGGCGCCGTTCGGCCCGATCAGCCCCAGCACCTCGCCCGCCGCGATCTCCAGGTCCACGCCGCGCACCGCGTGCACGCCGCCGTAGGACTTGCTGATCCCGGACAACGACACGATCGGCGCGCCCGCGCCGGGCATGATCCGGCGGGCCAGCGGCGGCGAGCCGTCGGCCCGGGCCGGCGGCCGGCGCCGCGGGAGCAGGCCGGCGAGCCCGCCCGGCAGGAAGAGGATCACCAGGAGCATCAGCAGCGCCGCGACGAACGGCTGGATCCAGCCGGCCTGGACGTGCAGCGCCCGTTGCACCTCCGGGATCAACGTCAGGAACGCCCCGCCGAGCACCGGCCCGACGAACAGCGTGACGCCGCCGACCATCGCCATCACCAGGCCGTTGATCGCCGCCTCGAACCCGAAGTCGGTGGGCGTGATCAGGCGGGTGAAGTAGGCGTTGAGCACCCCGTACAGCCCGGCGATCGCGCCGGCGGTGACCACGGCATACATCTTGTGCCGCGCGACGTCCACCCCGAGCGATCGGGCGGCAAGCTCGTCCTCCCGCATCGCCTCGTACGCCCGGCCCAGCCGGGAGCGTCCCAGCCACGCGAAGAAGTACGCCAGCACGCCCACCGCGATCCAGAGCAGCAGCGGCCCGACCTGCTTCGGCGTGCTGATGCCCTGCGCGCCGCCGGTGAAGGACATGTTGATGAACACGATCCGGACCATCTCGGCGAATCCGAGGGTGGCGATCGCCAGGTACACCCCGCGCAGCCGCAACACCGGCAGGCCCAACAGGAACGCCGCGACGGCCCCGGCAACCACGCCCAACACGATCGCCGAGGCGACCGGCGGAACGAACCCGAACAGCGTGCGGTCGCCCACCAGCGCCGCGGCCGTGAAACCGCCGATCGAGGCGAAACCGGCCTGCCCCAACGATAGTTGCCCGGCGTAGAGCACCGCGTAGAACGAGAAGGCGAAGATCGCGGCCAGCCCGATGAGCGCCAACTGCGTGGCGAGTTGCGCGCTCACCGGCCGCCCGCCCACGCGCCGGGGTGGCCTGCGATCCGATCTCCCTGGCCCCTGGCCCGCCGACACTGTTGCGAAATGTCCCGCGTCGCGCCCGATTTGCCGCACTTTTCGCAACAGTGTCGCGCGGGTCGCGGGCGCCGCGGGGCCGGATCCATCAGATCTCCCGGACCGCGCGGGCGGAGAACAACCCGTTCGGCCGCACCACCAGGATCAGGAACAGCAGGCCGAACGCGATGGCGTCCTTCCAGGACGAGCCGATGAACGTGATCGCGAACACCTCCGCGAGCCCGAGCGCGTACCCACCGACCACCGCGCCCGGTAACGAGCCCATGCCGCCGACAATGATCACGGCCAGCCCCTTGAGCTCGATGTTCGTGCCCATATCCAGTTGCGCCACGTTCACGTTCAGCGCGAAGAGCACCCCGGCGACCGCGCCGAGCGCCGAGGAGATGGCGAACGTCGCCACGGTGATCCGCTCCACGTTCAGGCCGAGGACCCTTGCGGCATGAGGGTTCTCGGCCACCGCCCGCATTCCCCGACCCAGCCCCGACCGGCGCACCAACAGCGCGAGCGCGACCATCAGGATCACCGACACCGCCACGATGACCAGTTGCAGCACGGTCGCCTGCGCGCCGCCGATCGAGACCGAGGTGAACGGGATCGACGATGCGGGGAACTGGTGTCGATCGGGTCCGTAGATCCCTTGGATCAGCGCGATGAACATGCCGCCCAACGCGATCGAGGAGATGAGCCCGGCGAAGTGGGCGTCGCTTCGCCCGGCGAGCGGGCGGAAGGCCACCCGCTCGATGACGACGCCGAGGATCGCGCCGGCCAGCAGCACCGCGGGAATGGTGAGCCAGATCGAGAAGCCGGCCTTGTCCACCAGGGTGATCGCGATGTACGCCGCGGCGGCGAAAACCGCCGAGTGGGCCAGGTTCAGCCGGTCCAGCACGCCGAACACCAGGGTGTATCCGACGGCGAAGAGCGCGTAGATCGATCCGGTGAAGATGCCGTTCAGGACCTGCTGCACGTCACCAGCCCCTCACGGGAACCTCGTCACCGGCCACCATGCGCCGCAACCCCTTCACGTTGCCGGGGCAGAACACTCCGCCCGGCCGGCCGACCCGTGCGACCGGCCGGGCGGGTGTCCCGCGCTAGCTCAGGACCTCGAACTTCCCGTCCTTGACGATCTGTACGACCGCGCCGTGGCTGGCGTCGCGCTCAGCGGTGAAACTGAAGTCGCCGAGCGGCGTCGCCAGGTCCTTGATCTTGCCGAGACTGTCCTTGATCGCGTCCCGATCCGCCGAGCAACCGCTGCGCACCGCCTGGTCGACGATGAGCATCCCGGTGTAGGCCTGGGTCGCGAACTGGTCCGGCGCGCTGCCGAACTTGTCCTGGTAGGCCTTCATGAACTCGGTGCTGGCCGGGTTGTCCGATGCGGAGTTCCAAGCGGCGCCGACGACGACGCCGTTCGCCGCGTCACCCGCGTCCTTCATCAGGGCCGGCGAGTTGAACCCGTTCCCGCCGATGATCGGGATGTCCAGGCCGAGTTGCCGCGCCTGGGTGACCAGTGGCACCGCCGCCTCGATGAGCGCCGAGACCACCAGGGCGTCCGGGTTGGCGGACTTCGCCTCGGTCAGCAGCGACCGGAAGTCGGTGTCCGTCTTGGAGAAGGTCAGCGTCTTGGCGACGGTGATGCCCTCGTCGGACAGCGCCTGCTTGAACGCGTCGTAACCGCCCTCGGTGAACGCGTCGTCGTTGCCATACAGCACCACGACGTTCTTCAGGTCGTACTTCGCCTTGGCGGCCTTGATCGTCTGCGGGATCACCGCGCTCTCGGTCAGCGAGTCGCGGAAGATGTAGTCCCCGATCGAGGTGATGCCGCCGGCGGTGTTGGAGACGCCCAGCACCGGAACCTTCGCCTCCTGCGCGACCGGGTCGGTCTGCTTGGCGGCGTTGGACAGCGTCGGCCCGACGATGATCGAATCCCCGTCGGCGATGAACTTCTGGAAGATCGAGATCGCCTGCTTGGGGTCCGTCTGCGAGTCCTGGATGTCCACCTTGTAGGTGATCCCACCCTTGGCGTTGAGCTGCTCGGTCGCGAGTTCCACACCCTTCTTCTGCGTCGCGCCATACTGCGCGGCCGCACCGGTCAGCGTGAAGACCACACCGACCTTGACCGGGTCCGACAGCGTGCAGTCGGCGCCCGCGCCGGCGGAATTGCCGCTCGGCCCGCCAGTTTCGTCCGAGGCGCTGGTCGGGCTCTGGGCCGTCGTGTCGTTCGCGCTCGTCGTCGTCGAATCCTGGCTCGGTGCCGCGCTCCCGCTCGACCCGCAGCCCGCAATGGTCAAGGCACCTGCGGCGATCGCCGCAATTGCCACTCGTCTGATGTACACCGTTGTTCCGTCCTTTCCGGATCTGGCTGCCCGGGCCCGCTCCGAATGTGACACTGGCCACGGGGCCGGCCCAGGACATCGCCTGCTGCGCTCGGCGCCGTCGATCCCCGGCCGGTACGCGCACGCCCCACGCGCAGGATCGCCTGATCGGCGGACGTTCGACTGTATCGCGTCAGTGCAAGATCGCGCGAGCCTTCGGGGCGTCGGGCGAACGGGCGAGCCTGAGCCGGGCGCGGTCACCGCCGATCCGCCCGGCGCGATCGCCGGCCGACGAGCCATCCGAGTACCGCCCCCAGCCCGAACGCGACACCGCGACCCGGCCCGCGGCGCGGCCGCTCCTGCCGCACCGCGCTCGCGGAACGCGGAACCGGCGGGGGCGCCCCGGCGGATGCGCGCGCCCCGGATGCGGGCGCCCCGGATGCGGCCGCCCCGGCGGCGGTCGCTCCGGCCCCGCCCTCCGGCCCGGCCGGCTCCGTCTCGTCGTCATCGGGTTGCTCGGTTCCGGTGGCGATCCAGGCGGCCACCATCAGGAACGCCCGGGCGACCAGGTTGAAGAACAGCAGCAGGCCGATCACCGAACCGAAGACGGCGCCGGACGGTGACGACGACATGCGGGCGACCAGGATGCTCAGCGCCGCCTTGAGCGCCTCGAAGGCGATCGACATCGCCAGCGACCCGATCAGCAGGTTCCGCCGGCTGGCCCGGTACGCCTTGTACGGCAGGATGGTGTACACCCAGGTGAAGATCAACATGTCGGCGGCGATCGCCACCGCGAGCGGACCGATCCGGAGAAACGGGTTCAGCCAGCCGATGTCGGACAATCCGACCCAGCGCACCACCAGATTCTGAGCCGCGGTGCCGGCCGCGGTCAGCGTGAAGGTGACCACCACCGCGATCGCGAGCCCGAGGAGCGAGACCAGGTCCCACACGTAGGACATCAGGAAATGGGGCCGCGCCCGGACGGCCTGACGCCATCGCGGCCGCCACTGCGCGCGGACCGCCTCGCGAACGTGGTTCATCCAGTTGAGCCCCGAATAGGCCGCCACCACGAGCCCGATGATGCCGACCGTCAGCCGCTGCCCCACCGCTTGGTCGATGACGTCGCCCACCGCATCGGCCAGGTTGGTGGGCATCAGCGCCGTCACCTGCTCCTTGAGCGTCGCCAGCAGCGCCGGGTGGAAGGCGAGCACGAACCCGGCCGCCGAGAAGCCGACCATCAGGATCGGCACCAGGGACAAGAAGGAGAAGTAGGTGATCGCGGCGGCGAACTGGGTGCCCAGTCGGTTCGTGAAGCGTTCGCCGGCGCGGACCAGATGCGCGATCCCCGGCCGGGCCTTCAGCCGCCGCCACACCGCCTTGCCCCAGGTGATCCGCCGGCGGAACCACACCGGCAGCGCATCCCGCAGGCGGCGGGAACGGTGCGAACCGCTTCGGGTCAGGTGCGGGGCGAGGGCCGGCCCGGGGGCGGAACGGTCCGAGCCGCTCATCCCCGGGCGTGGTGCGCTGGCGATGGGACGTCACCTCCCGCTGCTGCGCTACCGCCGGCGAACCGGGCGGATCCGGTGGCGATCAGCGCGCCGGCGCCAGGAATCCGGCCCGCTCGTACGCCGCGTCGACGGTGCCGTCGGCCACCTCGGCCGCTCGCCGCGCACCATCGGTGAGCAGCCGATCCAACTCCGCCGGGTCGCCGAGGTACTCGTTGACCTTGGCCTGCAGCGGGGTGACGAAAGCGGCGAACGCCTCGCCCAGATCCTTCTTCAGTTGGCCGTATCCGCTGGTCCGATAGGCCTCCTCGAGCGCGGGGATCTCGGTTCCGGTGAGCCCCGACAGCAGCGTCAACAGGTTCGAGACCCCGGGCTTGCGCTGCTCGTCGTAGACCACGTCCCGGTCGGCGTCCGTCACCGCCGAACGGATCTTCTTCACCGAACCGGCCACGTCGGCCAGCAGGTCCAGCGACCCGCCCGGCGAGGACTTGCTCATTTTGGCGGTCGGATCGGACAGGTCGAAGATCTTCGCGACCTGCTTGAGGATGAAACCCTCCGGGACCGTGAAGGTCGCGCCGAAGCGAGCGTTGAACCGCTTCGCGAGGTTCCGGGTCAGCTCCAGGTGCTGGCGCTGGTCCTCCCCCACCGGAACCGCATCCGCCTGGTACGCCAGGATGTCCGCCGCCATCAGGATTGGATAGGTGAACAGGCCCACGCTGGTCCGATCCGACCCGCCCCGCGCGGACTTGTCCTTGAACTGGGTCATCCGGCTGGCCTCGCCGTAGCCCGTGAGGCACTCCAGCACCCAGCTCAGCCGCAGGTGCGCGGGGACGTGCGACTGGACGAACAGCACCGATCGTTCCGGGTCCACCCCGAGCGCCAGCAGTTGCGCGGCGGCCAGTCGGGTGCGCCGGCGCAGCACCGCGGATTCGTGGTCGACCGTGATCGCGTGCAGGTCGACCACGCAGTAGAAGGTCTGGTGCGTCTCCTGCATCGACACCCACTGCCGAAGGGCCCCCAGGTAGTTGCCGATGTGAAAGGAATCGGCGGTGGGCTGGATTCCGGAGAACACCCGGGGGCGGGGCGCCGGGAGGGTCGGGTTCGCGACAGGGGCCGCGGTGGTGGCGGTGACGGGGTCAGCGGGCATGCCCACGATCTTCCCATCGCGGCCCGCGGTGATCGGCCTCGCGGCCCGGATCGGCCACCACCCACCGGCGCCGGGGCGCGAACGGAGCGTGAAATCAGCCGGCCGCTTGGCCATCGGGGCCGGGCGCGGCCTCGGTCACGGCGGCCGTCGGCGGCCGGTGGGCGGGCGCCGGAACAACCGCTATCCGCGCCACCCGCCGGCCCTCCATGGCCGAGACCACCAGTTGGGCGGCCGGCGCCTGGCCGCGGCGGACCAGGACCCGGTCGCCCTCGACGGGCACTCGCCCCAGGCGCGCCATCAGGTACCCACCGGCCGTGTCGTAGGGCCCCGGTTCCAGTTGGACACCGGTCTGCTCGGCGAAGTCGTCGAGGTTCAGCCGACCCTCTGCCTGCCCGCCCTGGCCGGTCGCGTCCTCGCCGGCCGGCAGCGGCTCGGCGCCGTCCTGGCGCATCTCGCCGACGATCTCCTCCACCAGGTCCTCGATGGTGACGATGCCGTCAGTGCCGCCGTACTCGTCGACCACCACCGCGAGCGACTGGCCGGCCATGCGCATCTCGTGCAGGGCGTCCAGCACCCCCTTGGTGCCCGGCATCACCGCCACCGAGGTGGCGACATCGCCCACGGTCGCTGCTCGGCCCAGCGGATGCGACGGCGCCAGGATGTCCTTGATGTGGACGACGCCCAGCACCTCGTCCACGTCGCGGCCGATCACCGGAAACCGGGAATGCGGCATGCCCAGGGTGTGCCGCGCCGCCCGGGACAACGTCATCGACGCCGGCAGGAACTCCACGTCCGGGCGGGCCACCATCACCTCCCGGACCAGCGTGTCCTCCGCGGCGAACACGTCCGAGATCATTCGCCGTTCGACGGTGGTCAGCGACTCGTGGGCCTTGACCAGGCCCTGCAACTCCTCCTCGCTGATCACCTCGCCCCGGGCTTGCGGATCGCCGCCGAGCAGGCGCACCACCGCGTTGGTGCTCTTGCCCAACAGGTAGACGACCGGGCGGAACAGCGTCGCCACGACGGAGAGCGGCGCGGCGGCGGCGAGCGCGATGGACTCGCTGCGCTGCAGCCCCAGGCGCTTCGGGGTGAGCTCGCCGAGGATGAGCGAGAAGAAGGCGAGGATCAGCGTGATGCCGATCAGCGCCAGGGTGTCGGCAAGGCCCGGGGTCAGCCCCAGCCCGACGAGGTACCGGCCGACCCGGCCGGCGATGGTGGCTGCCCCGAACGCGCTGGAGAGCATGGTGGCGAAGGTGACGCCGATCTGCACCGCGGCCAGGAAGCGGTTGGGGTCGGAGACCAGCTTCTCCAGGCGCTGCCCGCGGCGCCCGCGGGTGAGCGCGAGTTGCCGCACCTGGCTGTCGCGCAGGGATATCAGCGAAATCTCGGCGGCGTTGAACGCGCCGCCGATCAGGATCAGCGCTGCGACCAGCACGATCTCGGCGGCCAGATTGTTCACCGCAACTCAACTCGCCATGGTCCGGGGTCGGGCCGGCCGGGATGCGGTACGTCCACGGCCAGTGATTCTACGGATCTGGTGCCGGTTTTCGGCTCCCGGCGCCGCACCTGCGCGAATGTCGCGGCCGGCCGGGCGAACCCGGCGGTTTTCGATGGCGTCGCGCCTGCAGCTCAGATCTGGTATTCCACCACCACCGGCGCGTGGTCGGAGATCCGCTCGGGGTACGACTTCGCCCGATCCACCCAGCCGAACACGGCGCGCCGCGCCAGGCCCTCGGTGGCAAGGTGGTGGTCGATGCGCCAGCCGGCGTCGTTGTCGAAGGCCTTGCCCCGCCAGGACCACCACGAGTACGGCCCCGGCCGGTCCGGATGCAACATCCGGATGACGTCGTTCATGCCGCCCGCGCCGACCAGCTCGCCGAACCACGTTCGCTCCTCGGGCAAGAAGCCTTCGGACTTGAGGTTCGCCCGCCATGCCTTGATATCGGCCTCGGTGTGCGCGATGTTGAAGTCCCCGCACACCAACAGCTCCCGGCCGCCCCGCCGCTGCCGGCGCCGGGCCTTGGACAGGTAGGCGGCGAACTCCGCCATGAAGCGCATCTTGGTCGCGTACTTGACGCCGTACACATCGCCCTTGGGCAGGTAGAGCGATCCGATCGTGACGCCCGGCAGGTCCACCTCGACGTACCGGCCGGCCGGGTCGAACTCGGCCGACCCGAACCCGATCCGGACGTCCTGCGGTGCGTGGCGGCTCAGGACGGCGACCCCGTTGCGGCCGGCGCGGTCACCCGCGTGGTACGCGAGGTGATACCCGTCGATGGCCTGCGCCGGGATCATCTCCGCCGGGCACCGCACCTCTTGCAGGCAGATGACGTCGGCGGACCGCCCGGCGGACCAGGCCAGGTAGCCGCGCCGGACCGCGGCGCGGATGCCGTTGACGTTGAACGCGGCGACCCGCAGCACCTCGCCGACCTCCCGCTCACGGCCGGGGATCGCGCCGGCCGGCCCACTCCCTCCCCGGGGGATGATCACGAGTTGGGAAGGATCCAGCCCGGATTCCGGCACAATTCCTTCCCAACTCGTGATCATCCGACCCGGCGGCGGGCGGCAAGAGCGTGGCGCACCTGGTCCAGCACCCACTCCGGCCGGTCCGTCAGGTCGAACCAGGTGAACCGCAACACCGTCCAACCTGCCAGGATGAGCGCGTTCTGCCGTGCCCGGTCGCGGCGGAACCGGTCCGGGGTATGGTGCCACGCCCAGCCGTCCATCTCGACAATGACCCGCTCGGCAGCGAAGCAGAAGTCCGGGTAGTAGGTCTCGCCGGCGACGAACAGGGCGGCGTTGACGGTCCAGCCGTGGATGCCGGCGCGCTTGAGCATCCGGATGAACCGTCGCTCGGACTCCGCCGCCGCCCGGTCCCCCGCGGCGGCCATCAACCGGCGCGCCGCAGCGGACCGGCGCGAGCCGATCTGGCGGTTGTAGGCCGCGGCCACCTCGTCGAAACGGCAGCGGCGCTGCAGCGCCCGGTCGAGCATCATCGCCCCGGCCGGCGAACCGAGCGCCACCGCTCCGTGCAACGCGGACAGCGCAAGGCCCGTCACCGCGACGCCTTTCCACTTCGTCCGGTCGGCCGCCGCCAGGTTCCGGCGCACCACGCACACCCCGGCTGGGGCACCTCGGACCACGGAACGCGGCAGCGTCACCTCCACCGTCATCGGCGTCAGATCGGTCAGACCCCACCACCACGCCGCGGCCGCCCCGCTGACCGTTCCCGCCGGCCCCGCCCAGAGCGCAGCAGCCCGGATCCGCGATGCTGAACTCGGCGGCACCTGCGGAGCACTGAACACCCCGGGCAACACCCCCCGCCAGGCGCCGGACGCCACGCGGCGACCCACCGCCGATCGCGACATGCCCGCATCCAAGGCCTGCAGCCGGCCGATCAGCCCGTCCTGGGCGGCCATCAGCGCGGCGACCTGCGCGGCGGTCTCCCGGAATGTCATGCCGCACAGCATGCGCAATCGAGCGGGATACGGCGAACGGCCATCCACACCGGCGCGCCCCGATCGGACTTATCCACACGGAAGATCACGTTTTGGGAAGGATCCAGCCCGGAAAGCGGGGCATATCCTTCCCAAAAGGTGATCTTCCTAGGAACCGAGGCGGGTCTTGAGGTTGTCGTCCAGGGCCGCCAGGAACTCCTCGGTGGTCAGCCACGGCTGCTCGGGCCCGACCAGCAGCGCCAGGTCCTTGGTCATCTGGCCGCTCTCGACGGTGGAGACGATCACCTGCTCGAGCGCGTCCGCAAAGCCCGTCACCTCCGGGGTGCCGTCCAGTTTGCCGCGGTGCCTCAGCCCACCGGTCCACGCGTAGATCGACGCGATCGGGTTGGTGGAGGTCGGTTTGCCGGCCTGGTGTTGCCGATAGTGCCTGGTGACCGTGCCGTGCGCGGCCTCCGCCTCGACCGTCTTGCCGTCCGGCGTCATCAGCACCGAGG